>NZ_JACIAU010000002.1:0-641690 GCF_014194105.1 Rhizobium sp. BK529 | reverse complement strand
TCTCCTCTGCCAGCCTTTGCGCGTCAAAGCTTCACCTTTGATCGCGGTACCGAGTTTGCCGGATTCAGGGCTTTGGAAGAAGGGATCGGCGCGCGCAGCTGGTTCTGCGACCCGAGTGCACCGTGGCAAAAGGGAACTGTCGAAAACGCCAACAAACGTAGGCCGAGGTGTTCATGGCGCATTTGCAGGATCAGGTGTGATCCCCTACCCTGCAAAACAGGCGTGACGCACTTGGGTTAGCTCCTCCACCGCAAGGTTAAAGTGTCCTGTTTCTGCAAAGTTGGAATGTCACACTCCCCGGGTCTGAAGGGTGCCCGGGAGTTTGCAGGTGGGGTTGATTGCGATGAGCGAACGCGATCTGCATACGGATCGAGATTTTGTCGAAGGTAATCGCCGGCCGGATGACCATGATGTCGGCTTCGCATGTGTTTGATCTGAGCGAGCACAGCTCCCTGACAGCTTATGCAGTAGAGTGAACCGGCGATCATATTGTAAAAGCTGAAGGCTTGCACAGCGAAGCGGACGTTTCAGTTCCCTGCCACCTGATCTGACACCGGCACGCCGGCAGCCTTTAGCCCCGCAAAGAAGCGTTCCTGGTCCTCGGTCCGCGCCAGCCGCTTGGCGACTTCTTGCCTGACGTTCGGGATCAAAGCTGGTGACTTGAGCTTGATCCAGTCGAGCTGCTCATTGGCCTCCGCGGTTTTTCCCAGCGTGCCCAGGATGGAGAGCAATACGAGGCGATGCATCGGATTGTAGTTCAGGTCCGACATTCGGGACCAGAGTTCCGCGGCTTGCGTATCACCCCTCATGAAGGCACAAAGCGCCATTCCGACTTCGTAATATCCACGTGGTCCGGCTTTTCTGCTTATGGCCTCGGAAATCAGCTTGCAGCCCGTGTCCCATTTTCCCGCCATCGACAGGCGCAAGCCGTATTCACCCGCCACCTCGGTATCATTCGGATTGCTGGCATAGGCGGCCTCGCCGACACGCAGGGCTCCGGTCGGGTCATTGCTGAAAAAAGTGGCGAGCATCAGTGCTTGAAGAGCACGTGCATTCTTCGGGTCGAGCCGCACCGCGTGTTCGGCGAGTTCTTTAGCAACATTGAGTGTGGCGGCTGTCGGCTTGGTATTCAGCTGGTACGGAAAGCGGAACTCGTCAAGATGGATCAGCGATAGAAAAGCGACAGTATTGGAGACATCGGGGTTCTTTTCAACGGCCCGCTGCAGACAGGATTTTGTCGCTTCATGCGCCTGCGCAGTCATCTCGCTGCGATAGCTATAGTAGGAGAGAATGCAGGAAAAAGCATCGGCACTTCCGGCAATGCTGGCGGTGTCCGTCTTGAACATGACGCCGAACGGCCGTGCAACCGCCGTGGCGATATGTTCAGCGAGGCTCGACTGCGTTTTCAGGACGCCCTGCACTTTCATGTCGGCATCGTAGTTGTTCGCCCAAATGACCACGCCATCCGCCCGACGCACGAGCCTTGCCGTTGAACGCAGATTGCTTCCTTCCAGCCGAACGCTTCCCTGGAGAGTGTAGAGTGGCTCCGGTGAAGCTTGGCCCTCTCTATTGCGCGGCAGCGCGGCGGCGACCACGATGTCGTTGAAGGGGACGAGTTTTTCGATGATGTCGTCGGTGATGCCTTGAGAGATATCGGATGCAAGCCCTCCTTCAGAGGCACTTTCAAAGCGTTCGACGACGACGGTGGGGCGGTTGCCGATCCCCACCACCCTCTCGTCTCCCGTATCGAATAAGCGTGCATGCAGAAGTATCGCTGCCGAGACGAGGAGGATAATCGCACCTCCCGCAAGGAGCCTATATCCGGGTCGTGACCAGAGCCCACTCGTCTTGTCTCGGCTGACCGTATCCCCAATAACTTTCGGCTGCTGCGCATCGCCTCCCCCTGATATCGGTTGACCGGAGGGCCTGGGTTTCGACGTACCTGCGGGCTCAGCACCTTGCCTCACCTCGAAGACCGGCGCATAGCCGCCTCTGGGAACTGTGATGACGATCCGGTCAGCAGCGCCGGCGGTTAGGTAATAATGTTCCAACTCCCTCCTCAGCCGCCCTGCTTCGATGCGGACACAAGGATCCTGCTGGGCATCGAAATTCGCGTCTCTGCCGAAAACCGCCTGCGCGATGGTGGAGGCCTTGAGATAATCGCGGCGGCCCGCAAGCATTTCAGTCACCACAAATTCAAGGAATCGCCTCGCCCGTTCCGGAAGACGGAACTCCGGGCTGAACAGAATACGCTCGAGTTGCTGTTCCACCTCTTCCTGAGAAGGGATGCTGCAGCTACCCCTGTCAACGCCTGCATTTGTCATCGGCTGCCCTCAAATCCTGATTGCCTACAACCTGCAGCATGCTTCTGCTGACGATAAACGCGAGTTGGCGTAACGGCAATGGCATTCAACCGAACAGCCTAATTAAGGGCAAACGCATTAACGGATTGCGACCTAAGCGAGCAATTCAGGGTAAGCTGTGTGCTGACGTAGGATACCGTATCCTACCGAGGCGGACGCGTATTTTACTGCCCTCATCTCCCCACGCGCCCTATCATTATCTTCATACTCTGGAGGAAGCGGCGATGACATCACCTGAAACGTCCACATCCCAACCCATGACGAGTGCCGAAGATCTGCGCAAACGTGCTCTGGAACTCCAGCTTCTGGAGATGGAGCGCAATGAAAGGATCAAAGAGCGCGAAGCAAAGAAACATTCTGAGTTCGTCGAGGATTTTTTCAGCAAACATGTTGGAGAAACGGAACGCGCCGTCATCAAGCGGCTAGTGATGAAGGCGGCTGCAGACGGAAAATACGAGGCTCTGATCTATAGTTTCCCCTCGACATTCTGCACAGATAGCGGCCGGGCCATCAATAACAATCTACCCGGATGGCAGAAAACGCTGCAGGGAAAAGCCAAGGAACTTCTCGAACTGTTTGAAGAAGTTGCCAAGCCACAAGGCTATGGGCTCAAGGCAATGATCATCAACTTTCCCGATGGCATGCCGGGAGACGTGGGCTTCTTCCTCACCTGGGAACCGCCTGTCGACTGACCGGTAAAAGCCGGAATGCGCGAAGGAATATCAAACTTGAAAGCGACCGAGATCGAGTGAAGTTCCCAAACCATTGGCCCACCCGCCCGTCCTGTAACAGGCTCATCTTTGCCGCCGGGATCGAAACTCCACTGGCGTCCGCTTGATTGGCGGGCTCTCCTCGCACCAGCCGCACACTGACGGTTGCCTTGCACCCTCCGCCGGCTGCGCAGGACGCCGCCGGTTGAGGTGCTATTCGCTTACGACGGTCCAGTTGGCATCCGGATTGAAATCTCTGATCGCCGCCGCGCGCTCTTCCGTTTTCGGTCCTAGATCGCGCTGGTAAATGACGTTCGCGCCATTGACGATGAACGTCTGCACGCCGGTGACCCGATATTTGACAGGCCACGCGATGAGCGCGAAGCCACCGGTCATATAGCCGTTGATGATGTAGTTTTGCTTGCCGCCAAGCACGTTGTCTCCCTGGGACGTCAAAATGCGATAGCGATAGCCGTAGTAGCCGTCGCCGCGTTTAGCGGCGCCGAAAGCGGCCGTCTCAACCAGAGCGCTTGCAGGGCTCTCCTCGGGATAGACGTTCGGATCCCAGTAAAGGCCATCAAGTTTGCCCGGACTGCTGATCAGTTTCTTTGCGAATTCATAGATGCCGTCGCCATCACGGTCCTCGGATGCATATTGATATTGGGCGGCGACGTATTCATGCATGGTGTCGATAGTGGCGAGTTCGTTTTCGCCGACGCGACGATTGATGATTTCCTCCAGGCCGCGCTGAGTGTCAAAGGACCATTTGCCGTCCTTGCCCTCGGTTAGCGGAAACGGAAGAGGCCAGAGCCGATCGCCGATGGCGACGATCTTCGTGCCTTCCATATCCCGCAAAACTGCCTGCCGCTGGGCGCCTTCGCGGATCAGACCATAAGCGATCGTCGCCTCGTTGCTGGATCGCAACTTGTCAGCGTTGAGACCGAGCAGAGCCGCGAGATCTTCGATACGGCCGGAAGCCAGCGCTGATTTCAATTTGTCGAGCGCAAGCTCTGGACTGTCGAATTTCGGGGACGGCGTCGCTGCCCTGAATTCGGCGAGATCTGTTTGCGCCTGCGAAAGCGCCGGCGTTGTCGGCACGGCGCAGATGACTGCCGCAAGCAAAATCGGAATTACGGTCGAATGACGTTTCATAATGTAGCTCCCTGAGCTGGAAAGAGGCCTCACCGGCGTCCGCCACCACCCCGGCCGCCGCCACCTCGCCCACCACCGCCACGATGCGGAATTGGGCGCGACCGCTGCTGGGGACGGGCTGACTGGCGATGGGCGCCCATGCTCTGCGCCCCTCGTTGTGAGGCAACGGCTTCACGCCGACCGGATTGGGGATTGCCGAGCGCGCTCGGCTGGCGCCCGCGATTGTCAGGTCTTGCGGCCATCTGCGGTTTGTTGGCCTTCTTGACGGAGTTCTGTGCGGGCTTGGAGGAGCGATTGGCTGCCTTCTGAGGACGCGCTTCAGGCCGGGATGCGGCCGGCCGATTACCTGCCGTTGGTCGATTTGCCTGCGGCCTATCCTTCAGGCCCTGCGCGGTACTTTTGCGAATGTCTTGCGCACGTGCCGAGTTGGCGCGATTAGCGGGCAGCTGGCTCGCCTGGATGTCGTTGGCCCTGTTACGCAACTGGTTGCGATTATCGCCCTGCAGGCCGGACTTGATCGTCGACCGGTCTATCTTTGCAAGCTGGTCCTTGCTGATGCTGATCTTGCTGCGATCGACATTGTTCCAGTTGACATCGTTCCACTTCAGCCTTCCGTTGAAATTGCGGTCGTTCAGGCAGTTGTTGCAGTCGATGTCTATGTCGCCACCCCAGCGGCCGCCCCATACGCCCCAGTCGTCCCAGTTGACGATGGCCGCAAAGGCAAGGCCGGTCACAGCGCCAGCGAAGAACGTCGCCCCGGGATAATAATAGTTGTCGTAATAATCGGGGTAATAGGAAATTGGCGCTGACTCATAGCCCGGCTCATAGAGCATCTCCGGCGGATATTGCGGGATATAGATTTTTTCCGGATCGGTCGGCCGGATGATGATGTTGTTGTTTTCAGTGACGACCGTCACCTTGTCATCGGTTTTGATGATATTCTTTTCCACCGCTTCGTCGCGAAGCTGCTGGATGGCGATCAGGACATCCTTCTGCTGGTTGGTGAGCGCGTCGGCGAGTGACTGGGTCCAATCGAGATCGTCGCTCATCATCTTGACGATGTCAGGATAATTGAGCAGCGAGACAACGCTGCCGTCCCACTCGCTCTTGGGCTTGAGGTCGGAATTCTTCTTCTTTGCCTCCAGAAAGCGCTGTGCCTCGATAATCTGCAGAGGGAAGAGAGACGCGGACGAAATTGCCGCAACCAGCTCATCGGGATAGAGCGCGATCCGGGCCACGAGCACTTCAAGCTCATCATCGGATAGAAGCGCGGCTGCGGGCTGTTCAGCACTTGTCTGCGCCGGCGCTGCTGCCGGTACAGGGGGCTGCGTCTGCGCTCGCACTGGGAGCGCCGGCTGCAACGCAATAATCGCCAGCGCAGACAATCCACCAAGCAGCTTGCGGGAAATTGCTTTCATCACGGACGGACCTCCCTTGGGTCATTGAACGACAGATACGCCTACAGAGATTTTGGACCGCTCTGCGGCGACCGCCTGAGCACCACAATTTTCGATTGGGCGATCGCCTCCCCCATCTCCTTCAAGAGGGCATCGACGAGGTCAGCATATTCCAGCCGCCGCGCCTCCCGAACCGCCTCCGGCAATCGCTCGACATGTGCGAGTGCCTGTGCCGCGGCTGTCAGATCTTCACACATGCTGTGAAAGGGCTCGTTTGCGTAGAAAAGACGTTGCACCACTCGCTTCTGGTTGGGAAAATAGGTCTCTGCCGTCTCAAGGACGGACAAATATGTCGAACCTTGCTCTCCCGACACCATCCCCGCCCCCGCCATCAAGCTGCGCTAAGCAGATGAGGAAACTATATATATCAAGCAGATCGGCAGCAGACGTAAAATACGCGATCTTACATTAGCCGGCTTCCAAAAAAGGCTTGGCGAACTCGGTCCGCGAGGCCAGAATGTCACCCAGCCCTCCGATCCCATCCCTTCATTTTCCCTGGAGGTGATCCGTACAGGCAGGGCAAGCTGCCGCGCGCTGATAGAGGTTACGCGATGCTACGGGCCTCAGCGCCAAAACGGGCCTAATATCCGTGTTGTCGACGCGATCGACCGGCTCGGCACGCTCAGGGCTCCTGGAAAAAAACCGATCAGCATCAATTGCCTGGTTGGCGTCATCCCGGCGATGCAGCGAATAGCGAAACGCAAAGGGGAGCCAACGGTGAAAGCATAAGGAGCCAGCAGTGATAGGCAACCTCCCAGTATTGCGCGGCTTGGCCGGTTTCAATAGGGGCTGGCTTCGCAGTGATATTCCGGCCGGGCTGTCGATCGCCGCTGTCGGCCTGCCTAGCGCTATTGCCTATCCCGCCATTGCGGGCCTACCACCGGAAACTGGCATCTATGCCAGTATCGTCGCGCCGATCGCCTATGCGATTTTTGGGCCTTCCCGGCTGCTGATTGTCGGACCCGACGCGGCGTCAATGTCGGTGTTGGCCGCTGCAATGGGCACGATCATCGCCGCCGATCCGACAAGCGGCGGCGATCGGGTAGCCATCGCGGCGGCTCTCGCCCTTGGCGTCGGCGCCTGCTATCTCGTCGCCAAATTGCTGAAGCTTGGCGTTCTCGCAAGCTTTCTTTCCCGCCCCATCCTGGTCGGGTTCTTTGCCGGCGTGTCTCTCTCGATTCTTGTAGGACAGATCGGTCGCTTCACGGGGCTGAAGATCGAATCGGATGGCTTGATCCAGCCGCTCGTTGAAATGCTTGCCAAAAGCAGCCTTATCCATTGGCCTTCGCTCATTCTCGGGCTTGCCATGTTCGCATTGCTATGGATCGTTCGTCTTTTTCCCTTCAAAATTCCAGGCCCAATTCTCGTCGTTATAGTCTCGGTCGCTCTTTCCGCGATTTTCGATTTTCGGGGCCAAGGCATTGCCGTCGTCGGGGACATACCGCGTGGACTTCCGAGCTTTTTCCTCCCTCCGCTTTACGAGATGCCTCTCGACAAAGTCGTCACTGGTTCGGTTGCCATCTTTCTTGTCAGCTTCGGATCCGGCATCGTGGCAGCACGCAGTTTCGCGTCGCGGACCGGTGACGAGGTCGATGCAAATCAGGAGTTGGTCGGACTTGGCGCAGCCAATATAGCGCCCGGGCTTTTCGGTTCGTTTCCGGTCAGCGTGTCGGACTCTCGAACCGCCATAAATCTATCGACTGGCGGCGTTTCGCAGGTCGCAGGGTTGGTTTCCGCCGTCGCCCTGATCGCCGTGCTGGTTTTCCTCCACGGGGCACTGCGTATCCTTCCCATTCCCGCGCTTGCTGCCATCCTTACAATGGCTGCTGTCAGCCTGATCGATATCCCTGAGCTCAAGAAGATCTGGCGCATCAGCCGGATGGAATTCGTCTTCGCGCTGATCGCCATGTGGGGAGCGATCAGCTTTGGTGTTCTCAATGGCGTCATTGTCGCGATCATAGCAACCTTCGTCTATCTCCTGCGGCAGACCATGTTTCCGCGCGACGGCCTTCTTGGCCGCATCGAGGGGCGGCACGGTTTCTTCGATCTCAAGCGCTATCCCGAGGCCCGTCCCGTCCCGGGCGCGGCCGTCTTCGCGGTTCAGGGCAGCATCCTGTTCTATAACGCCGATTATGTACGCACCCGGCTGACGTCGGTCGTGAAGGAGCTTCCCTCGGGCACCAAATGCCTGGTGCTCGACGCCAGCGCCATCACACAGATCGACAGCACCGGCGCGACTGCGCTCGAAGCCGTCGCGGAAATCCTCGTGAAGCGGAACATCATCTTCGCCTTTGCCGATCTCAGCGACGAAAGCCGCATCATTCTCGAACGGGCGGGGATCATCAAGATGGTCGGCGCCGACAATATTTTCAACGGCAGAGAAGAAGCGCTGCGGACACTAATCGGCGATATCGACCAAATCAGTAGTCCCATGCCGGCGAGTAACGCTCTTTGATGATAGAAGGAGGGAGAACCATGGACGAGAACTACGAGCCGAAGCAGATCGGCAGCGATGAGAGCCGCGGTAAGGACAAAAAGAAGAAGAAATCATGGGATTACGAGAAGGAGATCGGCCGGTTGCAGGTCGAACTCGCCCATCTGCAGGCCTGGGTGAAGAAAGCCGGCGCAAGGATCGTCATCGTCTTCGAGGGACGCGATGCTGCAGGAAAGGGCGGAATGATCAAGCGGATAACGGAAAAGGTCAGTCCGCGCGTCTTCCGCGTCGTGGCGCTGCCCGCACCGACCGAGCGCGAGAAATCGCAGATCTACATGCAGCGTTATATCGCCCATCTGCCGGCCGCCGGCGAGGTCGTGATATTCGACCGCAGCTGGTACAATCGCGCCGGCGTCGATCGTGTCATGGGCTTCTGCAGCGATAAGAAGGCGCAGCGCTTTTTGGAACTCGCGCCCCGCTTTGAAGCGGCCATCGTCGAGAGCGGCGTCATTCTGCTCAAATATTTCCTGACCGTCAGCGAGGAAGAACAGGAGCGGCGTTTCAGGCGCCGGATCGACGATCCAGTGCGACAGTGGAAGCTGAGCCCCATGGATGTGGAATCCTATCAGCGCTGGTGGGATTATACCCGTGCCTATGACGAGATGCTGCGGATGACCGACACCAATCATGCACCATGGTGGATCGTGCCTTCGGACGACAAGAAACGCGCGCGGATCAACTGCATCTCGCACATCCTGCAATCCATTCCCTATGAACGGGTGAAGTTTGACGAACCCGATCTCGGGAAACGCCAGAAGCGTCCGGCCGGCTTCATGGAGGATCGCAGCATCCGCCACGTCGTACCCGATACGACGCCGTAACCGGCGCTGGCCTGGAAGTGGTGGGCGCAACGATGGACCAGCCAGCCGATACGCCGGCGCAGAAGACCGATGCAGGCCAGATTTCGATAGAGGCGAGAGTAAGCGACCTTGTCCGATTGGGCATCATTGGCCTTTTTGCCTATTGGACGATGGTTCTCATTGCACCCTTCGTACTGATCGTCATCTGGTCGGCGATCCTTGCGGTGGCGCTGTTTCCGATGTTTGAGGCACTCTCGCGGCTGATTGGAAACAGGCCGGCAATTGCGGCCACCATCATCGTCATCGGTTGCCTCGTCCTGATCATCGCGCCGCTCGCCCTTGTTGCTGTCAATTTTGCCGATGCGCTACAGGCGTTGATCGGCAAGTTACGGACGGGAAATTTCACGCTGCCTGCAGCACCCGCCGCCATTATGGAATGGCCTGTCGTCGGCGAGCGCATCCATGACATCTGGAATCAGGTTGCGGACAACCTGGCGTCCACCATCATCAAGTTTCAGGCGCCCGTTCGTGAGGTCATGGGCGTCATTGTCGCAAAGCTCGCCTCGATCGGCGGCGGCGTGCTGAGCTTCGTCGTTTCAATCATACTGTCCGGCCTGTTTCTGACTCAGGCCACGCGTCTGGCAGAAGCTATAAAGATGCTGGCAAGCCGGATTGCGGGCGAAAGGGGCGTCGGCTTCGCGCGGCTAGCTGGAACGACTGTGCGGAATGTCTCACGGGGCGTGATCGGCGTTGCCTTCCTGCAAACTCTGCTCTGTGGTTTATGTTTTGCGTTCTTTGACATTCCGGCACGCGGTGCACTGACCTTTGCGGTCTTCGTACTTTGCGTGATGCAGCTGGGGCCTGGACTTGTGCTTCTGCCGGTCATCATCTGGGGGTGGTTCTCCTGGTCACCCGTTACTGCCTTTGTCTTCACCTGCCTTGCCGTGCCGATCACGGTCGTCGACAATGTTTTGAAACCAATCCTGATGGCGAGAGGCCTCTCGACGCCGATGCTCGTCATTCTGATCGGCGTCATTGGCGGCACGCTCTCTCACGGCCTCCTCGGCCTGTTTCTTGGGCCTGTCGTCCTCAGCGTCTTCTACGAATTGTTGAGAGCCTGGGCCTGGCCGCAGGCGACCACAGAACTCGAAACCGAACACATCGGATAAATACTGGCAGGTTCATCGGCTGGTACAGTAGACGACGACTTCCTGCTCTATTTCGCGGCAGAGCTGCTCATATTCTGAAATCAGCCTGTCTTCCCTCGGTCTTTGAGTCCGGAACCTGTCCAACGCATCGACCGCAAGATCATAGGCCTCGAACATCTCGGCGAGCGTATCGTTGGTTATCTCCGCCAGAAGATGACGGATATCCGGAAGCCGCAACATCAGTTTTCTGCGGCCGCGTTCTCGGCTCATGGGTAGCTCCGTATTCATAGCAAGTCTGCAATACGAAGACGGAAGGGAACCGGATTGTTCCCCGCACGGTAAACTATATGTTCCGGTTTGGGCGCCCAAAATGCCAGATTCGTCTGAGATGACGGGGCGCATTTCAATTCCGGGCCGTTGAAGAGGGCACCCCTTTCAATGAAGATTGGAAGGGTCGCATCGTTGATTTTGCCATGTGCGCCAATGGGTCGGGTGAATGTCCAGCATCTCACCGGTCACGGCGTTGGCCCATCCGCCGGGCAGACGCTGGCAAGGAAAAACCAGGGCATGGGTGCCTTCGTCGTCGATGACGGCGAGTTCTATATCCTCTCCGAACGGAGCTGTAATGACCAGCCGCCACATCACCGAACCCTCCCCGACGATGCACCGACCGGCAAGAGGCCATTGTTTCGGTATGCCAATTGGTCTGCCGACGTGGCTTCTCCTGCCAGCACTCTTCGGATGTTGCATTCCGCTATTCCTGCCTTGGCGTCATACCAGCGATCATGAACTCTCTTCGCAGTGAACCCAGCGTAGCGGGCGATCGCTCATTCAATGTAGAAAGTCAGATTGCCGTTGCGGGCACGCGTCGCCCATTCGATATCGTTTGGTGTCAATTTCCTGGCCTTCAATTGCTGAACGAGCCACGGGTTGGAGCGGATAGCTGCCCGGATTGCCTTCACATGTTCATCACTGCCCGGCGAAGGCACCGAACCGATTTCATGTGCGGTATGATAACTGACGACCGAAAATCGCTTGCGCTGATAGCTGTTGATGTACTCCGGCAGGTTTTCTGCCCAATTCATGCGCCGGTATTCCTTGCGGGCCTCCTCGGCGGCGACGGGCAGCACCAGCGGCGCAGCGGTTGCGATAGCAATAGCAAGCGCAAACTTCCTCATCTTTCAGCTCTCTCAAGTGGCCGTATGGCAATTGTGCCACAGAGTAGCGGAACGAAGAGCCGGAGGCATTGAGCGGGATCAATGGTGAAGGGACCGGGCCAAACGCTGCCCGGTCGATCTTCGGCAGGTCGGGTTGTGGGAAAAGACCAATAGAGCCTACGCGATGCTACTCCGAGCTACCGTCCAAAGGAGGTAAACTCTCGCTATTGTTGAGAAGGAAAAGGTAGTCAAGGCACTGGACCAGTTCTGAAGGGGCGGAGGAGACCATCATGTCCACCAAGATGGAGGCGGCGCCGCATGTTGCCAAATACGGCTCCATCGTTTCAAGCCTGACGGGACGAAAGTCGTTCATCGGATCGCAAATGGCGCGCCACGAACCTGTGCATGCTTTGCCCCAGGAGGAGAACGGGCCACAGATGAACTGGATCCGTCAGCTCTATGAGCACATGCCCGACGCTGTGTTTTTCATGAGTAGCAAGAATAGAATTTCAGCGTGCAACAGGGCTGCGGTGACCCT
The DNA here is from genome assembly GCF_014194105.1 of Rhizobium sp. BK529. Taxonomy (NCBI): domain Bacteria; kingdom Pseudomonadati; phylum Pseudomonadota; class Alphaproteobacteria; order Hyphomicrobiales; family Rhizobiaceae; genus Rhizobium; species Rhizobium sp. BK529. The sequence continues at coordinate 629,871 of NZ_JACIAU010000002.1, read as the reverse complement.
GTTCGGCTACGAGGAAGAAGAATTGCTCGATGGCAAGATCGACCTCGTCTGGTCCTCGACGCCGGGCGTCCAGCTCAGGGGACGCTGGGCGGACCGGGGTGCGGTGCGCGCTGGCCTAGCAACGACCAAAGCCGGTGTTCAGTTTCCAGCTTCCCTGACCGTTATCCGGGAGCAGGACGAAAGAGAACCCTTTGCTGCGGCGATCTTCGAGGACTTCCGAACGGAGCGCGAAACATTGCAACAGGTTCAGGAGCTTCAAGGTGAATTGGCGCGTCTGGCAAGAATAGTCGCGCTCGGGGAGATGACCGCGACGCTTGCTCACGAATTGTCCCAACCGTTATCTTCGATCACCGCTTACTCGGAGGGCTGCGAGCGCCTTGTGACAGACGACCGCCGCCGGCACGGCGGAGAACTTCGCGAAGCCTTGTCCGAAATTACGCATCACGCCTTGTGGGCAGGAACGATCGTCCAGAATATCAGGGAATTCGCAAGGTACGGCACCGTCGACAAACGACTGGAAGCAATGCACACCTTGATTCCCGACGCAACGACACTTGCGCTCGCCGGAGCATTCCGGAAGGGCCTGCACATCGATCTGCAACTCGAAGCAGAGCGGGACATCGTGCTTGCAGACCGCGTCCAGATCATCCAGGTGTTGACGAACCTTATTCGCAATTCCGTGGAGGCGACCGATGGCGTGGAGCAACCGTCTATCGAGATCCACACCAGAATCGATGATTTCTCGCAACTGATTGTCGACGTGTCCGACAATGGCTGCGGAATTGCCACCGAGATCGAAGAGGCGTTGTTTCGCCCGTTTGTGACTAGTAAACCGCGCGGACTTGGCATGGGCCTGGCGTTGTCCAAACGCATCATCGAAGCGCACGGAGGCCACATAAGGGCGCGCAAGGGATTGCAGTGCGGTGCAATCCTATCGTTTTCGCTTCCGCTGGTGGAGGCTGCAATCAATGGCGAATGACCTTACAATCCATCTCGTCGATGACGAGGAATCGCTCCGGCGATCTTTAACGTTTCTGCTGGTATCGGCAGGCTTTGCGGTTCGCGCACATAGTTGCGCGAAAACTTTTTTGGATCTTCTACCGCTGTCAGGACGAAGCTGCCTCGTTACCGATCTAAGCATGCCCGATATCCATGGCATCGAATTGCTTCGACGATTGAGGCGCGTAAACGCAGACGTGCCGGCGATCATCATTACCGGCCAGGGAGATATCGCGACGGCGGTTCAGGCGATGAAGGTTGGAGCATCCGATTTTCTGGAGAAACCGATCGACGAAGAGACCCTGATTGCAGCCATCAATGGAGCAATGAGGCAAGGGTGGTGCGGCAGCGCCGTGACCGATTGCGAAAATGCTGCGGCGCGACTACGCCAGCTCACGGACCGCGAACGCCAGGTCCTGTCCGGCGTGCTCGATGGCTTACAGAACAAAATGATAGCCTATCATCTCGGCATCAGCTCGCGCACCGTGGAGGTCCATCGCGCCAATGTGATGGCCAAGATGGGCGCGCGCAATCTGGCGGAACTCATGCGAATGGCCATGACCATCGATACCGCGGCGCAACCGTTTGAAACCGCAAAGACTTTGCCGGCCGGCAGTTCGGCCATTTATCTTCGATAATTCTAATACACGCCTTGCAACCTCAGGCTCGTGGGATATGATAGGTTATAAAGGTCTTAAATGATTGCGTGCTCTTGTCGTAGGGGCGGTCATGAGGAGCGCAAAGGTCAGTGCTTTCAGTAGGCTTGGGCCGACGGCTGACGAGATCTGCCGGCAGGTAGAACGGATTCTTACAAGCGAGGAATTTCACGCGCCGAAACGCGGACGAAGTTTCCTGGAATTCGTCGTTAAAGAGACGCTTGCAGGTCGATCAGGCTTCCTGAAGGCATTTACGATCGCAAATGTGGTTTTCGGTCGGGAAGCTTCGTTCGACCCGCAGAACGATCCGGTTGTCCGGATCGAAGCAGGCCGAATACGAAAGGCGCTTGAGCGTTATTATCTCGTCGCAGGCCAAGAGGACGACGTCGTCATCACGGTGCCCAAAGGCGGATATGTCCCGCATTTCGAATATGCGCGGGGTGCCCCGGCCCCACTAGATCCGGTAGAGATCCTGGACAGGGCACATGACGCTGAATACGAAGCTCAGGATCATTCGCTTCCGAAAACGCATCGTCCGGGATTGGTCACCCTTTTGGGTCTCGGGGCTGCGCTCGCAGTCGTGCTGGCTCTTTTTATCCTCGCACTCACGCACGCATTGTCTTGGCGTGACGCTTCGACCGCGGTCGTGACGCCAACACGTCCTGGGCCAAAGGTGTTCATCGAATTTTTCACCGAAAGCAGCTCTGCTGACGCCGGCTTGGATATTGCACGGGGTCTCAGGGACGACATTATCGGGCGGCTTGCCCAGTTCGACGACATCGTCGTGGTCGCCGATCCGCTGCGTGGCGAGCACGGCGCCTCTGCCGATTACGCATTGCAGGGCAATGTCCAGCTCGATGGAAGCAGGCTGCGGGCTGCTGCCAGACTGGTGCGCCAATCGGATGGAGTCGTCATCTGGGCCGATAATTTTGATGCCGATCTTCAAACTCAAAACGAGCTTGCGATTCAAGGCAATGTCGCACGGCTGATCGCCGATGCGATCGCACAGCCCTATGGCGTGATCTTCCAGACCCACACGGATAAGCCAGCGAGACCGGCACAGACGGGAGACCAGACCGCCTATATCTGTATGCCTGCCTATACCAGCTATCGCCAGACCATGACCGCGCAAAGTCACAGTGCGGTACGCGAATGCTTGCAACAAGCGACGCAGCGTTTTCCCGATGACGCAGTGTCCTGGGCGTTGCTGTCCACGGTCTATCTCGACGAGATCAGATTCCGCCACGCGCTGGGTATGTCATCGTCAACCCTGCCTCTCGCACTGGCGAACACTGCGGCGGAGCGAGCGATATCGCTTGCGCCGGGAAATCCCAACGTGCTGCAGGCACAGATGCTAGTGAACTTTTTCAGCGGAGATATCGACGAAGCCCTGAAGGTAGGGACCGCAGCCTACGCCGCAGACCCTGACAATGTAGAACTCGCGGGCGAATACGGTTTTCGCCTGGCGATGTCAGGGAAATGGCAATCGGGCTGCGAGTTGCTGTCGGTCGCCCTCAACAAGGGTATTGGCGCCAGAGGTTATTATGAGATCGGCATGGCTTTGTGCGCCTTCATGAAAGGCGATATCGAAGAGGCTGAGCAATGGTCTAGGCGGTCCGATCTCGACAACAATCCCATGCATCGCCTTGTGCTTCTATCCATCCTCGGAGCAGCCGGGAAGATGGGCGAGGCCATGCAGCAAAAAGATTGGCTCAATATCCACGCGCCCGTTTTGATGGCGAATATCCGTCAGGAGGTTTCGCTCCGACTGCCACGACCAGAGGACCAGGAACGCTTCCTGAACGGACTGCGTGCCGCGGGACTGGTCATCAGCGCTGTGTCGGCAAGATAAAAGCTATTGACCGGCGCCGACGTTATTCAGCCTGTGGCTGCTCGATACCTCCATGGCGATTTGTGCTGCGAGCTCTTCTTCAACATCAAGAATGGCATGGCCGCGCAGGTCTCGATCATATTGATTTGCCCAGACAACTGCACCGTCAGCGCCGTTTATCAGGCGGACATGCAGGTGAAGGATCGCGCCTTCGACGAGCACACTTCCTTGCAGGTTGAAAAGTAAGCCGGACATTTCCACGCTGGACCTGCCCGGAGCAATCACGATAAGATTCTCTATCTTCATGAGCTTTGCAATCAACTGATCGGCCAATCCCTTCACGAAATCAGCTCCCTGCGCAGTGCCCCCAAGGACGGTAAAGGGATCGACAACAATCGTGATCTTGCTCTTCACCGCTGATGTAGCCGGCGCCGGTAATGGTTTTGGTGGAAAGAGATAGGCCTCAAGCGGACGGATAAGGGCGAGTATGGCAATTGCCCCGAACAGCGCGACGACACCGATCGGCAACAGGAGATCCCGATAGCGCACCGGTCGCTCCTGCTTAAGGGACCATCGCTTAGTCTTGTGGTTCTGCGGGATGGAAACTTCGTCTGCAATCGAACTGTCTTCTTCCACTGAAAAGTGCGGCGCATAGCCTCCTTTGGGAATTGTAATCTTAATGTGATCACCACGGCCGCAGACGAGATAGTATCGTTCGAGCGCGCGTCGGATCCGCCCTGCTTCAATGCGGACAACCGGATCACTTTGAGCATCGAAGGAGGCATCGCGTCCAAACACCGCCTGTGCAATCGTATAGGCCTTGAGCTGTTCGCCACGGCCTTCAAGCGTCTCTTCAACAATATATTGCAGGAAACGGCGGCCGCGCTCGGGGGCAAGGAATTCAGGACTGGCGAGGATAAGGTCAAGCTGCGCACGCACGCCCGCAGGATCTTGAAATGCGCGGCTGTCTCCTCCTTCATCCGATGCCATCAGACCTCCCGCGATACATCGTGTCGCTCTCATCAAGGAGAATGGACCTTATACACCGGTCGATGAGCCCGAGCTTCAGTAACACTACGTAAGGGGTATATCGAATACCGGCGCGGCCTGCGATTGCTTATGCTGCGATATGGATTGAGGGCGACGCGTATGCTTCAAAACCAGACGATCGTAAAGCAAACGACAGTTGAGGGCCACCGCCATGGCCACATTGCCGGAGCGGCCAGGGATCAATCAATCCGGCTCAAGCCCGACGAAACGATATATAGCGAAGGCGAACACGCTCTTGCGATCTACCAGGTCGAAGCGGGCGCGGTGCGGATCTACCGCCTCACGGCACGCGGTCAGCGATATATTTTATCCTTTTGCGGCAAGGGCGAATGGTTTGGACTCGAGACAGGTAATGTGCGAACCGATTTTGCAGAAGCCGTCTGCGAAACCTGTATCAGGCCCTTTCGCGCCGATCAGGACACAGTTGTCCCCATAGACCTTCTCCATATTGCTCTGACGAACCTCGCAAAGGCACAGCACAAACAGCTCGTCATCACCGAGCAAAGCGCTCTGAAGCGCGTTGCTGCCTTTGTCAATGAAATGGCCGATCGTCATCCCCGAGATTGCGAATTCGATATGATGATGTCGCGCAGCGATATCGCCGACTATCTTGGGCTTACCGTCGAAACCGTCGCCCGGTGCTTCACGAAACTCCGCGAAAAACGCATCCTCCGCCTGAACGGCAAACTGCAACGCGTCGTTCGCCTTCTCGATCACGATGCACTCATCGCAATGACGATCTAGCGGCAGCAAATTCCAGCAGAATTGATCGTGTAAAAAGAGGAATTGAGCAATGAGTTACGTATCCGGTCGCATTTCAAACGGATTGACCAAAATGCTCCTTGCAGGCCTGGTCTCGCTGGCGGCGGTTCCGCTCACCACCCTCCAGGCGCAGGACAATCCGTTCGATCAATTTCCATTGCTCATCCAATGCAAATACAAAGATACCTATCATGCCTTCTACATATCACGTATCTCCGCGGACGGTGTCGCGACCTATATGGCATCTGAACGGATTGCCGGCACGATCACCCTGGATGGCCACGCGAAGGCAACCGGCGGCGCGGAGGGCGGCAGCTGTGTCGGCAAGACCCTAGAAGAGCTTCGTGCATCCGGCCAGGCCTTTGACTTTAAACGTTAAGTGAGGACGAGGCCTAACGGCAGGTCGCTCGAGCGGATAAGAAACACCGCGCCGGTTCGATCAGTTTAGCCCTTGGTTGCCCCTGCAGTCAGCCCGCCGACGAAAAGGCTCTGGAAGAACAGGAACAAGAGCGCGATCGGGAGCGTCATCACCATGGAGGCGGCCATGACCGCTCCCCAATCGGCCGGCGTCGTATGTGTGAGAATGATACCGTCGACGGCCCCCTCCTCGACCAGATCCCGCACGGTTGCGAGTGGATCATCTGCCTGAAACTGCGGTGCCGCCGTGGTATGATAGTCACTTTGCTTCATCGCGCCACAGTGCGCAGTGTCACCCGCTGCATGCCCCTGCGGGATGCCGCCAGTTTTGTTCGATCCGCCACGCAGTTTTCCTCCAGTTCGCCGGACGACGCCCATTCCGCAACACCGCAATGTCTAGCCTATCATACGAGTTGCGTGCAAAGGGTGTTGCCAGATCCACGCCAGCGGGCGGGATTGGGGAAAACATCAGCGTTGATGGCGACAGCTTCCGCTAGCCACGCAACCGCCGTTCCCGTAGAAGCGGATAACCATTTGGTTATTTCGCAACCGCTGAGGTGTTCACCATGAAATTCTACAAGCTTCCGCAAGCCGACCTCGATGTGTCGAGCATCATCCTCGGAATGATGCGGATCGCCAATATGAGCAACGGCGAAATCCAGCAGCTGGTCGGCGCCGCTCGCGACGCCGGCGTGACGTTTTTCGACCATGCGGACATTTACGGAGGCGCACCGCATCGCTGTGAAGCCCGCTTCGGCGAGGCTATTTCGCTCACCGCCGCCGAGCGCGAAAAACTCCTCATCCAGAGCAAGGTCGGCATCCGCAAGGGATTCTTCGATTTCTCTGCCGAACATATTCTGGCCTCGGTGGATCAATCGCTTGCAGCGCTGAAAACCGATTATCTCGACGTGCTTCTGCTGCATCGGCCGGACACGCTTGTCGAACCCGAGGAAGTCGCGGCAGCCTTCGACACGCTTGAATCTGCCGGTAAGGTCCGGCATTTCGGCGTCTCCAACCACACGCCCGGTCAGGTCGAACTGCTCAAGACCGCAGTCAAGCAGCCGCTCATCGTCAATCAGGTGCAGCTCAGCATCACCCATGCGCCGCTCATTGCCTCAGGCATTGCCGCCAATATGGCCGGGCTCGACCAGTCGGTCGACCGCGACAACGGCCTCCTCGATTATTCCCGTATCAACGGCATGATGCTGCAGGCATGGTCGCCTTTCCAGAAGGGTTTCTTCGATGGCGTATTCCTAGGTGACCGCGAGAATTTTGCCGATTTGAACGACGCCATCGACGAGCTCGCAAAAGCCTATGGCGTAACCCCGACGGGCATTGCCGTCGCGTGGATCACCCGCCATCCTGCAAAGATCCAGGTCGTCCTCGGCACCACGAAGCCGGAGCGTGTCGCCGAAGCCGCCGCCGGCTCTTCTGTCTCGCTCACTCGCGAGGAATGGTATCGGCTGTTCAGGGCTGCAGGGCACACGCTGCCCTGACCTGCCGCTATGATACGGTCGCCTGATAACCAGGCGGCCGCCACTGCAGCTGCCGGCATTACGCTAAGTCGTTTTTAGCGAGACGAGGCAAGCTCAAACGCAGAGCCGCCGCTCGAGGCTGGCGATGTCGGATTGGCTCAAGCCTATCTTCGTGAGATAGGAATCAACGCCGCCGTAACGTCTGGCAAGGTGGCCGAGTGTGCGGGCCATGCTGTGCGGCGCCGACGCAAGGACTGCGTCCGCAAGGTTGGAAGGTATGCCGCGCGCGACCGCCCGTGCGTGGAGGTCTGCAAGCAAGGGAGAGAATATCGATCCGGTCAGCGCGTAATCTTCAATGATAACAGCGTCGTCGACGCCGGCATGTGCGAGCATCAGAGCGGCAATGATACCGGTACGGTCCTTGCCGGCTGTGCAATGGAATAGGACGATCCCTTCCGGCGCATGTGCAATTGTCCTCAGCACTTTGGCGATTGCCGGCTGACAATTATCGAGCGCCTGGCAGTAGCGGTCACCCATATCGAAATGGGGTGATTGCGCCGCCATCATTTCGACTGGCGCCAATGCCGAGAATAGCGCAACATTGTCGTACTGAACCCGCGCATCATTCGTGAAAGGATTGGCCTCCCGGGCCAGTTCCTGCGGGTTGCGCAAATCGATCACAGTCGTCACCCCGTGAGCGATCAGTGCCTCGATATCGGCCGCGCTCAGCGCATGCAGAGCGTCGCCGCGCAGGACCGAGCGCCAGCGCGTCAGTCCACCGTTGCCGGCCGGATAACCGCCAAGGTCGCGCACGTTGCGGGCGCCGGTGAGCGCGATAAGTCTCTCATAATTTTGCATGATCAGCGGATTCCGGATTTCATGAAGGATTCGATGACGTGCCGCTGGAGAACGAGATAGATCAGCAGGATCGGCAGGCTGGCGAGCGCCGCGGCCGCCATCAGCGGCCCCCACAGATTGCCCTCCTGCGTCATGAACATCTGCAGGCCGATCTGCACGACAGAGTTTTCGGGTCTGCGTGACAGCAGGAGCGGCCAGAAATATTCGTTCCAGGCGGAGATGAAGGCGATGATCGAAAGCGAGGCGATCGGCGCCCCCATATTCGGCATAACGACCTGCCAGAGAATGCGAAAGCTTCGTGCCCCATCCATGCGCGCGGCTTCCAGCACTTCGGTCGGGAAAGCCCGTAAGGCATGATAAAGCAGAAGGATGGCAAAGGCGTGTGCCGCGTTCGGCACGACGAGCCCCGTCAGCGTATCGAGCAATCCAAGCCTGGAAGCGAGCACGTAGTTCGGGATCATGGTGACCTGAAACGGCACCAGCCAGGACAAGGCGATCAGACCATGGACAACGGCCGACAGCCGCATGCGCCACTGCACAAGCGCATAGGCGGTCAGCATGCCCGTAGTCACCTGCAGAAGGGCGGTCGCGGCCGCGACGACGGCCGTGTTGAAGAGCATCTGCAGCATCGGTACGCGCGTCAGCACGAACAGGTAATTGTCGAACGTCGGATCGGACGGCCAGAGCGCCGTCGAGAACATCTCGTTTTCCGGCCTCAGCGACGTAACGATCATCCAGTAGACCGGAAAGATCGAGATGAGCGAAAGAAGGATCATGATGGCGTGCACGCCGAACTTGCGGAGGAGCCCGCGGGACGGTGCCGATCGGCCCGGCCGGTGATTGCGGAGGGCTTCAGTTGTCATAGAAGGCAATCCTCTTCGTCAGCCACATGCAGAGAGCCGCAAGCACGGCGAAACCGGCAAAGGCGATCATGCCTGCAGCCGAACTCCAGCCGGTCGAAAGCGTTTGAAAGCCGTATTCCCAAAGCAGATAGAAGATGTTCGTTGTCGATTTGAGCGGACCGCCATTGGTCAGCACGTTGATATAGGCAAAGCTCCATTGCGCTCCGAACAGCACCGTCATCATCGAGAGCAGCAGGATGGTCGGCGACAGCAACGGCAGCCTGATATCGCAGATGATGCGAAGCCGGCCGGCGCCATCGATGCGCGCGGCTTCGATATAGGATGGGTTGATCCCCGCATTCGCGGCAGAAAACAGCAGGGTCGAAAAGCCGATCAGCTTCCATCCGGTGATCCAGGTCAGCGTCGGCAAGGCATAGGCAGGATCGGTCAAGAAGCCGATGCGCCCAAGCCCGAGACGTTCAAGGGCGAGCGTGACGAGCCCCTGGTCCTCGTTCAGAAGCCAGCGCCATAGAATGGCTGCGACAACCGGCGCGATGATCATCGGCACGAAGATCATCGCCCGATAAATCGTTCGGGCGCGGCCTCCGAGATCCTGAGTCCAGATTGCGACGAAAAGGGGAATGATCACCGACATTGGAAACAGGCCGATCGTATAGTAGAGCGTGTTCCAGAGGGCATTACGCATTTCCGGCAGCGCCAGCAGCCGCTGGTAATTCGCGAGCCCCACAAAACGTTGCGGCGATGTCGGCAGCATGTTCCACTGATAGAAAGATAGGCGAAATGTCTCGGCGAGCGGCACGTAGGTCCAAACCATCAGCAGGACGAGCGCGGGCGCCAGGTATAGCCAGGGTGAAATGGTGAAGCGTTCACGGGTGATCTGCGCTCGTGCCGTAGCCTGTTTCGTTGAGGCGGGACCCACCACCTCTGCCTGGATATCCGTCATTGGCGAAAGCTCCGATCGGTTGCCCATAGAGGGCGGCAGGTGTCGCCGCCCCCTCACCTTCCAAAGCAGGTTTACGGCATCAGGTCCTGCCCCTGCTCCTGCGCACCCTTCAGGGCTTCGACCGGATCACCGTTTCCAAAGACGGCTTCACGAACACCGTCCATCATCATCTTTTCGACCTGGCGATAGTTCGGTCCGGGAAAGGCGACATTGGCCGTCAGGCGGTCAAGCTGTTCGAGGTTGGCCCGGAACATCGGGTTCTCATTGACCCAGGGGCCAAGGTAGTTGGGGTCATCGACGATATCGAGGCGCAGCGGCAGATAGCCGATCTTGCTGGTGATGATCGTGTAGGCTTCCTTGCTCGTCAGATATTTGAGGAGCTCATAGGAGGCGCGCTGTTTGCCGGGATCCTTGCTGAAAACGAAAAGGGCGCTGCCGGAATTGGTCGGTGCCGTCGGCTTGTCGCCGAAGGAAGGCATCGGCGCAAGGCGCAGGTCGAATTTGCCCTGGGCTGACTTCTTGACGCTGGAAAGCAAGGCACTCGTATAGAGGAACATGCCCATGTTGCCGGCGGCAAACGTATCGGATGCGCTGGCCGGATCGATCTTGGCATGGGCGCCGCTGTCGACCATGCCACGCAGCATCTTGACGGCATCGGCCGCGTCTTTGTCGGCAAAAGTCAGCTTGTTGCCGTCGCGCACCCTGCCGCCATTCGACATGACGATCGACTGATAGACGAAGGTGCCGTCGGTTGGGCCGTAGGCGCCGGGGAAGAAGCCATTCTTGCCGGTCTTTTCCCTGATTGCCTTGCCGGCAGCGTTGACATCATCCCAGGTTCTGGGCGGTTTGTCCGGATCGAGGCCTGCCTGCTTGAAGAGGTCGGCGTTGTAGAAAAGGATCGGCGTCGAGAATGTATAAGCAAGGCCATAGGTCTTGCCGTCGACCTTGCCAAGCTCCAACCCCTGCGGGATCATGCCGGTAACCTGATCCTTCAGTTCGTTCTCATCGACCATATCTTCAAGGGCATTGGCGCCGAGGTCGCTGGCAATATAGATCAGATCCCTGAAAACCAATTGCGCCACGTCCGGCTGCTTGCCGGCGACGATATCGGCCTGCACGCGCGACATGATCTCATTGGACGGGACGGCGATGGTCTCGACCTTGATGTTGGGGAATTTCTTTTCAAAACCGGCAATCAGTTCCTTGGTCGCATCGGCCCCGGCGCTCGCCGAGGCGAGATTGTAGTTGTAGAAGCTGATCGTCACCGGCTTGTCGACGGATGCGGACATTCCGGCAAAAGCACCTAAAGGTAAGAGCGAGACGGCGGCGAGCGCTGCCGTGAATTTCAATGCAGTTCTGCGCAACATGTCTGTCTCCTGGGACTTATTCGGCGGCGACGGGAACAGCCCGCGCCAGCAGCATTTCAAGCGGATAGGTGTTGAGTTCGGCGCGATCGGACGGCAGCGGCACGAAGGCCATAGTGAGGCCGGACGGGCGGATCGTGCCGATACCAAAAGAGGCGCCGCGCACCATGCGCAAAATGTCGGTGCGCAGAATGTCGGTCGCAGCATGCTGGCCGGTGCCGACGACGACGGGGATGCCGTGCCAGACCGAGACGCGGTCGTGATGGATGTGGCCGCTGAGGATGCCGACGATATTCCGGCCCTTGAGCAGTTCGCGGAACCGTTCCGACTGTGGGAAATGAATGGTGCGCCAATGGGTTGTATCGGGTTCGTCACCCAGAGCCGGCGGATGATGAACGACGATGAGCTTTGGCAGGTCGGAATGGGTATCCAGCGTCGAAGCCAGCCAGTCAAATTGCTCCGGATCGATCGTGCCGCCAATCAGGCCCGGTGTCGAGGAGTCGATCGTGACGATGTGAATGCCGTCGACGACGTCGTCGTGATCATAAGGGGCGTCCGGATCATCCGTCGCGATGCCCATGCCCTCGTAGAAGCCGGGCCGCGTGTCGTGATTGCCAAGCGCATAGATGACGGGCACATCGATCCGCGCATCCATGATTTCTTTCAGACGGCGAAAGCTCTCCGCGTCGCCGCGATTGGTGAGATCACCGCTGGCGATCACGAATTGCGGCTTCGGCGTGACTGTGGCGACCAGATCGAGCACCTGGCTGAGCGTTTCGGTCGTATCGCTATAAAGATGGTCATCATCGGCGGTGCCGATGTGCAGGTCGGTCAGATGAATGAAGGTGGTATCGCGGCGCATCGGAAGGCTCCCTGACGGTTCTCCTAAGGGACCGATAGAGGGAGCGTGTTTCGCAGGCGTGACGGATTTAGAATGCTGTTCGAAACACGTTCGGACCGGATCAGCTGATGTCAGGAAGGCCGCCGGAACATCGGCGCAATGACCTCTACCATTCGCGCGATGACGAGATCGGGATTGTCGAGATCCATCTGATGGTTGGTGAGAACCTCAGTTCTCTGCCGGCTGCGGGTGACCTGTGAGCGAATGCCGAGCGCACAGTTCAGACGCCAGCCGATATCCACCTCGTCGAGCCAGGGCGCGATCCGCTTCAATTGCGGGATGAAGGCGCGGTGATGCTCGACATCCTCGATGATGCGACGGTAGAGAGGCGCGCTGTCACGGTGGGAATGGGCCATGTAGGTGAAGTGCGACAACACAGGATAGCTCGACGTCGGGTCGGTTGCCCAGCGGATCGATGGACCGACGAGAGCTGCTATCACCTCTTCGATATCGGGAGGATTGGGCGCCCGCCGATCGACGGCTTTCTGCAGCAAGCTGAGGCGCTCAGCGTTTAACCGGCGATAGACGCGTTCGGCAACAGCCGTGATCAGCTCCTCCTGGGATCCGAAATGATAGGCGATCGCCGAAGGCGTCGCCTGCGCCTGGATCGCAATCCGGCGCGCTGTCAGCTCTTCCAGGGCGTGCGCCTCGCAAAGCAGCAGCTCGCAAGCATCCATGAGGCGTTTTGCAGTGACGTTCGTTCGATTGGACATGAGGCGAGAACCTCCGCCCAATGGCGTAGGCCGCAAGTGTGTAGTCCAGATGACGCAGAGCGATGAAAATTCGGCGAATGCCGGTGTCGCCCTCAATATGAGGCCAGCAGGTTCTGCCCGAAATCCGGTTCGACGCCCAGGATCGGTGCGACGCGGCTGATAATGTCGTGCACCATCGGAGCTGCCGTATTCGTAGCGAATGTCAGCCCGTGCTGACCGGTCAGCGGTTCGTCTATGAAGGACAGCACCACATATTTCGGCGCATCGATCGGGAAGGCCGCCAGATAGGCGTTGAAGCTCAGCGTGTGCGAATAATGGCCATTCACGACCTTGTTCGCTGTGCCTGTCTTGCCGCCGACATGGAAGCCCGGTACGTCGGCGGTGCGTCCGGAGCCTTGTTCGCCGTTGAGCTTGAAGAGATAACGGATCGTGTCGCTGGTGCTTTTCTTGACGATCTGCTGTTCGGTCTTCGCTGCCTCTTCGGCCGTACGCGGCAGGAAGGTCGGCTCTATGAGCTCACCGCCATCGACAAGGGCGGCACCGGCAACCGCGGTCTGCAGCGGTGTGGTTGCCACGCCATGACCGAAGGAGATCGTAATCGAATTGATCTTCTTCCACACTTTCGGCTGTGTCGGCGTCTTCACCTCCGGCAGTTCGGTTTGCATCTTCGTCAACAGGCCGAACCGGGTGAGATAGTCCTTCTGGCGATCCATACCGACTAGGTCCATCATCCTCGCCGTGCCGATATTGGAGGAATAGCGGAAGATTTCCGGAATGGTCAGCCAGCGGCGCGGCACGTCATGGTCGTCGTGGATGGTGAAGCCGCCGTAGTGCAGCGGTCCGGTGGCGTCGAAACTGTCGGAGAGTTTCACCGTGCCACTGTCTAGCGCCAATGCCATCGAGAAGGTCTTGAAGGTCGAGCCCATTTCGAACGTACCGTTCGACATGCGGTTCAGCCAGCCTTCGCTGCCGGTTGCCTGCGGATCATTCGGATCGAAATCGGGGGCGGACGCCATGGCGAGCACTTCGCCGGTATGGACGTCGAGGATGACGGCGCCGGCAGCCTTGCCCTTGTATGTGGTGATAGCGTCGGTGACGACGTCGTGAACCGCATTCTGCGCTCGGATGTCGATCGACAGGCGCACCGGCTCCAGATTCTCGCGCACCGCAAGTCCGGTGGATTCCAAATCCGAAAGACCCTGCATGTCGAGATACTTCTCCATGCCGGCCATGCCCTTGTTGTCGATATCGACATAGCCGAGGATGTGGGCTGCCGTGCGCCCTCCGGGATAGAAGCGTTTCACCTCCGGGCGGAAGCCGATGGCCGGAAGGCCGAGGGCCAGAACGTCGCTTTGTTGCTTCGGCGTCAGCTGGCGGCGCAGCCACGTGAATTGCGAACGCTTGTCGGACAGCTTCCGATAGAGCGCTTTTTGGTCAAGCTCCGGGAAAAGATGTGTGAGCTTCTCGACCGCTTCATCCACATCGACCATATGGCTCGGCTCGGCAAACATCGAAACCGTGCGGATATCGGTCGCCAGAAGTTCGCCATTGCGATCGAGAATATCTGGCCGGGAGGCCATGATCGGATTTGGCGGAATGCTCGATGTCGTCGTATCGACGGCAAGGCCATAATAGATGAGCTTGCCGAACATTCCGAGGTAGACGATGCTGAGAGCACTCGCGAGCGTGACGATGCGGCTTCTCGCTTGCCGTGCCGTTCCGGTCTTGCGAGCGGCCCGCGTGAAGGGAGCAGATTCGAAGGTGAGCTTCACCAGCCGACCGCTTCTTAAGCTGATACTATGAATGATCGACATCGACACACACCGAGAACAGAACGCACCAGCGCATAATCCACTCGTCTGCATCGGCCATCGAAGGGGACATGTGCGAATTCAAAGTCCTGCTGCGGACCGAATTCTCGCGCCTCAGGCAGAACGTTCAAACCTCTCTCCATCTGGGACCTGGATGGTTAACAACGTCTTATTCTGCTGCGTGCATTTTGTCGCAGTAATCCGATTTGGGCTGCGCCACATTCGGTCGCGGATTTAAAACGATTTTAAAAATCACCTCACGAAACTAATCGATTTTAATTCTATCGTTAAAATTTTCTTGTTGCAGCGCAAAAGGATTCGCGCCTAAATCGCTCCGAAGGTCAATTTGCTCTTTGGAGGAACGCATATGACTGTGGCATTTCCGCTGACTGAAAAGCGCAATGTCGACGAACTTCTGAAGCACCTGATCCAGCACAATCTCTCTTATCCGGGAAACTGTGCCGTTTCGCTCAAGGCTCATGTCGCCCTCGTCACCTCCTCCCACTCCTTCGCGCTGGGTACGGCGCGCACGGCTTGGTAGCAATCAGAAGCCGGCTTATAGATTATCTATGCCGCGAGACCGCTGCGAACTTTAGGTGGCCAACGCACGGTAAGCTCCTTTCCACCCAATAACCATCAAAGCACTTAGGCTGCAGGCGTAATAGCAACTCGTTCTCGATCTTTTGGGGGATGAGAAGAGTTTTATATTGTCCTAAATCAGAAATCTGATTTACTGGCGCCGCGCTGCTTGGCTTTGAGGGGGATATGGCCGATGGTGTGGACCCGCAGGAATATTCTGGCTGGCGGATTGGCGTTACTTGGGGCAGGCGCGGTACAAAGGCCGGCTTTTGCTCAGGCAGCGTCCTATTTCGCTGGTACCGCTGTCGATAATGGCGTCACGTTCCGAGCAACGAACTTTGCCAAAATCGACAGGCAATGGCACCGCCAGGTGGTGAAATATTTCAGCAGCGAACCAATCGGCACCGTAGTTGTCGATACGCGGCACCATTTTCTCTACGTGATCATGGAGAACAAGACGGCCATCCGTTACGGCGTCGGCGTCGGCCGCGAGGGCTTCAAATGGTTCGGCCGCGCCACGATCGACAGCAAATCACTTTGGCCGCGCTGGACACCGCCACCGGAGATGCGCAAGCGCCACCCCGAACTGCCAGAATTCGTGGCGGGTGGCTCACCAAAGAATCCACTTGGGCCCCGTGCCATGTACTTGCACCGGGACGGCGTCGATACAGGCTATCGCTTCCACGGCACACTTGAGCCGTGGAGCATCGGCAAAGATGCCTCCAGCGGCTGTATCCGCATGTTCAATGAAGACGCCATCGATCTTTACCAGCGTTGCCCGATCGGCACCGCGGTACAGGTCTTGCCGCATATTGCCGACCAGGCGCCAGCCGCCGAGGTCAGCCAGGCAACCCCTGTCGAATGAGGAAGATCAACTTGATGTCTGTTAGGATCGGATATGCGAGGCGCCTTTGCGTCGCGGCGGCCATGTTTTTGACGCTCACAGCCTGCACCACCACGGATATCGCCTCCGTGGAAGAGCCTCCCGCGGCGCCGTTGACTGGCCAGACCAATGATCCCGCGCCCGGTTTTGAAAACGTCAAGGCTGGCAGCGAAGAGGACTTCATCCTCAACGTCGGCCGACGAATCTACTTCACGCAAGATTCCGCCAAGCTCGATTCCGTTGCCATGGCGACGCTGGATAATCAGGCTGCCTGGCTCAACAGAAATCCGGCCTGGCTGATCAAGCTGCAGGGATTTGCTGACGATACCGGTTCAACATCGAAGATGAAGACGCTGTCACAACAGCGCGCCGACGCGGCAATGGCCTATCTGGCCTCGAGGGGCGTGGACCCGAAACGGATGTGGGCCAAGGGTTACGGCGAGGACCGAGAAGTCCGCGACTGCACGGAGCGTTCCTGCAGGGTACAGAACCGACGCGTCGTCGCCAATCTGCGCATGGAACGTGATGCGACCTGATCGCCGCTTATAACATCGATCGCTGAGAAACTCCTCCGACCTCCGCCGTCCTTGCACACGTCCGTGGAATGGAAACATGTGTTCCTGCTCGATCGAGGTAAAGCACCCTACTCCGCCTCATCAATATTGATGAAGTGAAGCAGCCGACCTCCATCTTCCTCAAGGCTCCGTCAGACTGCACACTGGTGTTGCGGCGCTGGACTCTGCGTCCGTCGTCCGCGCAACGCCTAAGGCATTGAACTTGTATCCGCTTAAGGATGCTTTGCAGGCTGGACACGTAGATGAAGTTATCGTACCGCGTTCCTCACATCTTCTTTCGTGCGGCGTTTGCCATCAGTGCTCTCGTCCTTCTTGCCGGGCCTGTGTCACCGGCTCTCGCCGACGACACTCCCTTTGCTCCTCAAACGAAAATCCGTCTGACGATTGCCCAGTGGATGCCATCCAAAGGCCAGTTTGAACGATGGGATGCGATCGGCGGCGAATACACCGTCTCGGATGAGGGCGCAGTCTTTTTGCCCTTCCTTGGAGCCCTTCCCGTCGGCAAGCTTGATAATGCCGGCCTCGCAAACCAGATTGCCACGCGTCTGCAGGAAAAGATCGGACTGATGCAGGCACCTGTGGTGATGATCGAAATTCTCGAATATCCGCCGATCTATGTCGTGGGAGACGTAGCCAAGCCGGGAGAGTATAAATTCCGCCCCGGCCTTACCGTCCTGCAATCGCTCGCAATGGGCGGCGGCCCGCTCCGCGCCAAAGGCGAGCAACAAACGCAGTCGATCAGGCTCGCAGGCGAATTACGCGAAACCGATCACTCGATTTTGCGCAGCGCCGCAAAGCTGTCGCGGCTCCAGGCGGAGATGGACGGAGCAAAAGAGATAACCTTCGACCGGACGGATGGCAGCGACCAGCAATATGCGGCGGGGATCTATAACGAGGAACGGGTCATTTTCCGGGCTCGAGCGAGTGCGCTGGAGAGACAGTCAAAGGCACTCGTGGAACTGCGTGACCTTCTGAATACCGAAATTTCGACGTTGGAAGAAAAGCAAGCGGGGGCAGACGAAAATATCAAATCCGTCGAGGACCAACTGGTCAGCGTTAAGACGCTCGTCGAGAAGGGCCTTACGCTCTCGTCGCGGCAAATGGACCTGCAACGGCTGCTGACGACCTATCGCGCTGACAAGCTCGACCTCGTCACTGCGATCATGCGGGGCCGTCAGGCCATCAGCGAGACAACACGGAATCTCGAGGGGCTTGCTGATACGCGCCGAAGCGAAATCGCAACCGAAGCGCAGTCCGAACGGGCAAATCTCGATCAGCTCAAAATGAAACGGGAACTGACGCAGAAGCTGCTCATCGAGGGGCTCGCCACTAGCGCCGACGCTAAAAACCCTGGCGATGAACTCCCGCTTACCTTTACCGTAAGCCGGCGGAATGACGGACAGATCAAACAATTCCCGGCCTCGGAAACGACGGCGTTGGAGCCCGGTGATGTGGTGAGAGTGGTCCAACCTCATATTTTGGAAGGCTCGTCCGATCCTGACTCCGCCGAGTCTTCCGAACAACCTCAAGCGCTTGCGGATCGGGCCAGCCAGTGACCGGCGAAAGCATGTGTTGCAACCAACAACTTTGCTGCCAGCCTATGGCCAGGGATATCTAATGACCTTGCGCATGATACCTCCTCGTGGCCAGACCTATACCCAGATTCTCAAATCGACGATGCTGATGGGCGGCTCCTCGTTGATAAACGTCGCGCTCAGCATCATCAGAAACAAAGCTCTGGCAGTCCTGCTCGGGCCGGAAGGCGTGGGACTTATCGGCCTCTATGGATCGATCATCGATATGGCCCAAGCGATTGCTGGTCTGGGCGTGAGTAGCAGCGGCGTGCGCCAGATCGCCGAAGCTGCCGGCACCAGCGACGCAGACAGGATCGCACGATCGGCGACCGCGCTCAGGCGCATATCGATGGTACTCGGCCTTCTTGGTGCGCTCTTGCTTGCCGCACTGGCCTTTCCGGTCTCGAATTTCACCTTTGGCGACTCCCAGCATGCAGCAGGGATCGCACTCCTCTCTCTAGCCGTATTTTTTCGGGTGGTCTCCGCCGGACAAACCGCATTGATTCAGGGAATGCGGAACATCGGAAGCCTTGCCGTCATCAACGTGCTCTCGGGGCTCTTCGGAACCGTGGTCAGCATCCCGCTGATCTATCTGTTTGGCGCACAGGCCATCGGGCCGTCCCTGGTCGTGGTCGCGGCTGCTTCAATTCTTCCCACCTGGTGGTACAGCCGACGAATCTCCACGCATCGCCCAGCAATGTCGGCGCGCCAGTTCGGCCAGGAAGCGACCGCTCTGCTCCGGCTCGGCTTCGCGTTCATGGCAAGCGGGCTTCTGACCTTCGGGGCGGCATACGCCATCCGCATCATCGTGCTGAAGGAGGGGGGCGTTGCCGCGGCTGGATTGTATCAGGCGGCTTGGGCGCTTGGCGGGCTCTATGCCGGTTTTATCCTGCAGGCGATGAGCACGGACTTCTATCCGCGCTTGACTGCAGCCGCAGACAACAATGCCGAGTGTAATCGGCTGGTCAACGAGCAGGCGGAAATAAGCCTGCTACTGGCCGGGCCTGGTCTGCTCGCCACCTTGATCCTCGCACCGCTCGTGATGAGTTTGTTCTATTCTTCGGAGTTTCATGGCGCCGTGGAGCTTCTGCGGTGGATCTGCCTTGGAATGATGCTCAGGATCGTCGCCTGGCCGATGGGTTTCATCGTCTTGGCGAAGGGTGCGCAGACGATCTTCTTCTGGACGGAGGTCGCAGCAACGCTGGTGCATGTGGGGCTGGCATGGCTCTTTGTGTCAAAATTTGGCACGCCAGGGGCCGGCATGGCTTTTTTCGGCCTATACGTCTGGCACAGTATCCTGATTTACGTCATCGTCCGCCGGTTTACCGGCTTTCGCTGGTCGCCCGCCAACCGGAGGCACGCGCTTCTGTTCCTGCCGACGTCGGGATTGGTATTCGCGGCCTTTTTGATCTTGCCGCCATGGTCGGCGATGGTGATTGGCTGCGTCGCCGTGGCTGCGAGCGGGCTTTACTCGCTACGCATGTTGGTCGAACTGCTTCCACCGGAGTCGGTACCCGCAATTGTCAGAGGATGGATCACGAAATCCGCATAAGAAAAGCGCGCATCAGATGATGCACGCTCCTTCTGATGCGCTATCCATTTCCCGCGGTATGCAGGTATCACTTCAGGCGGGCACGACGTGCTGTTCGGGCTGACGGACGACGCGGCCGGTGCTGACCTCGGCAAGGGCCTGACGCAACGCCTCGACGACCCCGATGATGTCGAGCTCCGTCATCTGGGCATAAAGCGGCAGGATGACGGTTTGCTGCTGCGCTGAGATGCTTCGCGTCAGGCTGGTGGCAGCGCGATGGGAGCCCTGATCGGCATAGGCGCCTTCCAGATGGATGTTCATCACACCGCGTCGGGTCGATATCCCTTGATCGAGCAGGACCTGCATGACCGCCCGTTGGTCGATTTCGTCAGACAATCGCACACAAAAGCTTTGCCAATTGCTGCGAGCCCAGCGGGGTTCGGTCGGGATCGACAGACCGGGGATCGTGGACAGCCGCTCGCAATACTGTTCGGCAAATCGCCGCCGCTGCGAAATCAGTCCCGGCAGCCGCCGCAATTGCTCCCGTCCGACGGCAGCCTGAAGGTCGGTCATGCGGTAATTGTAGCCCAGCTCGTCGTAATCCTCGAAGATAACCTGCTTCGAACCGTGCCGGACGGTATCGGTGACGCTCATTCCATGCTGACGCCAAAGCCGGAATTTCCGGTCGTAATCGGGATTGGCCGTGGTCAACATGCCGCCATCACCGGTCGTGACAACCTTGCGGGGATGGAAGGAGAAGCAGGCAATGTCGCCATGCGGCTTGCCGATCTTTTCCCAACGCCCGTCCCATAGGATTTCGCTTCCCGTCGCGCAGGCCGCATCTTCGATAACCGGAATCGAATGACGCTTGGCGATCTCCACGATCGTGCGGAGGTCGCAAGGCATGCCAAGCTGATGCACGCACAGGATCGCCTTGGTGCGCGGCGTGATTGCCGTCTCGATCAGGCTAGGATCGATATTGTAACCATCCGGCTCGATATCGACGAAAACAGGCACTGCATTGCAGTATCGAACAGCGTTCGCGGTCGCGATAAACGAATGGCTGACCGTAATGACTTCGTCGCCGGCACTGACGCCGACCGCCATCAAGGCGAGATGAAGCGCCGTCGTGCAGTTGGAAACGGCGCAAGCGTGCTCGGCGCCAACGTAGGCCGCGAATTCCTTCTCAAAGGCCGCGACTTCCGGCCCCTGCGTCACCCATCCCGATAGTATGACGCGGCGCGCGGCCTCAGCCTCCTCCTCTCCGAGGACGGGCTTTGCGACGGGAATTGTAGATAGCAGCGGGCTCATGCGGCCTGGCCTCCTGCCGCAGCAGTCTTCGACTGCCACCATGCGACGAGGTCACGAAGCCCCTGCTCCATCGATATCTCCGCCTTGAAGCCCAGGAGCCTTTCGGCCTTGCTGATATCGGCAAGACGACGGGTGACACCGTTGACGGCGCGCGCCTCCTTGTGCTGCGGCTCAAGCGAGGATCCCATGATGTTGCTCAGCATCTGCGCGAGTTCCAGCAGGCTTATTTCCCTGCCGCTCGCGACATTGAACACCTCGTCCGTGACGTCGCTCTTCGCTGCCAGCATGTTTGCCCGGGCGATATCGCGTGCGTCGACGAAGTCCATCGTCTGGCTACCGTCTCCATAGATGAGGGGCGGCATTCCAGCCGCAAGGCGCTCCATCCAACGGATCAGCACTTCGGTATAGGCGCCATAAACATCCATGCGCGGCCCGTAGACGTTGAAATAACGCAGCGCTACGTAGCGCAAGCCATACATTTCCGCGAAGCTGCGCAACAGCCCCTCGTTGAACGTCTTGGCCGCACCATAGATCGTCCTGTTATTGTAGGGATGATGCTGCTCCGTCGTCGGAAAGCTCTCGGCGAGCCCCAGCACGGACGCCGAGGAGGCCGCGACAACCTTTGACACGCCTGCCTTGACGGCAGCTTCAAGGACATTGAACGTGCCTTCGGCCAGAACTTCGAAGGCAAGCCGGGGCTCTTCAGCACATTGCGTGATGCGGATAGCCGCTTGGTGAAAGACGATGTCGACGCCCTCGAAGGTCTTTGCCAGAAGCGCTCTGTCGCGGATATCGCCCTCAATGATGTTAACGGACCCGCTGGCTATTGCCGTGCTGAGATTGTCCCGGCGTCCGCGCACGAAATTGTCGAGGACGATGATCTCCCGCGGCTTTTCCAATGCGACGAGATCGGCGATATGCGACCCGATCAGGCCGGCTCCACCGGTAATGAGTACCCGCTTATTTCTCATGATCTTCCCTCACGCGATATATTCAGCACAGGATCGGCATCCGTGCGCCAGCGTATGAATTTCGCGGGCACGCCGGCGACGACTGAGAATGGCTCGACATCGGAGACGACGACGGCGCCTGCACCGACGATCGCCCCCTTCCCGATGCGCACGCCGGGAAGAATTGTGGCGTTGGTACCGATATCGGCCCAGGCGCCGATGTGGACCGGCTTGATTTCGAGATCCGTGCGAATGATAGGAACATCCACGGGCAATGCCGTGTGGGTCGAACCAAGTACCTTGGCGCCAGGCCCCCAGCCGACAGATTCCTCGATCACCAGGTTGCGCGCGTCGAAGTAGGCCATCGGCCCAATCCAGACATTATCACCGATTACGCAAGTGCCATCGTAACGGCCCTGGATATAGGCTTGAGCGCCGATGAATACCCCATTGCCGATTTCGAACGTTTCCGGATGCTTGAAACCGGCACCGCCTGCGACCTGCAATCCTGTACCGCAGCTTCGCGCAATCGCCTGCCAGATGGCTTTCCGCATCAGGCTGTCTACGACGCCGTCGCCAGCTGCAAAGCGGCCGTAGAGTTCGATCAGACCGGCCCGTCCATACGATTGCTTGAGCTCTTCGGCGAGCCCGGCCTGATAGGCGGGATCTGCCGGCTTCTGGCTGCGGCCGTGAACGGCCTGCACGACGCGCGCCTCGCCTCCACGACTAGCTGACATAGGCATACTCCAGCGCTGCGGCGACCTGATCGACGTGCTGTACGGGCATTTCGGGATAGATCGGCAAGGAGAGAACCTCGCGTGCGGCGGCCTCCGAGACAGGGAAGTCGCCGACTTGGTAACCAAGGTCGGCATGAGCCTTCTGCAGATGAACGGGGATCGGATAGTGCAAGCCCGACGGAATACCTTCCGCTGTGAGCATACGCTGAAGGCCGTCGCGATCGCGGCTTCTGATAGCGTAGACGTGATACACATGCCGGCGGTCGGCGACCTCGACAGGCGTCTTCAGGTGTGACGAACCCGCAAGCAGCGAGGAGTAGCGGCGGCCATGAGAGCGACGTGCTTCTGTCCAGGCTTCGAGGTGCCGCAGCTTGATGCGCAGGATCGCACCTTGAATCGCGTCCATGCGATAATTGAAGCCTTTCAGCAGATGATGATAGCGCTGCTCCTGACCCCAATCGCGCAGCATGCGCATCGTCTTGGCCTGATCGTCGCTGTTCGTGACGACAATCCCGCCCTCGCCGCAAGCGCCGAGATTCTTGCCCGGATAGAAGCTGAAGCAGCCAGAGACGCCGATGCTGCCGGCGCGCGCGCCTTTGTACCGCGCGCCATGTGCCTGGCAGGCATCCTCAATGACCGGGATTCGATGGTGGTCAGCGATTGCCATGATCCCATCCATATCGGCCATCTGGCCATAGAGATGGACAGGAATGATCGCCTTTGTTCGGGAAGTGATCTTCGCCTCGAGCTGAGCCGGATCCATTGTGAGCGTCACAGGCTCTACATCGACGAATACGGGTGTTGCGCCCGTGTAGCAGATCGCCGACACGGTCGCGACAAAGGTAAACGGCACGGTAATGACTTCATCTCCGGGGCCGACGCCCGCGGCAAGCAGGGACAGATGCAGAGCGCTCGTTCCGGTATTGACGGCGATCGCATGCTTGACGTTGCAATAGTCAGCGAATTCCTGCTCGAGACGGGCAACCTCTTCGCCCAGTATGTATTGCCCCGAGGCGAGGACGCCGAGAACCGCAGCGTCTATCTCGCTCTTGATCGATTGATATTGTGCCTTCAGGTCCAGGAACGGGATCATGCAATGCGCCTCGCCTCTTCGAGCTCAATGATACGGCCGCGCTGGGCGAGCGACCGGCTTGCTGCTTCAAGGACGCGAACGACACGCAGCCCGGCATGACCGTCCGTAATCGGCCGTGAATTTTGCTCGATGCACTCGACGAACTGATCCAGCTCGCGCTTCAATGCCTCGGTCATATCGAGCTTAGGCGCCCACATATCGCCGCTGCGGTAGCCGACCAGCATCTGATGCACCTTCTCGCCATAGGCATCAGAATTGGGGCACATAGTGATGCCCTTGTCATAGACCTTGATCTTTTCGCTTGGCTCCAGGTCGTCATAGACGATCATCTTATTGCTGCCGCCGATCAGCGTGCGGCGGACTTTGACAGGGGCCAGCCAATTGACGTGGATATGTGCGATGAGCTTGCTCTCGAAGAAGAGCGTTAGGTAGGCGATATTCTCCGGCTCACCGAGCACATGGCTCATGCCAGTCGCCGACACGGCCACCGGCCGTTCCTGCAGGACATGGTCGAGGATGGAGAGATCATGCACTGCGAGGTCCCAGATGACGCTGACATCATGCTGGAAGAGGCCCAGATTGACCCGAACGGAGTCGTAATAATACATGTCGCCCAGGCCGCTTTCGACCAGTTCGCGCATTTTGCGGACGGCTCCTGTGTGGACGAACGTATGGTCCACGGCCAGCACGAGCCGCCGGCGCGCAGCCTCTTCGACCATCCGCAAGGCTTCTTCCGTCGTCGATGCCATCGGTTTTTCGACAAAGACATGTTTTCCGGCCATCATGGCCTGCATTGCGAGCTTGAAATGGGTCGAGACGGGCGTCGCGATGGCGATCGCATCCACTCGCGGATCGCGCAGGACTTCCTCGAAATCATCGGTGATCGTGACTGCGGGATAACGGCCTCTAACGGCCGCCAACCGCTCGACATTGAGATCGCAGACTGAAATCAGCTGCGCGCCGGCCGCTTCCGAAATGTTACGAACCAGATTTGGGCCCCAATACCCATAGCCAACAACGGCGATACCGATCATCGCACTCCTCCCAACGCAATTATGTCAACTGGACCGTCATTGACGCGACCGATCACCCTTGCCGGAACGCCGGCAACAATCGCGCCATCGGGCACGTCCCTTGTTACAACCGCTCCGGCGCCGACCTGTGCGGCCTCTCCGATGGTCACGCCAGGCAGGATGGTAGCGTTGCTACCGATCGACGCGTGGCGCCTGACCAGTGTCGGGACGACAACCCAGTCGGCCTCCGTTTGCAGACTGCCATCCGGATTGGCGGCACGCGGATATATGTCGTTGGTAAACATGACCCCGTGGCCGATGAAAACGCCGTCTTCCAGCGTCACGCCTTCACAGAGGAAGGAATGGCTGGAGATCTTGCAGTCTTTGCCGACGACGACGTTTTTCTGGATTTCAACGAAGGTGCCGATGCGCGTTCGCGCGCCGATCGTGCAGCCGTAGAGATTCACAAGATCTCGATGATGGATGACGCTGCTGTCATCCAGCTTGACGTTCGATGCAATCATACGCATGCACCCCTACTCTTCAACAAATCCTGATTTATAGATGAAACCGGAAACCCACTGATTGCGCCAAAGATTTCATCTAGACAGGACAAATATTTCTTGCCCCTCAAAGAGAATTGTTTTCGTCTTCTGAGTAAAGAAACAAAACGTCTAAGCTTATTCACCTAAAGGCGTATCTACTTATGACGACGTACCCCAAAATTCATAGCCCACAATCAACATTGGTGGTGGAGCAAGCTCGAATTCGGCTCGAGCGTACGCCACGGGCCATATTGATTTCATGCGTTTAGCGACTCGATTGGTAACTGGGGGACAACGCAATTAACTACTCGGCGATTGGCCTAGTATCGCATAGGTCCATACCAAGAATTAGGACCAATTTACATCTTGCGATGGAACTAATGTTCGTCTTTAGCCTATATTAGCTAGTTTGAGATCGCTGAAACTGTGGTATTTAATTCCCACTTTAGTGCTTCCAAACCCTCATATCTGAAGGGCTTGAGTGTTCGGTTGTTGTTGGGGCGTAGTGAAAACTCGGCTGGGGAGGATGAAGCAGTGAATTCAGCGCTTATACCAAATCTAGACCTAAGGCAGGAAAATGTTACTCTGCCACTTAAGATAGAGAATAATTCGACGGCATCGATCTCGCCGTCAAAGCCAAAGCATTCTCTCGTGATCCTCGATAACCGTGAACTTGATCGGCAATGCCTTGCGCAGTGCATGGCCGCCCACAAGACGGATCTACATGTCCTGGCATTTGGAGAGATTGAAGAGTGGAAGCAGAGACGCGACGAATATCCGCCGCTTTCGGCAATTCTCTTGAACATTGGCGGAAAAAAAATCGATGAACCTGCCGTTTCAGGACAAATCAGAAGCCTTTCGTCGGAATTCGGGACGATACCGGTCATCGTGCTGGCCGATAGCGACGATTTCAACCAAATCGTCAAGGCACTCGAATATGGAGCCAAGGGCTACATACCTGCCTCAGTGAGCGTCAGCGTGTGCATGGAACTCATCGCGCTGTCCGTTGCGGGCGGCGTCTTTGTGCCTGCAAGCACACTATTCGCCATGCGTCACCTGCTGGAGTCCAGCAACTCGACCGCTCGACCGCTGGCCGGCATGTTCACGGACCGTCAGGCCGAAGTCGTAGAGGCGCTCCGCCGAGGAAAGGCGAACAAGATCATCGCCTATGAGCTCAATCTGCGAGAAAGCACCGTCAAAGTGCATGTTCGCAACATCATGAAAAAGGTCAAGGCGACGAACAGAACAGAGGTCGTATTCAAGATCAACGATCTCTTCGACAGTATTACTTCCCGCGAGACAAGCAGAGACAGGATCGACGCTGTCGGACGGACAACTGTTCCGTCACATCACTAGCACAGCCTTCCTTAAAATCGGCCTCGGTGGATGCAGAGAATTGCACCACCGAGCCCAACGTTTGCGCCTGAGCACCTGAGCTCGGATGTGATCCGTTCAGCTTGCCCAAGCCCCACCATGTTTACCGTCACTTCCGGCTCTGCCCCACACGCAGTTGCCCACCATAGTTTTCCGCTCAGGTCTTACAAAGTCTATCGCTCGGCATGAACTGGACACCCGGCTGCAGTCCCGGGGATTGGCGGTCTGCTAAAACTCGTCCTTCTCGATTATTCAGCGAAGGACACCCTTAAGCGGCGCCGGCACTCATGAAGCATGTCTGGAAAGTAGCGCCGTTCGGATCCTGCGCAGCGGGCTTCTCTGCGAACGGGGAACCAGACCCTTTGCAAGATGCCAAAAATATCGGAACTCAGGCATTGGCGGCACATTCGGCCGCAATTGGTTCAAGCGCAGTATGGTGATCAGGTCATCAACGCCCGAGTACAACCTCTGGCGCCAGCCGATACCAGGTCTGAAATGTCGAGATGCTGTACGTTCGCCCGATCCCCCATCTGCGGAGGGACCGTGACGAAGAGCGTTCGCAAGATTCGGCTGCTGACAGCGATCGAGAATATCGGCGAAATATCCAAGCCATTCGGGATCGCTTCGTATGGGAAGCTGGTGAATGCTTTTTCGGCTCGTGCCGGATCCTTCGGAGATAAGCCGATTCTCTTGCTGGCTTCCTTGAGCGAGGACGAAGCGCGCGCGCCTGAGTTCGTCGTGGGACAGAGACGGATAAAAGTCTTGCAACCTTCGCGCTTGCGCGAGCTGGCCTTTACAGGCCAATGCGAGGAGAAAATACGCCCATTCGACCGGATCCGGGTCAGCCGCCCCGTAGTCGATCATCGTCACCTTGACCAAGTTCAACAGAAGCTCGTAGGCGCGATCGGCATTACCCTCATAAAGGGCACAAAGAGCGAGACCGAACTTGGCTTCAGGAAGGTAGGATACATACTCCAAGCAGCGCGCGTAGCAGTCCTTGGCCTCCTCCACGTTGCCCTGCTCAAGGAGCAGATTGCCTTGCTTCAACAAAGCGCGGTCGCTTGCCATTGCGGCGACTTGGATGCTTGCTTGCTCAGAGACGCGTTCAACTTTTATGAGGTCGCCGAAAGGCCCGGACTGAATGATCTTTTCCCCGGATTGCAGGCCCCCATTCAGCATAAACCATTGATATATTTGCGGCCTGTGATTCAGAGTGTGGCGAGAATGGACCAGATTATAGCCCGCCGTCGAAATACGCTGGATCTCGCCAGGGTGGGCAAAGAGATATTCCAATCGTTCAATCACGTCGTGGTGGTCGGCAAAGACACAATTTTCCATGTCGGCAAAGCCAGCCGCCTGCAGTGCTGCCGTCCGTTCTGTCACGAGACAGGAATTCGCCGCCGGGATCTCAAAATGCTTTCGCACCACCTCGCCGGCCATGGTGCCGCATGCCGGTACGACGAGGCTCGCGTTGAGCGCGCGGGCATAGGCCTCTCCCGACAGCAGCTGGGAGGCAAGCTTGCTCTCATAACTATGTTGCGGCGAAACCAGGCAGGGATATCGATCGCGGATTATCGGAAAGACCTTCTGCCGCCAGGGGTAAAGGCCATTGACCTGGCCCGTGAGCGTGACCGGTATGACCTTGTGCTGGTGATAGTCTTGAAAGACTTCCGGATCGATGAAATTTGGCCAGACGAACAGGTTGTCCTTTAGTTCCGGCATATATTCCGGAGCCAAGGTCGCAATCGAGAAATATGTCTCGATGCCCCATTGCTCCATATCGGAAAGAAAGCCGCTGCGCCGATCGCACCATGGATCCGCGTTATGAAGGCCAAGCTTCGGAACGCCGACATAAGCATTGGTATTGGTGATGCTTATCCGTCTTGATCCGTGCGACCGATAGCCGCTCTCAAACAGCGTCAGATCCGGCTCGTATCTCTCACATATCTCTGCGTAGTCGCAGTCGTGATTGACGACGACGACATCAAAGTGTGTGCTGAGGCACTTGACCTGCTGCTGCATGTGCAGCAGCAGGTAACCGGCTGCTTTCGCATTGGGTTGATGATCCCATTGAAAGAAAACGAGCCTCGGTTTGCGATGATTGCCGATGCTATTCATGTTCCTATCGCGTCGCTTCCGAAACAGGAAGGCCGATCGCCGGAATAGGCAGATGCGTATAAGCCGTTTGCGCAGGCCTGACGCCAGGCATGTTCCGCGATCCCCCGGAGAGCTTCCACTCGAAATAGGCGATCGTTCTCTCAAGCCCCTCACGCAGGCTCACCGTCGGCTGCCAGCCCAGTTCTTGCTTTGCGCGGCTGATGTCAGGTTTACGCTGCGTCGGATCGTCGACCGGCAGAGGCTTAAAGACAATGCCTGACCTCGACCCCGTCATTTCTATGACCATTTCGGCCAGCTCCCGAACCTGGAACTCGCCTGGATTGCCGAGATTGATCGGTCCGGTAACCCCGGCCGGCGCGCCCATCAGGCGGATGAAGCCCTCGATCAGATCGTCCACATAGCAGAAGGAGCGCGTCTGCGTGCCATTCCCGAAGATGGTGATCGGCTCGTTTTGAAGCGCCTGAACGATGAAGTTGGAGACGACGCGGCCGTCATTGGTCTGCATGCGCGGCCCGTAGGTGTTGAAAATTCGCGCTACGCGAATTTCCACGCCATATTGGCGGTGGTAATCGAAGAACAGTGTTTCGGCGCACCGCTTGCCTTCGTCGTAGCAGGCACGGGGACCGATCGGATTGACGCTGCCTCGATACTCCTCGGGTTGAGGATGGACTGCCGGGTCGCCGTAAACCTCGCTCGTGGAAGCCTGGAAAATCTTCGCCTTGGTGCGTTTG
Organism: Rhizobium sp. BK529; assembly: GCF_014194105.1. Taxonomy (NCBI): domain Bacteria; kingdom Pseudomonadati; phylum Pseudomonadota; class Alphaproteobacteria; order Hyphomicrobiales; family Rhizobiaceae; genus Rhizobium; species Rhizobium sp. BK529. The sequence continues at coordinate 600,214 of NZ_JACIAU010000002.1, read as the reverse complement.
GCAAGACCGAGCATGTTGATGGCCCCGTGCACATTGGTCTTGATCGTCTGAACGGGATCGAACTGATAATGGACTGGAGATGCCGGGCAGGCGAGGTTGTAGATCTCATCAACCTCTACATAAAGCGGGAAGGTAATGTCGTGGCGAAGGATCTCAAAGCGAGGATCATCAAGAAGATGCAACACGTTGTCGCGCGAACCGGTGTAATAATTGTCCACGCAGAGGACGTCATTGCCTTCTCGCAAAAGTCGCTCGCACAGGAACGATCCCAGGAATCCGGTGCCGCCCGTAACCATAATTCGCTTGTGTCCGTGCATTGAAATGCTCCGTTGTTGATGTTTGCCTCGCAGAGCGAGGGGTCAGGTCAGTAGGCTCCCCTGCGTTTGAAGACCGCAGGGATTGTGCTGAGAAGAATGTGCCAATCGAACCACAGGGACCGATTGTCGATATAGAACTCGTCGAGTTGCTGCTGCAGTTCGAGATCCGCGCTGCTGCGTTCGGATATCTGCCAGAGACCGGTCAGTCCCGGCGTTACAGAGCGGCGCTTGTTTCGAAACTCACTGTCCATCGCCAGGAGGTGATACTCCGGGAACGGCCGCGGTCCGACGAAGGCCATTTCCCCTGCAATGATGTTCACCAGCTGCGGGAGTTCGTCGAAACTCGTCGAGCGAAGCAGATGCCCGATCACAGGCAAGACGCGTGGATCCTCTTTGAGCTTGAAGTGCGTCAGCCACTCGACGCGCATAGCAGGGTTTTCCCGGAACAATGCCTCGAGGCGCTGTTCTGCATCTCTATACATCGTTCGCAGTTTCAGGACGTGCACGGGCTTGCCGGACAGACCCTCCCTCGTGTGCCTGAAGAAGACGGGCCCTGGATCGATGGCGTAGATCGCGGCTGCGGCAACCATAATGAAGGGTGCGATCACGATCGTTGCTGGGATGGCGATTGCGAGATCGATGACCCGACGGATCAGGTCCGAGCTTGCCGAGCTCCCGCTGGAGGCGACACGAATACCGATCTCTCCGCCGACATCGGCAGGTCGCAACCCGTTTATCTTGAGGTTCGGCGTATCGGACAGGAGAATGACTTCGGCGAACTTTTGGCGCATTGCCGCCAGATCGGCGATAAGCGAGCCTGTGTCACCGGCAATCAGGGCAATGGATGGTGCGCTGTCAGGTGATGTTTCCGACGCATCGGGGAAAAAGGGTTCTGGCCTTATGCCGTACTGCCAATGATCCTTGAAATGCGCCGTGAGCGTAGGGGTAAGATTGCGGCCGCCTATGATCACCGCCCGCTCCCCCCAAATTCCAAGTCTCCGGCACAGGCCTCGTGCGAGCCAATGCGTAACAGGCTGAACAATCAGCCCGAGGCCGAGGAAACCGATGACGGAAAGCAGCAGTCGCCCCCCTTCCGGCAGAAGAATTGCTCCGAGCGCCGCGAGGACAGCCACCTTGAAGGCGGCTATCGTGCGGCGCCGCAGGTGTTCGTGGTCATGAAGCCGATACCCGGGATAGAGGCCGGCCGATGCATAGAGAACGATCGTCGCCAATGCTGCGAGGGCGAAAGCACGTTCCAATATCGTGCCCGCCGAACCATCGGGAAGGATGGAAAGGAGAGCAAGATAGACAATCAGATAGGCCGCAACGTCGCCGGCAACCAAGAGTGACGATGTTGCAAGTCGAGGAAATCGGCGCCGGAGCGCAAGCGGCATATTCAGCTCTGACTTCCTCAGGGGATCGGCTGTCCTAACAACTGTTATGGGTGGAACAGAGCTTGCCGAAGCTGCCCGCGATGCCGCGTCATTTGTGGTGGCGACCTTCGACGGACCCGATGTCATTGCTGACGGCGCAAGTAAGGACATGGTGGTTTACTCCTCTACGGCCTTTGTCCTGACGCACCCGATCCAGAAACAGAGTCCTCGATCGGAAACGTCCGAAGCCCCAGCCTCTGAAAGACAGTCAGTGAGATGAAGGTCGGCACGACGAGCGCATAGCGCCGCCACAACCGTCGCGGCTCACATAGAAGGCGAAACGCCCATTCGAAGCCGCTTCTTTGAATGACCCTTGGAGCCTGGCGTTTGAGGCCGGCATGAAAGTCGAAGGCAGCGCCCACTCCGATGAGAACCGAAGCTTCCAGATGATCGCGCATGCGCGCCATCCAAAGCTCCTGTTTGGGACTGCTCAGTCCGACCCAAATGATATCCGCGCCTGACCGATTGATCCGGTCAGCAATATCCCTTTCCTCTTGCAGCGAGAGTTCTCGAAAAGGCGGCGCGTAGGAGTCGACTATCCGTGCTTCCGGGAATTTTGCGATAAGCCGAGCCTGCAGCTGATCCAGCGTCTCGGCCGTCGCGCCATAAAGGAAGTGACGCAAGCCCTTGGATCTACCGGCTTCGAAAACAGCCAACATTAGATCCGGTCCGTAGACCCTGTCGCTTTCCACATGGCCAGCGCGCTTCAGCGCCCATACCAACGGCATACCGTCGGGGGTTACGAGGAATGCACGATTGTGTATGGACCGAAGCTCCGAGTCTTTCTGACACCGCACGACACCGTGCGCGTCGCGAACGCAGACATATTCTTTCCTGCCGTCTTCAATCGCCTTTTCAATCAGTCCGGTCGCGCTTTTGAGATTGACTGCCGAAACTCGAACACCAAGGACATTCGTCCACTCCAGGGTCCCCTTTGGATAAAGGTCTGGAGTTTGGTTTCTGTCTGCTGGTGAATTTCTCATGACCTACGCTTTACCTACGGCTTTTGCCAACTGAACGGTTGACAGAATATGCTGGCAAGGCGCCTGCCTCTAGACTTTCACATCCAGCTATTGGGCGTAGAAACACTTCACATTTCTGCGTCGCGCATAGAAATGCATTACAATATTGGAAGTAAGAACGTATCCGCCGGGTATGCCCCATTGATCTTTTGGATAAGCGTTACCCCGAAAAGGGCTGTTTTGACCCTCACTGGGCCACAGCAGACAGTTCTTTTAGCGCGACAAAAGCTGGGGAGGTTTGAGCCCGGCGATAAAGCCTAAAGAGAGGCAATGGCGAGTTCAGCAGGCGAATTGCCGGTACCTACCGGAGAGCCTCCAGAGGTGCCTGGTACTGCCAACCAACTGCAGAAGGATTTGAGCTCTGATGGCTATACCGTCATCAGGGATGTCCTGACGCCCGAGCAGGTGGAAGGATTGCGGCGGGTTGCCAAACAGTATCTGAGATCTGGTGGCTGTTATCCCTATGGCGGAAAATTCCAGCTTCATGCGATGTATGTCGTAGAGGAGGTCGCTAAGCTTTTAACTTCGAGCACGATCCTCGATCGCCGCAAGGAAATTACGCAACCGCTCGATGTGGTTCTTACAGGTGAATGCGATCTCATGATCAACACGACATCGTCATCGCATAATGACGTCCCTCACCATCCTCGCTGTGCTGATGGAAGTATTTTCTCGGACAAGAGTTTCAGGGTCTATAAGATCGCGTTTTACCTGCAGGACCAGGGCGAAAATTCGCGCGCGACATTGAAGGTTCGACCCGATCCCATCTCAAGGGCCTGACCCAAAGCTTGCCGGCGAAGAGTCTTGGCGCACGCGAGCGATGCTATCATTTTCGACGTGCGTATCGAACATGCCAGCAAATGCCGACACCTGTTGACAGGAGCCTGCTCAAACTATGTGAGCGGGCCGGACCGTGGTTTCGCCTGGATGTTCAGCGCGCTTTCACTTCAGCGCGATCAATCATTCGATGGTTCAGCAGAATGCCTGAGACCTATTCCTATGCCGAAGAAGGCCGCCATCGCCATCCCGACGTTCGGGGCACGCTCAGCGCAAACGTATTGATGCAGCTCGCAGTCAACAACATTGTCCCGCCCATTATCGGGGCCTCCGTATTGCATTGAACCGCCGGCTGCGGTTTTCGCTGAGCAGGAAAGAGCGCATCGTCGCCGTTACCGCATGCCGCGCGCACCCCAGGTCATGCGGCTCCATTACCGGTCATCTCGGCGCTATCAATCATTGGGACGAGTGAAAACACTGTCCTTGTCCGCACCAGCTCTCTGTAGATCGACCAGGCTGCCAAACGCACCCCACCGCATGATCGGCGGATCGATCCGAAAGCTCTTGTTGTTCAGATTGCCGCTGTAGCGGTTGCGCGCGAACTGCACGGATTCAGTCCCGTGGTTAGGCGCGTAGATGAAGGCTGCGACCCCGTTGCTGCTATCGATCGAGATGATATTGTCCTCTATCCGGTTTGGGGCGGCCCACGGTGGATGCCATCCCCAACCAGTGCCATCGTCCACGCGGAAGGCCGCACCCGAGCCGTTTGAGATGGTGTTTCCTGTCACCAGGTTATTCCAGCCGCCGTTGATGCCGATCGCACAGACGTTGCCGGAAAGAGTGTTTCCTTCGATGCGCACACCGCTCGCCTTGCCATCAGTATAAATCGCCCAGCTGATCGGAGACGGCCATTCATTGATATTTTCGTATCCCCGAGGCCAGAAAGTGCCATCGGCCCTGTTCATGAGATGCCCTGTCCCGGTGACGAGATTGTAGCGGATGATGCTATTTAGGAGGTCGGCCTGCTCTCCCATCATCTTGATGGCGCCACCATCGGCCGTCTGCTGATTGGCATTACGCACGATATTGTGTTCGATGATCGCGTCGTGGACTGCGTCCTGGCTGCCCCAAAGGGAGCCGCCGGCGATCCCGAATTGTGCGGTATTTTCGATCAGGTTGTTGGCGATCCGGATACCGTCGCCTGCCTGGAACCATATGCCCGCCGTCTCGAAGTAGACCTTTCCGATGTCATGTATATGGTTCGACAGAATTCTGACACCGTTCGATTTACCGAAACTGCCATAGGTGGTGCCGACATAGATGCCGTTGCCGGCGATATCTCCGATCACATTGCCGGCAATCAGAACGTCGCTGCTCTCAGTTACATGGATGCCGACGCCGACATTTTCGACGAGATTGCCGAGCAGCCTGACACCGTTGGCGTGTTCAAGTCGTATAGCGCCGAACCCTCTGGTGTCGGTATAGAATTTACCGCTGCCTTCGGGCGCTCCATCACGAAACTGGAGTCCTGATACGACCATGTCATCGGCACCCTCCAGCCGAAAGAATGTCGGCAGCACACCGGCCACAGCGGTCGAATTAGGCGAGAACCCCTCGGCAGGGATATAGTCGAGCTGGCCTGCTGCAACATTGTAGCGCCATTCCCCAGGTGCATCGAGAAAGGCCGCTCCTGTCAGGAAATAGCGGCTGCCTTCTGCGGTGAAGAAATAGCTGGTGCCCTTGGTTTGAACGGTCCGCGTTGCAGCGTCGATCGAAACGACCGGCAATGTATCGCTGCCCCATTGGCTTCCAGGCTTGAAACCACCGACGATGTTGACGACGAGCCCTGATGCGCCTTCGAGCGTCGGGATGTCGCCGGCATGATAGCAAAAGCGCGTATTGCCTTCCCATTGGTCAATCGCCGGCTTGCATTTGGCGGCAAACAGCCATCCCTTGCGAGGATCTCCATCGGAAGGAGCGTTCGGAAAGCGGGCCAGGGTCTGGCGAACCCCGTTGACGAAGAGATCGCCGACGGCTTCGCCCGGCGGCAAGCGCAGTGGCGCCGTCCAGCGTCCGGCAGCCTGTAACACCCAGTTATTCACAAGCCGACCGCCGTGCAAGATGGGTGTCTGGTCGCATCTCGCCGTGATAACCAGGCCCTTGTCTCTGGTATCGAAGACAATGGGGCGGGCGAGATAGTAATCTCCACCCTCCATGGCGATCGTGCTCTGGGCGCCCGCCGCCCGCGCAACGTCGCGCGCCCGCTCGATGCTAGCGAAGGGACCGTCTGTACCTTCCTTATTTGGCTCGGGATGACGACCGCTCCAAGTGTCGTTGCCGACGGGCGACACATAGAATATCGCGCGTCCCGCGGCCGTGCCGGTCCCCCCATCGCCACCGAGAATCCCCTTGAGTTCGTCCGATAATGCGCCTGGCGCGGCCTCGGCGCAGGTCGCTGCCTGGATTGTCTTATGCATGATGTCGGGCGCAACCGCGTCCGAACTCACCGGCGCCGAATTGCCCAAACGCGGAGAGAGCGCTGTAAGCAGTACGCAACAGGACAGCGTGAAACAAGGTCTCATGGGATTGATGGATCCGGCCTTGTGATGGGCATTCGCCATCCTTGGTCGACCTCAGCTGAAACGGCGGGCACATATAGCGAGAACATGATGATAGCTGTGCTGAACAGAATGAAAATGGCGTCATTCTGGACTAGAAAAATGCTCTCGGTCAGGTTCATCACCAGGACCATCACGGTGAAGACATTGAGCCAGAGCCAGCCATATTGCGGATTACGGCACTGAAGAATCGCGCCCTGGTGGACTGCGCGCAAAAGCAGCAGGACAAAGAAGGTCGTGCCGATGATGCCGAAACTGAGCATCGCATCGCGGTAGCCATTATGGGCGTGAGGCGCCATCCACAGAACTTCGGACCAGATGGACCATGCTCCAGGGTTAGCTTCCGTCCAAAACGCCTGATAGCCGAAGCCGAACATCAGGTGGCTGGCAATCTGGCGGTCGACCAGCTCCCACAACGGAACGCGGCCCGTCAAGGTAGCGTCCTTGCCGAGCGCTTCGAGGAACGGAACCAGGAACTCGTGAAGCGAGATAAGAAGGCCCGCCGCTAGCTGAACGAACAGCAGCACGAGGACGATGCGGCCGATGCCGCTGCTTCTCTGCAGGGCCGAATAGAATCCGATCAGGCCGAATGCCGAGGCGGTCGCGATTGTCGCGGTCATCGATCCCGAAGCAACAAGACAAATCCCGCTCGCGGCCAGCAGGATAAAAGCGGTCCGCCGCAAGCCGAGAGTCCCGTCGATCAGCACGACGGTCGCCGCCAGGATCATGATGCACGAATACCAGCCGAGGCTGTTCTTGTTGATGAAGATGCCTCGCATCTCGCTGTCCATGGGCATACGGGCAAGATGAGGCGCCACCGCGAACATCGCCAGGCTCAGTACGATACACGTTCCCAAAGTCGCAAAGACGAGCAAAAGCAGCTGTCTCGGCGTAAAGCGCATTGCCAGCACGTAGGCAAGAAGCATGGTAAACAAAAGGCCGACGGCGCGCCGCAGACTCAAGGATGGACTGATTGACCATAAGATGGACAAAAACGGCAGCATGAGCATCAGGGGGAGCAGTAGATTGCGCCTCAACGCCATGAGGAACAGCGGTAAATTTTTTGTCAGGATCAGTACTGTAAATGCATATACGGGCAGACTAACGAGGCGCAGCAGCGACTTGGAGTGATCGCTCAACGCTCCATCCGGATCTGACAGTAAAAGCGGAAAAAGCGCGCCTGTCTGCAGGAACAAGCATGTACCGGCGCCCCAGCATTCTATGCTTCGCCAACTGATGGTCGGCCCGCTTGTCATTCTAAGACCGTATATGCTCATTGTCGGTCCTGGCCGAGCTGATCAAAGGAGCGGCTGCAGTCTGGAAAGGCGTGCATCTCCTTTCACAGCTACGCTGCTACACTCAAGAACAACCATCCAAATATCCGCGCAGTCAACGCACGCAAATGACGGCGCGGCTACGTCGAATGCCGGCACCCACCTCCAAAGGACGTGCTTGCGATTAAGCGGGCGACTGGAACCTACCCCAAAAGATGAGCCCTAAGCCTACGGGATTGCCCATAAGAGCAGATGTTACCCATGTCCATTCGCCGGTAGCTTGCAAAGGTGCAGACAGCAAAGCACGCCACGTCGCGCGCCGCGAGCTTTTGACGAATTGAGCGGTTCCGACGACAGGCTGCAGTCCGCAAGCGATGCTTAGAAGGTTGGGATTGCTATGGTTTCGCGTTATGATCCTGGTTCGGCATGCTCCACGACGAGAGCTTCACCGGTCGCGGCGGCGTCAACGCCTGCCTCACCGTCCCTACCCCGAAAGCAGATCGGGGGCTTAGACGCATCTGATATAGCCATCCGCGAGGCCTCAGGTACTGGAGGCAACGGCGGGGCTGGCCTTCCACACAATATCAGGACCATGCTGCTGCACCGCCTTGCCGTGCTGCAAGCCGCTTGAGGGCGTCATGGAGCAGTCCGGCATCAGCGTTCTCATCAACAATTACAACTATGGTCGTTTCGTCGGACGGGCGATTGACAGTGTCCTGAGTCAGGATGTGCCCAACGTCGAAATCATCATCGTCGATGACGGATCGAGCGACGAATCGCGTTCCGTACTGGAAGCCTATGACGATAGGGTGAAGCTACTCTTCCAGGAAAATTCGGGACAGGCAGCCGCGATCAATGCTGCGGTAAAGCTCAGCAGCGGCGGTATCCTGTGTTTTCTGGACGCAGACGATTGGTGGGCTCCGGGCAAATTGTCGGCGATCCGCGCTGCCTTCCAGTCGGATTCTGCGGTATCGCTTGTCTATCACCGACTTCAGCCGGTTGCGATCGATGGCTCGCCAACTCTCAAGCCGATCCCCCGGACGCTCTGTTCTGGAGACCTCTCGGCGCGACTGACCAGATCGGCCGGCTGGTGGCCCTTCCCGTTGACGTCAGCCATCTCCGTTCGGCGCAGCGCGTGGGATGCTGCAGGGCCTATCCCGGACCAGTTCCGCATTTCGGCCGATGCGTGGCTCACGGGGATATATCCGTTTCTCGGAGATGTTGCTTCCTTGCCGGATGCACTCGGATTCTACCGGATCCACAACAACAACTGGTATCGGCCGGTCGACGATGCCGCGATGCTGCGACGGCGAATGGCCCATTGGCAGCGCACCGTCGAAGCGACGAACAGGTTTCTTGCAATTCACGAGATACCGGCACGGTTGAGCCTGACGGATCATTACCCCTACTGGGTGGCGTCGACGGGATTGGTCGGTGCTGATATGCCTACTCGCGTCAAGCTTGCCTTCGAAGGGCTGTTTTTCGCCGGCGAGCCAAACCTGCTCAGACGCACACGCGACGCATTCCGTTCAGCCCGTGATCTCCCTCGGTTCGGCCGGGACATCGGCTTATCGGAGGCAGCGAAATGAAGGCGCTGCTGCTTGTTTCCGAACTGGAAGATTATACGATCGCCTTCGCCAGCGGCGTCGCACGGCACCTTGATGTCGTCCTCGGCGTTCCGCGCCGACGCTACGCGCATCTGGCGTGCTGGTTCGATCCGGCAATCGATTTGCACCTGCTGGACTGGCCGCGGCACCGTTCGCTCGCCAATCCCTGGTTCCTGCATCAGCTGACCCGGCTCATCCGGCACGAAAAGCCGAGTATTATTCATCTTCTCAGCAATAGCACTCTCTGGCTGAACTTTGCCGCTCCGTTCTGGCGGCCGATCCCGCTCATAACGACGGTCCATGATGTCGATGTACATCCGGGAGATTCCGATACCCGCACCCTGCCCGGCTGGGCGCCGGAATTGATGGCAAGGCAGTCCGGACACCTCGTCGTCCACGGTGAAGCGCTGAAGCGGATGGCGCTCGATCGATATTCGAAATCTCCTGACTGCGTCCATGTCCTGTCGCACCCCGCCATTCAGCGTTACGCAAAACTCGCCCGGCAGCAGAATCTGGCGCGACGCCAAGCCGACGGCACTCTGCGCGTCCTACTCTTCGGACGGATCTTTGCTTACAAGGGCCTGGAGCATCTGATCCGCGCCGAAGCAATGCTCAAGGATGCGCTTCCGAACCTGCGCATTACGGTCGCAGGGCGCGGCGACAATCCCTGGCTGTTCAAGCCACTGATGGGGGACGCGGATCGCTATGATATCCGTAACCGCTATATCGAAGATGCTGAAGTTGCGCAGCTTTTCCTCGATGCGGATATCGTTGTGCTTCCCTATACCGAAGCCTCTCAAAGCGGGGTGCTCAATCTCGCCGCGGCCTTCGGCAAACCAGTCATCGTGACTGACGTCGGTGAGTTACGCACGACAGTTCAGCCGAATGGGCTCGGAATGGTGGTCTCGCCCGGAGATGCGGAAGACCTTGCAAAAGCCATCCGCACATTGGCCGAGAACAGTGAACTCAGAAATAATCTCGGCGCAAACGCGCTTGCCTGGGCCACAGGACCGAACTCACCCGAACAGGTTGGAGCCCAAGCAGCGGCCGTCTATCGCGAGGTCGTTCGATCATGCTGATGAAGACGTCGGCGGAAAGTGCTCAAATGGCAAGTGTACGCCACTATGTCCCGGGCGGCTGCGAGAATGGCGGCGGAATCGGCAGGCTGGTCGGCTATATAACCAGCAGTGCAAGGCAAGCCGGCGCAACGCACTTCGTCACCGACACCAGAGGGCCTCGGTGGTCCGCGGCAACGTCGACCCTGCGTCTGCTGGGCGCCATCCTGACGATGGCTAGGGATCGGGTCGTTGCTCCTACACGTATTCACCATATCCATGTCGCGGGTCGAGGCAGCACGTCACGAAAGCTGATCCTGACGGAGGCCGCCCGTATGCTGGGCTGCTCTCACATATTGCACTTGCATGACTATGATTACGCCAGCGATTTTGCTGCCCGTTCTCCACGCCAACAAGCGCTCATCCGTCGAATGTTTCAAAATGCCGACTGCGTGGTGGCGCTTGGCGAGCGCGATCGCGTGACGCTGACGACCCTCCTCGGCGTAGACGGTCACCGCGTCATCGTTGTCCACAATTGTGTCCCGGATCCCGGCGCACGGCGCAAGCTTCCCGCTGATCAGACGCCACTCATCGTCTTTCTCGGCCGTTTGAGCGAACGCAAGGGCGTGCCGGAGCTGTTGCTGGCGCTCAACCATCCGACAATGAGGAAATTACGATGGCGAGCCGTGCTGGCAGGGGATGGACCGGTTGAAGAATACCGCCGCCAAGCCGCCGCGATGGGGCTGTCCGATCTGGTGGAGATGCCAGGTTGGCTTGGGGCCGACAAGATCAAGAACTTGTGCGCCCGCGCCGACATTCTCGTCCTGCCCTCACATGCCGAAGGCCTGGCTATGGCCGTCATTGAAGGACTAGCCCATGGTCTTGCCGTCGTCACCACGCGGGTTGGAGCGCATGAAGAGGTCATCTCCGACGGCAAAACCGGCGTCTTCGTCCCTGTCGGGGACCAGGATGCACTGGCTGCGGCCCTGGCGGAACTGGTTACGAACCCTGAAATGCGTGCCCAACTCTCCATCAAGGGCCGCGCCCACTACCTCAACCACTTCAGTATGATGGCGTACATGAGGTCGATCGGAAAACTTTACGAGGCCATCTCCACGCAACCTCAGGCAAGGGTTAGCGCATCATGACAATCTCAACTTTCCCGCCAGATCGGAATGTTCCCATCAGAACGATGCACTACGAACCCCAGTTTCAGGCAGAGACGAGATCGGATGATTTCGATTTGGCATCCGGTTTGCGGCTGCTCCGCCGCCGGATGATGATGATTGCATGCCTGGTGGTGCTGATGATGGCCGTTGCTACCATTGTGATCCTGGGGATGCAGCCGAGCTATCATGCCGAGTCCCGGCTTATGATTCACGCGCCGCTGGCAAAGTCGGTGAGCAGCGACGATAGCGGCAATGATCCCTTGAACGTGGCATCGGAAGCGGAGCGGCTGCGGTCCAGGAGCGTGGCCGAACGCGTCATTCGCGATCTGCGGCTCGACGAGCGGCCGGAATTCAATCCGGAACTGCGTCAACCGTCTCTGACCGCCGAGATCAAGGCAAGTCTGCGGCAGTTGATTGACAGCGATAAACCGTCCGGGCCGCCGCAAGACAAGCTCGAGCCGGTTATCGAAGAATATTACAAGGCGCTCCAGGTGGTCCGAGACGGCCCCGGTGGTGTTATCCGAATCGGATTCGATACGTACGATCCCGAATTGGCGGCTGCAGTGCCCAATCGTCTGATCGATATTTACCTGGAAGAGCGCGAAGAGAGCGCTCGTAATCGTCTGGACGCCGCAGGAGGGTGGCTTCGACAGCGTATAGCGGAGCAGCAGGCTCGCACCGATGCGGCGCGCAATGCCGCCGACGAATATCAAAAGGCCACGGGTATCGTTCCAAATGACGACGCTCAGAGCGAACAGATCAAATCCATCATGGAACTGAGCGACCGGCAGGCAAAAATCGAACAGGACCGCGTCGATATAAAAGCAATCATCACCACCCTGGAGGCGGCCGACGACGCCTCGCTTGCCACGCAGAATGACTCCATTCCCGACAGTATCAGCGCAATGGAACGCGACCTTCGGGCACAGCAGCAGGATCTCGAACGTCTTCTCGACATATATGGCAGCGACGCCCAGCCGGTTGTCGATCTGCGTGCAAAGATTGACAAATCGCGGGCCGATCTCGGCACTGCCGTCGATCGCTATGTTCAATCGCTGCGCGCCAAGCTTGCTGCGCTTGATCGTGAAGACAGCACAGTCCGCTCCGCCCTGACGACCGCCTACAATCTGCGGTCTCGTTCCACTCTCGATAAAATCGAGCTGGCGCGGCTGGAGCGCGTCGCCGACAGGGAACAGACGGCCCTGGACAAGCTGGAGGAACAGCGCCGGGTATTTGCGGCGCAAGCCATGCTGCCCGGCGCGGAAGTTGAAGTTCTGTCGCCGGCTGCGGTGCCACTGGCGCCACAAGGACGGGGCCGGCTTTTCTATCTGATCGGCGCTCTCGTGGCTTCGGCCTCGATCGCCGTGACGGTCGCTTTTGCAGTCGAGATGATGGACAAGTCTGTCCGCAGCTTCGACCAGCTCGCCGGGATGGGACGCTTCGTACCTGCCGGTTTCATACCGCGCCTGAAACGGGCAACCAGGCGAAATCCTTCGGTCCTCTTTGGGCACATTCAGGGCGGGATGTTCGACGAAGCAATTCGTACCGTCATGATTTCACTCAAACAAACCAATGGCGGGAAGCTCCCGGCCAGCATTGTCGTCACGTCCGCCCATAGCGGCGAGGGCAAATCGCTTGTCGCCGGATCTCTGGCCATCGAACTCGCAGCCAACGGAACCCCTGTGCTGCTCATTGATTGCGACCTTCGGCGCGGAAAACTCGACTCGCTTTTCAAGTCGGGACTCAAGCGCGGACTGAACGATTTCATGAGCGGACATGCTGAAGTCGACGACATCATCTATCATCACCCAAGTGGTATCGACTTCATCCCCGCCGGCAACCCCAGCCACCTTCGGCACACCCGTCTGGCCGATCTAGCGGAGCTCATCGAAATGGCCCGGGCAAATGGCCAGGTTGTGATCTTCGACAGTGCGCCCGTGCTTGCCTCCACCGATACGGTGCATTTGACCGCAATTGCAGAGAGGACGCTCATGGTTGTCAGATGGGCAAAAACCAGCCGCCGCGCCGTCGATTTTTGCCTTCAACAACTGAGGGCTTCTTCACGAAGCCCGGACATTTCCGTCGCGATAAACGGGGTGAAGCCGAGAAAGCACGCCCTTTATACGTTCGGTGATTCCGAGTTGTTCGCGAGATCGTTGATGAAATACTACAAAACGACGGTTTAAACCCTGGAATAAACGACAGATGGCCAAGGAAATTCATCGGCGTTCGCGCCTTTCCTACACCACCAGCATCCAAAGATAGCGTTAGTATTCGAGTTGGAGAGCGACCATGGATACCGGAATGAGAAATAACAGGAAAGTTGCGCTGATTACCGGTGTGACCGGACAGGACGGTGCATACCTAGCTGAACTGCTCCTGGAAAAGGGTTATACTGTTCACGGCATCAAGCGGCGCTCATCGTCCTTCAATACTAATCGCATCGAGCACCTCTACGAGGATCCTCATGTCGAGAACCCTCGCTTCATTTTGCATTACGGGGATATGACCGATTCAACGAATCTTATCCGGGTCGTCCAGGAAACACAGCCCGACGAGATTTATAATCTCGCCGCCCAGAGCCATGTCCAAGTTTCATTCGAGACGCCGGAATATACTGCAAACGCGGATGGAACCGGCACCCTCCGGTTGCTCGAAGCAATTCGCCTTCTCGGCCTGACCAAGAAGACACGCTTCTATCAGGCATCCACGTCCGAACTCTACGGCAAGGTTCAGGAAGTCCCCCAGAGCGAAACGACGCCCTTCTATCCGCGATCTCCTTATGCGGCCGCCAAGCTTTACGCCTATTGGATCGTGGTCAATTATCGCGAGGCATATGGTATGCACGCCTCGAACGGTATCCTGTTCAACCATGAAAGCCCGATCCGCGGCGAAACATTCGTGACGCGTAAGATCACCCGGGCGGCAGCCGCAATCCATCTTGGCCTGCAGGACCGGCTCTATCTTGGAAATCTGGATGCCAAGCGCGACTGGGGGCATGCACGAGAATATGTCCGCGGCATGTGGCTGATGCTGCAGCAGGACGTACCGGAAGACTACGTTCTTGCGACGGGAGAAACCCACTCGGTTCGCTCCTTTGTCGAGAAGGCCTTTACAAGGGTGGGCATGCCAATCGAGTGGCGCGGCGAAGGTGTCGAGGAAAGAGGGTATGACAAGATATCCGGCCGGTGCGTAGTAGAGATCGACCCGGCCTACTTCCGCCCGACAGAAGTCGATCTTCTACTTGGCGATCCGACAAAGGCGCATACGAAGCTCGGCTGGAAACATGAGACCACTCTTGATCAACTGGTTTCGGAGATGGTTCGCGAGGACCTGAAAGTCATGGCACGGAATGTTCCGTCTGTCGGTGCGAACAAAGGTTTGGTCCATGCCTGAGGTGATCTACAGCCTCGCCGGAAAAAAGGTCTATGTCGCGGGCCACCGCGGCATGGTGGGGTCCGCGATCGTACGGCGTCTCGCTTCCGAGGGCTGCAAGATCTTAACGGCCACGCGCGCTGAGGTCGACCTGACACGGCAAGAGCAGGTGGAGGCCTGGATGGACAAGAACCGCCCCGACGCCATCTTTCTCGCCGCGGCCAAAGTTGGCGGCATTCTCGCCAACGATACTTATCCTGCCGACTTTCTCTACGAGAACCTGATCCTTGAGGCTAACGTCATTCATGCGGCGCATAGTGTTCGTGTCGAAAAGCTGATGTTCCTGGGGTCGTCCTGTATCTATCCGAAATTCGCCGATCAGCCGATCGTTGAGGAATCGCTTCTGAGCGGATCACTCGAGCCCACCAATGAATGGTATGCGATCGCAAAAATTGCCGGACTGAAGCTCTGCGCTGCCTATCGAAAACAGCATGGCGACAATTTCATCTCGGCCATGCCGACCAATCTTTATGGACCAGGCGATAATTTCGACCTCGAGTCAAGTCATGTCATGCCGGCGCTGATCCGTAAGGCGCACGAGGCCAAGATCAGCGACCAAAAGGAAATACGCATCTGGGGCACAGGAACGCCACGGCGCGAGTTCCTGCATGTCGATGATTGCGCCGACGCCTGCGTCTATCTCATGAAAACCTATTCCGACGAAAGTCACGTGAATGTCGGCTCCGGCGAAGACCTTACCATTCTCGAATTAGCTAGGCTTGTTGCGGAGATCGTTGGTTTCGAAGGCGACATCATATGCGATCCCAGCAAACCGGATGGCACGCCACGGAAGCTTATGAGCGCCGACAGATTGCGCAATCTTGGCTGGGCACCAGCGATAGGACTGAAAGAGGGTATCGCGGACGCCTACCGCTCTTTTTTGAATGGCCATTATCTTGAACGCAGCAACGTCGCCGCAGAGTAACGGCAGGCGACGCCTTTAACCCTGCAGAATGTGCTGCCTCACCAGATCCTTCAGGCGCTCCGTATCGCCGGCTTCGATGGCATCAATCATCTGGTGATGCTCCCGGCTCGATTGGTCTACGCGGGCGCGGGTTCGCCATTGCGACACAGGCGCCGATGAGGTTCGCTGGCGAACTTCGGTGATGAGATCGACCATTTCCTGATTGCCTCCAAGGACCAGCAATTGGCGATGGAAGGCAAGATTTGCCTCATAGAGCTCCAGCATGGTGCCGTTCAGCACCATGAAGTCGAAATGCTCGGCAAGCCCGCGCAGAGCGGCAATATCTTCCGGAGACGCATTCTGGACAATCGTTCCCGCGATAGCCGTTTCCAAGATGATGCGGATTTCGCTGACCTCGCGCGCACGCCTGCCATCCGGCTCGTAGACATGATAGCCGCGGTTCGGCACATGTTCGACGAGCCTCTTCTGCGCAAGTCGATCGAGAGCCCGGCGCACTTCCGGCCGTGTGCATTTGTAGCGTCGTTCGAGATCGATCTGTTTCAGCCACGTTCCCGGCAGCAGGACACCAGCGAGAATGTCCTGCAACACGAGATCCGTTACATCGCGCCCATCGGACGTGCCCTGCTCCGAATCTATCATGATATCTGCCATTCGAACGTCCCCTCTCCTTGTTCCTCGATATCACGGGCAGAGGCATTGCCGTAAGTCTGGCCGAATAATTTGCAGTGATGAAAATTTATTCGTGCACATGGATTGCGCATAGATTTTTTGTATCCTAAATTGGCGCCAATTTTGGATACTATGCAAAATGAAGCTGTTTTGGAAGCCATGAAAAACTCGGACGCCGTGTGGGATATCGTCGAAGCTAAGCGTGAAGCCTTCTTCGCGCTCAGCGACCGGATCTGGGATATGCCGGAGACGAATTACGAAGAATATCGCTCCGCCGAAGAGCATGCCCGCCAGCTGGAGGTGGAAGGGTTCCGTGTTGTACGCGGGATTGCGGGCTTACCGACGGCCGTTATGGGGGAAGCCGGCGACGGTGGCCCTGTCATCGCCATCCTCGGCGAATTCGATGCCCTGCCCGGGCTGAGCCAGCAAGCCGGTGTCGCTGAAAAGCATGAGGTAACGGCAAACGGCAATGGCCACGGATGTGGCCACAATATGCTTGGTGCCGGTTCGATGCTGGCCGCCGCCGCGGTCAAGGATTTCCTGGCGGCAAACGGCCTGAAAGGCCGCGTGCGTTACTACGGCTGCCCGGCCGAAGAAGGCGGCTCGTCGAAGGGTTTCATGGTTCGTGCCGGCGTCTTCGACGACGTCGACATTGCCATTTCCTGGCATCCGGCGGCTTTTGCCGGCGTCAACAACCCCGTCTCGCTCGCTTGCAACGAGATCAATTTTCACTTCACTGGCCGCTCCTCCCATGCATCTGCAACGCCACATCTCGGCCGTAGCGCGCTCGATGCCGTCGAACTGATGAATGTCGGCGTCAACTATATGCGCGAGCATATGCCTTCAACGGCGCGTATCCACTATGCGGTTACCGATACCGGCGGCTCGGCACCCAATGTCGTGCAGGCCCGCGCGACGGTGCGCTACCTCATCCGCGCGCGAAATCTTCCTGAACTCCTGTCGCTCGTCGCGCGCGTCAAGAAAGTCGCCGAAGGCGCCGCCCTGATGACGGAGACTTCGGTCCGCAGCGAAGTGATCAGCGGTGACGCCAATCTCGTCGGTAACGTCCCGCTTGAAAACCTGATGTTCGCCAACCTGGAGCGCCTTGGACCGCCTGTCTTCGACGAAGAGGACCGTGCCACTGCGCGCAAGTTCCAGGCAACAATGAGCACCGAGGACATTGCATCTTCCTATGCCCGCTTTGGTCTGAAGCCGAAGAAAGACCAGCCACTCTGCGAAGAGATCTTCCCGCTTTATGCCGGCGACAGCACGATCGTCGGTTCCACCGATGTCGGTAGCGTCAGCTGGGTGGTGCCGACGGTGCAGATGCGCGGCGCGACCTACGCGATCGGCACGCCCGGACATTCCTGGCAGCTCGTCGCGCAGGGCAAGCTGCCTGCGGCTCACAAGGGAACGGAACATGCGGCAAAGGTCATGGCGAGTACTGCCATCGACCTGATTGGCAATCCTGATCTCATCGAGGCGGCCAAAGCGGACCTGAGGGGCCGCCTCGATGGGACGCCATTCGTCAATCCGATCCCGGATGACGTTCAGCCGCCGCTGCCGGAGAAAAAGGCATCATGAACCAGCCCGGAATCCTCGAGCTTATAAGCTTCGGTCCCGATGGTTGGGGCAAGGCGCTGCTGGCCGGCGCGTGGATGACGATCCTGGTAGCACTGGCAGGTTATGCCATCGGCGCGGTAATCGGTACGTTCGGCGCCTGGGCGAAGATAACAGGTGGGCGCGGCATCAGAATCGTGGCCGATACCTATACCACGGTCCTTCGCGGCATACCGGATCTGCTTGTCATCTATCTCTTCTACTTTGGAGGTAGCGCGGCCGTCACGGCCATTGGTCAGTTTTTCGGTGCTGAAGGTTTCCTTGGCTTTCCCGGCTTCCTTGCCGGGTCGCTCGCTGTCGGCGTCACCTCGGGCGCGCAATTTACCGAGGTTTTCCGCGGGGCATTCAAGGCGGTTCACTCGGGCGAGATCGAGGCCGCGATTGCCTGCGGCATGGGCCGGTTGCTAAGGTTCCGTCGCATCGTAGCACCGCTGACGCTTCGCCATGCACTGCCAGGCCTCGGTAATGTCTGGCAGGTTATTCTGAAGGAATCAGCTCTCGTCTCCATCACCGGTGTTGCCGAGCTGCTCCGCCAGACACAGGTCGCGGCGGGATCGACTGGCCTACCTTTCGATTTCTATGTTGTTGCCGGTGCAATTTACCTTGCCATTTCAACCGGTTCTGGCCTTTTCCTGCGGCGGGCTGAAAAGTACTTCGCTCGTGGCGTGAGGAGAAGCTGATGGACTGGCATTTTCTTACCGAGACCTTCGTCAGTCTTGTTTCCGCGATCCCACTGACGCTTCAGCTTGCCGCAACCTCGATCGCACTCGGGGCTGTCCTAGCGCTTGCAATCGCGCTGTGCCGGCTTTCCGGTATTGTGGTCCTCGAATGGTTCGCGCGTAGCTATGTCTTCGTCTTCCGTGGCACTCCACTGCTCGTACAGATCTTCCTGATCTATTATGGGCTCGGTCAGTTTCCCGAGGTCAGGCATTCCATCTTCTGGCCATTCCTGCGCGAAGCCTATTGGTGTGCCGTTCTCGCGCTCACCATGAATACGGCTGCCTATGCCAGTGAGATTATTCGCGGCGGACTCCTGTCGGTGCCTTTCGGCCAGATCGAAGCGGCACGTGCCTGCGGCATGCCGCGTTTCATGCAGTTCCGTCGTATCGTTCTGCCTCTTGCGACAAGACAGGCCCTACCGGCTTACTCGAACGAAATGATCTCCATGGTGAAGGCGACATCGCTCGCCTCGATCATCACCTTGATGGAAGTGACCGGTGTTGCTGCCAGGATCATTTCCGAAAGCTATCGGGCAATCGAAGTTTTCATCGTGGCAGGCGCTATCTATCTGGCGATCAACTTCCTGCTGACGCGCCTTGTTTATCTTATTGAATATTGGCTAAGCCCGCATCTGCGCCAGCCTGCTCCCCATCATCCGGCGGTCACTCCCGGATCCGCCCTTGAAGGAGACGCCCGATGACTGTGGCGAACGTTCCTCTCTCTCCGATCGCGCTCAGCGTGAAGGATCTGCACAAGAGTTTTGGACCTGTGGAAGTTCTCAAGGGCATCTCGCTTGATGCGCATGAAGGCGATGTCGTCTCCATCCTCGGCTCTTCCGGTTCGGGAAAGTCCACCCTCCTGCGCTGCATTAACCTTCTGGAGACACCGAATTCCGGCGAAGTGACTGTCGCTGGCGAGACGATCCGCATGGTTGCTGACGGCAAGGGCGGCAGCCGACCGGCGGAGCGCAGACAGGTCGACCGTATCCGCTCGCAGCTCGGCATGGTCTTTCAGAGCTTCAATCTCTGGTCCTATAAGACCGTGCTCGAAAACGTCATCGAGGCGCCGGTGCATGTGCTAGGCCGTTCCAGAGCGGAGTGCATTGAGGAGGCGGAGACCCTTCTCGCCAAAGTCGGCATCGCCGAGAAGCGCAATTTCTATCCGTCACATCTTTCCGGCGGCCAGCAGCAGCGCGCAGCGATCGCGCGGGCCCTTGCCATGCGACCGAAGGTGATGCTCTTCGACGAACCGACGTCGGCACTCGATCCCGAACTGGTCGGCGAAGTGCTGCGCGTCATGCGCGCGCTCGCGGAAGAAGGCCGCACGATGCTGGTCGTCACCCATGAAATCGGCTTTGCGCGCGACGTCTCCAGCCGCGTCGTCTTCCTGCACAGGGGCGTCGTCGAGGAAGACGGCAGACCACAGGATGTCTTCGCCAACTCCCGGTCGGAACGTTTCCGGCAATTCATCAGCAAATAGTTCTCTCAGCCCAAACAAGAAAAGGGGAGCAAAATATGACATTCTTTTCAAGGGTTCTGATGGCGACATCAGCCGCTGCGATCATTGCAACGGCAGCCGTCGCGCAGGCGGAAGACAAGAAGTGGACGACGGTAACGATCGCCACCGAAGGCGCCTTCAAGCCCTATAACTTCACCAGGCCGGACGGCTCACTCGACGGGTATGAGATAGAGCTGACCAAATATCTCTGCGACCACATGAAGGTCGAATGCAAGATCGTTGTCCAGAACTTCGACGGCATGATTCCGGCGCTGAACGCCGGCAAGTTCGACGCCATCATTTCTGGCATGTCGGCGACGGCCAAGCGCGAAGAGGTGATTGCCTTCAGCGATTCCTACGGCTCCACCGGCCAGGCCTTCGCGACTTCGAAGACCGGCGATCTCGCAAACCTGCCGGACAAGGGCCAGGTCTTCTCGCTTGCCAGCGATGAGGCAGGTGCTGCTGCCGAGATCGAAAAGATCAAGCCTGCGCTCCAGGGTAAGACCATCGGTGTTCAGACAGCCTCCACCGCGGCCGCTTTCGTCGACAAATATCTGAAGGGTGTCGTCGATGTCAGAGAATATAAAACGACGGAAGAACACGACCTCGATCTCAAGGCAGGCCGCGTCGATATCGTCATGGCATCCATGGCCTATCTGACGACGGCCTCCCAGAAACCTGGCAATGAAGATATGACGACGACAGGTCCACGCTTCCAGGGCGGTTTCCTCGGCCGCGGCAGCTCGGTCGGCTTGCGTAAGAGCGATACCGAGCTGAAGGCCATGTTCAACGATGCGATTGCCGCCGCGAAGGCGGACGGCACCATCAAGACGCTTTCGGAGAAGTGGTTCGGCTTCGACGTGACGCCGAAGTGAGTTGATTTCAAAATGATACCCGGCGAGTCGTGCTCGCTGGGTATCGTGAGCTAACGTCACGAGACTTCAAAGATCAACGTGCATTCAGTTGTGCTCGCTCGGGCCAGTCCGAAGGGACGACGGGCGCATATATTCTCTGCTCGCTAAGTGTCGCCGAGATCGCTATTCGTGTGATTGCGGGTGTCGCCATTGGCGAACCCGGCATCGATTTAGACATGACACGATCGCAATGCGAGAGAGAGGGCAGCGATGGCCAATCTTCCCGATATGACGAAGCACCGAGGCTTTCCGTCCGGCATGCCCGGCAGCGGCATTCAGTTCACCATCCGCCGCGCCAACCCCAAGGGCGTGACGCCGATCAAGGCACTGCCTCGTCGCGCCCGGCCCGGCACGGCGGAACACCGTGTCGATGCAGCCTTCCTGCATGCGCTTTGGCATTACTTCGGGGCGGAGCCTTTCGAGCGCGGCAATCTCGACGCCGCGCGGCTCAACCTGCTGTTCGGACGAGAAGTGGTCGCAGTAGACAAGGATTTCGACCCGAAGTCCTATGAGGCGATGCTCGTCATCAACGAGAAGGTGGCGCGTCAGAATTTTCCGGAATCGTTCGAAGACGTTATGGAAGTCTGACAGGAGCGTTCATTGCGCGTTTCTGCCGCCGGACTAATTTTCAGTCTCGATGTTGACTTCATATTCGGCAAGCAAACGCTGTACGGTTTCGTTTCCGGTGTAAAAGCGTTTCAATCTGGCAAGCTCGGCGTCAGTCCCCGTGCAGAGCCGCTTCAGCTCCTCGTCAATCTGTGCGCGCCGTTCGGCATAGGGCGAATCCTCGCCCCGAAAGTGATCGCATCCGTCGCGGCGCTCCATAAAGGCTCGCACATCTTCAGGCAGTTTGAACGTATCGGACTTCCGATCGGCAGCCAGGCTTGCTCCGCAACACGCGCCAGAAAGGCTCAAAAGGAACAGGCCCATAGCGATCTTAGGCCCGACGATCATCATGCCAGCGCCCGTTCTACAGCGATCTGCGCCATCGCAAGAGCGGCCCCTCGCGTCTTTGCGGCTGCAACGAAAAGGCCCTTGTGGCAGAAAGTTGCTCCTTCGACGCCGCAAGCCAATTCCAGATCATGGCCGGTCAACCCTGCCCAGGAGGCAGGCAAATCCGCGCGCAGTTCAAAGCCCTCGTCGGAACGCCGAATGCCGGTGAGGCACCAGTCGTTTTCCCGCGGGTGAACGACGAAAAGCAGCTGATCGGCCTTGGCCTTTACAATCGCGGCGCGGAAGGGCATGCCCATCGGCAGTTCGAGGATCCTGCCCTCGCCTGTCTCATCGATCGCCTTGAGAACAAGGCCTTCGGCACGCAGCTTGGCATCCTGCGCCGCGATACCGGCCTCGACGAAACTGCGGACGATCGAAAGGGCAGCGTGGAACGCCCGGTCGTCGGCATCGGGATCCTTGGCATCGAAAACCGGCTTCAGGGTTTCAAGAAGCGCTGGCAGCGTCAGGCCGGCCAGCTCGCCTGCAATCGAAAGATCAAGCGCGCCATTGTCGGTCAAATCGACCGGCAGCACGAATTTGGCGTCGAAGGATGCATGCACCGCTGCGATATGCGCTTCGGGCACCCCCAAGGCCGCAAGATAATCCGGCCCGTAATGTTTCCAGATGAGGCCGAAGGAACTGTAGGGCCTTCCATCCTCTCGCACTGGCGCGCCGCGCTGATGGTGGTCGAAAATGCCCGCGGCAGGGTCATATTGCCCGCCGACATCATAGATGATGCGATCAGCGGCCGGCGTGGTCCATTCTATGTTCCTGCTTCGGACGATCCGTGCTTCGGGGAAGATTCGGCTGAGGATGACGCTCGAGAGCAGCTCATCAGCGTGAAAGCCGCCGGAATGCGTAACCAGGTATGAAAGGATCATTATCAGATACGCCTCTCGCAGCCGATTGTATTTCCGTCCTGATAGCCCGCGTCCGCTGCCAGCTCAACAGTGCGTGAGGAAAAGGGCGGCACAATTCTTCTGACGACGAACAATCGCACCTTGCCGGCCGCGGCATCCTCAGCTCAGGTTTTTCAGGTAAAGCGAGAGCAGCTGTGTTTGCGAGGAGATGCCGAGCTTGCGATAGACGTTGCGGCGGTGGACCTTCACGGTCCCCGTCGAAATGTTGAGCTTCAGGCCGATCGATTCCGACGAGTGCCCCTGTAACACCAGCTCGACGATCGCCGTTTCGCGACCCGTGAGGTTGAGATCGTGCCAGACCGTATCCGCACGTCGGACGATTTCGCTCTTACGGCGGCTTTTGCCCCTTGCGGCAAGCTGGGCATCGAAGCGTGGCGCGAGCCCGGCCCAGTAATGTTTCACCATGCTGGCCACGAGCGGCTCGACCTTTTTCAGCGTCGAGAATTCGGCGGGTGGAAAGCCGCCGGTCTTTTCCCGCCGCATCAGCGAAAGGACGACGGTAATATCGCCATCGACAGGCACGAAGAAGCCGATTTCCTCTGCAAGTCCGGTTTGAACGTAATAGGTGCGGTAATATTCGCTGGAGAAGAATCTGTCCGGTGCTAGTTCGCGCATCCTGAAGACACCTTCGCGACGTTCCCGAGCGGTATGATAGAAGGGGTCGAGCAGATAGGGACCTGCCTGATAGAGTGTGACGAAAACGACGTGCTCGTCGCGGTCGAAGGTGCTGTAGAGATCGATCGGCCGCTCTTTTGCCCGATAGGCGAAGACGACGACGTAATCGAAGCGCACGAGCGAGGCCATCATCTGGCGATATGTATCGCCAAAACCGGCATCGCTCATGGCGGGCTTGCCGATCGTCGCATTGAAGGCTGCAAACAGCGTCTCCAAGTCGATGCTCACCAGCGTGCTCCTTCCCCCGCGCCGCGCAATCCACGCGGCCGAGATATACACCTTCCACGAAACGTTACGCGCCTAAATACCTCTTTCGGGGTATATACCGTGCAAGAGGCTCAGGCTTACTCTTTCCTTAACGACGGTGGCAATAAGGCAGCGACAGACTGCCATTCCAAACCAACCGCAGGGAACAGACGTGGCATCCGCTTCGACGAACGATATCGAATTCCGTTCAGTCACGAAAAACTATGGCGCCGTGACCGCCGTAACGGACATCAACCTGACTGTGCCCAAAGGAGCGTTTCTAGCGCTGCTCGGCCCTTCCGGCTGCGGCAAGACGACCTGCCTGCGTATGATCGGCGGCTTCGAGCAGCCGAGCGCGGGATCAGTGCTGATTGATGGGCGCGAAATGAACGGCGTTCCCGCCTATCGCCGGCCCGTCAACATGGTCTTCCAGCATTATGCGCTATTTCCGCATTTCAACGTCGAGCAGAATGTCGCCTATGGGCTGAAGCAGATGCGCCCCCGGATCGCGGCGAAAGAGATCGACCGACGCGTCGCCGAGGCGCTCGAGATGGTTCGGCTCGGCGGCTTCGCCAAGCGGCGGATTCATGAAATGTCGGGCGGCCAGCAGCAACGCGTGGCCCTTGCCCGCGCAATTGTCAACCGCCCCTCGGTCCTGTTGCTCGACGAACCGCTGGCAGCACTCGACAAGAAGCTGCGTTCGGCCATGCAGATCGAGTTGCAGACCCTTCAGCGTGACCTCGGCATCACTTTCGTTCTCGTCACCCATGACCAGGAAGAAGCGCTTTCGATGGCCGATGTCGTCTGCGTCATGAGCGCGGGCCGCATCCGGCAACTCGGCAGCCCGCAGGAGGTCTATGACC
The DNA here is from genome assembly GCF_014194105.1 of Rhizobium sp. BK529. Classification (NCBI taxonomy): domain Bacteria; kingdom Pseudomonadati; phylum Pseudomonadota; class Alphaproteobacteria; order Hyphomicrobiales; family Rhizobiaceae; genus Rhizobium; species Rhizobium sp. BK529. The sequence continues at coordinate 575,465 of NZ_JACIAU010000002.1, read as the reverse complement.
GCCCGGCCGATCTTTTCGTCGCCGACTTCGTCGGCAAGACGAACCGTATCACCGCTTCGATGGAGGCCGACGGCACGACGCTCAGGCTGGCGGATGGCTCGGCAATCGCCTCCGGCAAGAAGCTCGAATCAGGCAACGTCATTGCGGCACTCCGACCCGAGGCAATCCATCTGACTCGCAAGGCGGCAGCAGGCACATCATTCAAGGGGACGGTGACGCATCGCATCTTCCTCGGCTCATCGGCGGAATATGCCGTCAGCGTGCCGGGGCTCGGCGATTTCCTGATCACCGCTGATCGACGCAGTATGAACGAGAGTGATCTCGTGGAGCCGGGCGAGGAGGTTTTCCTCGGTTTCGACCCTGCCGCCATCCATGTCTTTCCAGCATCGAATGCATAAACCGAAACAAGGGAACAGCATCATGAGCAAGGATTATAAGGACAATCTTCCCATCTCGGCCGAAGGCCTCATGGATGAATTCATGCGCCTGAAGCGCGGCTCCGTCAGCCGCCGACACTTCCTCGGCGTCACCGGTCTCGGTCTCGCAACCGCCGTGCTGTCGCGCTTCCCGGGCGCGCTTTCGACACCTGCTTATGCGGCAGAAGACTTGGGCACGCAGATGTCGATTGCCACTTGGCCGAACTATCATGACCCGGCGACTTTCGAGAACTTCAAGGCGGCAACGGGCGTTGCCGTCGAGGTCAACGTCTTCGGCTCGAACGAGGAAATGCTTGCCAAGCTGCAGGCCGGCGCCTCCGGCTGGTCGCTCTTCGTGCCGACCAATTATACGATCTCGACCTATCACAAGCTCGGCCTGATCGAGGAACTCGACCTTTCGAAGATTCCGAACTTCAGCCAGGCAAGCGAAAGCCCACGTTTCACCAAGGAAGGCCAAATCGACGGCAAGACCTATGCCGTGCCGAAGAACTGGGGCACAACCGGCTTCTCCGTCAATACGTCGAAGATCAAGACCAAGCTTTCGAGCTGGAAGGACTTTTTCGAGATCGCCCAGACGGAAGCCGACGGTCGTGCCATGGTGCACGACTATCAGCTGACGACGATCGGCAGCGCTCTTGTCTCGCTCGGCTACGATTTCAATTCGATCAAGGCCGACGAGCTCGCCAAAGCGGAAGAGCTGCTGGTCAAGGTCAAACCGCACCTCTTTGCGATCAATTCCGACTACCAGCCGTCGATGCGCTCGACGGATGCGTGGCTGACCATGTGCTGGACCAATGACGGTGCGCAGCTCAACCGCGACATGCCGGAACTCGCCTATATCCTGGGCACCGACGGCGGCGAGATCTGGACTGATTATTACGCGATCCCTAAGGATGCTCCGAACAAGGCCGCCGGCTATGCGCTGCTCAACTACCTGATGGACCCGCAGAATGCGGTGAAGGAGCATATCGCCAACGGTGCACCGACAACCGACAGCCGCGTGATCGCATTGTTGCCGAAGGAGATCACATCGAACAAGATCGTCTATCCGGATGAAGCCGCCCTCACCCCGCTGGAATTCGGCGCTGCCGTGACACTTACCGATCCCGGGCGTGCTGAGCTGATGGCGCGCTTCAAGTCGGCCTGATGCATTCTCCGATTCCCGTTCTCCCGCGGCAAACCGTGGGAGAACGGTTTAGCTCCTCGACCCGGCGAATGAAGACTGAGCCATGTTCCTGACCCACGCCACCAGACGGCGCCTGATCACCGCGGCCCTTGTCGGCCCGGCCAGTATATGGCTGTTCGTCTTTCTGGTACTGCCCTTTATCGCCATCATCGTCTTCGCTTTCGGGGAGCGCGCGCCGGAAGGCGGTTATCAGCCGGCTTTCACGTTCGAGCAGTTCGCCAATCTTGGTGCGCGCTCGGCCGCCTTCATCAATACGCTGATCCTCGCGCCAATCGGGGCAATCGCCTGTCTCATCGTCGCCTATCCGGTTGCCTATTACCTCGCGGTCAAGGCGAGCCCACAGCGCCGGCTGCTGCTCGTCTCGCTGGTCGTCGTTCCCTTCTGGACCAGTCTGCTGGTGCGCACCTATGCATGGATGTATCTGCTCGGCGCGCGCGGTATTCCGCATTTGCTCGAATTTGTCGGCATAGAAAACGTTCGGCTGATCAATACGCCCGGCGCCGTGCTGCTCGGCATCGTCTATGGCTACCTGCCTCTGATGATAATGCCGATCTATGTCAGCCTCGAGAAGCTGGATCGCAGATTGCTGGAAGCCTCGGCCGACCTCGGTGCGAAACCCATCTCGACTTTCTTCGGCATCACCCTGCCATTGTCGCTTCCCGGAGTGATGACCGGCGTTGCGCTGGTGACGATCCTCCTTCTTGGCGAATATCTGATCCCGCAACTTCTCGGCGGCGGCAAGGTCTTCTTCATCGGTAACGCGCTTGTCGATCTCTTTCTGCAATCCCGCAACTGGCCGTTCGGGTCGGCGATCGCCGTCACGCTCGTTGCCGTCGTGGTCATCGTGCTGCTTGTCGCAATGCGCATTGCGTGGCGTGTCGCCGGAACACGGCAGGTGGATCTTATCTGATGCGCGCGCTCGTCACCTTCGTCTATCTATTCCTCTATACGCCGATCGCGCTCGTCGTGCTGTTCTCCTTCAATGCGGGACGCAATGCCAGCGAGTTCACCGGTTTCTCGACGCAATGGTATGGCCGGGCTCTGTCGAATACCTTCCTGATGGAGGCGCTGCGCAATAGCCTGATGATCGCCGTGACCAGCGCGGCACTCGCGGCAATCTTCGGTACCATGGCGGCAATCGGCATGGAGCGGCTCGGCGCGCGGACCCGAGCGATCTTCGACGGGCTGTTTGCTGCTGCAATCGTCGTGCCGGGTGTCGTGATCGGCATTGCCACACTGGTGGCACTGGTCGAAGTCTTCGGCTTCATCAATCCCGTAGTGGCGGCCTTCTGGCCTGGCGATCAGCCGCCGAAACTTACACTCGGCTACGGCTCCATCATTGCCGCCCACGGGCTCTTCACGATGGCGCTGGTGACGATGATCGTGAAGGCGCGTATCGCCGGCCTCGGGCGCGATATCGTCGAAGCCTCCAGCGATCTCTATGCGACGCCATTCACCACGTTCCGGCAAATCGTGCTGCCGCAGATCATGCCGTCAATTCTGGCGGGCTTCTTGCTTGCCTTCACTTTCTCCTTCGATGATTTCATCATCGCTTTCTTTGTGGCGGGCTCGAACACGACGCTGCCGATCTATGTCTTCGCCTCCATCCGCCGTGGCGTGACGCCGGAAATCAATGCGATCGCGACGATGGTGCTGGTCGCCTCGCTCGTCCTTATTTTCATCGCGCGTTTCCTGATGCGCGAAAAGACAACGACAAACTGACCGGGGAAATGCCATGATACTGAGGGATCGCGTTGCAATTGTCACGGGGGCAGGCTCGGGTATCGGGCGGGCCGGTGCGCTGATCATGGCGCGCGAGGGCGCCCATGTGGTTGTTGCCGACATTGATTTCGCGAATGCTGAAGAGACCGTCGGCTTGATTGCCAAGGCGGGCGGCAGTGCCGAAAGTCTCGTCATCGATGTGACCGACGACGGGGCGCTCGAGACCGGCATTGCCGCCATCGCCGCCCGCCACGGCCGCATCGACATTCTCCACAATCATGCAGGCGCGCAAGTCGCCGGCGATCTGGAACAGGTTGCGATCGAAGGCTTCGACAGGTCCTGGAGTCTGAATGTACGGGCGCATTTCATGGCGTCACGTTTTGCCATGCCGATCATGAAAAAGGCCGGCAAAGGCGTGATCCTCAATACGTCATCATCGTCGGGCGTGCTCTACGACCGGGAAATGATCGCCTATACGACGACCAAACATGCTGTCATCGCCATGACCCGGCAAATGGCAGGCGACTATGCAAAGTTCGGTATCCGCGTGAATGCGATTTGCCCCGGATGGGTGGACACCCCGTTCAACGAACCGTTCATCGCGCAGATGGGCGGACGCGAAGCGATTGAAGGTTATATCGCCGAGAAGGTGCCCCTTGGCCGTTGGGCGAATGTCTCGGAGATCGCCGAGCCGATCCTATTTCTGGTCTCGGACCGTTCCTCCTACATGACCGGGCAGATCCTCGTCGTCGATGGCGGCGAGACCATCGTCTAGGGACCTTTGACGCCGTCAAGGCTTATCGAGAGACAGGCGAAACTGCCGGGGTGTGGCGCCGGTTCGTTGCTTGAAAATATCGTAAAAGCGGCTGCTGGAACCGAAACCGCAATCGAGGGCGATTTCCAGGATCGAGTCCTCGGTCTCGGCGAGCCGCTGCATTGCTCTGGCGAGCCGGTAACGCGTCAGATATTCCATTACGGAAATGCCGAGCACGTCGCGAAACGCTCGGTTGGCGGTGGTCGGGTGCACATGGGCACGTTTTCCAAGCTCCGCCAGGCTCAGTTGTTCGGAAAAATGCCGGTTGATCAGGTCGGTCAGCACTTCCGAATGACGAATTGCAGCGCTGACCGGCGTCGCGGCAGCCGCGATCAGCGACCCCTGACCATCGGCATGATCGAGTATGAGCCGGCGCACCCTGAGCTTTGCCTCCTCGGCAATCAGCTGACGCCGCACCGGATCGCCCCTGCCCCATTCCTCGACCCAGGCTGAGACGGTCAGCGATGTCGTTTCCCGCCGGCTGGGCTCGACCACGAATGCTCCCTGCATGATCGCCTGCCTCGCCTTCTTGTCGATGGCGAGCGCGAGAAAATCGACGAGCGGAAGGTAGATGCAGATAAGCGGCGCCTCCGGCGTGACCTGGATCGTCTGATGCGGAATGGCCGCCCAGAACAGGACAAGGCGGCCGGCATCAACCCGCTCCTGGCGCCCATTGAACAGATAGGTCATCGCGCCATCGAGAAGCAGGTTGATCTCGACATGGTCGTGCCAATGCGCAGCGCTCATAGCATCGGCCGTGTGGCGTTCGATCAGAAAGCCGGGCGGCGATCCCGTCCATTCACCACTCCTGTTGACGTGATCGTCGTTCATGGCATTCCTGCGCTCCAATCCGGGAATACTGGCTTCAATAGCAGGAAGAAATTCTGAATTGGAAGAGGCACGACTCTGGCAACTTGATTGGCGGGAGATCGAAATGCCGAAAATTTGCCTTGTGGGTGCGGGAAGCACCGTTTTTGCGCAGAACATTCTGGGAGATGTGCTGTCCACGCCCTCAGGCAGCAACTATACGATCAGCCTGTTCGATATCGATCCCGAGCGGCTGAAAACATCGGAGATCGTCGCGCGGCGCATCTGCGACGCACTCAATCTGCAAAATGTGAAGGTCGAGGCTACCCTTGATCGCCGCCAGGCGCTGAGTGGATCGGATTTTGTCATCCTGATGATGCAGGTTGGCGGCTACAGGCCGGCCACAGTGACGGATTTCGACGTACCGAAGAGGTACGGCCTGCGACAGACCATTGCCGACACGCTCGGCATCGGCGGCATTTTTCGCGGGCTTCGCACGATTCCCGTGCTGGAGGCGATCTGCCACGATATGGAAGAGGTATGCCCCAACGCTCTGCTGATGCAGTATGTGAACCCGATGGCGATCAACTGCTGGGCTGTCAAGGAACTGGCGCCATCCATCCGCACTGTCGGCCTTTGCCATAGCGTTCAGCATACCGCCGCGCATCTCGCCTCATGTCTCGGCGAGAACATTGCCGACATCAACTATATTTCAGCCGGCATCAATCATGTCGCCTTCTTCTTGAAATACGAAAAGCTGCATGGGGATGGCCGGCGCGAGGATCTCTATCCCCGCCTGAAGGCTTTGGCTGGAGAAGGACGCGTACCATCCGACGATCGGGTACGCTTCGATGTGCTCAAGCGGCTCGGTCATTTCGTAACGGAATCCAGCGAGCATTTCTCCGAATATACGTCTTGGTACATCAAGGAACGCCGTCCCGAGCTCATCGACAAGCTGAACATCCCGCTCGATGAATATATCAACCGTTGCGAGAGGCAGATCTCCGAATGGCATGCTCTGCGGCGGGATCTCGAAGGCGACAAGCCGATCGAGGTTTGCCGCAGCAATGAATATGCCGCTGGTATCATCAACGCTGCCGTCACCGGCAATCCGGCGCTGATCTACGGCAATGTTCCCAATAACGGTCTGATCGAGAACCTGCCCGCCGAGTGTATCGTGGAAGTACCCTGCCATGTTGACAGGAACGGCATCCAACCAACTCGCATCGGCAGGATTCCTTCGCAGCTTGCCGCGGTGATGAAGCTCAGCGTCTCGGTCCAGGAACTGACTGTGGAAGCAGCGCTTACGGGCAAGCGCGACCGCATCTATCAAGCCGCCCTGCTTGATCCGCATACATCGGCAGAACTCTCGCCGGACGAGATCTGGGGCTTGGTCGATGATCTGATCGAAGCACATGGCGATCTTTTGCCGAAATACCATTGAGGTCGATCAGAGCCCACTGCTCCCAGCAGATCAACTATCAGCAGGCGTGTCGCCCTTTTGGGCGGCGCGCTTTTTTCTTTGGCCATTTCAATGTTCTGTCAACTTCTCGAAAAAATCATAAACGATCATAATTATGATTGACATTGATCACATCGGGTGTGAACTTGACGCAAATATACGGAATAACCGCAGGGGACGATCGGTGAAGCAGAATGGTGGAGTGAAGACCGATCGGCTCGACGCCATCCGCAGCCACCTCTATGCGAACGGCTTTTCGACCATTCAGGATTTGGCTGAGGCTGTCGGCGCTTCGCTTGCGACCGTGCGGCGCGACCTGCAGGTTCTCGAACAGGATGGCGCCATCGATCGCGTCCATGGCGGGGCCCGCATCGCCGAGGGGTCTTCAGTCGAGCTTGCTTTTCAGGAGCGCGAAAAGCGTCATCTCTCGGCCAAGCGCGCGATCGCCAATGCCGCCTACGAAAAGCTTTTGCCGCGCACGGCGATCTTCCTCGATGCCGGTACGACGGTTCTTCAGCTTGCGAGGCTAATCCGCATCAATCCAATGCCGCTGCGCATCTTCACCAACGGTCTGATCGTCGCGCAGGAATTCCTAAACATTCCGCATCTCGAGGTCGTGCTTCTCGGCGGCCAGCTGCGCAGCGAAAACGCCTCGCTCGTCGGCCCGCAGGCCGAGGCGATGCTGGAAACGATCTGGTTCGATCAGCTGTTTCTCGGCGCCAGCGCCATCAGTCCCGATGGCGCGATCTATAGCGTCGACAGCGCGGAAGCCAGCTTGAACCGACGCATGCTCGCCCGCTCGGCCAACGGCTATGTGCTGGCCGACTCTTCGAAATTCGGAACCATGGCGACTTACAAGGTCGCGCCGCTCAACGCTGCAAAACTGATCACCGACAAGGGCCTGACGCCACAATGGCGCGCTGAGCTCGCCAATTTCGGCGTCGATGCGACCGTTGCTGAGCTTGGAGCAAAAGAATGAGCGAAGAGCTGATCCTCGGTATCGATGGCGGCGGAAGCAAGGTGCTCGTCACCCTGGCCGGCAGAGACGGCCGAGTCCTGCGCAGCGCGCTCGGCGGCGGCGTCAATCCCATGGATAATCCCGATTGGCGCCAGGAACTGGAGCGACATATCGAACCCTTCCGTAGAGAGGCGGGACTGGCCGCCGTCGGCGCTGCCTTGCCGGCCTATGGCGAGGTCGCATATCTCTCGACGCTGCAGAAACAATGCATCGACGAAATTTTCCCGGATGTCAGCAAGGCTGTGCTTAATGATGTCGATGCGGCCCATCTCGGCGCCTTTGCCGGTCGGCCAGGCATCCTCATCCTGTCGGGGACTGGCTCCATGTCCTGGGCGCGCAATGCTGCCGGGGCATCGGCTCGTGCCGGCGGCTGGGGCGATATGATCGGCGACGAGGGCAGCAGCTATTGGATCGGCCGCACAGCCCTGCATCTCATCAGCCAAAGCCTTGATGGGCGTGGCAAGCCAACCGCGCTGGCGACGGCCATCTACGATCATCTCCAGCTCGACATTTCGGATCCGATCAACGCGCTCGGCGGCTGGATCAACGGGCTTGCCATGCCTCGCGCCGGCATTGCCGCCCTCTCCATCCTTGTCGACAGAACCGCACAGCAAGGCGACGAAACGGCGATCGGTTTGATCGAAGAAGCGGCGGATGAGCTTGCCAAGCACCATTCAGCGATAGCAAGCCATTGCGAGGCCGGCACCGACTGGACCTATGCAGGCGGCACCTTTTCCAGCCGTCGCCTGCTCGAAGCGGTCGAGCGGCGGATCGGCCAGCGAGCGATCGCACCTGTACTTCCTCCCATTGGTGGTGCGCTTCTGGCCGCCGCCCAACTTCTCGACTGGCCCCTGGACGAGGGCTGGCTCGGGCAAATCGCGGTCGAGGCTGAAGCCGTGATCGCGCGATCGAGACAATGACTGTCAAAGAAAAAGAGGATGGGAACATGCGTAAATTCATATTGCCTTTGCTTGCCTCAGCTGCCCTTGCGATCGCCCTGCCTGCCATGGCAGACGACGCTAAGCCCCTCGCCGGCCAATCGATCACGGTGCTGATGCCATCGCCGCAGGGAGCCACCGTTGCGGCCGATTTTGAAGCCGAGACCGGCATTCATGTCGATCTCCAGACACTGTCCTGGGACGATATCCGCCCGAAACTGGTCACAGCGCTGGTCGCCGGCACGGCGCCGGCCGATGTCACGGAATTCGACTGGTCCTGGACCGGGCAGTTCAGTGCTGCCGGCTGGTACATGCCGCTGAACGACGTGATCGACAAGGACACGGTCGCCGACATCGGCGTCGCCAAAATCTTCACCGTCGATGGTCAGTTGCTCGGCGTGCCCTATACCAACGACTTCCGCGTCATGCTCATCAATAAGAAGCACTTTACGGATGCCGGCATTACCGAGACGCCGAAGACGCTCGACGAATTGGTCGCCGCGGCGAAGAAGATCAAGGAGAAGGGCATCTCCACCTATCCGATTGGCCTGCCGCTCTCGGCAACGGAAGGCGCTTCCACAAGCTGGTATCTGCTAACCAAGGCTTTCGGCGGCGAACTCTTCGACAAGGACTTCAAGCCGCTTTTCCTGACGCCCGATTCCGCCGGCTACAAGGCGCTCGCCTTCGAACTGGCGCTGCTGAAGGACGGCCTGGTTGACCCCGCTTCGACGGGTCTCAAGGACAGCCAGATCAATGAGAGCATGTTCGCACAGGGGCTGACCAGCATCATGATATCGGGTGAGCCTGGCCGGCTAGGTCAGATGAACGATCCAAAGCAATCCAAGGTCGCCGGCCAGGTCGAAGCGATCCTGGTGCCGACCGCCAGTGGTCAGACGCGCAGCTTCGGTCTTCCGGAAGCGCTCGCTATTCCGAACGTTTCGCAGAACAAGGAAGCGGCGATCGCCTTCGTCAAATGGTTCACCAGCAAGGAGTTTCAGAAGAAGAATGCGGCAAACGGCGCTCTGCCGACCCGTACTTCGGCTCTCTCCGAACTCAATTCTGAAGGCAAGCTGACGAGCGGCGACGCACTTGTTGCACAGTCGAAGACTGTCGAACCGCTGTTCCAGCAGGGTACGCCGCCATGGTATCCGCAGTTTTCCAGCGCGGTAAACACGGCGATCAACAGCGCGGCAAAGGACCAGATGACCGTTGATCAGGCCATGCAGAGCATTGCAGACGCCGCGAAGCAGGCGATGGCGCAATGACAGTCGTCACCGCTGAAGGTGTCGCGGCCAAGCGGAGTGTCGGCCTCAACGCCGACACCATGCTTGGATTGCTGCTGGTGCTGCCGATCCTCGTGACCATGGCAGCACTGGTCTTCTATCCGATGGGGCGAACGGTCTGGGACTCGATGCATCGGGTCAACCCGATGCAGGCGGGAACGCCTTTCGTCGGATTGGAAAATTACATCCGCATGTTGTCAGACGCCCAGCTGGCGTCGACTTGGACGAATACGCTGATCTATGTCGTCCTCGCAGTTGCCGCCGAAACCATTTTCGGCGTGCTCGCCGCAGCGCTCATCAATCAGGTGAGGGTCGGGCGTCAATGGGTGCTGGCAGCCGTCATCCTGCCCTGGGCGCTTCCCGGAGTTGTCAACTCCGTCATCTGGCTGTGGATCTATCAGCCCGGCGCCGGCTTGTTGAACGGCATACTTGTGGCACTTGGCCTGCCCTTTGAAAATCATGTCTGGTTCAACGACAGGACAAGCGCAATCATTGCCGTGACCGTCGTCCATGTCTGGCGCATGATGCCACTAACAATCGTCATCGTGCTCGCCGCCATGCAAAGCATTCCGGCGCATCTCTATGAAGCCGCGCGGATTGACGGAGCAACGCGCGTACAGATGTTCAGCCTGGTCACGCTTCCGCTCGTGCGCAGCGCCATCGCCGTCGCCATGACGAATGCGACCGTCAACGCCTTCAATCTCTTCGACGAGGCCTGGGTGCTTGCCGGTTCGAGCCTCGAAACGCGGCCTATCCTCGTGCAAATTTATCTCGAGACATTCCAGAACCTTCGTTTCTCCTATGGCATGGCGCTTTCGGTCGTCATCACGCTGGTCTCGCTGCTGGTCTCGCTCGTCTACGTCCTGCGCGTCTATCGCAACACACGGTTCGACTGATGAAACCAACCATTCTCTATCGACTGATGATATGGATCGGCCTTGCCGTGCTGCTGATCTGGTCGCTCGGCCCGATCTACTGGACGATCGCAAGCTCGGTGACGCCGACCGAGGACTTTTCCACGCGGCCGATCCACTTCTTCCCGCAACATTTCACACTGGACCATTATTCACGCCTTCTCGGCATCAACATCGCGCGGATCGGCGGAGTGGAAGTCTGGAAGCAGTTCCGCGCAGCACTCCTGAACAGCTTGATCACCTCTACGGCCGCCACACTGCTCTGCGTGGCAATCTCGGCACTCGGCGCTTATGCCTTCACCCGCATGCGCTTTCCCGGACGTCACCTTCTGTTTGGCGCTGTTGTCGCAACGCTTGCCATTCCCGCCTATGCGGTGCTGATCCCGCTTTATCAGATCATGATCAGGATGCACCTCGTCGATACCTATACCGGCGTCTCGCTGATCTATGTCTCGGCCTATCTGCCGCTCTCACTCTGGCTGCTGCGCAGTGTCTTCGAACAGCTTCCGATCGCGCTCGAAGAGGCAGCGCAGCTCGATGGCGCGGGCCGTCTCTACATCTTCTTCAACATCGTGTTGCCACTTGCTGGCCCCGGCCTGACGGCAGCCGCAATCCTCACTTTCCTGGGAGCATGGGGGCAGTACCTCGTTCCTCTCATCTTCTCGCCGCAGGCGACAAAGCCCCTGACGGTTCTCATCCCGGAATTCGTCACCAAGAACTTCATCGACTACGGGCTGATTACGGCAAGCGGATCGATCGCCATCGTCATCCCTGCCCTCGTCGTCATCTTCCTTAACCGGTACCTCGTCAGCGGTTTGCTGGCTGGTTCGGTCAAATAATTGGAGACATTATGAACACGACCGAAAAGGTAATCTTCGAGCAGTTCCCGTACTGGGAGAAAGCCATCGGCTCGAATGCAGCAAGCGGCAAGGCGGAAGATCTTCTCGTCTTCGTCGGCTGCGGCACTTCCTTCAACCTTGCCCTGTCTCTGGCGGCCTACGCCAATAACCTGAAGCGCAAAGCAATCGCGGTCCCCGGCGCGGAATGGCTCAACCGGCCTTCTTATTTCTGGCCGGAATGGCAGAAGACTCATGTGGTCGCGCTCTCACGCAGCGGCGAAACGACGGAAACGGTTGCCGCCGCAAAAGCGAGCCGCGCCGCCGGCGCCTATGTCACAGCCGTCACCGTCGAGCCGGAAAGTGCCCTTGCCAGGAACTGCGACCAGCTGATCTGCTCCCCGACCCATCCGGACGAAGGTATCGTCATGACGGTGTCTGCAAGCCTCATGGTCTTGCTCAGCCTGCAGATGATCGGCACGACCGTACCAGCTTCGGTCGTCGCATCCGCGCGCCAGCTCGCGAATGCGCTTGACGCCGCCCTGCCCGATATCATCAAGGACCGTTCGCACTTCGTTTTCCTGGGCGGCGGCCCACTTTTCGGCATTGCACTGGAAGGTGCCTTGAAGCTGATGGAGATGAGTCAGTTGATGACACAGGCCTTTCATCCGCTCGAATACCGCCACGGGCCGATTAGTCTCGTCGATGAAAAGACGGCCGCCATTATGCTTTACAGCGCGGATCAGAAAGCTGCCGAAGCCAAGCTCGTTGGCGAGTTGCGCGAAAAGGGTGCCGTCGTCATTGGAATCGGCGGTCCCGGCGACCTAGAGCTTGCCGTCGATGTCGATCAGTCATCTGCCGGCCTCGTTGTCCTGCCGGCCTTGCAGATCCTCGGGGAACGTGCTGCGCAGGCGAGGCAGATCGATACCGTTTCGCCGCGTCACCTCACCAAGGTTGTGACACTGGTATGAGTGCTTCGATCGATAAGAACCGGCAGATTGCCCTGGCGAAGCTTTTTGGTGCAAGAGACCTGCCGCTGCCACGTGGCATTACGTCGGTCTGTTCGGCCCATCCGCTGGTCATAGAGGCGACGCTTCGGCGTGCCGTCCGGCAGAAAGAGGCCGTGCTGATCGAGGCGACCTGCAATCAGGTCAATCAGGAAGGCGGCTATACCGGCATGACGCCGGCGGACTTTCGGACTTTCATCGAGCAGATCGCGGCAAGCGTTGGCTTTCCCGCCGAGCGCATCATTCTCGGCGGAGATCATCTCGGCCCAAATCCGTGGCGAAAGTTCGGCGCAGACGAAGCCATGACGCGCGCCGAAGTCATGGTCACGGCCTATGTCGAGGCCGGCTTCGAAAAGCTGCACCTCGACACATCGATGGGCTGCGCCGGCGAGCCTGTCGCACTCGCCGATGAACTGACAGCAGCAAGGGCGGCGCGCCTCGCGCAAGCAGCGGAAGAGGCTGCGCTTCGCACGGGTCGTCATCCGCCGGTTTATGTCATCGGTACCGAGGTGCCGCCACCCGGCGGCGCGACCCACGCGCTGGATGAACTCGAAGTCACGCGGAAGGAAGCCGCTTTGCGGACGCTTGACGTGCACCGCCAGGCGTTTGCCGAGGCCGGCGTCGGTTCGGCGCTGGAGCGTGTGATCGCTGTTGTCGTTCAGCCCGGTGTGGAATTCGGCAATGCCAATTTCGCACTCTACAAACCCGAGCGCGCGCAGACGCTCATTTCAGCGCTCGACGAGATGAACGGGCTGCTCTTCGAAGCCCATTCCACCGACTACCAGCCGGCGAGCTTGCTTTCGGCTCTGGTCGACGGCGGCTTTGCGATCCTGAAAGTTGGGCCTGGTCTGACCTTCGCCTTGCGCGAAGCGCTCTACGGTCTTGATGCGATCGCCGATGTCATCGACGATGCTGCGCAAGGTAGCGGACTCGCGGCGACCATGGAAAAAATCATGCTCGCCGAACCTGGTCATTGGGCAGGTCACTATGGCGGCACGCCGGATGAACAACGACTGCAGCGGCATTTCAGTTATAGCGACCGCATCCGGTATTACTGGCCCGATGAACGCGCGACCGAGGCAGTCGACAAGTTGCTAATCAGATTGCCCGATGCCATTCCGGAAACGTTGATCAGCCAGTATCTCGCCCGCCTCTATCCTGAAGTAGTCGAGAAGCGTATCGCACCGAAGGCGCGCGATCTCTGCCTTGCCGCCATTGATGCGGCGCTCGCCCCCTACGCCACCGCGACGGCGCCTCGATAAGAGGCGCGTCGTATGCCGCTCTTGATGAACGGCCGCAGATTCGAAACCAGATTTCAGCCGGAGACAGTTATGGCGTCCGTAAACGTAGCGAATGTCCGCAAGAGCTATGGTCACTTTGAGGTATTGCACGGGGTAGATATCGACATCGGTGATGGGGAATTCGTCATTCTCGTCGGTCCCTCCGGCTGCGGCAAGTCAACCTTGCTGCGCATGATCGCCGGCCTGGAGGAAATCTCCGGCGGCAATGTCTCGATCGGCAGCAAGGTGGTCAACAATGTCGCTCCAAAAGAGCGCGACATTGCCATGGTCTTCCAGTCCTATGCACTTTATCCGCATATGACTGTCGAAGCGAATATGGGGTTCTCGCTGCGGCTGGCGAAAGCGCCGAAGGAACAGATCAAGGCGCGCGTGCGTGATGCGGCGCAGATTCTCGGCCTCGAACATCTGCTCGACCGTTACCCGAGAAACCTCTCCGGCGGTCAACGTCAGCGCGTTGCCATGGGCCGGGCGATTGTCCGCCAGCCGCAGGTCTTTCTTTTCGACGAACCTCTTTCCAATCTCGATGCCAAGCTTCGCGTGCAGATGCGCTCGGAAATCAAGCAGCTGCACCAGCGGCTGAAGACCACGACGATCTACGTGACGCATGATCAGATCGAAGCCATGACCATGGCAGACCGCATCGTCGTGATGCGTGACGGTTATGTCGAGCAGATCGGTTCACCCCTCGATCTCTACGATCGACCGGCCAATCTCTTCGTCGCCGGCTTTATCGGTTCGCCGGGCATGAATATTATCAGAGGCAGGATCAGCATGTCTGGACCCCTTGAATTTATCGCCGATGGCGGAGCTCGCCTGCCGCTGCCGGAGACCGCTGCGGCAGCGCGCGGCACGGAAGTCGTCTACGGCATTCGCCCGGAGCATCTGATGATAAGCCCACATGGTGTGAGCGCCGAGGTCGTGGTCATCGAGCCAACCGGGGCCGAGACCCAGATCAACGCCAGATTCGGATCGGATCCGCTCGTCACCACAGTGCGGGACCGGCTTTCCCTTCAGGCTGGCGACACCGTCGGCATGTTGCCGGATCTGACGAAGCTGCATCTTTTCGATGCCAAGACCGAAAAGCGGCTATCGGTCGGGTAGCGATACGCCACTTGGTCTCTTCGTCGCCCGCACGAAATGAAGTACGAGAAGGTCATGAATGAAATCCCACCTTCTCGCTCATCGATCAGCTGCGAGATCAGGGATCTGGCGTTGTCAGTTCCGTTTCCTTGGTGTCGACGACAAATACGGCCAGAATTTTTGCCGGTTTCGTCTTGCTGGCATTTGCACTCACCAGATGGTGGTCGCCGGGAACTTCAACCCAGTTCTCACCGGTCTTGAAGACCTTTTCTTTGCCGTCGTTCACCTTGCTTTTGATCTCGCCTTCGATGACCGTCGCATAGATGAAGGCGCTTTTCGCATGAGTATGTGCCGGATTATAACCCCCCGGGCCATATTCTACGAGAACGCCGCGCATGCTTTTTCCAGGCACGTTGGGCAATTCGTGATCGAAGACGACCGTGATCTTTGCATTGTGTGCAGACTGGGCAGCAAAGGCCGGCGCTGCAACGAGGGTTAGTGCCAGCGCGGCAGTAGTCATGGACTTGAACATCGTATCCTTCTCCTATCAGGCTCGCTACGATCCGGGCAGGCTAAGTCCGCCCTGGGCGGAAGGTCAGATATACGATGGTTTGATGTCCGCGCTCACCGTCATCAACAGACAGCCCGCAATTCCGTCACAAACCAGTTAAGGTTGTTGTTGCGGTAATCGTCAACAAGATATATCCCGAGAATGCCACCCGAAATTGTCTTTCGCCGTCGTTTCGACTGAGGTCGAACTTCCAAACCGATCACATCCCGGAGCGATCGAATGCATGTCCAGCCGCAACACCGGATCTATGTCTGCTTCTTTCTCTTCGCTATTTCAATGGGAGCGCTGCTCTCGCGATTGCCTGACCTTCAGGACGCTCTCGGCGTCGACAAGTCCGAACTCGGACTCACGCTGATCGGCGCGGCGATCGGTGCGCTGATTTCCCTTACCTTCGCGTCCCCGCTGATTGCGCAGTTCGGCGCACGCAGGACGGCGTTCCTGACGGTGCTCGGAACATCCGCTCTACTCGCAACAATCCCCTGGGCCAACGCCGCCT
The DNA here is from genome assembly GCF_014194105.1 of Rhizobium sp. BK529. Taxonomy (NCBI): domain Bacteria; kingdom Pseudomonadati; phylum Pseudomonadota; class Alphaproteobacteria; order Hyphomicrobiales; family Rhizobiaceae; genus Rhizobium; species Rhizobium sp. BK529. The sequence continues at coordinate 559,593 of NZ_JACIAU010000002.1, read as the reverse complement.
GGCTGGTTTTCTTCATTCTTCTCTGCGAAGGCCTCCTCGCAGGCGCACTGGAGATCAATCTCAATGTCGAGATCGACCGTATCGAGGCGCAGCTTGGCCGTGGTGTGATGAACAGGGCGCACGGCTTCTGGAGCCTTGGTTTCTTCCTGACTGCGCTCGTTGGCTCGGCCGTTCGTCAAGCGGGCGTGCCCATGCATCTGCACCTTGCCCTGACATTCACCTTCGTCCTGATCGTCGGCACCGTGGTTATTTCGGGCATCAAGAATGCGCCAGCGCGTGCCGGGGGTGAGCATGTGGAGGGTCCGAGTATTGCGCTGCCGACATGGGGGCTGATGCCGCTCTGCATAATCGGCATCGCCGCCTTTCTCGTGGAAGGCGCCGGTATCGACTGGTCGGCCATCTATATGCGCGACGCCTTCGCAGCCGAGCCCTTTATCGGTGGCCTCGGATTGACGCTCTTTACCTTCTTCATGGCCCTGGCCCGTTTGTTCGTCGACCCGTTTGTCGATCGGTTCGGCGCGCGCGTGGTCGCGACTTTTCTGCTGGTTCTCTCGGTGGCTGGCCTTAGCGCCGTCTGGCTCGCGCCGCACCCCTATGTGGCCCTGTTCGGCTTTGCGCTGATGGGCGCTGGCTGCAGCGCGGTCTATCCGCTCGCCGTTTCCGCGGCGGCACAGCGGACCGATCGGGCGGCGCATTTGAATGTCGCGGCCCTCGGGCAGATGTCCTTCGTCGTTTTCTTCCTGGCGCCGCCGCTCCTCGGCTTTGTCGCTGAACACGCCGGCATCAGGGTCGCATATCTCGTCTGCCTACCCATTATCATTGCGGCTTTGTGCCTCACGAAAGCGCTAAAGCCACGTGGAACCGACTACAAGGCAGGGATCGAGAGTGAAACCAGTCAGGCGGCGCGCGTATAGGTGATCGCCCATGATTGGCTGATCTTAGGATTGGCCGGGTTGGCCAGCAGAACGGCGAACGACGAGCGTACAGGGTAATCTCTCAACACCCGGCTGGACCGTCTCGCCTTTCGACAGGCCGAGGATAGCAAGTCCCGCCCGGTGGCCGAGCTCCTTGAGCTCCATATCGACCGTCGTCAGAGGTGGACGCGTCTGACGTGAGACGACTTCCCAATTATCGAAACCGACGACTGCGATATCGTCGGGGATTGAGATGTTTCTGTCGCGCAACGCATCGATGACGCCGCGGGCGATCTCGTCGCTGCCGCAAAAGATCGCCTCCGGCTTCGGGCCGGAGCGGGAGAAGACGGTTTCGATCGCGGCGTGTCCCCATTCTTCCGACCAGTCGCCGAACATGACCTCGGCCGTCGGCCCGACGAGTTCCTGATAGGCTTCGGCGCGAATACAGGCGGCACGATAATTCTGTTCGCCGGTAATATGCAGGATACGAGACCGGCCAAGGTGCTGGAGATGTCCGACTGCCAGCCGCGCGCCCTGGGCATCATCGGGGTGGAAGCTGACGCTGTGCGACGGTCCCTGCGCGAAAACATAGACTACCGGTATGCGCAGCCTGGTCAATTCGGGGGGCGGCTCCAGATCGATACGCGTCGCCGTAAAGATGATGCCATCGACTTGCCGGTCGAGCAGCGCTTCGAGATGTAGTTTCGCCAATCGTGGGTCGTTGTTGGTCGCACAAAGGAAAAGCGAGACGCCGTGATCGACCAGCACTTCCGATACGCCGCTCGCCATCGGCAAGGTCAAGCGTCCATAAGTATCGTTGGTCAGCATGCCGATCGCATGGCTACGCTTCGTTAACAACCCACGCGCGAGCGCGTTTGGGCGGAATCCAATCTCCTCAGCGATCCGTCTTACCTTTTCGCGCGTCTCGGCATTGGTTCTCCCGGTGCCGTTCAGCGCATTTGAGGCCGTTGAAATGCTCACGCCCGCAGCCTTCGCCACGTCACGGATCGTATGCCGGCCGCTACCAGAGTCCTTCAAATTCGCACCCACTCAACTGGCTTGTTAAAACCTTTTAGCAGAAATAATTTAGTTGCTAAAAGGTTTTAACAAAAACATGACCTTTTAATGCATACAGCCTGTCGACATGAAAAATTTTCTCATCTAACGTCGTCTTTGTCTTGAGGCAGAGGAGCCTCGCATAAGAGAAGGGGAACCGCATGTTACATTTGAAAACCACCATTGCCGCTATTGCGCTGCTGGCGAGCTCTTCTCTCGCCAGTGCCGAAGAAATCACGCTATGGGTGCGGACGTCTTCTGGCGCCGTGCTCCAGGGCCTGGCCGAGAAATACAATGCTTCGCATTCCGACAAGGTTAACGTGACCCAAATCACCGCCGAGCAGATGGTCCCGAAGCTTGGTGCGGCGATTGCGGGTGGTGCAGCGCCCGATGGCGCGGTTCTCGATTTGATCTACCTGCCGACCTTCGCGGCCAATGACAGCCTTGAGGACATCAGCGATTTCGTCAAGAGCCTGCCCTATTCCGCGGCGCTGAGCCCGTCGCATATCCGCCTCGCCACCTATGACGGCAAGGTCTATGGTGTACCGGCGCTGCCCGATGCCTCGATCATCGCCTACAATACCGACCTCTTCAAGAAGGCCGGCCTCGATCCGGACAAGGCACCGGCCTCTCTCGAAGAGATCGCCGCCGACGCCAAGAAGATCCATGCGCTCGACAAGGAAACCTACGGTTTCTACTTCGTCGCCAATTCCGGCAGCTGGTTGATCTATGATTTCCTGCCGCATCTGTGGGCTGCCAACGCCGACGTGCTGAGCGATGACGGCCGCACTGCTACCGTCGACACTCCGGCGATGCGCGACACGATTGCCGCCTATCGCGACATGTGGAAGGAAGGCGCCATCCATCCGACCTCGCGTTCAGGCAATGGCAACAACGCCGTCGAAGCCTTCGCCTCCGGCAAGGTCGGCATTCTCATGACCGGCTCCTATATCGTCAACCTGCTGACCAGCAAGTACCCGGACGTGAAGTTCGCGGTTGCTCCGATCCCTGGCCCGAAGGGCGGCGCATCGAGCTTTGCCGGTGGCGACACCGTGGCGCTCATCAAGGGTATCAGCGAAGGGAAGAAGAAGGTCGCGCTCGACTTCGTGAAATTCTACATGGAGCCCGAGCAGCAGGTCTACATCACCCAGGAATCCGGCATGCCGTCGCGCACGGATCTCGCCAAGGAGGCCTATGCCAAGTTCGACCCACGCAACCTTGTCGCCTATGACATTCTCGCTAAAGCGCGTACGCCCTATACGTTCTCGTCGGATGAATTGTTCGTCAGCCGCACCGGGCCGTTCCTCAACCTGATTCAGGGCACGATCTTCGGCGAAGACGTCGATGGTTCGATCAAGAAGGCGCAGGACGACTTCACCAAAATCCTCGACCGCACCAATCCTTAACTGTGCCCGAAGCGGGGCGGTCTTCCGCCCCGCCGCTTGCGGATTGCCGACGCGCGGTTCTGAAATTTCGAGGAAAAATAGTGGTCGACACGCCGACAACTCATCTCAGACAGCCGGTTTCCGGGGAGCCGGAGCCGAAGGGTTGGCTGGGGCTGGCCTTCATCCTGCCCGGCTTCCTCTTCATCCTGGTGCTGTTTCTCGTCCCACTCGCCATGACTATATGGATGAGCTTCTACAACTGGCCGCTGCTCGGCCGGAAGAAATTCATTGGTTTAGCCAATTACAGCGAACTGCTTGGCGATATGCAGCTCTGGCATTCGCTGGGCTTCACAATGCTCTATACCGTGCTGGTGACGGCGGCTATTTTCGTGGTGGCCTTTCCATTGGCATTACTCGTCGATCGCCCGTTGCGCTCGGCCGGCTTCTTCCGCACCATCTTCTTCATGCCTGTCGTCATCGGCTTTGGTGCCGCCTCCACGCTCTGGATGTGGCTGCTTAATCCCGATAGCGGCGTCTTCACACAGGTTCTGCGCGGCATTGGCCTGATCAGTTCGGCACCGCGTCCGCTCGAAAGCTTCTGGCCGGCGCTGGCCGTGATCATCCTGATGGTTGTCTGGAAGACGGCAGGTTTCACCATGGTCATTCTGCTGACTGGTCTGCAGGGCATTTCCAACGATGTGATCGAGGCCGCCAAGATCGATGGCGCAAGCGTCCTCAGCCGCTTCCGCCGCATTACCCTGCCACTGATGCGCAATTCGCTGGTGCTGGCGCTGGTGCTCAACGTCACCTCCTCCATGCTCGCCTTCGATCAGTTCTTCATCATCACCCAGGGCGGGCCGGAAAACAGCACGATCTCCGCGGTGTTCTCCATCTATCTCGCGTCCTTCTCGTCCTATCGGCTCGGTTATGGTTCAGCACTTTCCTTTGCGCTGTTGGTCGTGCTGGTCGCCATCAGTGCCATCCAATTCGTGCTGCTGCGCGAGCGCCCGGAGGAAGGTTGATGACCCAGCCGACAACAAGCACCAACCCGCGCGGCGGCCAAACGGGCTATCTGCTCTTCCTGCTCGCATCGATCGTGTTTGCGATCTTCTTCATCATGCCGATCGTCTGGTCGCTGGCGAACTCCTTCAAACCAGCCGCAGAAGCGCTCGCTAATCCGGCAGCATTGTTCTCCAAGACTTTCTCGCTGGAGAATTACCGGCGGCTCGAGAATGTCGGCGCCGGTTGGTATGTCTACGCCGCCAACTCGGTGGTGATCGCGATCGGCACGGTCGTGCTGACGGTCGTCGTTTCGGTACCTGCGGGCTACGGCTTCTCAAAGTTCAGATTTCCCGGCCAATCGATCCTCTTCGTGCTGATCATGGCGACGATGATGATCCCATTCCAGTCGATCCTCACACCACTGTTCCTGATCCTGAAGCTCCTCGGGCTGCAGAACAGCCTTGTCGGCTTGGTGCTGATCTATGTCACCTTCCAGCTGCCCTTCTCCGTCTTCATGATGCGCAATGCCTTTGATGCCGTGCCGAAGGCGCTGATCGAAGCGGCTCGCATCGACGGCGCCTCGCAGGCGACGATCCTGCGCCGCATCATGCTGCCGATTGCACTGCCCGGCGTCGCGACGGTGGCGATGTTCGCCTTCCTGAATTCGTGGAACGAGTTTCTGGCCGCCCTCATCTTCCTGTCGGATCAGAACAAGTTCACTCTGCCGATCATGCTGGTAAACGTATCCTCCGGTCTCTACGGCATTATCGACTGGGGCGCATTGCAGGCCGGTATCGCGGTCACCATGATCCCCTGCATCATCCTCTTCCTTCTTCTGCAACGCTATTATGTGCGCGGCCTGACGGCCGGCGCCGTGAAATGAGACGCGGCCCCGTCCGCTCAAGGAGTTTTCATGCCTATCGCCCAGAAATCCCAGTCACGAACCTCGATCGACCGCTACGTTCCAGCCGACCATACACGCGTCGCCTTCAATGGTGGCTTCTGGAAAAGTTGGACAGAAACCGTCCGTGATGTGACGATCCCCACCCAGCATATGCGGCTCGATGAGGAGGGCTTTCTCGAAGTGCTCGACTTCGACAAGCCCGCCGGCCCGCTGGTCCGGCCGATCCAGCCGAGCGGGCTGTCGATGCAGCATTTCTTCGATTCCGATTTCGGCAAATGGATCGAGGCGGCAAGCTACACACTGAAGAACAACCCGAACCCCGATATCGAAGCCAAGATCGACGCGATAGTCGAAAAGCTTGAACACGGCCAGATGGCCGACGGTTACCTGAACAGCTGGTTCATCCGCCGCGAGCCGGAGAAGCGCTGGACCAACTTGCGCGACCTGCATGAAATGTATTCGATGGGCCATCTGCTGGAAGGCGCCGTCGCCTATTACGAAGCAACCGGCAAACGCCGCTTCCTGGACGTAATGATCCGCGCCGTCGATCATATCATCGACACTTTCGGCCGCGAGCCGGGCAAGTTGCGCGGCTATGATGCGCATGAGGAAATCGAGCTGGCGCTGGTCAAACTCTATCGCGTCACCAAAGATCCACGCCACCTCAAGCTCGCCACGTATTTCGTCGACGAGCGCGGTCAGATGCCCTCCTATTATGACGAAGAGGCGCGCAAGCGCGGTGACGATCCGGCCAATTATGTGTTCCACACCTATGCCTACAGCCAGGCGCACATGCCGGTACGCGAGCAGACGCAAGTCGTGGGTCACGCAGTGCGAGCCATGTATTTGTTCTCGGCCATGGCCGATCTCGCCTTCGAAAACGACGACGAAAGCCTGAAAAGTGCTTGCGACCGGCTGTTTGACAATCTGGTGGGACGCCAGCTCTATGTCACCGGCGGCCTTGGCCCGTCGGCGTCGAACGAGGGCTTTACCCGCGAATATGATCTGCCCAACGAAACCGCCTATGCCGAGACCTGTGCGGCTGTGGCGCTCGGCTTCTTCAGCCATCGCATGGCACAGATCGAACTCGACAGCAAGTTCACCGACAAGCTCGAGACAGTTCTCTACAACGGCGCTCTGTCGGGCATCTCGCGAGACGGCGAGCACTATTTCTATGAGAACGTGCTCGAAAGCCACGGCCAGAACCGTCGCTGGAAATGGCACTACTGCCCCTGCTGCCCAACCAATATCGCCCGCTTCATCACCTCGCTGGGTCAATATTTCTACTCGACCAAGGCTGATGGGGTCGCAATTCATCTCTACGGCGAAAACACCGCGGAGCTTTCATTTGGCAATAGCTTCCTGCGCCTGACGCAGAACACGGAATATCCGTGGAACGGTGATGTCAGGATATCGCTTGGTCTAATGCAGCCAAAGCGCTTCACCCTGCGACTGCGCATTCCCGGCTGGTGCCGCGATGCTCACGCTTTCGTCAACGGCGAGGCGGCCAAGCTCGATATTACCAAGGGCTATGCGGCGCTCGAACGCGAATGGAGGGATGGCGACGAGGTTCGCCTCGCCTTCGATATGCCGGTCGATCGTCTCTACGCTCATCCCGCTGCGACAGAGGACAATGGCCGTTTTGCGCTGCGCAGAGGTCCGGTGATTTTCTGCGTCGAGGAAGCCGATCTCGGTACGGAGCCACAACGTCTCAGATTGCCCTCACAGGGGGACATTGTCGCACGCTTCGATGCAACGCTTCTCGGCGGTGCCACGATCCTCGAAGGTGATGCGCTCGAAGCCGATGCATCCGACTGGCAGGAGACGCTCTACCGCACTCAACCGCCGGCGCTGAAGCCGACGCGTTTTCGGGCAATTCCCTACCATCTCTGGGCAAACCGAGAGCCGGGCGCAATGGCCGTCTGGCTGCACGAAAAGTAAGGAGATCACAATGGCACGACTTGAACTGCGCAATGTGATCAAATCCTACGGGATCTACGAAGCTGTGCGCGGCATCAATCTCAACATCGAAGACAACGAATTCGTCGTCTTCGTCGGCCCGTCCGGCTGCGGCAAGTCGACGACCCTGCGCATGATCGCCGGACTGGAACACATCACCGGCGGCGATATCGTCATCGGCGATCAGGTCGTCAACCGGCTTGGCCCAGGAAAACGCGACATTGCAATGGTGTTCCAGAACTATGCGCTCTACCCGCATATGAGTGTCAGGGAAAATATCTCCTTCTGCCTTGAACAGCAGAAACTGCCGAAAGCGGAGATAGACGCGCGCATCAGCCGTGCGGCCGAGACGCTGCATATTACAGAACTCCTGTCGCGACGTCCCGGCCAGTTGTCGGGCGGACAGCGTCAGCGCGTCGCCATGGGCCGTGCCATCGTGCGCAACCCCAAGGTCTTCCTGTTCGACGAGCCGCTGTCCAATCTCGACGCCAAGCTGCGCGTGCAGATGCGCACCGAGATCAAGCGTCTGCACCAATTGCTGCCGACCACAACCGTCTACGTCACCCACGACCAGGTCGAGGCCATGACCATGGCCGACCGCGTTGTCGTGATGAATGGCGGCATCATCGAGCAGGCCGGGCCGCCGCAGGAACTCTATCATCACCCGGTCAGCCAGTTCGTGGCCGGCTTCATCGGCTCGCCGTCGATGAATTTCCTGAATGCAACGCTTGAGGCAGACAGAGACGGACTGATCGTCGTCCTCCAGAACGGCAGCCGCCTTGCCGTTCCGCAGGCACGGGTCTCAGAATATCGGGCGCATGCGGGCAAACCCGTCGTCTTCGGCATCAGACCGGAATCGATTTCAAGCACGACGCCGAAACCAGGTTTTGAAACCTTAGAGGCTAATATCGAGCTGGTGGAGCCGCTCGGACCGGAGACGATGATCTATTTCGACATCGGCCCGGTCAGCATCTGCGCCAATGTCGATCCTGAGAGCAATCCGCGCCCGCGCACGAAAATGCCGCTCTCCTTCAATATGAACCGCATGCATCTTTTCGATCCCGTCGGTGGCAGGTCGCTTTCGGCCTGACGTCCGCGGGTGGCCAAAAGGGGTTCCCTCATTAACCGAGGGGATCGCCGTGATCGCGCACCATTTGTCTCAGACGTGTGAAGACGGCCGGCGACTGGCGCACACCATCATGCTCGAATTCATTCGTCACCCAGGTTCGGACATTTCCGACGTCACGAGCAGTCGCGAGCGACAGTTCGGCATCGACATACATGTCGTCGAAATAGACCGCCGCGGCGACCGGGATCTCGTTCGACACCAGCCGGGCAGGATCGTAAAGCGGCTCGAACCCATCGTAACGTGCCAGCGCTTCAACGGCAGCGCGGAACGGCCGCAATGAACGAATTTCCTCAAACATCCACGGATACATCATCTCGCCGGTGAGATAGAGCGGCCGGCTTGCCTCACTAAATTCGGCGAACTCTGACCGGATGCGTTCCGCCGCCCAACCGGTCGCGCCGTTGCCCTGCCCATAAATGCTCTCCTGCAGGACGACAAACATCGGGTTCCCGTCATAGGACGTCAGCGATGTGATCGAAGCCAGGAATGCATCGGAAAAACGGGTTTCCTCCGGATCGGAAAATGCCTCATCGACCAGCCAGTGCACATTCTCGTATCCTGGTGCCATGCCGAAATCGATGCCGATGGTCTGTAACCGGCGCACTGTCAGGCGATCACCATCCGGAAGCCGTACATCATCGGCGGCAATACGCTCGGCGATACGCGTGATCCGGTTGCGATCAGCCGGATAGCGCTGATAATATTCCCGGTTCTTGGCCGCAACACGCGGATAGGTGCGGCGATAGACATCATCGGCCGTTGCCGAAAGCCCGGCCAATCCGCCGGTGACATAACAGGCGGCCAGTCCCTCCGGCGCCTCGGACAGATAGGTCAGCGTCAGGAAGCCGCCATAGCTCTGACCAAGGGTCTCCCAGCGCACCCCGCCGAACACGGTCTTCCGGATATGCTCGCAATCGGCGATGATGCTGTCGGCGCGAAAATGGCTGAGATACTTAGCACCGGCCTTCCCGTCCGCAAATGCTGCCACGGTGGCGCTCTCGATGCGGGTGCTCCGGCCGGTGCCGCGCTGATCGAGCAGCACGACACGGTAATTTTTAAGTGCTTCACCCAACCAGGACGGTCCACCACCCACCGGACGTGGCGACTTGCCGCCAGGACCGCCCTGCAAAAACAGCAGGAAAGGCAGCTTTTCCTGTTTTCGGGCGGGGTCACAGACCTCGCGTGCGAAGACTTTGATCGCTGTGGCATCAGGCCTTTTCCAGTCGAGCGGCACGTCGACGAGATGGTCGCGGATATGAACGCCGGGGATCGTGTATTCGCTGACGAGCATAATCAAATCCTGTAGATTGTTTGTCGACACAGTGCCTACAATTGCCCTATGCTGGAATCAAGCATTCAATTTCGGCAAAATTTACGGATAGATAGCGTGTCTCTTGCAGCCTGGTCCCATCCCGTCGCAGCCATTACTGACGAAGAACGGCATGCGCGCCTGTCGCGCCTGCGCGAACGCATGCAGGTGAGCGGCATCGCCGCCACTCTGCTCGGCCCAACCGAAAGCTTACGCTATTTCACCGGCCTCGTCTGGCACCTGAGCGAACGGCTGCTTGGCGCGGTCGTGACTGATGACAAGCTGATTTATATCGTTCCCGGTTTCGAGCGCAGCCGCGTCGAAACGCTGCCGCATCTGCCGGGTGATATCGCCGTCTGGGAAGAGGAGGAAAACCCGGCAGCACTCGTCTCGCGGCTCGTCGGGTCGACAGGCAAACTCGCTCTCGACGATGCGTTGCCGCTTGCCTTCTATCATGCCTTCACGGCACAGATGGGCGCAACACGTCTCGTGGATGGCGGGCCTGTCATCCGGGCCCTGCGTGCCATCAAATCGTCAGCGGAAATCGCCCTCATCCGATATGCGATGGGCCTTACGCTGGATATCCACCGCAAGGTCCGCGACACACTCACGCCCGGTACAGCCGCGTCCGACGTGGTGCGCTTCATCGACCAGCAGCATCGCGCGGCAGGCGCGGATGGTGGCTCGAGCTTCTGCATCGTCTCCTTCGGGGGAGCGACCGCGCTGCCGCACGGCGCAGACGGCGAACAGATCCTGCAGGCGGGCGATGTCATTCTCGTCGATACAGGCTGCCGCCTCGATGGCTATCATTCCGATCTGACCCGTACCTACATGCTGGAAGGAGATAATAATGCGTTCGAACGCGCCTGGGCGATCGAGCGCGAGGGGCAGCAGGCCGTATTCGACGCAGCAAAACTCGGCGCGCCCTGCGAAAGCCTTGATGCGGCCGCCCGCGACAAGTTTGCCCACCACGGCCTCGGTCCGGACTACCGCCTGCCCGGCCTGCCGCATCGCGCCGGCCACGGTCTCGGCCTCGACATCCATGAAGCGCCTTACATCGTCCGAGGCAACCAGACGCCGCTGGCACCGGGCATGTGCTTCTCGAACGAGCCTATGATCGTCTTCCCCGGTGCATTCGGCGTCCGCCTCGAAGACCATATTCATATGGGCGAAGACGGCGCGCATTGGTTCACGACACCGGCGGCCAATCCCTACGCGGTCTGAGTCTTTCACGCATAAGCTCGACGAACTCAGCTGACGCCGCCGATCCCTAGGAGCGGACGGTGTCAGGCATCAAGTGCAGCCAATATCTGCCTCGACCACCATAGGTCGATCATGGATGAAACGATTCTGCGGCGGGAACCGCTCGTTATCGCAGGGCCGCTGTTTCGATCCCATTTTCTTCCGCGCCCTGTCATCCCGACATAGCGATTGGTGTCATAAAAATTGCGCCGCTTACACAAAAGCGTCACTGATAACAGCTATGTTAAAGTCATCCGAATGAATTTAGGATTCATCCGAATGATTGAGGAACAACATTCGATCGACGCGAGATCGCGGTCGGGCCAATGGCAGATCGTCGAGAAACAGATCAATAGGGATATTGCTTCGGGTGCCCTTCCACCCGGAAGTCGGCTGCCAACCGAAGCCGAGATCATGGAGCAGTTCAAGGTCGGCCGTCATAGCGTTCGACGGGCGATCGCCGAGTTGGCCTCTGCCGGCAAGGTGCGGGTTGAGCAGGGTCGCGGCACCTTTGTGGAAGAGCATTCAGTCCTCACCTACAATATCGCCCGGCGAACACGTTTCCGCAAAAATCTCCTGGAACAGGGGCGCGTGCCCTCCGGCCAGCCGGTCTCGGAGTCTGAGATCGCTGCGCCACCCGGCGTCGCCGCGGCGCTGAAGCTTCCCGAAGGTGCAAAGGTCTATATGATCGCCCGGCGTGGCTTTGCCGACGATGTGCCGATCAGCCTCAGCCACTCCTACCATCCGGTCGAGCGCTTCCCTAACATGCATCTGCGCCGCCGCGCAGGGGAATCCGTCACCAGCATCTACGCTGCCTTCGGCATCCCCGATTATGTCCGGCAGACCACGATGATCCTCACCCGTCGCGCGATCGGCGATGAAGCGCAGCTTCTCGCCCAGTCGCCGCAGCAGCCGGTGCTGGTCGTCCAAAAGACCGACGTCGACATGGAAGGCCGGCCAATCGCCTATTCTGAGACGGTCTGGGCCGGAGAGCGCGTGCAATTCAGCATTGACAACGGGCCGGAGGATCGCGTCGCGACCACGGCGAAAGGACAGGACGATGAATGACACCATGGAAGCCGGCGCGCCCCCTGCCAGCTTCAGCCATGCAAGCATGCTCGACATACTTGCCAGGGCCGATGCCGAAGGAATCAAGGCAGTTGCAGAGGATTTGCTCGATGAACTCGGGCCGGTGGAGGTTCTCTTGAACCGCACCGGCCTTGCGATGTTGCCCTATATCGACACCGTCCAGAACACCGCTTTCCACCTCGGCGAGGTGCTGATGGCCGAAGCCCATATCCGCCTGCCGGCTCATGGCACAGAGGGTTATGGCGCTGTCGTCGGACGCGATCTCGAACATGCGATGGCCATGGCGGTCATCGATGCGAGCTTCGCGAGTGATATCGGCAAGGCTGGCATCGTGAATTTCCTGACAAGCGAACAGAGCCGTCAGACACAGGATGACGATATCAGGCTGCGCAAGGTCGAGGCGACGCGCGTGCGGATGGAGACCTTCTGATGAACCAGACCTTGCTCCTTCCGACCATTGAAGACATGCGCACCAACGCGACATTCGATGCGCTGATGTGGGCGCTTGCCCGCCCCGGCCGCGCCCAGCCTCTACCCTTTCCGGGTCTGCTCGCGCTGGCCGAAAGCCTGCTCGACCGCGAGTGCAGCTTCTTCTGCTTCGATGAAAGACTGAAGGCCGAGATTGCCAGGACCGGCGCGAATGCCGTTGCCCTGCCGGAGGCCGAATATGTTTTCGCATCGCTCGGTGGTCCTGCAGAGATTTCTACCCTGTCGGTGATGCTGGGTGGCAACCTCCTCTATCCCGATGCCTCGGCGACGATTTTCGCTGAAGCGCAGATCGGCTCGGGGACGATGCTTCGCCTCACCGGCCCTGGCGTCAATGGTTCCATCGATATCATGATTGGCGGCGTCCATTCGGATTTCTGGGCACTGCGCGCCGAAGCCATCCGTTATCCCCTCGGCTGGGACATTTATCTTGCCGACGGCGCAAGCCTTATCGGCATTCCCCGCTCCACGAAGATAGAGGTGCTCTGATGGCCTATGTTGCAACACGTGGCGGCGAACACGCCATTGAACAGTCCGAGCGTCTCTATCGCGAAGAGCTTGGGCAGATCGACAAGACCCGCGTCGACGCGATCGGCGAGAGCCTTCCCTATCTCGTCGACCGCGTCATGGGCGAGGCTTCTCTGTATGCGCCTGAACTTGCCGCACTTGCGCTCGCCCAGTCCGGCGGCGATCTCTATGAGGCGGTATTGCTGCTGCGTGCCTATCGCACGACCCAGCCGCGCCTGACGATCGCCGAGCCGGTTTGCCAGCAGGATCTCTTCACGGTGCGGCGTATTTCGGCCGCCTTCAAGGATATTCCGGGCGGCCAGATCCTGGGACCAACGCTCGACTACTCGCACCGGCTGCTGAATGTCGACGTCTTGAATGGAGCGACTTTTATTCCCGAACCTGTGGAATCTGCGGACAAGCCGGCACCCGCCACGCAGCCCTCGCTGACTGACTGGCAGAAGGCGCAGGGCTTGATCGCCGAAACGCCGACCAAGGACATACCGCTTGACGAGATCCCCGACGTAACGCGTGAGCCGCTACTCTTTCCGGCGAGCCGCGCCCACAAGCTGCAGAGCCTGGCACGCGCCGATACCGGTGGCACGCTGGCGCTCGGCTACTCGACCATGCGCGGTTATGGCAGTGTACATCCGACCGTCAACGAGCTCAGGCTCGGCGAGGCCAAGGTCCGTATCCGCCATCCCCGCGGTACGCTCTTCAGTGCCGGACGCGTGCGCGTCAGCCAGAGCGAGGTCATCTCCAAGAGCAAAGGGCTGGAACTCGGCTTTTCTGCCACCTTCGGCTGGAATGAGGTCAAAGTGATCGCCGCCGCCTCGCTCGATCTTGCCTCCAACCAGCCAAACCCGCATCCGGCGTCGAACGAGGAGTTTATCCTCTACCATACGGAACCCGTCGAAAGCTCGGGCTTCTGCATTCACTTCAAGCTGCCGCATTACGTGACCTTCCAGTCGAGCCTCGATGCGATCAGGCGCGTGAAGGCCGACAAAGCGAATGAAACCAGCGCGCCGCAGGACGGCGCGGTCAAGCAGGCCGAACTCGAAAAGGCAATGCCGTGAAACTCGATCAACTGACAAAACCCTGGGCGGCCTTCACCTACGGCTTCCTGGATGAATCCGCCAAGCGCGAGATGCGCCGCCGCATCCTGAAAGCCATTGCCATTCCCGGTTATCAGGTCCCCTATGCAAGCCGCGAAGTGCCGATCGCTCGTGGCTGGGGAACGGGCGGCCTGCAGGTGACGCTGACGCTCCTGAAACCCACCTCGATCGTCAAGGTCATCGACCAGGGCGCCGACGATTCCGTGAATGCCAGCAGCATCCGCAAATTCCTGCGCCGCGTCAGCTCGGCCAAGGAGACGCTGGACACGCTGGAGGCGGATATCATCCAGTCGCGCCACCGCATTCCGGAGGAGAAGCTGCGTGAGGACCAAATCCTCGTGTTGCAGGTTCCCAATCCCGAACCGTTGCGGCCCGTCCAGCCGGACATGTCGGAAGCGCGCATCATGCATGGCGACGCCGATTATGGTCAGCTCTGGCTGACGCTTTACGAGCAGCTCGTGCGCTCGGGCCGCATCATGCAAGGTTCCAGCTATCCCAGCATGGTCAACGGCCGACATGTCATGACCCCGTCACCGATCCCGCGCTGGGACGTGCCGAAGATGAACCAGGCGGCAAACCTCACCATCCTTTCGGCCGGCCGCGAAAAACGCATCCATGCCGTCCCGCCCTATACGCGCGTCGAGCCGCTCGTCTTCGACGACGTGCCCTACCGGGTCGAGGATCATGCTGACAAGATTTGTCATCGTAGCGGCGTAACAGGCTATTTCATGAACGAGCTGCCGCAGGACGACGGCTCATCGAGTTTCGAAGTCTCCGACAGCCAGTATGGCGTCAAGCATATCCGCAAGCGGGATGGTGAGACCGTTGCTATCGGCGAAACCTATTACAAGCAGGGGAGGATCGAGCAATGACCGCCGTAAATTTCTCCGCCTCCGATCCCTCTGCCTCGATGCGCCAACCACCTCGGCTGATGCTGTCCTCTCCCATCCTGGCGATGAACGGTATCCGCAAGAGCTTCGGCGATGTCCAGGCGCTGCGAGGCGTCGATGTTACCGCCTATCCGGGCGAAGTGCTCGGCATTGTCGGCGAATCCGGTTCCGGCAAGTCGACCCTGCTCAGGATGATGAACCTCGAAGACAGGCCAGATAACGGTGAATACCGGCTAGCGCTTCCCGGCCGTGAGGACCTCAATCTCTTCACGCTCGACCGTTTCGAGCGGCGAATGCTGCGGGCGCGCCATATCGGCATCGTCTACCAAAACCCGCATCTTGGCCTCAGGATGAACCACACGAGCAGCGGCAATGTTGCCGAACGGCTGCTGATTGCCGGCGAGCGGAATTTCGCCATTCTTCGTGCACGCGCGAAAGACGCGCTCGATGCCTCGGAATTTCCGGCCGCGCGCATGGATGCCCGCCCCGCGGAACTCTCCGGCGGCATGCAGCAGCGCGTGCAGCTTGCGAAGGCAATCGCGCTCGAACCTGCGCTCCTGCTGCTCGACGAGCCGACAACAGGCCTCGATGTTAGTGTTCAGGCGCTGGTCCTCGACACGCTGAAGCGTCTGCAGCGCGAGCGCCGTATCACCATCGTCATCGTTTCGCATGATCTCGGTGTTATCCGCACCATGGCGGATCGTGTGATGGTGATGCGCAACGGCGAAGCCGTGGAGGAAGGCCTTGCTGATCAGATCTTCCAGGATCCGCAGCATGAATATACGCAGCAGCTCGTGCATGCGAAGCTTTGACAGGAGACTGACCCGGTGAACATGCATACACATCCTGCCACCGCAGCGCAGACGATCCTTTCAGTTCAGGGATTGGCGAAGCATTTCGAGATGCATCATCTCAAGCGCACGCTCCATGCCTTCGACAAGGTTGATTTCGAACTGCATGAGGGCGAATTCATCCTGCTGACAGGCGAAAACGGCGCAGGCAAATCGACATTGCTGCGCACGCTTTATCGCTCCTACATACCGCGGGCGGGCCACGCCTATTATCACACCCGCGAAGGGGTCATCGACCTGACGGTTGCAGCCGATGTCGATATAGCCTTTCTGCGCAAGCGGGAGATCGGCTTCGTGACGCAGTTCCTGCAGGCGCGTCCGCGTGTGGCTGCCGAAGAGCTGGTCGCTGAGCCGCTGCGGCTTGCCGGTCGGCCTTACGGCGAAGCGATCGACGAGGCCCGCCGATGGCTGTCCGCCTTCGGCGTCAAGCCCGACCTCTGGGCCGCCTACCCCTCCACCTTCTCTGGCGGCGAACAGCAAAAGGTCAATCTGGCGCGTGCGCTCATCCTGCCGCAACGGCTTCTGTTTCTCGACGAGCCGACCGCCTCGCTCGACAAGAATGCCCGCCGCGCCCTCGTTGCCCGCCTCGCTGAGCTGAAAGCTGCTGGCGTTGCGATGATTGGCGTTTTTCACCACCCCGACGACGTCGCGGATCTCATTGACCGCGAAATCAGTCTTCACACCCGACAGATCCAAGATGGAGCATATGATGTGGCTGAGTGATTTCGAAATCGTACTGCGCGATAGAACCATACCGCGCGGCGCAGTCCGGATCGAAGATGGTTTCATCGCCGACGTCAGGGAAGATCCGGTGGCCTCAGCCGATATCAACGGCGGTGGCAGGCTGCTGCTTCCTGGCTTCATCGACATGCACGGCGATATGATCGAACGCGAGATTGAGCCTCGGCCGAATGTGCGCTTCCCACTGGAACTCGGCATCTTCGAACTCGATAAGAAGCTCGCCGGCAACGGCATCACCACCGCATACGCGGCTTTGTCCTTCCATGCCAATAGCGGCTACGGACACATTCGCTCGGAAGAACATTCGCGCTCGATCATCCAGACACTCGTCGAGCTCCGGAAGAACGATCTTCTGATCGACCACAGGGTTCATGCGCGCTTCGAAATCACTTTCACTCATGCCCGAGTCGTGATCGAGGATCTGCTGCGGGCCGGTGCGCTCGATCTCGTCTCGCTGATGGACCATACGCCGGGTCAGGGCCAGTACCGCGATGTCGAGCGGCATATCGAGACGATCGCGCGCAACAACAAGATCACGATCGAACAGGCTGCCCATCGCGTGCGCGAACGCATGGAAAACCGCGCCCAGAACAATGACGCGGTCGACAATCTTGAAGGCATTGCAGCAACGGCCCGAGACCACGGCGTCATCATTGCCTCCCACGACGATGATAGCATCGAGAAAGTCGTGATCGTCGAAGGGCTGGGTGCACGCATCAGCGAATTTCCGGTGACGATGGCCGCAGCACAAGAGGCCCGCAAGCTCGGACTTGCAACGGCCATGGGCGCACCGAACGCGCTTCGCGGTCTGTCCTATTCAGGCAACCTTTCTGCACGCGAGGCCTATGAACGCGGCGTTCTCGATATCCTGGCAAGTGATTATCATCCCTCCGCCATGCTTCCGGCGGCGATCGCGCTCGCCGAAGCTGGATCGGGCGGGTTGGCGGCTTCTGTCGCGCTGGTCAGCGCCAACCCCGCCCGAGCGCTCGGGCTTATGGACCGGGGCGCAATCGAAGTCGGGCTTCGTGCCGATCTCGTCATCGCCGAGCATGGCCGCCTTCCGCGGGTACGAGCCACCTTCTGCCGGGGCAAGCAGGTTTACTCAGACGGAATTGTCCGGCGATTTCAACGGGCTGCGTAAGTGGCCTGATGCAGCAAGGCGTCACGCGCTCTCCTGCGACAAAATACATCCGGAAATTCCGGATGTATTACTTGATAGAAATAGCGTAACTATCGGCAAATATTGAGAAATTACTTAATAAAACTGTCACATTGGAATGTTATATTTTATTTCATAGACTGATATTAAGTATAATTCAGGTTCGTCTTTGGCGTTTCTGACAAGCAGAGGTTTTCCGGTGCTTGAACTTCACTCTCTCAGGAAGAAATTCGGTCAAACACACGCGGTCGACGATGTAAATCTTTCGATCGATGCCGGGCAAATGGTCGGCATTATCGGTCGCAGTGGCGCCGGCAAGTCGACGTTGCTCCGGCTGATCAATCGCCTGGTCGATCCGACATCGGGCACCATCATGTTCGACGGCAAGGACATTACCAAGCTGCGCGGCCGTGAATTGCGCCTCTGGCGCGCCTCCTGCGCCATGGTGTTCCAGCAGTTCAATCTGGTCGAGCGCATGGATGTGCTGACCAATGTGCTGATCGGCCGCGTCGCCCAGCACGGCTTTATCTCTTCCATGCTTCGCCGTTTCACGGACGAGGAAAAGGAGATGGCAATCCGCGCACTCGACCGGCTCGACCTCGTGCCGCAGGCGCTGCAGCGGGCCGGTACCCTGTCGGGCGGACAACAGCAGCGCGTGGCCATCGCCAAGGCGCTGGTACAGAACCCGAAGATCATGCTTGCCGACGAGCCGATCGCCTCGCTCGACCCGGCCAATGCGACGCGGGTCATGGAGGCGCTGCGTAAGATCAACCGCGAGGACGGCATTACCGTTCTGGTCAATCTTCATACGCTCGATACTGCCCGGAACTATTGCGAACGCATCATTGCCATGCGGGCCGGGCGGGTGCGCTTTGACGGCGCGCCGGCGGATCTGACCCAGGAGCGGGTCCGCGAAATTTACGGTACCGACGATTACGACGCAGAAATCGACGAGGCCGTGACATCCACCTCATTCAACGCAGGTCGAGCCACAAAAGAAAAGGTTTACCAGGCGGTATGAGTTTCGCCCGCGGCGGCGCCAGGCCGCGGGCTTCTTTTTGCAACAGGAGAGTTGGAATGAAAAACGTCCTCATGCTTGCGGCCGTAACGGCTGCGCTTGCCCTTTCCAGCGAGGCCCACGCCGACGGCTGGAAAGACCAGTACAAGACGATCCGCCTCGGCGTTCTCTCGGGCGAGAACGAAAAGGACCGTATCGCACGCCGCGTCGGCTTCCAGCAGTATCTTGAAAAGGAACTCGGCGTGAAGGTCGAGATCTTCACCGCCGGCAATTATGACGGCGTCATCCAGGCGCTTGCATCCGACCAGATCGAATTCGCCTTCCTCGGCTCCTCGGCCTATGCTGCCGCCTATACCGAGACCAATGGTGGCGTTGAGCCGCTGCTCGCCGGCCAGGAACAGGACGGCTCGACCGGCTACTATTCCGTCGTCACCGTTCGCTGCGATTCCGGCTACAAGTCGGTCGACGACCTCAAGGGCAAGGTTCTCGCCTTCGCCGATCCGGATTCGACCTCCGGCTACGCCGTGCCCTACTATAACCTCGTTAAGCAAGGCTACGATCCTAAGACCTTCTTCTCTGCCATTCCCTTCTCCGGCGCACACGAGACCGGCGTGATGGCGGTTGCCAACAAGCAGTTCGATGCTGCGGCGACCTATATCAACAACGACATCAGCGGCATACCGCAGCGCATGGAATCCAAGGGCATGATCCCGAAGGGCGAGATCTGCCGCATCTGGCAGTCGCCTGAGATCACCAACGGTCCCTTCACAACCCGCACGAACCTGCCGGCCGACATGATCGCCGAGGTCAAGGCGGCGGTAAAGGCAACGCCTGAAAAGGCGCCCGACGCCTTCAAGGAAATGAGCGGTGGCGACAACTCCACCTCCAAGGGGTATGTCGATGTCAATCACCAGCGTTACCAGTGGATCGTCGACATGCGCGACTGGCTGAAGAAGCAACGCCGCAACGGCTGATATCTTCCACCGACGCCAAACAACGGGAGCGCCGCGCCCTCTGGCGCTCCCACGACCGGGATCAGACATGACGACAGCATCGCCCTCTATCGCCATCCGCCAGTTCGAGGCCGAATACCATCGCATCCGCAGTCGCACCAAAATCATGCAGCTTGTTTCAGTCGCGGTCTTTGCCGCCGCGGTGCTGCTGACGGCCTGGACGGGTGGCTTCTTCGACATGACCGAGGTCAATCTGCCCTCTGGCGAACGCATCACCACCTGGAAATTATGGGCGTCACTACCCCGGCTCGGCGAATATCTCTACAAGACCTTGCCGCACCTGCGCATCGAGACACTCGGCTCTGACCTTGCCGAATGGTTCTGGCGCTGGCCGGTCTGGCTGGAACTGCTCGGCGAAACGATCCTGATCGCCTATGTCGCGACGTTTTTCGGTGTCGTCGGCGCCTTCACCCTGAGCTTCCCGGCTGCTCGCAACCTCAGCCCCAACGGTTTTTTGCTGATCGCTTCCCGTCGTTATCTGGAGGTCATTCGCACGGTTCCGGATATCGTCTGGGCGCTGATCTACGTCTTCTGCTTCGGTGTCGGGCCGCTTGCCGGTGTGCTGGCGATCGCCACGCATGCAACGGGTTCGCTCGGCAAGCTGTATTCAGAGGTCAACGAGAATATTGACATGCGGCCGCTGGAAGGCGTCAAGGCCTCGGGCGGCACCTGGTTCCAGCAGATGCGCTATGGCGTCGTCCCCCAGGTCATCCCCAATATCATCAGCTACACGCTGCTGCGTTTCGAGATCAATGTCCGCTCCTCCTCGATCATCGGCTATGTTGGCGCCGGCGGCCTCGGCCAGGAGATCCGCACGGCTATGTCGCTTCAGGAATATACCGATCTCTCGGCGCTCTTCGTCATCATCCTCGTCACCGTCGTGATCATCGATTTCCTGAGCGAGAAACTGCGCCATCGCATCATCGGCTTTGAAAGCCGGAGTATCTGAGACATGACAGACGCCTCTTCTCTCTCCGAACTTCGGCAGCGCGTACCGGACGCCTTCAAGGTGTCGCCGCGCGTACGGTTGATGCGCTATGCCGGCGCGGCTGCCCTGATCCTGCCGCTCATTGCCGGTTTCTATCTCTTCGACTTCTCGCCTGCACGCATTCTGAATGGCCTATCGCGGCTCGGGATGATCTTCTCTTTCATGTTCCCGCCCTATATCTGGACGACGTGGCAGGAATGGAGCGATGTGCTCGTCGGCCTTGGCCAGACGATCTCGATGGCGTTTCTCGGAACGCTGCTTGGGGCGCTCGTCGCCTTTCCGCTCGCCTTTCTCGGTGCGAAGAACATCATGCCGCTCGGCTGGGTGCGACTGTCGACCCGCCGCGGTTTCGATGCGCTGCGCGCCGTCGAGCAGATCGTGCTCGCGCTGATCTTCATCCGCGCCTTCGGCCTCGGCCCGCTTCCGGGCGTCTTCGCCATCGCCGTCTCGGAAATCGGCACATTCGCCAAGCTCTTTTCGGAAGCGATCGAAAACACCTCGCGCAAACCCGTCGATGGCGTCCTGGCCTCTGGCGGCGGACCGCTGCAGACCATCCGGCTTGCCATCATGCCTCAGGCCATGCCGGTGATCCTGTCGATCATGCTCTATAATTTCGAGTCCAATACCCGCTCCGGGACCATCCTTGGCATCGTCGGCGCCGGCGGCATCGGTTTTCTGCTGGCGGATCGCATTGCCGCCTATCGCTGGCCGGAAGCCTGGACGATCATCTTCCTGATCGTCGCCGTCGTCTACGCTATCGACCTTACCTCCGCCTGGCTGCGCGGCAAGATCATTGGCAAGAACGACAGTGTGCGCTAGGCAACGGAAGAGCGTGGCAAGGGAAATTGAATGGCTAGGGTAATGGTGGTCGGTAACGCCAATGTGGACCGGATCTGGTGGCTCGACCGGCCGCTTGTGCCGGGCGGGAGGCTCTCCTGCCAGTCGATCGAAAAACGCTATGGCGGCGGCGGCTTCAATACCGGACTGGTTCTGCTAGATCTCGGCCACGAAGTCGTTCTAGTTGCCAGCCTCTATGATGATGATGAAGGACGCGCCTATCTGAAGAATCTTGGCAAGCGTGGCTTCAATACCGATTTTGTCGACCTCGTGCCCGGCACGACGCCATCAGTGGAGATCCTTGTCGACATCAATGGCGAACGCACCATCATCGCGCCGGCCGGTCGCCGCAGGCCCGGCATCGAGGCCTTGCCGCAAGTCGATGCCTCGCTGGTCTATCTCAATGCGCGCGCCATGAGTGCCACCGCGCTGCGGCAACTAGATGATTTCGATCGGGTGGTGTCGCAATATCCGCTCTTTGCCGAGCGCCGACCCGCGAATGTTCTCATCGCTTCGCGTTCAGACATGAAAGGTGCAGCACAAGCCGCCTGGCAGACAGCTGCCGAGATAGCAGAGCCGCGGCTCGAAACTCTCGTCCTGACGAGTGGTATGCAACCTATCGAAATCGTCACTGGCCAAGACCAGGTTATCGTCGACGTGCCGCGCGCCGCCCCGGTGCGCGATACGACGGGAGCCGGAGACTATTTTGCCGGCGGTTACATTGATGCCATGATCGGAGGGCTCGATGCCAGCTCGGCAGCATTGGCCGGCTGCAAAGCCGCGGCGGCGCGCCTCGCAGCCTCCGAACATGCCGGCCCTTGAAAGACACGCCTGCAGATCTCACCTGATGATCTCCATTGTTCACCTGTCGAACTGACAGCCCTTTGCCATCAGCAGTCGCTGCCGTTCCTCAACGTCGACGCTTCACGCGTCGGAGGAGATTTCATGGGATTCATTGATCGTGACATCCAGCCGTCGTCCGACGCCGGGCTGCTGGACGCCTATTCTGAAACGGTGTCGAATGCGGTCGATATGGTCGGCCCGGCGGTCAGCCGTATTGAACGCGTTGGCGGGCGGGCGGGGCATGGTTCCGGCTTCGCCATCTCGCCGGATGGCCTCGTCGTCACCAACAATCACGTCGTCGGTGATGCGAAGTCCGTCACCATCAAAACCCCTGATGGTGTCGTCGTCGAAGGCCGCGTGCTTGGACGCGATGAGGATACCGACCTTGCCCTGATCCGAGCCAACGACTGGTCCGGCGCCTGGGCGCATCTTGCCGACTCCAAAAAGTTGAAGCGCGGGCATATTGCAGTCGCCATCGGCAATCCACTCGGCTTCGAATGGACCGTTACGGCCGGCGTCGTTTCTGCGCTCGGGCGCTCCATGCGTGCCGCCAGCGGCCGGCTGATGGAAGATATCATCCAGACCGATGCAGCACTCAATCCTGGCAATTCGGGTGGTCCGCTGGTCTCTTCGACCGGCGAGGTCATCGGCGTCAATACCGCCGTCATCCAAGGTGCTCAAAGCATTGCCTTTGCGGTCGCCTCGAATACCGCCAAGCATGTCGTGTCGGAAATCCTGCGCTTCGGCGAGGTCCGCCGCGGATATATCGGCATTGCCGCCGATACGGTCGACCTGCATCGACGCATTGCGCTTGAGGCCGGCGTTCCGCAGCGCACGACAGTGCGCCTGCGCCGAGTCGAAGACGCGGGTCCTGCTGCGAAAGCCGGCCTTCGCGAAGGCGATTATCTGCTCGCTATTGGTGGTCAACCGGTATCGGGAATTGACGACGTCGTCCGACTTCTGGACGGGTCGACGATCGATACGGACGTCGATGTGCTGATCTTTTCCGTCGCGGGCCGGATCGAACGGCGCACCGTTCGCCCTTCGAAAAGAATACATTAGTATTGACGATCGCCAGACAGAGAAGAGAACGAAGTCGAAGCTCGCCTTCGTTCTCCAGCAGCGGCATTGATCCTGCTGCCTATGCAACGAGCCTCCGCACCTCGATCTCGGCGATAAATTCGGGGCGAACTTGATCCCCATCTTCTCGATGAAGGCATCGAGCTAACGCACACGATCTTCGGAGCGGTAGGCAACGTCCGGTTTGCCCGACTGTCCGAAGCCGGTTTTGGCATGCATTCGTAATACGCACGACCGTATTAATGCCCTGGTTTGTGCGGAAAAACCGCAGAAAAACAAAGGCACCAGCCTGAGGGCGGGTGCCTTGCTCGCTACTTCAGCGACATCGCATCAAATCATGTCACGAAGATCCGGGCACGGTCGATGTCGCCGCAAGCAACCCCTGAAGAGCAGACGGCTCCGTAGAGAAGGCGTCGTAAACACAGGGCGCTGCAAACACAGCCGCTCCCAGAATGCAGATGATGACCCTTTTCATTGAAACCTCCGTGGACGCAGGCAAGCTGCGCTGAGTTCGTATCCGGACCGTTTACACAAGGTTCAGCTCGACATTGATGTTGCCGCGCGTCGCCTTCGAATAGGGGCAAGTCTGGTGCGCCTCGTCGACCAGCGCGCGGGCGACCTCCGGCTCCAGACCCGGCAGGCTGATATTGAGGCGCGCCTGCAGGAAATAGGCGTCGCCGGTCATGCCGAGGTCGACCTCGGCGTCAACAGCCGTATCAGCGGGAAGCCTCAGCTTGCGCTTGCCGGCAGCCAGGCCCATCGCGCCGATGAAGCAGGCCGACCAGCCGGCAGCGAAGAGCTGTTCGGGATTGGTGCCGGCATGGGCACTGCCCGGAGGCGAAAGCTTCACATCGAGCTGCGCATCGCTGCTGCGCGCGGCGCCGTCGCGGCCGCCTGTCGTATGGGTCCTGCCGGTATAGAGAACCTTTTCAATCGTCGTCATGAGAGCACTCCTTGGTTTGCTATCGCTATCTGCGACATCTGGTGACGGAGTGGTTTTTGACAGTCCGACGTATCCCCTATGTTTCTAAAATCGGCCGAACTGTATCAAAGCGTAGCGACAGTCTATGCGGACATTTTCTTATACAAATCAGCGGAAAAATCAGTTGGCGCGAATGGTGACTTCCGCCGCCAGTCCGCCGCCTTCGCGATTATAGAGCCGCACCGACCCACCGATCGCGGCGGCCAATTGCTGGGCGATTGCTAGGCCGAGGCCAGTACCGCCAGTCTCGCGGTTCCGCGACTGCTCCAGCCGGAAGAAAGGCTGCATCGCGGCCTCTAGCATCGCATCCGGAATACCGGGGCCGCGATCCATCACGGTGATGGCAATTGCCTCCTCGCCTTTTTGCTCGACGCTGATTTCAGCGGCACCGGCAAATTTCAACGCATTGTCGACGAAGTTCGTGAGAATGCGCCGAAGCGCATGCGGCTTGGTCGATGCGACGCCCTGGACGAGGCCGACGACGCTGACGGCCTTGCCGGTGTCCTGGTAATCATAGGCGATGCTGTCGATGAAGGACGACAAGTCGATGCGCGAAAACTTCTCGCCATTGCCGTGAGCACTGCGGGCATAGGCAATCCCATCCTGCACCAGCCGTTCGATCTCGCCGAGATCGCGCACCAGCTTGTCCTTCTCGGGAGAATCGTCGGCCATATCGGCACGCAGCCGCATCCGGGTGATCGGCGTCTGCAGGTCATGAGAGATCGCCGCCAGAATCTGCACGCGCTCTTCCAGATAATGCGCAATGCGCTCTCGCATTGCATTGAAGGCCCGTGCCGCATGCGCAACCTCGCTCGGGCCACGCTCGCTGAGCGGTGCATCTTTCTTGGTCGGGTCAAGGGCATCGGCCGCCGCCGCAAGCGCCCCGAGCGGGCGGATCGCCTGACGCACGGCAAACCACGTACAGAGCACCAGCATCAGCATCTGGACGGCAAGCACATAGGGCAGCCATGCTGCAATCGGCATGGGGGGCCGCGGCGTGATATCGATCGTCAGCGGGCTTCCGTCGCTTAGCGTCAAATGCGCCTGCAAACGGCTGATGTCGCCAGGGATGGATTCCATGCGTATCGGATAGGTGCCGCCGATCGCCTCCTCGATCCGGCCGCCAATTTCCCGGCCCTTGCTGGAATTGTCGGGCACGCCGGGAAGGCCCGGTCCGAGCACGAAACGATAATTGCCGCGACTCAAGCGGTCGAGCAGGTCAGGCCGCTGATCTGCCGGTAGCCGATCGAGAACGGCAATCGAGGTTGCGACGTCGCTTTCCAGCGTACCGAGCATAACGGCCTTGGCCGACATGGAGCGCTCGACGAAGAGCACGGTGAAGGACAGGCCATAGGCAATTGCCAGACCCAAAAGCAGGATAAGGAAAAGCCGAGCCCGCAGGGTGCTCGGCCAGAAGCGGGATCGAAGAACCGCACCCGCACTCATGACCTCGCCTCTTCGATCTCCACCGGAACGGAAAAGACGTAACCTTCACTGCGCACAGTCTTGATATAGGTCGGCTCGCGGGCGTCATCCCCCAGCCGCTGGCGCACACGGCTGACGAGGAGATCGATCGAACGGTCGAAGAGCTCCGCATCGCGGCCTTGTGTGAGATTGAGAAGCTGATCGCGGTTGAGCACGCGTTGCGGATGATCGATAAAGACGCGCAGAAGCCGGTATTCGGCACCGCTCAGCGCGATCTCCGTTCCCTGTTTGTCGAGGAGGTGCCTGCCGACCGTATCGAGGCGCCAATCGCCGAAGCGCAGCCATTGACCCGCCTCAGAGATCTGCAGGTTCGGCGGCAAGGCGCGGGTACGCCGCAAGACGGCTTTGATGCGGGCCAGAAGTTCACGCGCGGCAAAAGGCTTCGGCAGATAATCATCTGCACCCATTTCGAGCCCAATGATACGATCCATCTCGTCGCTGCGGGCGGTCAGCATCAGGATCGGCGTCGCCTTGTGTTTTCCGGCGCGCAACTCGCGGCAGAGCACGAGCCCGTCATCGCCGGGCATCATGACATCGAGCACAATGAGGTCGACCGTATTCGCCTCGAGAAAGCTGCGCATCTGGCGGCCATCGGCAGCAACGCTCGTGCGAAGTCCGTTCTTCTTCAGATAGCTTGAAACCAGCTCTCGGATTTCACGGTCGTCATCGACGATCAGAATATGGTCGACATGCTCCATCTTTAGACTTTCGGATCCTCTATCAATCGGGCGCAAACAGATTCGCTACTCCCTTTTGACTCTGAATCGGCTGCCGCGAAACAGGAATTCCGTTCGCGGCAGCCCCGACAGATGTCAGAAGCGATCGACATCCAGAATGGCCTGGGCAAAGGCTTGCGGTGCTTCTTGCGGCAGGTTGTGGCCGATGCCGCCTGATATGGTGCGATGCTCATACCTGCCGGTGAATTTCTTGGCATAGGCCGAAGGTTCCGGATGTGGTGCGCCATTGGCATCGCCTTCCATGGTGATGGTCGGCACGGTGATAACAGGGAAGGCAGCTAGCTTCTTTTCGAGATCGTCATATTTCCGCTCACCGTCCACAATGCCGAGACGCCAGCGATAATTGTGGATGGTGATGGCCACATGGTCAGGGTTTTCGAAAGCCTTGGCCGAGCGATCAAATGTCGCGTCGTCGAAGTTCCACTGCGGCGAGGCAAGCTTCCAGATCAGCTTTGCGAAATCATGGCGGTTAGCCTCATAGCCCTCGCGGCCGCGCTCGGTGGCGAAATAGAACTGGTACCACCAGGAAAGCTCGGCCTGCGGTGGCAACGGCTTCTTGTTGGCTTCCTGGCTGCCGATCAGATAACCGCTGACGGAGACGAGCGCCTTGCAGCGCTCCGGCCATAGGGCGGCCAGGATATCTGCGGTCCGGCCACCCCAATCGTAACCGCCGATGACGGCGCGCTCGATAGCAAGTGCGTCCATGAAGGCGATGATATCGGAAGCGATAGCAGCCTGCTGGCCATTGCGCGGTGTATCGGCGGAGAGGAATTCGGTTGTACCATAGCCGCGCAGATAGGGGATCAATACGCGGTAACCAGCGTCGGCAAGCACAGGCGCCACATCGACGAAGCTGTAGATATCGTAAGGCCAGCCGTGGAGAAGCAGCACGACCGGGCCATTGGCAGGGCCGGCTTCCGCATAGCCGACATTCAGAACGCCGGCCTTGATCTGCTTCAGCGGCGCGAAGGATATATGCGAACCCGCCTTGACGGCAGCGACCTGCGACTGACCGCGTGCGGCGCTCGTCAGGCCGAATTCGACCGCAGCCATGGTCATGGCTGCGACACCGAGGAAACGACGACGCTGAAAATTGATTTCACTGGACATTGGCTCTCTCCATTTCGAGTTGATGGCAGGGAGAAAACAGCCGGCATGTATCCCCGATGTTTCGGGCATCCGCTTCTATTGCATGCGGATGTAGCAGCCGGCGCCCTGGATACGTTCTGATACAATTCGCCGCCGCCTCAATCGGACTTGCGGTGCATGAGGAAATCACGAAGCACGACGGCATTGTTGTGCTCGTCGTCGCGGGCGGCATAAAGCAGGGTGACAGTGCCCCTCTTCACAAAATCCGCCACAAGCTTCACCTCCTCCTCTTTATGTCGAAGCTCGTCCGTGTAGCGCGTTCGGAACTCCTCCCAGCGATCCGGTTGATGATTGAACCAGTGGCGGAGCTCTGCACTTGGAGCCACATCCTTCATCCAGGCATCGAGTGCAGCGCGCTTGTTGCTGAGGCCGCGCGGCCAGATGCGATCGACCAGCAATCTGGCGCCATCCGCAGCAGCCCTGGCCGCATAGGCGCGCTTCAGCTTTATGGCTTCCGCTTTGACCATCTTCGCATCCTCCATGCTAGGCCGACCGTCTCTGCCGGCAATATCCCGGCGATATGGCAGTTATGGAGGAAAGATAGCGCAGCCATGATCCGTGCGCCTCCTACACTTCGGTACATATTGCCACAGAACCGGACACATCCGAGATACATCGCTTCGACCAGATTGGCCCCCGTTGCTGGTCGAGCCGGCATCGCCGTCCAGCCCGATCACCCGGTTTCAAGGAAACGATGATGACCCTTCTTATCATTGCCTATCTCGGAGGGGCGCTGACCATAGTCAGCCCCTGCATCCTCCCCATTCTGCCCTTCGTCTTCGCGCGTGCCGGACAGCCCTTCGTGCGCAGCACGCTGCCGATGCTGATCGGCATGGCTGCCACTTTCGCGCTTGTTGCGACGCTTGCCGCCGTCGGCGGAAGCTGGGCGATCAACGCCAATGAATATGGTCGCCTTGCCGCACTGACTTTGCTTGCCGTCTTCGGCGCCAGCCTGATTTCGCCGCGCATCGCAAGCTTCATCACTCAGCCGGTCGTCGATTTCGGCAATCGGCTGCTGAACGCTTCCGGCAAGGCCGGTTCCGCACCGACGGCGGCAAGCGCGCTCATCCTCGGCGTCGCAACCGGCCTGCTCTGGGCGCCCTGCGCCGGGCCGATCCTCGGTTTGGTGTTGACAGGTGCCGCCCTCCAAGGCGCCAATCTGCAGACGACATTCCTGTTGCTTGCCTACGCTGCGGGTGCGGCCACTTCACTGGCCATTGCGCTTTCTGTTGGCGGGAAGATTTTTGCCGGCATGAAGAAGTCGCTCGGCGTCAGCGAGCGCATTCGCCAGGGGCTTGGAGCTGCCGTGCTTGCGGGCGTCACCGTTATCACGCTCGGCCTCGACACCGGCCTGCTCTCGCAGCTTTCCTATGCCAGCACCGCTTCCTTCGAACAAGCCGCGCTCGACAGGCTGAACGTGCGGCCGAGCGGCAGCGCGCCGTCTGAAGTCGCAAGCAACGACAAGATGATTGGCCTTGCCGATGCCAATAAGCCTTTCCACAGCGACCTGCCCGTCGAAGGGCCTGCCCCGTCGCTCGATGGCGCTGTCGAATGGCTGAACTCGCAGCCGTTGACGATGGAACAGCTGCGCGGCAAGGTGGTGCTCGTCGATTTCTGGACTTATTCCTGCATCAACTGCATCCGCACCATTCCCTACGTCCGCGCCTGGGCCGAAAAGTACAAAGACCAGGGCCTGGTGGTGATCGGCGTACACGCCCCGGAATTCGCCTTCGAAAAGAAGGTCGACAATGTCAAAAAAGCGATTGGCGATTTCAAGATCGGCTATCCGGTCGCCATCGACAACGACTACAAGATCTGGCGTGCCTTCGATAACAGCTACTGGCCAGCCCATTACCTGATCGACGCCAAAGGCCAGATCCGTGAACACCACTTCGGCGAAGGCAACTACCGCCAGACCGAACAAGCGATCCAGGACCTGCTGCGCGAAGCCGGCAGCGAAATGGCCGAGAGCGCGCCGGTCACACCGGATGCGACGGGCGCAGAAGCAAGCCCGGACCTGAAGCATATCCGCTCGGGCGAAACCTATATCGGTTATCAGCAGGCCACCAGCTTTGCATCCAACGAAAGCATGCGCGCCGATGCCCCCAGCGATTATTCGATCAAGCAGCCGAGTCTCAATCAGTGGGGTCTGTCAGGCAAGTGGACCGTCGGTGCCGAAGAGGCCACGCTCGATCAGGCAGGCGGTGGCATTGCCTACCGCTTCAGCGCCCGCGACCTGCATCTCGTCCTCGGACCTGACACTGACGGCAAGCCCGTCCGCTTCCAAGTGACAATCGACGGCAAGGCGCCAGGCGCCGATCATGGCAGCGATATCGATGCCGATGGAAACGGCGCCGTGACCTCGACGAAACTCTATCAGCTGGTACGCCAGTCCGGCGAGGTGAAAGCGCGCGACTTCGAGATCCGCTTCCTCGACCCCGGTGTCCAGGCCTATGCCTTCACCTTCGGCTGAACCAATTACCCTCCCATCCCAACCTCAAACGACAGGAGCAAACACCATGAAACGCAGCTATCTTTCCACTCTCGCGCTTGCTTTCGCCACCAGTGTCATCGCCTTCGCGGCCCAGGCAGCCGAGGTGAAAAACATCGTCATCGTCCACGGCGCGCTCGCCGACGGTTCCGGCTGGCGTCAGGCAACCGAAATCCTCGAACGGCGCGGCTTCAACGTCACGATTGTCCAGGAGCCGATCACATCGCTTGCCGATGATGTCGCGGCGACCAATCGGGTGTTGGATCTGGAGGACGGCCCGACCCTGCTTGTCGGCCACAGCTATGGCGGAATGGTGATCAGCGAAGCCGGCAACAGCTCTAATGTCGCGGGCCTCGTCTATGTAGCGGCCTTCCAGCCGGACAAGGGCGAAAGCCTTATCAGCCTCGCCAGCTCGAAGCCTGCCGGTGGCATGAACATTCGCGAGACGAAGGACGGCAAGTACCTCTATCTCGACCCAGCCGCCTTCGCCAACGATTTTGCCGCCGACCTGCCGAAGGACGAGGCCGCGTTCCTGGCAAAGTCGCAGGTCTTTGCCTCGAAGGAAGCATTTTCCGCAAAGGTGAACGATCCGGCCTGGAAGACCAAAAGGAGCTGGACGATCGTTGCCACGGAAGATCGCTCGATCAATCCCGATCTAGAGAGGGATATGGCAAAGCGCGCCGGAAGCAATGTCACCGAGATCAAAGGCAGTCATGCAGTCTTCGCGTCTCAGCCGGAAAAGGTCGCGGATGTAATCGAAAAGGCGGCCAGGGAAGCAGGCAAATAAGCAGGTCGCTGGCGGCAGCCGGAGCCGGTGGATTTCCGCCGGCTCCGTGTCTATGAACACACGGTCATCGCCTTGACGAGGCGAAACGCTGAGTTTTGTTACATCACCTTCTGGCGCCCGTAGAGCAGCAGCATGCCGATGATGACAGCGCCATAGATGAGCTGGCGGCCGGCCTCTTCAATCTGCATGACAGACAGAATGGACTGCAGCAAGGTAATCAGGATGACGCCGGCCACGGTTCCAAGATAGGAGCCCTTGCCGCCCAGCACGTGCGTGCCGCCGAGCACCACAGCAGCAATCGACGGTAACAGGTAAGCATCGCCCATGGATTGGGACGCTTTCGAGGCGTAGCCGGCAAGGAGTACGCCTCCGAGAGCGCTGAGCCCACCCGAGATGACAAAGGCCAGCAAGGTGATCCGACGCGTGTTGATGCCGGACATATAGGCGGCGCGTTCGCGGTTGCCGATCGCATAGAGCGCCCGACCGAAGGTCGTGCGCGTCAAGAGGAAGACGGCAAGCAAGCCGACGGCGAGCCACACCAGAACGCCATTCGGAAGCCCCGGAATGGCGTAGGCGGTCGCCAGGAAGCGCATGGCGGCAGAGGCCGAATCCTGGGGCGAGAAGCCGCCCGTGTAAACGACCATCAAGCCCTGAGCGACAGCATTGGTGGCAAGGGTGATGATCATCGAGGGAATGCGGAGATAAGCAACCGCGACACCGTTGACGAGCCCGATCGCAGCGCCGCAGAGAATGCCGAAAGGGATTGCCAGAATGGCACCAGTCGCCCCGTAGGCGGTGGCAGCACAGGCCATCATCGCCCCTGTCGTCACCACCCAGGGTACCGACAGATCAATCTGCCCAAGCAGGATGACCGCCATCATGCCGGTTGCGATGACGCCGAGAAAGGAGGCCACCTTCAGCTGCTGCAGCAGATAATCCAGCGACAGGAAATTGGAGGAATAGAGCGAACCGCCGAGAAGCAGCAGAATGATGCAGCCAAAGGCGATCGCCACCGCCGGATCGACCCCGCGCAGACGGGCGGGCACAGGAATATGCCGCATTGTGGAAGCGCCCTCACTCATTGGAACCACTCCAGACGATTGCGAACCCGCGACAGGCCGATACAGCCGATGCTGACAGCCAGCATCAGCACGACACCTTGGAAGAGCGGTTGCCAGAGCGGGTCGAGATCGAAGACGAACAGGAGATCGCCGATGGTCCGGAAGGCCAGCGCCCCGAAAACGGCGCCGACGGCGCTTCCCTTACCCCCGGCAAGGGAAACGCCGCCAAGCACTACCGCCGCAATCGAATAGAGCGTATAGGCGTTGCCGCTCGCAAGAGCCGCCTCACCCGTATAGGAAAAGAAGGTCAGGTATAGCCCGCCAATCGCCGACAGCAGGCCAGCCAGTGCGTAAGCCGCAAGCTTTGCCCGCTTCACCGGCATGGCCGACATATAGGCAGCGTTTTCTGCCGACCCGACGGCATAGGCGGTGCGGCCGAACACAGAACGGCTGAACGGCACCCAGATCACTAAGATGACAAGCACGAGTACGACAAGGCTTGCCGGGACGGTGCCAAAAAGCTTCGAGGTGAAGGCATCGGCGAGATCTTCATTGACCGAGCCGCCGGGTGTCGGCCGCAAAAGCAGCGCCAGTCCGTAAAAAACCGCACTCGTCGCAATCGTCGTGACGATCGGCTGCAGACGACCGAAGATGATGATCAGCCCATTGAGAAGACCGCAGCCGAGGCCTGTTGAGAGCACGGCGACAACGCCGAGCGCGGTCTGCAGCGGCGTGCCGACGACGAGCCATGAAGCAAGGCAGTTGCTAAGGATTAGGATCATGCCGACCGAAAGGTCGATACCGGCGGTGATGATCACGAAACACTGCGCCATCGCTACAAAGGCAAGCAATGTCGCCTTGTTGGCTGCGGTCTGCACCACATTGGGTGTAAACCCCGCCGGATGGTTCGAGACATAGATGATGAACATCAGGACGAAGAGGAGCACCGCAAAGAGCGTTCCCTTCTGCTGAACATACCAGTAGCGCCATTCGCCGGTCGCCTGCTTGCTCATTGGGTCATCCTTTGCTGCGCCTGGCCGGCGCCGATATTGAGGGCGGCGCTGACCAGTTCGCGCTCGGTGATCTCGTCTCCCTCGAGGATGCGGATGATGCTGCCATCATACATGACGAGCACCCGGTTGCAGCAGCCGACCAATTCGTCGTAATCGGTCGAATAAAAGATGATGGCTGCACCGGCGTCGGCGAGCTTGCGCAACAGAGCGTAGATTTCCTGCTTGGTGCCGACATCGATGCCCCGGGTCGGATCATTGAGCAGGATGATGCGCGGCCGGTTCATCAGCCATTTGGCGATCACCACCTTCTGCTGGTTGCCTCCCGATAGCAAGGCGACAGGCATATCGATCGTTGCCGCCTTGATCGCCAATAGCTTCAGCAGTTCGTCGATTTCTCGGCCCTCGGCAGCTCTGTCGATGATGCCATGGCGCGAAACGCGGTGAAGCGCTGCGATCGATAGGTTCTCACGCACGGTCATCGGCAGCATGAGCCCTTCCGTCTTGCGATCTTCCGGAATCAGCGCCATGGAGATATCGCCAGATTTCGCCGCGCCAGGACTCTTCAACCTTATCGGTTTGCCATCGATCGCCACCTCGCCCTTGAGGTCGCGCAGCACGCCGAACAGCGCCAGCAGCAGTTCACGCTGCCCCTGTCCATCCAGCCCGCCGAAACCGATGATCTCGCCGGGGCGCACATCGAAATTGATCCCGGAGAGCCGATCCCCCCAAGAGAGGCCGCGGCAGGACAGAACCGGTACGTCTGCCCTCGGCTGCAGCGGCTTGGGCGGAAAGACGTTGGTATATTCGCGGCCGATCATCAGTTCCACGACCTGCTGATCCGACTTGGTGCCGGCGGGATAGGATTCGATGCTGCGGCCGTTTCTAAAGACCGTGCAGTCATCGGCAAGTTCTGCAATCTCATGCATGCGATGCGAAATATAGATCAGCGCCATGCCCTCGGTCCGAAGCTGCTTCAGCACGTTGAAGACCTTCTCGACGTCGGATTGGGTCAGGGCTGAGGTCGCCTCATCCAGGATCATCAGCCGCGGCTTGCGGGCGAGCGCCTTGGCGATCTCCACCATCTGGCGGCGCGAAAGCGGCAGATCCTTCACGAGAGACGAGGGATGAATATCGGCTGCACCGGCGCGGGCAAGCGCTTCCTCGGCAATCTGGCGCTGCCTCTTGCGGTCGATCATGCCAAAACGCAGCGGCGGATTGCTGATGACGATGTTGTCGGCCACCGAAAGATCCGGAATGAGTGACAATTCCTGGAAAACACAGACTATACCGGCGGCATTGGCGGCAGCCGGCGAGACAAAGGAAACTTCATTGCCGTCGAGCAGCATGCGTCCCTCATCAGGCGCCACCACACCGGCCATGATCTTGATGAGCGTCGATTTGCCGGCGCCGTTTTCGCCGAGCACGGCGTGGATTGCGCCCTGCCGCACGGCGATATTGGCTTCCTTCAGCGCAATTGCGCCGCCATAACGTTTCGATATGCCTTCCAGGCGCAGAAGCGGTTCGGAAAGGATCATGCATCCAGCCTCCATTCGGTCGCGTCGAGATCGAGACTGCGGGCGCGAACGCCCGCAGTCAGGTCCGGATGGTGGCTTTTACTGATTTTCCTTGGTCTGCCCCATGATTTCCTGTGCGGAGAAGTTGATGCCGCAGGTCGGGAAGGAATTGCCGACAAAAAAGTTGTCGGATTCCTTGGGATAGTAATCCTGGCCCTCCTTGAAATCGGGATCGGAGACGAGCGCTGTCGGCAGCTTCACGGCCTGGGGGACGACCTGCCCCTCGAGTGCCGCAATGGCCGTCTTGATCGCCACGGCAACCTGCGCCGGGCCGGTTCCGGCCGACGCGCATTTCAGGCCATCCGCCGCATGGGCGGCGCAGAACTTACGGAAGCCGTTCTCCGTCTCACCGCCGAAGGGCACGAAGGGATGCTTCGCATCGATCATCGCTTGCACGACGCCGGTATCACCGCCCTGCGCAGTGATGCCATCAAACGGACCGTTGGTGGCGATTGCATCGGCCGTCGCCTTCTGCGCTACACCATCATCCCACTTGCCGACCACTTCGGTGACGGTAAATTTCTTGCCGGAAGCATCAAGAGTCTCATGAATCCCGGTATGGCGATCGGTATCGACGGAGGTGCCGGCAACGCCGCGCACTTCGAGAATCTTGCCACCCTGCGGCAGGTGTTTCACCAGCCAATTGGCCCAGATGACGCCAAGGCCCTTCTGGTCGACGTTGACGTTGATCGCATCCTTGGTGTCGAGGATATTGTCGAAGGCGACGAGGACGACGCCGGCTTCCTTGGCGCGCTTGATGACGGGACCGAAGGCCGTCGGGTTCTGAGCGTTGACGACGATGGCATCATAACCGGCGTCGATGAAGTTGTTGATCGCGGAAATCTGGGCCGGAACGTCCTCGCCGGTCGATACGACCTTGAATTCTTTCAGCTTGGCGGCAACATCCGGCTGGGCGGCATAGGCTTTTGCCGTCTGAACCATCTGGATACGCCACGTATTGGCGATATAACCGTTGGCAAGTGCGATGCGGTAAGGACCTTCCTTCTTCGGATATTGCAGGAACTGGGTTTCGGCCGACCATGGAACCATGCAGTTCGGATCGGCGGCGGGGCCGGACACGACCTTTGGCGCTGCCATGGCCGTGCCGCAGAGCAGGACAAACGCCGACGCGGAAAACGCGGCGAGACGGGTCACCTTTGCTTTCTTCACCTTGAACATTGAATATCTCCTCCTCAGGCGGACCGGGCCGCTCCTCCTTAAAATCTTATTGGCATGTTGATTCCGGCAGGCTCCATCCCAACCTTTTCCGGCGCAATTTCAACGTAACACAGTTGACAGCGCTGTCAAATCGGATTTGCTAGCGCTGTCAACTGCAACCGCTCAAGAAAAATATTTCGCAACTGCGAGATAAATTACGAAGATGCATAACTTTACGTATGAAGCGAGGCAGACATGCGAAGAGTAACTTTGGACGATGTTGCGAACCTCGCGGGCGTCAGTCCGATCACAGTCTCACGCGCGCTCCGTAAACCCGACGCCGTATCGGAGGCGCTGCGACGGCGGGTCAATGCGGCCGTCCATGAGCTCGGCTATGTACCCAATATTGCGGCCAGCCGGCTTGCCTCATCACGAACGCATGCGATCGGCGTCATTGTGCCGACCCTCTACAATGTCATCTTTGCCGAATATCTTTTTGCGCTGCATGAAGTGCTTGTCAGCGCGGGCTTCCAGGTGATCGTCGTCAATAGCCGGTATTCAGAGCAGGAGGAAGAGAATGCCATCAAAGTACTTCTCGGGCAGCGGGTCGAAGCGATCATCATCGCCGGCATTCATCATACGCCACTTGCTCATCAGCTTCTGACGCGGGCACATCTGCCTGTCGTGGAGACATTCGAGCTGTCATCCCATCCAATCGACATCAATATTGGCATGTTGCAGGATCGCGCCGGGCAGGCAGCGACAACGCATCTCATCGACCGGGGCTTCACCCGTATTGCCTTTTTGGCAGGAAACCTTGACCATCGTTCTCAGTCCCGCTTCGACGGTTATCGTCTGGCGATGCAGGAAGCTGGCCTCCAGAACCTGGAGATCGTCACCCAGAGGCCGCGGCACAGCTCGGTCGCGCTCGGCGCCGACCTCCTGGCCCTCATGCACGAGCGAGGCAACCATCCGGAAGCAATCTTCTGCACTGACGACAACGTGGCACTCGGAGCCATGCAGGAGTGCCGCAAACGCGGCATTCGTGTGCCTGACGATATCGCCATCATCGGATTTCACGATCTCGAATTTTCCGCCTGCGCGTCCCCGTCCCTATCGTCGATCATGACGAGGCGTTTCGAGACGGGCAAACTTGCCGCCGAAAAGGTGCTGGCAGCTCTCGATTCCACGAACCGCCAGCCGCCGAACCAGATCGATCTTGGCTTCGAAGTCATCGCCCGCGAGAGTACGGGCGAGACCATCGCGATCTCCAGCTAAGCCGCAGCCCGATCCTCGCTCCTGGCGATCATGACGGGAACGCCCTTGTAACTTGGCGTGCCCGATTTGTGATCATAATGATCGAGGGCGATCACCGCGTTCATTTCCGGATAATAGCCGGCCACTGAACCGACTGGGATATTATACTCGACAGCCGTGAAACCCGTGACGGTTTTCCCGCCGCCATTGGTTGTGGCGGAGCGGATATCGATCCTATCTCCGTCTTGCAAGCCCCGTTCCGCAAGATCCTGGCGGCTCATGAAGATGACATCACGACGGCCAAAGATGCCGCGATAGCGGTCGTCGAGACCATAGACCGTCGTATTATACTGGTCGTGGCTGCGCAGCGTCGTCAGCACCAGAGTCGTGGGATCCTTCAAACGAGGATCTTCGTCGAGACCAGGAGCGACGAGGAAGTTTGCCTTTCCGCTCGCCGTCTTCCAGACGCGGTAGGAGGCAGGCACATCCAGGCGGAAGCCACCGCGGACACGCACACGGCTGTTGAACTCGTGAAAATCCGGGAAGACCACTTCGATCTTGTCGCGGATGCGATCGTAATTGGCGATCAGCCCGGTCCAGTCGATGCCGTATTTGCTGCCTAACGTCGCCATTGCGATACCGGCGATGATAGCTGGTTCGGATTTCAGCAATTCGCTCGGTGGCTTTAGAAAACCGCGCGAGGCGTGCACCATGGACATGGAATCTTCTACCGTTACCGACTGCGGGCCAGAGGCCTGGGTATCGAGGTCGGTCCGCCCGAGGCAGGGAAGAATGATCGAGGTCTTCGCAGTCAACAAATGCGAGCGATTGAGCTTGGTGGCGATGTGGACGGCAAGATCGAGCTTGCGCATGGCCTCGAATGTCACATCCGGATCGGACATGGCGACAGCCAGATTGCCGCCGAGGCAGATCAGCGCCTTGGACTGACCGGCGGCGATCGCCTCGATGGACTCGATCGCGTTGTGGCCCTTCTTGTCGGCAGGACGAAAGCCGAAGGCGCGCTCCATGCCATCGATCAGCGCCGTGGTCGGAATTTCGGTGATCCCGACGGTCCTGTCGCCCTGTACGTTGGAATGACCGCGCAGCGGGCAGAGGCCGGCGCCTGGGCGACCAACATTGCCGCGCAGCATCAGGAAATTGGCAAGCTGCTGGACATTTGCCGTGCCGTTGGCGTGCTGCGTGATGCCCATGCCGTAACACAGGATCACATTGCGAGCGTTGAGATAGACGTCGACAGCGCTGTTCAGCGCTTCCATAGTGAGGCCGGAAACGCTCAGGATCGCCGCCCAGTTGGTATTGACGAGGTCCTGCTTCAGGGCGTCGATGCCGACGGTATGTTCGGCAATGAAGGCTCGGTCGAGTACACCCTTGCCCCCAGCGGCGAGATCTGCCTCATCCCGTTCGAAAATCAGCTTCATCAGCCCCTTGAGCGCGGCAAGATCCCCGCCGGTGCGAACCTGATGATAGGCAGACGCAATGCGCGTCGAGGAGAAGGTCATCATTTCCACGGGGTTCTGCGGCGCGGCGAAGCGCTCCAGCGCGCGCTCCTTCAGTGGGTTGAAGACGATGATGGGCACGCCGCGGCGCGACGCCTCATGCAACGTGGTCATCATGCGAGGATGGTTGGTTCCCGGATTGTGGCCGAAGCTGAAAATCGCATCGGCATGGTCGAAATCCTCAAGGGTAACAGTACCCTTGCCAACGCCGAGTGACAGCGGCAGGCCGACACTGGTCGCCTCATGGCACATGTTCGAGCAATCGGGGAAATTGTTGGTACCGTAGGCACGAACGAAAAGCTGAAAGAGGAATGCGGCTTCATTGGACGCGCGGCCCGACGTATAGAACTCAGCCTCGTCGGGGCTTGCGAGCTTATTCAGTTCTGCACCGATCAGACTGAAGGCATCGTCCCATTCGACGGCTTCGTATTTGTCGGTGGCGCTATTGTATTTCAATGGATGCGTCAGACGGCCCTGGTCTTCGAGCTTATGATCGATCCAATCCCAAAGCTCCGAAACCCGATGTTCGGCAAAGAATTCCGGCGTGACACGACGGGCGGTTGACTCCCAGGTAATAGCTTTTGCACCGTTTTCGCAGAATTCAAACGAGGACGTGTGCTTCGGATCGGGCCAGGCGCAGCCGGGACAATCGAAACCTTCCGGCTGATTTGCCTTGAGCAGCGTGGCGCTCCCCTGTGCGATGATCTGCTGATGTTTCAGCGTCTTCGCCACTGCTTTCAGCGCATCCCATCCGCCGGCAGGATGTCCGTATTCCTCAACGCCTTTGGGACGTTCGTCGCTCATGTCAGCTCTCCGTCTTCAAAAATTACCCAACGATAACAGCAATGGACCGGGCCGTGCATCATACTGAGGCATAGGTAGCGTTGCTGCCGGCAAGGCGGATGTCGCCATCTCTTTCGAAGCCTCTCACTCGGATCAGACACTGCGCATACACAAAGCAGAATGGTGATTATTTAATCATTTCATGATTTGCCTAAAAATTTGACTCTCCTGCTTGTTCACTCTGCTGCATTGCGTCATAAATAAAGCATGAGCCGGCTCGACCTGACCATTCTCGTGATTGATGAAAACGCCATTCGCGCCTCCATTATCGAAGAGGGGCTGCGAGAGGCAGGCCATGCGCGCGTGACTGTCATTCACGAGGTTCAGGGCGTGGCGCGGATCATCGAGACACTGCGACCCGACGTGATCATCATCGATATCGAGAACCCCAACCGAGACATGATGGAGCATCTGTTCCAGCTTACCCGCACCGTCGGCCGGCCGATCGCCATGTTCGTCGATCGTTCTGACACGGCCTCGATCGAGGCCGCAGTGGATGCCGGCGTCTCGGCTTACATCGTCGACGGGTTGAAGAAAGAGCGCGTCAAACCCATTCTTGATATGGCGGTTAGCCGCTTCAATGCCTTCAGCCGACTACAGCGCGAACTTGCCGACGCCAAATCGGCGCTCGAAGAACGCAAAGTGGTGGAACGCGCCAAAGGCATATTGATGAAGATGCGTGGGCTGTCGGAGGAAGAGGCATTCACGCTGCTGCGCCAGACCGCGATGAACGAGAAGAAGAAGATATCCGACATCGCCCAGAGCGTCGTCACCGCGGCGGGGCTCCTGATGTGATGGCGGCTTCGTATGCTGATATCAGGAGGAAGCCGGAGTGAATATGATGATGACAAATCTCGACCCCGGCGCTGGCCTCCCCGCCCCTGCGCGTCTCAACGGCGAAGGTGACAGAACACTAAGAGCCGGTTTCATCCCGCTTGTGGATGCTTCCGTGCTGATCGCCGTCTCCGAATTCGGCTTCGCCCGCAAGGAAGGCCTGACGCTCGATCTCGTCAAGGATGTCTCCTGGGCCAATGTCCGCGATCGCCTTGCCTTCCGGCAATTCGATATCGCCCACATGCTCTCGCCAATGCCCGTTGCCTCGATGCTCGGCCTCGGCTCGAACCCGTCACCGACGATCACGCCCTTCTCTCTTGGGCGCGGCGGCAACGCGATCACGCTTTCAACCCGGCTGTTCGACAGAATGCGGGATACCGCCGGCCTTTCCGAGGCGGCGAGTGCGCTGGAAAACACCAAGGCACTTGCCAAGGTTCTGGCCGAGATGAAGGCGCGCAGCGAACCCTTGCCAACCTTCGGCGTCACCTATCCCTTCTCCTCGCACAATTACGAGTTCCGCTACTGGCTCGCCGCCGGCGGCATCGATCCGGACAAGGACGTCAAACTTGTCGTCGTGCCGCCGCCGTTGACATCGGATGCACTGGCGGCCGGGGCGATCGATGGGTTCTGCGTGGGAGCACCATGGAACATGGTCGCCTCGGAGCGCGGCGTCGGGCGCATCGTCGCCGCGAAGCAGGACATCTGGCCCTCTGCGCCGGAAAAGGTGATCGGCATGCGGCCGGAATGGGCCGAAACCCACCCCGAAACGGTCTCTCGCCTGATCGTCGCGCTTGACGCGGCCGCCCGCTGGTGCGATCAGCCGGAAAATCATGACGCTCTTGCCGAAACGCTCGCAGATGCCCGCTATATTGCTGCCCCGGTAAAGATCATTCGTCATGTGCTGGCGGGGGAATTCAGCCTCGATGCGAAGGGAACCCGGCGCGTCATCGACAATTATTTCATGTTCCATGCAGGATTTGCCAATTATCCGCGCACCAGCCAGGCGCTCTGGATTTACAGCCAGATGATCCGTTGGGGTCAGGCCGAACTCGGCCTCAACCCCGCTCGCGCCGCCGCCTCCGCCTATCGCCCCGATCTCTATCGTGCAGCCCTCGGGGAAGGCAGCGCTCCTGATGATGCCGACGTGCGCATCGAGGGCACGGACGAAGATGACCGCTTCATGGACGGCCACATCTTCGACCCCTCGAAGCTGCCGGACTATATCGCCGGTTTTACCGTCAAGAGCGCCCTACCCCTCTATTCCGGCAGCGATGAGATCTGATCTCATGCCTGTTTGCACAAAACGCCATCAAGGATCTGCGCCCGGCACACAAGGGCGCACAAAAGATTTGCACGAGCAGCAACAGCCCGAAAAACGGGCAAACGCTGAATCTTCAAAAAATCCTTTAGTTTCAACGCACTGTACCAACCGCCGAGAACTGGCACACGGTTTGCTTTGTTAATACTGCACTGGTCAAAGGCGATCGGAGCAGATGAGCGCGCAATAGGCGCTTACGGAGATACAGGAATACTCCTCAGGCCGTCTGGCGTACGGATCGCATGAGGCAGATAGGCCGAGAGGCCATGATTTGACGTCCAACGGCGGACGTCACCAGCAAAGCCGCTGATCAGGATATTTCGCGCAGCTCATACATGCGCGTCCTGACCAGCGGCTTTTTGTTTTAACCCCCAGCGATGAATCGGCACGACCTTGTCGGGCCACGGAGAAGCCATGTCTGTCATCAAGAAAGCGCAGCCCATGTCCGCCGGCGAACCAGCCAAAGCATTGTGGATCTCCACGATCGCCTTTACTCTCTGTTTTGCCGTCTGGACGATCTTTGCGATCATCGGCATTCGCATCAAACAGGAACTCGGGCTGAACGAAGCCGAGTTCGGGTTGCTGGTCGGCACCCCTGTGTTGACCGGTTCGCTCGTCCGCATCGTCCTTGGTATTTGGACGGGACGTTATGGCGGTCGTCTCGTTTATACGCTGACGATGCTTGCCGCAGCGTTGGCGACCTTCCTGCTTTCCTACGCCCACACTTATACTCAGATGCTGATCGCCGGCCTCGGTGTCGGGCTTGCCGGTGGTTCTTTTGCCGTCGGCGTCGCCTATGTCTCGCCCTTTTTCCCGGCGGAGAAACAGGGAACGGCGCTTGGCATCTTCGGCGCGGGCAATGTCGGCGCGGCCGTGACCAAGTTCGCGGCCCCCTTCGTGCTGATCGCATGGGGCTGGCAGGCAGTTGCACAGATTTGGGCGGTCGGCCTTGCGATAATGGCAATCGTCTTCTGGTTCACCACGACAGATGATCCGGCTTTCCGTCTTCGCCGCGAACGTGGCGTCGCCTCGAAGAGCCTAGCCCAAGAATTCGCACCGCTGCAGAACCTTCAGGTTTGGCGCTTCTCGCTTTACTACTTCTTCGCCTTCGGCGGCTTCGTCGCCCTGTCCTTGTGGCTGCCGCGTTATCTGGTCGGCGTCTACGGCTTCAACCTGGAAACTGCCGGCATGGTCGCGGCTGCCTACTCTATTCCGGGCAGCATCTTCCGCGCCTTCGGCGGTGTACTGTCAGACAAGAAGGGCGCGCGCAGCGTGATGTATGCGATGTTTGCCGTGTCGGCTGTCGCCACCCTCATCCTGTCGTTGCCAGCTGCTGCCATCACGCCTGTCATCTTCATCGTCGTCATCTTCGTGCTCGGCTTCTTCATGAGCCTCGGCAAAGCGGCGGTCTACAAGCACA
Organism: Rhizobium sp. BK529; assembly: GCF_014194105.1. Lineage (NCBI taxonomy): Bacteria > Pseudomonadati > Pseudomonadota > Alphaproteobacteria > Hyphomicrobiales > Rhizobiaceae > Rhizobium > Rhizobium sp. BK529. Next base: position 516,450 of record NZ_JACIAU010000002.1, on the reverse strand, counting down.
TTCCCGCCTACTACCCAGAAAGCGTCGGCGCCGTCGGCGGCATCGTCGGCATGATGGGCGGTCTCGGGGGCTTCATCCTTCCGATCGCCTTTGGCCTGCTCAAGGATATGACCGGCCTCTGGTCGAGCTGCTTCCTGCTGCTCTTCGCAATCGTCGCGATCTCGCTCATCTGGATGCACCTGTCCGTAAAGCAACTGTCGCGCCAGGGGCACTCCGCGCCCGTGCCTGCAACCTGATCCAAGGACCTGTAAATAATGACTGAAAAACTCGTCATCATCGGCAATGGCATGGCGCCCGGGCGCATGCTGGAACATCTCTTCGAACAGGCGCCCGGCCGCTACGACGTTACGATCTTCAACGCCGAGCCTCGCGTCAATTACGACCGCATCATGCTGTCGCCAGTCCTTTCGGGAGAAAAGGACTACGAGCAGATCATCATTCACGGCGACGGTTGGTACATCAAGCACGGCATTACGCTCTACAAGGGCCACAAGATCGTCAACATCGATCGTATCGCAAAGACCGTCACGTCGGATCATGGTGTCACTGAAAGCTACGACAAGCTGGTGATTGCTACCGGCTCGGTACCCTTCATCATTCCCGTTCCCGGCAAAGATCTGCCCGGCGTCATCACCTATCGCGATCTTGACGACGTGCAGGCCATGCTGCTGGCAGCGCAGTCGCGCGAGAAGGCCATCGTCATCGGCGGCGGCCTGCTCGGACTTGAAGCGGCTGCCGGCCTTGCCCAGCGAGGCATGGATGTCACCGTGCTGCACGTCATGCCGACATTGATGGAGCGCCAGCTCGATCCCGCCGCCGGTTACCTCCTGCAGAAGGCGGTCGAAGAGCGCGGCATCAAGGTAGTCTGCAAGGCCAATACCAAACAAATCATCGGCAACGGCAAGGTGGAAGGCGTCGAGCTCGATAACGGCACGATCATTCCGGCGACGCTTGTCGTCATGGCGGTCGGCATTCGTCCGAACGTTAATCTCGCCAAGGATGCCGGGCTCGCCGTCAACCGCGGCATCGTCGTCGACGCCGGCATGCAGACTTCGGATGGTAATATCTACGCGCTCGGTGAATGCGCCGAGGTGGGCGGCATGGTCTATGGCCTCGTTGCACCGCTTTATGAAATGGCCCGGGTTGCTGCCGCCCATCTTTCCGGCGATACGAAGCCAGGTTTCGTACATTCCGACACGCCGACAAAGCTCAAGGTCACCGGTATCGAGCTCTATTCTCTCGGTGATTTCGCCGATGGCGATGACCGGCAGGAAATCGTACTGCGTGATGCGACCGCCGGCGTCTATAAGCGCCTCGTGCTCAAGGACAATCGCATTATCGGCACAGTGCTTTATGGCGAAACGTCCGATGGCGCCTGGTTCAACGATCTTAAGAAAAAGGCGGTCGACATCTCCGACATGCGCGACACGCTGATTTTCGGCCAGGCCTACCAGGGAGGGTCCCCGCTGGACCCTATGGCGGCCGTTGCAGCCTTGCCGGATGATGCGGAAATCTGTGGCTGTAACGGCGTTTGCAAGGGGAAAATCACATCAACAATCACGGCTAAGGGGCTGACGTCGCTTGACGATGTGCGCGCCCACACGAAGGCCTCCGCCTCTTGCGGCTCCTGCACCGGCCTTGTTGAACAGCTGATGTCGCTGACGCTCGGCGACACCTATAATCCGAAGGCCGTCCAGCCGATGTGCACCTGCACCGAGCTTGGCCATGACGATGTGCGCCGCCTCATCAAGGCGAAAAAGCTGAAGACCATACCCGCTATCATGCAGGAACTGGAATGGAAGACTTCAGGCGGATGCGCGAAATGTCGCCCGGCACTCAACTACTACCTCGTTTGTGACTGGCCCGACGAATATGCCGACGATTACCAGTCGCGCTTCATCAACGAGCGCGTTCACGCCAACATTCAAAAGGACGGCACCTACTCCGTGGTGCCGCGCATGTGGGGAGGCGTCACCAGTTCCGGTGAATTGCGTGCCATCGCCGATGTCGTGGACAAATTCTCAATCCCCATGGTCAAGGTGACGGGTGGCCAGCGCATCGACCTTCTCGGCGTCGAAAAGGAAGACCTGCCGGCCGTCTGGGCCGATCTTGGCAAGGCCGGTTTCGTCTCCGGCCAGGCCTATGCCAAGGGCCTGCGCACGGTGAAGACCTGTGTCGGCTCCGACTGGTGCCGCTTCGGCACGCAGGATTCCACCGGGCTCGGCATCCGGATCGAGAAATTCATGTGGGGCTCCTGGACGCCGGCCAAATTGAAGATGGCAGTGTCGGGATGTCCGCGAAACTGCGCCGAGGCGACCTGTAAGGATATTGGGGTCATCTGCGTGGATTCCGGCTTCGAGATCCATTTCGCCGGCGCCGCGGGCCTCGACATCAAGGGCACCGAAGTACTCGGCCTGGTCAAGACCGAGGACGAAGCGCTCGAACATATCGTGGCGCTGACGCAGATGTACCGTGAACAGGCCCGTTATCTCGAGCGCATCTACAAATGGGCCAAGCGCATCGGCCTGGATGAAATCCGCCGGCAGATCATGGAGGATCACGACAAGCGCAAGGCCTACTACGAGCGCTTCGTCTTCTCCCAGAAATTCGCGCAGGTCGATCCTTGGTCTGAGCGTGTCTCCGGCAAGGACAAGCACGAATTCCGGCCGATGGCGACCATCGGTTTCAGTCAGGCAGCCGAATAAGGAGAACGATCATGAACTGGCACCCGATCGGCGATATCTCGGATATCCCGCTGCGCGGTTCGCGCTGCGTCAAGACCCCGCATATGAACATCGCCGTCTTTCGCACCGGCGAGGATGAGGTCTATGCGATCGAAAACCGCTGCCCGCACAAAGGCGGGCCGCTTTCAGAGGGTATTGTGCACGGCAATGCCGTCACCTGCCCGCTACACAACTGGGTGATTTCGCTGGAAACCGGCAAGGCGCTTGGCGCCGATGACGGCGCGGTGCGGACGATCCCGCTCAAGAACGAGGGAGGCTCGCTTTATATCGCACTCGAAAGCCTGATGATGGCGGCCGAATGATGGAGAAGGAGGTCAAGACCACCTGTCCCTATTGCGGCGTAGGCTGCGGCGTGATCGCCAAGGTGGACGAGGCAGGCAGCGTGACCGTGAAAGGCGATCCCGAGCATCCGGCCAATTTCGGCCGGCTCTGTTCCAAGGGGTCAGCACTTGCCGAAACGATCGATCTCGACGGCCGCCTCCTGCATCCGGAAATCGAAGGCAGGCAGGCCGAATGGGACGAGGCCCTTGATCTTGTCGCGCAGCGTTTTGCCGACACCATCGCCGAATTCGGGCCGGACTCTGTCGCCTTTTATGTGTCTGGGCAGTTGCTGACCGAAGACTATTATGTCGCCAACAAGCTGATGAAAGGCTTTATCGGCTCGGCCAATATCGATACCAATTCCCGCCTCTGCATGTCCTCTTCGGTCGCCGGCCATCGCCGCGCTTTCGGATCCGATACCGTGCCGGGCCTCTATGAGGATCTGGAACTTGCCGATCTCGTCATCCTGACCGGCTCGAATCTCGCCTGGTGCCATCCCGTTATTTACCAGAGGCTGGCAGCCGCCAAAGCGGCCCGGCCCGGCCTGAAGATTGTCGTCATCGATCCGCGCCGGACGATGACATGCGATATCGCCGATCTGCATCTGGCCATAAGGCCCGACGGCGACGTGGCTCTCTTCATGGGACTGCTCGCCCACCTCGCGGCGAGCCCCTCCATCGATCAGAACTATATCGGCGCCTATACGGAAGGTTTCGGCGCGGCCTTTGCCGCTGCTGCAGCGCAGACATCCGATGAACTGCTCGACCGGACCGGCCTGCCGGCTATGCAGGTAAGAGAGTTTTTCCGTCTGTTCGAGACGACCGAAAGGGTTGTCACTTGCTATAGCCAGGGCGTCAACCAGTCCGCTTCGGGCACCGACAAGGTGAATGCGATCATCAATTGCCACCTGGCGACCGGCCGCATAGGCCGGCCCGGCATGGGGCCATTTTCGCTGACGGGACAACCAAATGCCATGGGTGGGCGCGAGGTCGGCGGGCTTGCAAATATGCTTGCCGCCCATATGGCGATCGAACGTGCCGATGATCGCGACCGGGTGCAGCGCTTCTGGAACGCACCCGATATCGCCGCAAAACCCGGCCTGAAAGCTGTCGACCTGTTCCGGGCGGTCGAGGATGGGCGCGTCAAGGCGCTCTGGATCATGGCGACCAATCCCGTCGTCTCCCTGCCCGATGCCACCAGGGTCGAGGCGGCGATTGCAACCTGTCCTTTCGTCGTCGTGTCCGACATCTTACAAAAGACCGATACGACACGACACGCCCATGTGCTCCTGCCATCGCTCGGCTGGGGCGAGAAAGATGGCACAGTCACCAATTCGGAACGTCGCATATCGAGGCAACGTCCTTTTCTCGACCCGCCGGGCGAGGCACGTGCCGACTGGTGGCAAATGGCCGAAGTCGGCCGCAGGATGGGCTTTTCGGCAGCCTTCGACTATGCCTCGCCGGCTGATATTTTCGCCGAACATGCAGCCCTTTCCGCCTTTGAGAATGACGGCAGCCGCGACTTCGATGTCGGCGCCTATGCGGAGACGAGAGCACCAGCCTATGATGCGCTGAAACCATTCCAGTGGCCGCAGCCTTTAGGAGCGGAGAAAAGAGAAACGCGGTTCTTCGCCGAAGGTGGCTTTTTCCACCCCGATCGCAAGGCGCGCTTTATTGCCGTCGATGCTCCGGCAACCGACAGAACGGATGCAGCCTATCCTTTCACGCTGAACACCGGGCGGATTCGCGACCAGTGGCACACGATGACACGCACAGGAAAGAGCGCGCGACTGTCTTCCCATATCGCCGAACCTTTCGCCGAAATTCATCCGCGCGACGCGATGGAGCTCGGCGTGGCGGATGCGGCTCTGGTTCGGGTCGAAAGCGCTTACGGAAAGGCTGTCATCCGCGCGCTAGTGACGGAGCGGCAGGCGCGCGGCAGCATCTTCGTACCGATGCATTGGAGCGACCAGAATTCCGCACAGGCGCGGATCGGCGCCGTCGTCAATCCGGCAACCGATCCGCATTCCGGTCAGCCGGCTTCTAAGAATGTTGCTGTCGCCATCGGCCGTTATCGCGCAGATTATTATGGCTTTGCCGTCAGCGCGGCCAAACCAGAGGTTTCCGATGCGGACTATTGGGCGCTTGCGAAGGCAGATGGTGGCTGGCGGCTGGAACTTGCCTTCAACAATGGGCACGAAGACTGGACGGCATGGTGCAGGCAGATCTTCGCCATTCCCGACCATGTCGAGCCAATAGGCTATGCCGACCGGCAATCGGGAGACCGGCGTATTGCCTTTTTCGATGAAGAGAGGCTGCTTGCAGCGCTCTTCCTCGCTAGAGGGCCGGTTGCCGTTGCGCGTAACTGGGCGGTGTCGCAGTTGACGGCAGATCACCGTGATCAGCGCCGCCGCTTTGCCATCATTGCCGGCCGACCGGGTGCCGACAGGCCCGATCCGGGAGCGACGGTCTGCTCCTGTTTCAGCATCGGCGTCAACCAGATCGTTGCCGCCGTACGTTCAGGCTGCCGCAGCGTTGAGGCGATCGGAAACGAACTGAAAGCCGGCACCAATTGCGGTTCGTGCCGCGCCGAAATCAGGGGGATCATCAATGCCTGTGTTGCAGATGCTGCCGAATGAGATTGCCGAGCGGGCGCCTGCCCGCATGGCGCCGCTCGCCAAGCTGCCGGTTTTCTGGGCGCTCGCCGGACAACGGGTCATCGTCGCGGGCGGCTCCGACGCCTGCGCCTGGAAAGCGGAATTACTCGCTGCCTGCGGCGCGCAGGTTGAGATCTATGCCGACCGGCTCAGCGAAGCCTGTGCTGCTCTCGTCGAACGCGGTTCCACGCATCCGGAAAGCGCGCTCATCCATCGTCACACAGTATGGCACGAGGATATATTTGCGGGGGCAGCACTTGCCGTTGCCGATTGTGAAGACGAAGCCGACGCCCGGCAGTTCTTCGAGGCCGCGAAGCTGGCCGGTGTCCCGGTCAACGTCATCGATAAGCCGGCTTTCTGCCAGTTTCAGTTCGGCTCCATCGTCAACCGCTCCCCAGTCGTGGTGTCGATCTCGACGGATGGCGCGGCACCCATCCTCGCGCAAGCCATTCGCCGCCGCATCGAAACGCTGCTGCCTTCATCTTTGAAGTCATGGGCGACTCTTGCCCAATCGCTGCGTGATGAGATTGCTCTTCGCTTGAAACCCGGAAGAGAGCGTCGCGCTTTCTGGGAGCGCTTTGTCGATCGCGCCTTTGCAAGTGTACCGACTGAGGCCAGTGCACTCGATCTGCTCGCCGAGACGCAACGGCGAGCTCACACACGTCCGGTTGGACGCGTGACGCTTGTCGGCGCCGGCCCCGGCGACGCGGAGTATCTGACGCTGAAGGCCGTGCGGGCATTGCAGGCGGCCGATGTCATCCTCTTCGACGATCTGGTGTCGGACGAGGTTCTCGAACTTGCGCGGCGTGAAGCAAAGCGCCTGCTCGTCGGCAAGCGCGGCGGCCGAACCAGCTGCCGGCAGGAAGATATCAACGAGATGATGCTGACCTTCGCCACGGCCGGCAAGAATGTCGCCCGGCTGAAATCCGGCGACCCTATGATCTTCGGCCGCGCCGGCGAGGAAATCGCCTATCTGAGACAGCATGATATTCCGGTCGAGGTGGTACCTGGCATTACGGCGGCGAGCGCTATGGCGTCGCGGCTCGGCATTTCCTTGACACATCGCGATCATGCGCAAAGCGTACAGTTCGTCACCGGCCATTCGCGCCACGGCGAGCTGCCGGAGACGATCGACTGGCAGGCGCTTGCAGACCGAAACAAGACCACGGTCTTTTACATGGGTGGCCGAACAGCCGGCGCCATACAGACGAGGCTGATCGACGCTGGTCTCGATGCAGGAACGCCGGTTGTGATCGTCAGCTCTGTTGCCAACAGCGACGAGCGGCGCTGGGCCGGCAGTCTGGACGGCCTTTCTTCGGCCATGGCGGAAATGGGCCTCGACCGGCCAGTATTGATCGGCGTCGGGAATGTTTTTGCCGCTTGCGACCTGACGGCTGAAGCCAATCTGCCGTTCTTTGCCCAGGCTTAAGGAAACGCCGGAACGCTAAACAAAAGCTTGTGTTGGCAAACTCACGCAACGGTTACGCCATTTTGCAGCAACGCCTTGAGATCACGAACGGGCGGCGCCCCAAACTGGCGGGCATATTCCCTCGTGAACTGCGTGACGCTCTCATAGCCGACGGAATACGCAGCCGAACTGGCCGGAATGCCTTCCGAGATCATCTGCCTTCGCGCCTCGATCAGGCGCAACTGCTTCTGGAACTGAAGTGGTGACAATGTGGTGACTGTGCGAAAATGCTGATGAAATGACGAAAGGCTCATGCCCGCCGTCTCGGCAAGCTCATTCACCCGTAAGGGACGAGCGAAGCCTTCGCGGATGACGGCAACAGCACGACCAATTCTCTCCGCGTGGCTATCTGTCTGACCGAGCGCCCGCATTGGTGCTCCGTGCTTGCCGGTCATCAGCCAGAAGTGCATCTCCCTTAGATGCTGCCTCGCCAGGATCGGCATGACTGAGGGCCGATCGATGAGGCCCATGAGCCTCGTGGCGATGTCCGCGACCTCGGTTTCCGTCGGGTCTACGCTAACGGGTTTCGAGGTCGAAGCTGTCATTGGACCAATTTCCGAACCCAGTTCGCGAATCATGGCGAGGTCGAGTTCTAGAACGAGAGAATAATAGGGAGCAATGCGGCTTGCCGTTGTGATTTGGCTCACCGTGGGGACATCCGCGGTGATCAGGAGGCTATCCCCTGCTCCGAAGTCGAATGTTTCCGACCCGATGCTCACTCTCTTTCGACCCTGGAGAACCAGCGCAACCAGAGGCCTGTTGATCGCAAACTGGATTTCGCTTGGGTTCAAGGCGCGGATAGCCGTGAGACCGGCGATCGGGGTTACTGCCGCTCCGAAGCGATCGACGTTGACGTCTGCATGACGGCGGACGATATCCAGCAAACTCATTACACCCCCTGCGACAATGGAGAAAAAGGCAAGTCGAGTTTGTCGCCGGCCTTCGGCAATGCCAGATTAGCAAGCCTTCGAGCCATACTGCAAGCAGGCGAGACGGTGGCATGCTTCGCTTTCGGATAAATAGGCAACTCGTTTGGAGAAATAGGCAGCAGTTCCAATCCAGTTGAGAGCATAGTGCTGATCAGCAATCAGCACAAAAGGAGTTGACCTATGACGACGATCTCAATTGTAACAGGCGGCAGCCGCGGCCTTGGACGTAACACCGCCATCAGCATCGCCAAGCATGGTGGCGATGTGATTTTGACCTACCGAAATGGCGCAGAAGAAGCCAATGCCGTTGTGGCCGAAATAGAAGCTCTCGGCCGCAAGGCGGTGGCGCTGCAGCTCGACGTCGGTACCACATCGGCGTTCCCGGCCTTCGCGGAAGCCGTTCGATCCGCCCTGACGGTTACCTGGTCGCGCACCAATTTCGATCATCTCATCAACAATGCCGGTCATGGTGAGATGGCGGCTTTCGCGGAGACCACGGAAGTGCAATTCGACAATCTCTTCAATGTCCACGTCAAGGGCGTCTTCTTCCTGACCCAGACCCTGCTCCCGCTCCTTGTCGATGGCGGTCGTATCGTCAACTTCTCGTCCGGCCTCACCCGCGTTTCCTACCCGGGGTTTTCGGCCTACTCCGCAGCTAAGGGAGCGGTCGAAATCCTCACGCTCTACCTGGCGAAAGAGCTCGGAAGTCGCGGCATCACAGCGAATACGGTCGCTCCGGGCGCGATTGCGACAGACTTCCTGGGCGGCGCGGTTCGTGATACGCCGGCCTATAACGAGGCATTCGCAAACATGATCGCCCTCGGCCGTGTCGGGTTGCCCGACGATATCGGCCCGATGGTCGCCAGCCTGATTGGGCCTGACAACGGCTGGGTCACGGCACAGCGCATTGAAGTGTCCGGCGGTCAGAACATCTAGTCAGCCAGGGGCGGTTCGGCGTTACGCGGGACCGGCCTCGTATATCTTCAATGCATCTGCCCTCCCCGAGAAGATCTTGTTCCTCGACGTTGGGAAGGTTATGCGCTTCAATACTCGCGTCGTCGAGGGGCCAAGGCGGATTTGGTTCTGCTGTCCTCGGTCCTGAGCCAGTGTTTGTTACACTCTAGGGCGGGTTCGTCACACGTCACTGATCTAACTCAGTGACAACGGTATTTATTTGGCTCAAACATTTTTGCGTCATTGTCCGATTCCCTGTTAGGCGACACGAGATCTCACATGTCTTCGAGACTGAATCGCAAATTGCAAATGCCCCGCCGCGACGACCTTGGCCTTCTGACAATTGCCAACGGCTCCGGCCTCTCAATATCCGCGCTGTCGAACGGCGCGCTCTTTTCGATCGACTATGTCGATAGCCTTGGATCGGTGCAGATCAACCAGATCCAGGGCTCGCCGCTTTCCGGCGGCGTCGGGCGCCTATACCTGCGGGTCGGCGGCAAGAAGCCTGCCGTTGCAGAGATCGTTGGGCCTCGGGCGCGCGGTCGCTTCGGCCACAGCGAGACGGGTTTTTCCTGGAGCGGCGATGTCGGAGACATCCGCTATCAGGTGAGCCTGCTGCTTGCTCCTTCCGAGACGACGTGGTTCTGGCAGGTCACGCTCACGCATTCCGGCAAGGTGACGCTACCGGCCGATCTCGTACTGGTTCAGGATATCGGCCTCGGCGACCGCGGCTTCCTGATGAACAGCGAGGCCTATGCCTCGCAATATATCGACCACCATATTGCTAAGCATCCGGCATTCGGCTTTGTCGTAATGAACAGGCAGAACCTCAAGCAGGGTGGCGGGCGCAATCCCTGGCTCGCGCAGGGCTGCCTCGAAGGGGTCGCCGCCTATGCCACCGATGCAATCCAGCTCGTGCAATCAGCCGCCCGGAACGACGATCTGCTGGTCGGCCCGTTCGGCACGGATCTGCCAAGCCAGCGCCGTCAGCATGAACTTGCCTGCCCTGCCCTCCAATCCCAGCCGCTCTCTGTATCGTCCGAGGGGGTGACCGCGACCTTCTTCGGCCTGTTCCTCAACGATCATCCGGCGGCGTCTGACGACACCGACCTTTCCCGTCTCGACCTTCTGGGCACAGTGGAAAAGAAAGCCTCCGGTTCGGCCGAGCAAGTGCCGCCGCGCAGCATCCTGCAGGACGCCGGCCTGCTGGCGGCCGAAACGCTTGACGACAAGGCGCTCAGCCGCCTCTTTCCCGATCGCATGCTCGAAGAGCGGATAGACGGAAAGCTCCTGTCCTTCTTCGTCCCAGAAGGGGCCCTCAACCGGCATGTCGTGCTGCAGGAGAAGGAACTGAAAGTGGCACGCCGCCATGGCGCGATCGTGCGCAGCGGCCAGAACATGCTGCTCGACGACGTCACGCTGGCGTCGACCTGCTGGATGCAGGGCATATTCGCTGCACAGCTGACGATCGGCAACACATCGTTTCACAAGCTGTTTTCCGTCTCGCGCGATCCGTATAACCTGACGCGAACGAGCGGATTGCGCATCATCGTCGATGCCGGCCAAGGCTGGCAACTGCTCGGCGTCCCCTCGGCCTTCGACATGGGCCTCAGCGACTGCCGCTGGCTCTACCGTCTCAAAGACCGCACCATCACTGTGACGGCCACAGCCTCCGGCGAGGATCCCGCCATGCAATGGGCGGTCTCTGTCGAAGGCAAGCCCTGCCGTTTCTTGATCTTCGGCCATCTCGTTCTTGGCGAGCGTGAATATGACACGAGCGGCTACGCCGAATTCGACGACGACGCCAAGCGCATTCTCTTCCGCCCGGATCCGCACTGGCTCTGGGGCGAACGTTTCCCCGACGCCAGTTACTGGCTGGTGAGCTCCAAGCCTGATGACATCGAGGCGATTGGCGGCGACGAACTCCTCTATGAGGATGGCGTGGCCCGCAACGGTGCCTTCATTGCCCTGCGATCCAGGGAGACGCAGTCGCTCTCCTTCGCTATCGTCGGCTCGATGACGGATAAGGCAGAGGCTGAGCGTCTTGCGGAGCGTTATGCACGCGGCGTGACGCAGGAAGCAATGCTGACACCGGCACTGCGCTTCTGGCAGCACACGATCCGTGGCTTGGCGCTCGACAAGCCCAAGGCCGACGCTCAGGCGCATGTGGCGATGCTGCCTTGGCTGGCACATGATGCAATCGTGCATCTAAGCGTGCCGCATGGGCTCGAACAATATACGGGTGCCGCCTGGGGCACGCGCGACGCCTGCCAGGGACCGGTTGAATTCCTGCTCGCCTATGAGCATGATCGCGAAGCCAAGGAGGTCGTGAAGACGGTCTTCAGCGAACAGTACGTCGAAAAAGGCGACTGGCCGCAATGGTTCATGCTGGAGCCCTATTCCAACATCCGTTCCGGCGACAGCCATGGCGATATCGTCGTCTGGCCGCTGAAGGCGCTTTGTGACTATATCGAAGCGACCGGCGACCTTGCCATCCTCGATGAAAAGGTCTCTTGGCGCGATGACAAGACGATGGGCAAGGCGCCTGCCGATACGATCTCCGTGCACGTCGACAAGCTCCTTGACGCCGTGCGTGAACGCTTCATTCCCGGCACGCATCTAATCCGTTACGGCGAAGGTGATTGGAACGATTCCCTGCAGCCGGCCGATCCGCATCTGCGCGACTGGATGGTGAGCAGCTGGACCGTTTCCCTGCTCTATGAGCAACTCGTGCGCTATTCCGCGATCCTTCGCCGTGTCGGTCAGGGCGCGAGCGCTACGGAATTGCGGAAGATCGCCACCGCCATGCGCCGCGACTTCAACAAGCACCTCATCCGCGATGGCGTCGTTGCCGGCTACGGCATCTTCGATCCGTCCCACGACGGCGTCGAACTGCTGCTCCATCCCGACGACAAGCGCACGGGACTGCATTACTCGCTGATCTCGATGACGCAGGCTATGCTCGGTAAGCTCTTCACGCCGGAACAGCGGCAGGAGCACATGAAGCTGATCGAAAGGCACCTGCTCTTCCCCGATGGCGTGCGCCTGATGGAAAAACCTGCGACCTATGCCGGCGGTCCGGAAACACTCTTCCGTCGCGCGGAGTCCTCATCCTTCTTCGGTCGCGAGATCGGCCTTATGTATGTGCATGCGCATCTACGCTATTGCGAAACTCTTGCCATTGCCGGAGATGCCAATGCGCTGTGGAAGACGATAAGCCTCGTCAATCCTATCGCCGTCACAGATGCACTGCCGAATGCATCGCTGCGCCAGCGCAACACCTATTTCAGCAGCAGCGACGCCGCCTTCCATGACCGCTATCAGGCAATGCGGGAATGGGATCAGGTCAAGAAAGGTCAAATCGACGTCGATGGCGGCTGGCGCATCTATTCCAGTGGCCCCGGTCTCTTCACTCGCAGCTTCGTCGAAAACATCCTGGGCCTCAAACGCCGCTTCGGACGGCGCAAGCATGTGCCACTGCTGCCGTCGTCCGCCTCGATCACGATCAAGACGGATCATGCGCCCTGGCGCCAACTGAAAACTCCGTCAAAGACGCCGAAGCGGAAAGGTTAGCCTCGTTTCACGTAATTCCGGCAAACCGCAGTATAGTTCTGACCAAATTGCTTAGGCAACCTCGCGCGCCCGAGCCGGGATCGGATTGGGAGCAGCAAAATGGCAGGCGGCCATCTGGCCGCTCGCGACGTCCCGCAATGCCGGCCGCTCGACTTTGCAGATGTCCTGGGCAATCGGGCAGCGCGTATGGAAGCTGCAGCCGGGTGGGATGCGCGACGGGCTCGGCACGTCGCCTTCCAGCACGATGCGGCGGCTCTTACGATCCGGATCGGGTTCGGGTGCTGCTGAAAGCAGTGCCTGCGTATAGGGGTGCTGTGGTGCGGAATAGACCTTCCGCTTTTCGCCGATCTCCACGATCCTGCCGAGATACATCACCGCCACACGGTCAGCGATGTGCCGGACGACAGCGAGGTCATGGGCGATGAAGAGGAAGGAAAACCCCTTCTTCTCCTGCAGGTCCTGCATCAGGTTAATAATCTGCGCCTGCACGGAAACATCGAGAGCCGAGACAGGTTCATCTGCGACGATGAAGCCGGGATTGAGCGAGATTGCCCGCGCGATACCAATGCGCTGGCGCTGGCCGCCGGAGAATTGCCGAGGGTAGCGATCCATGGCACTCGTCGGCAGACCCACCTGGGTCAGGAGGTCGGCCACCCTTTCACGCCGCTCGCGCTTAGAGCGGACAAGGCCGAAGGCCTCCAGCGGTTCGCCGATGATCTCGGAGATCGAGCGACGCGGGCTCAGCGAGCCATAGGGGTCCTGAAAAATCATCTGCACATTGCGCCGCATGCCGCGCATCTTTTCGCGCGACAGCGCCGTCAGCTCCGTGCCGTCGAAAAACACGCGGCCATTCGTTGGCTCGATCAGCCGCAGCAGCAGCCTTCCAAGCGTGGACTTGCCGCAGCCGGATTCGCCGACCAGTGCAAGAGTCTCCCCGCGAAGGATCTCGAAGCTCACCTCGTCGACGGCGCGCACGCCACTGTTCTCTTGGCCGAAGGACAACATGGTGCCCTCGGAAAAAACCTTGCTCAGCCCTTCGGCACGCAGGATCGCGCTCATCGTATATGCTCCTCGATCGCCGGGGCTGCTGCCTTGTTTTCGGCGGTGACCCAGCAGGCCGCCTTGTGTCTGGGACCAAAGGAAAACATCGGCGGCATCTCGCTGCGGCACCTGTCGACGTGCAGCGGACAACGTGCGTAAAACGGACAGCCCTGCTTCACCGAACCTGCCGTCGGTACCGAGCCGGGGATCTGGTAGAGCCGCTTCTGATCGTCGTCGAGACGCGGAATGGATTTGAGCAGACCCTGCGTATACGGATGGCTCGGATTGGCGAAAATAGAGCGGACATCGGCATCCTCGACGACGCGGCCGGCATACATGACAATCACCCGGTCGCAGACTTCGGCGATCACACCGAGATCGTGCGAGATCAGCAGAACGGCCGTGTTCAGCGTCTTTCGCACCTTCGCCATCAGGTCGAGGACCTGCGCCTGGATGGTGACGTCGAGCGCCGTCGTCGGTTCGTCGGCGATCAAAAGTTTCGGATTGCAGGCGACTGCCATGGCGATCATCACGCGCTGGCGCATGCCGCCGGAGAACTGATGCGGATAGGCGTCGAGACGACCCTCGGGATTGGGGATGCCGACGAGTTTCAGGAGTTCGATGACGCGCGCGCGCCGCTGCTCGCGGCTCATCTTCTCATGCAGTTTGATCGCTTCGCCGATCTGGTCGCCGATGGTCATGACCGGGTTCAGCGAACTCATCGGTTCCTGGAAGATCATCGCGATATCGCGGCCGCGGATTTCGGGCAGGGCACTTGCCGGCAGTTTCAGCAGATCATTGCCCTGGAAACTAATCTTGCCGCCGGAAATCCGACAGAGTTCCGGCACAAGCCGCATGATCGCCAGCGAGGTAATCGACTTGCCCGAACCGGATTCGCCGACGATACCAACAGCGCCGCCGGGTTCAATCTCGAAGCTCACATCGTCGACGACGACAATCGGGTTCGTGGGTGTTCCGAACTCAACACGCAGATGTTCCACACTCAGCAATGGCTGCTTCATTGCGCCGTCTCCGGATCCAGTACGTCGCGCACGGCGTCGCCGATCAGGTTGAAGGAGAGCACGACCAGAGTGATGGCAATACCGGCGCCTATGATCGGCCAGGGCGATCCGAAGAGATTGTTGAGACCATCGCGGATGATATTGCCCCAGCTCGGATTCGGCGGCTGAGTGCCGATACCCAAGAAGGAGAGCGAGGCTTCGAGGCGGATGGCCGAGGCGACCCACAGCGTCATCAGCACGACGATGGGGGCTGCGATATTCGGAATGATGTGGCGGAAAATGATGGTCGGGGTGCGCACGCCGACGGCGATCGCTGCTTCCACATAGGGCTCCTGCTTGACGGCGAGGGTCGAGGCACGGGCGACACGGGCAAAGCCGGGGATGAAGGCGACGGTGATGACGGCGATGATATTCCAGAAGCCGCCGCCGAGCACGGCTGCGATGATGATCGCCAGGAGCAGTTCCGGAAAGGCAAGCAGCAGATCGATAAGACGTGAAATGATGCGATCGGTCATGCCCCCGAAATATCCTGCGGTAACGCCGAGCAGCGTGCCGAAGATCGCTGCCAGCACCGGCGAGACGAATCCGAAGATCAGCGAGTTGCGCGAGCCGTAGATCATGCGCGAGAGCACATCACGTCCGAACTGGTCGGTGCCGAGCCAGTGGGCAGCCGACGGGTTTTGGTTGATCGCCAGAATGCTCTGGGCGAGCGGATCATAGGGTGCCAGCCACGGCGCAAAGGCCGCAACGAAGATGAAGATCAGAACGACGAGCAGCGCAAAGCTGGTCGAGATCCGTCCGTAGAGAATGTGACGGAACGCATCTGCCAGCCGGTGGTCGTCCGCAATCACCTGCGGAGCCTGTTCAGTTGCAGCCATTACTTCACCCGGATTCTTGGATCGACGACGATGTAGATGAGATCCATCGCCAGGTTGATCAGCACGACGAACATTGCAAAGACCACGACACCGCCCTGGATGACGCCGTAATCGCGCTCGGAAATGGCGCTGATCAGGAGCTTGCCGATGCCGGGACGGTTGAAGACGAGCTCGATCGCCACCGAGCCCGAGAGCGTGGCGAGCATGCTGAGGCCAAGCCCCGTTGTCAGCGGCAGAAGCGCATTGCGCAGACCATGGCGATAGATCACGCGCGTCTCGCGCGCGCCCTTGGCGCGGGCGGTGCGCACGTAATCGCGGCCCATCACTTCGAGCAGCGACGTACGGGTAAGACGGCCGATGAAGGCAGCTTTGACGAGCGCAAGAGTGACTGCCGGCAGAAAGACATGGTGCATGCGGTCGATGAAACCCGTGCCGCCGCCGTTGATCGGAAACCAGCCGAGATTGAGCGCGAACCCGATCAGCAGCAAAGCGCCGAGATAGAAATCCGGAATGGCATAGCCGAGCAACGAGAAGCCGCGCATAGCCGAATCCGGCAGGCCATTGCGATGTGTGGCCGCCCAGACGCCGAAGGGAACGCCGACGACGACGCCCATGATCATGGCGACGATCGTCAGCTCGATCGTATAGGGAAGGTTATAGGCGATTAATCCGAGCACCGGCTGATCGGTCATCGCGGAACGGCCGAAATCAAGCCGCAGCGTACCGATGACGAAGTTGATATATTGCTGCCAGAGCGGAGCGTTCAGCCCCATGCGCTCACGAAAGAGTTGAAGCTGTTCGGCTGTGGCATTGTCGCCGAGAGCCGCAATCGCCGGATCGCCGGGCAGAATGCGCATCGCGATGAAAACGAGTGTCAAAACGAGCAGGACGGTCGGAATGGCATCCGCCAGCCTGAGCAAGAGATATCGGGTCACTGATCCGTTTCCTCCCTGTCACCGCTTGAGCGGTCTCCTTTGGCGTATCCGCGTTCCCGTCGGCGGACGCCTGTGGTCTTGCCTGTCTAGTCCTGCAGCGCCGTATAGTAGGGTTCGTTGGACAGGTTGTCCTCAAGACCCGGTGAAAGCACACTCCGTCCGCCCCTCCTCGAGCTGACGAAAAATTGCAGGTGAAACTTGGAGTCGGTATAATCTCCAAGAATGGTCGCAGCAAAACCGCTGCCATTTCGGGTCATTTTCGCCGAATTCCAGCGCTCGGCCTGATTGACGTGACGATAGTGCAGCACCGGTTCGTCGTCCACCGTTTCATCAATCCGCACCGTGAAGGCCTCGCCGGCCTTGAATGTTGCAGGTGCAACGATACCCGCAGTGCTGGATATGACCGGCTGACGGGCTCTGAGTGCCTTAACGGCTGCACGTACTTGTTCGTCTGCGACAACAGATTCGAATTTGCCGGCGCCGCGCAGCGATTCCAGGTCGAGAACCTCAGCCGTCATTTCTGGCAGTCGTGACTGCCAGGAGCCGCGCAGCCAGGATTGTGGACCATAGGTCAGGTCGTCGTGATAGACATCGCGGGAAATGTCGGCGGCCGCTTGCCAGGCCATGACAGACCGTCTCGCGTGATCGATCACGGGTTCGATCAGCGTCGTGACCTTGGTGGCGATGAACAATTCCGCCCAGCACGCGGCCCGGAAGCGCTCGGCAAAGAAGCGGGCGATACCGGCTGAGATCTGGACGTCGATCATGATACGCTGGACAGCCGCCGAGCCGTAGCTTCCGGTTACCTTTGCTCTGATCAGGGCCGCTTCGCAGCCCTCTGCCATCTCTTCCAACCAATCGGCCACATCAAGCGGCGTATAGCGGTGAGAAGGCTTTCCGGCGAGAAGCAGTTCGGCATATTCGCGCGCATTGGCAAAGAGCGACGAATCAAAGGTCGGCGCATTTCCGAAGCGGACCGGCCCTTCCATATCGAAGGCGTAGGCGCGGCGGCCGGAACCTTCGACGAGCGGCAGATTCGTATAGATTTCCGGCCAGTAATGATTGTTGGAGGCCGAAGGACCGTGCGCCAGCGTGATCAGCGGCAGCACACGGCTCGCCCAGGAAAGCCCCTTCTCGCAGTCGACGGCGGCATCGCCGCATTCATGCTCGAGATAGCGCATCCAGCTTTCGCGTGGCGCGTCCGGATAATAGAGCAGACGCCCCCACACGCGGTATTGGTACTCATATTTCTGCCAGTCGTGGCGCGTCGGCAGGCCGTGCTTCTGATAGTTGAAGCGGCCACCGGGAATGCCGGTGCCCATGCGGCCCTTGAAACTCTGCGGCTCGCACCATTCGACTCCATCCGAACCTGCAAACATCGAGCTGCGACCATAGCCGGCAGCAAATTCCGGATCGCCCCAGAGCAGAACGCGCTGCGTTCCAGCCCAGATGCGGTAGATGACCTTGTAGTCCTTGTCCTTGGCGAGGAGGTCGCCGTAGCTGTAGCGCAGGAACTTACGGGAGCCTTCACTGAGCTGCTCGCGCTCGCTGCGCGCCACTTCCGGCGGGTACTCCTTGTTGCGGATGGCCGACTGGTGGTAGGGCGGCCCCATATGCTCGGCGAGATATTTCGGCGAGGCAGCAAAGGGCATGCCGGATTCACGGGCGATCTGCAGCATGGTGTGATCGAGGCCCTTGCCGTGCATGTCGATCTCGACTGGACGGCCGGCTGCGGCGACGCCCGCAAACGCCTCTTTCCAGAAGCCATATTCGCCTTCTGCAATGCCACCTTCAACATGGACGCGAAATGTCAGGCCGGTAATCTCGGGAACTTCCCGCAGCAACTGTGTAATCGCGTCGCGGCAATAGGGCGCGAGATTATTATCAGTGACACCCGTCACCGTGTAATTGGCGCGCGGAACATCGTCGAAATCATAGCGCTGCGTCCAGAGTGCCAGCTGGAATTCGAGGCCGCGCCTTGCAGCCTCGCGGCCGATGAACTTCAGCATTTCGAGATTGGTTTCGCGCTCCTCATCGGAGAGCTCGGTGACCTCGACATCGTAGCCCGGCAGCTTCAGCAGGAACGGATAGGGGAAGTAAAAATAGACGTCGGTGATCCAGGGATTGTGGTAGGGATAATTATAGCCCATGCCGAGCGTCAGGGCGAAACGGTTGAAGCGGTTCGATGCCAGCATGGTCAGATAATCGCGCCACTGCTGCTTGTCGTAGAACCAGACCTTGTCCTCCTCCTCGCTGCAGAACAGCCGCGCCATGCTGCGGATGCGTGCAGCCGGCTTTTCCGCAAGCGGAAACTTACCCGCAAATAGATCCTCGCCATCATTGTAGCGCACGCGGTCGGCAAGTTCGGTCAGGGCATAGACCATACCCCTTTCATCATGCGCCCATACTGTAATCGTATTGCCGTTACGAGCGAGAGCAAATGCTTCTTCATCGCGCGCCATGGCTGTCGGCGCGTGAGGCGACCCGACTTCGGCGACCACGATTGAGATACCTTCGCCCACCGTCTTGTCTGAGGTCCTTACACCTCGGCGCCTCAGGCGGCTGCGCAATTCGTCGATCGCCCATGTCACGCTATCCGAAAGCGGAGCGGACGGAAGGTTGATGGATACGCTATCGGCTCGCGCCATATCTGACCTCGCAAAATAGGACCAATGTCTTCGCGCAAAGGCGCAATGCCCCCGGCTTAAAGCCGGGAGAAAGATCACGATTTCGGAACGTGTTCGCGACTGGTGCATCGGGCCGAAATGCGTGACACGTTTTTCGGATGATCCGATGTTTGAACCTGGAGAGGCGGACGCGTTTCCGCTTCCCTGCCGCCGCTCCAGGCGGCTCAGGCCTTGATCTTGGCCTTGGTGAGCGGCCAATTCACATAGCCGGAGACGACGTCATAGCCGAGATCGACCTTTTCGGAGCGAACGATCATAAAGCCGTTGTTGGAAACGGGTAGGATGACCGCGTCCTTGAGGGCTTTGATCTCGATTTCCTTGACGATCTCCAGACGCTTGCTGAGATCTGGCTCGGCAAGTGCCTTGCTCAGAAGGTCGTCGATGCCCGGAATGGCGACTCCATAATGACTCATGTTCGCCCCGCCATTGCCATCCGAGCGGACTTCGGCGCCCTTCGATAGGTAGGTGACAATCACCTGCGTCGGCACCGGCGGCAATGCAGACGACTGCTGCGACAGCGTATTGGTGCCGATGTTCTGGTCGGCATGGAAGGCCGTATGGTCTTTGATGTTCAGATCCATATTGATGCCGACCTTGCGCAACTGTGCCTGGATCATCAGCATGATGGCCGAGAAGTCCTCGCGCTGTGATGTATCGTTCTTGAAACTGAAACCATTCGGGAATCCGGCTTCGGCAAGCAGGGATTTCGCCTTTTCGGGATCATATTTGTAGGCGACATCAGCTGGAATGCTTTCTGCCGAGAAGCCACCCGGATAAGAGGGAGGATTGAGCCCGTAGGTACGCTTGCTGATCGGCGCGATCGCCGTGGTGATTTCGTCGCGGTCGATTGCATAAAACAGCGCCTGACGTACACGCACATCGTCGAAGGGCTTCTTCGTCACGTTGACCTGCATCGTGAAGAAACTGCCGGGGCTGACGACATCGAAGATCAGGTTCGGATCGCGCTGCGACATCGAAGCCGCCCAGCCGGGGGCACGAACGCCCTCGATCAGATGCACGTCACCGGAGAGCAGCGCAAGCGTACGCGCCGTCGTATCGGCGATGTAGAGGCACTGCAGCTTCGGCGTCGCCGGCTGGACGTCCCAATGTTCCTTATTGGCAACCAGCATGACGCCCTGTGACGGATCCGGATAGACAGTTTCCAGCACATAGGGACCGGTTCCGATCGGATCCCGGCCAATTGGCTCCTCACCTTTTTCCTCGACCGCCTTTTTGCTCATGACAGAGGCATCATAGTCGCTGAGGACGCCGAGCAGGAAGAGCGGGTCAGGCTGCGCCAGCTTGAAGGTGATCGTATAGGGATCGTCGGCGATGACCTCGCTGATATTTGTGAATTTCGGGCGTACCCCGCCGACGCGCACGGCATCGCGGATGCGGTCGAAGGTGAACTTGACGTCTGCAGACGTCATCTCGCCATAGCCCTTGTGGAACTTCACGCCTTGGCGGAGCTTCAGCGTCCAGGACTTGGAATCCGGCGTCGAAGTCCAGCTCGTAGCAAGACGCGGCACGAGCTCGTCCATGGTCGCCGGGAACTTCCAGAGCGGCAGATCGACGAGCTTGTCGTAAATATGGATGATGGCCCAGTTGTCGACACCCTGGATCGATTTCGCAGGGTCGATAGTCCTGAGGCCACGGGCGGCAAAAGCAATTTTCAATGTATCGGTGGTTTGCGCGAAAGCGGCCGCCCCAAGGCTTGCCGCAATACTGGCGCCGACAGCAGCAGCCGCAGAATTTTCGATAAGTTTACGTCGAGTAATCGCCATGCTCAGATCCTCCCTTATCGAGGCGCTGCATCCCGGCTGACGCTGAATTTCTGGTGTTTTTATTGTCAGGCGTCTTCTGGGTCGACGAGCAACGCAAGGGCACGGTAGCGCTACCAGATACGAGCGTCAAGTTTTGTTCGGCTGCGGATTTATGGCGTTTTGGAAAAGCTCTTATTCAAATTGCGACATATGCGTGAAGCAAGAAACCGGCAGTCCCGACATCACCTAGCCGCCTGCTGGCGACGAAGTTCGCCGCTGCGATCCGTGCTGGCGCGTTTTTGGATTTTGAAGCCCAAGTCGACAATCCGGTCTCCGCTGTCGTCTCCGCTCAAACGGCGACGGAGCGCCATGACGGCATGGTAGCCGGATTCCCAGCGGGGGCTGCGCACGCTAGTGATCGACGGATAGGCTGCTTCCATGATGTCGAAATCGTTGAA
This sequence comes from Rhizobium sp. BK529, assembly GCF_014194105.1. Classification (NCBI taxonomy): domain Bacteria; kingdom Pseudomonadati; phylum Pseudomonadota; class Alphaproteobacteria; order Hyphomicrobiales; family Rhizobiaceae; genus Rhizobium; species Rhizobium sp. BK529. Next base: position 495,021 of record NZ_JACIAU010000002.1, on the reverse strand, counting down.
GCCGGCAATACCAAAATCCTCAGGCACGCGGATGCCGCGCTCCATGCATTCGAACAGCGCGCCAAGCGCCATGACGTCATTGTTGCAGAAGACGGCATCCATATCCGGATTGGCGTCCAGAAGATCGGCCATCAGCTTGCGGCCCGTCGAAGGTGTTGCAAAGCGCGGCGTTTCCCAGCCCACGCCTTCGGGAATATGGTCGCTCCTGTCGATCGGCGAGATATAGCTCGGATTATAGATGCCGGCTTCCGTCAACGTATCCTTCAGACCGGAATAGCGGCCGAAGGAGCGGCCATTCAGCCAGCCGCTCAGGAAGCCGATATGCCGATAGCCGGCCTCGATTAAATGCCGGGTGATCGCCCGGCCCGCCTCGTAATGCGAAAAACCGATGATCGTATCGATCGGTTTATCCGTCAGGTCCATGATCTGGATAACAGGGCAACGAGCATTTTCCAGCATCTCGCGGGAGCGGTCGCTCTGTTCGGTCCCGGAGACGATCATGCCAGCCGGCTTCTGCCGCAGCATCTGGGCAATCAGCCGCTCCTCTTCTTGCAGCTGGTAACGGGTGTTGCCCATCTGGATCTGCAGTTCGGTGCCTTCGACACCGTCATAGACACCGCGCAGAACATCGGAGAAGATGTTCTGGGTCAGCGATGGAACGAGCACACCAATGACATCGGCCCTGACAGAGGCAAGCGCCCTGGCGCTGAGGTTGGGAACATAGTTCAGTTCCCTTATCGCCTTGTCGATATTTGCGCGCAGGGTCGCAGAAACCTGACTCGGATCGCGCAGCGCCCGCGACACCGTGATCGCGCCGACCCCGGCCAGGCGCGCGACATCGGCAATCGTGGGACGACCATCGGTCCGTCGGCTTCGCAATCTTTTGTCTCCTCGCGGCATCTAGGAACGGCGCTGCCCCTTCCCCGGAAGGTGTCTCAGGCATTACTCAAACCGAATATGTCAATTCCAAAAAGCAACAGCGGAGTCAACGCAGGCGTAAATCGGCCGGTCCACGTAGCGCCCGCTGCTGGACATTTCTCGATGATCCAAAGGAACCTGATATCGATACGGTGCAATTGCTGCAGAGTTCGAGCGCAAGCAAGTAAGTTGAAAAATATCCCCATTTCCGGCTGGCCATCGAACGCTTTGCTGTGATTTTCCGCATCGTGGAATTTCCGGGAAAAGTCGGCGACTAAGCGCCGCTTTCATTTAGTCTGGCGACGCAAACCAACTGAAACGAGGGTGGAAATAATCATGGGATCGGAGCCTTGGTACCGCACGGCGCTGCGATGGGGACAGACCAATCTGGTCGAGATCGACCCGTCGCGTTACGACGATACATGGTGGCGGGAACACTGGCGCAAGACGCGCGTTCAAGGCGTCATCATCAATGCCGGCGGCATTGTCAGCTACTATCCGACGAAGTTTCCGCTGCATCATAAGGCCGAAGCACTGGGCGACCGCGACCTCTACGGCGAGATTGTCAAGGCGGCCCGCGAGGAAGGATTGAAAGTTATCGCGCGTATGGATTCAAACCGCGTCGCGGAAGATTTCTACCGCGCCCATCCGGACTGGATCTGCCTCGATATCGACGGCAAACCCTATCGGCAAGCAGACAAATACGTCACCTGCATCAACTCGCCCTATTACAGCGAATACCTGCCCGATATCATGCGCGAGATCATCGAGCGCACCATGCCGGACGGTTTTGCCGACAACAGCTGGGCCGGCATCCCGCGCAAGAACATCTGCTATTGCCGCCATTGCACCGAGCAGTTCTTCGCATGGTCAGGTGTAGACCTGCCTCGCCGCCATGATTGGGCCGATGAAAACTATCGCCGTTGGATCCAGTGGAATTACAAGCGCCGCACCGATCTCTGGGAATTCAACAACAAGGTCACGACCGAAGTCGGCGGCAAGGATTGCTGCTGGATGGGCATGATCAGCGGCGATATCCTGAACAACGGCAACCGCTTTATCGACCTTAAGGAAATCCTTGCCCGCAGCCCGATCGTCATGCTCGACCATCAGCGCCGCAATCTCATCGATGGCTTCGAGGACAATACCGAAACCGGCAAGCGGCTGCATGAAGTCGGCGGCTGGGATAAACTCATTCCCGAAAGCACGCCGCAATATCAGCTTGGCTCGCCAGCCTTTCGTCTCGCCAGCATGCCGCCGGCCGAAGTGCGGCTCTGGTCGTCCTCCGGCTTTGCCGGCGGCATCCAGCCCTGGTGGCATCATATCGGCTCGCTGCATGAAGACCGCCGTCAGTACAAGACGGCCGAGCCGATCTTCAAATGGCACGAAGCGAACCAGGATATTCTGATCAACCGTCAGCCGCAGGCTGATGTCGGTGTCGTCTGGTCGCAGAGCAACCACGACTATCACGGTCGCGACAAGGCGAACGACCGCACGATGAACCCCTATCGCGGAGCGACGCGGGCACTCGATCGCGCCGGCATCACCTATCTGCCCGTCAACGCCGACGATATCGGCAAGGCAGCGGGACGCTTCGCCGTGCTTGTCCTTCCGAACCTTGCGACCATGTCGGACGCGCAGGTTGCCGCCGTCGAAGCTTTCGCGGCTCAAGGCGGTTCGGTGATCGCCTCGTCGGAGGCGAGCCTCTACAACGAGTACGGCGACCGCCGGACAGATTTCGCCCTTGCCAAGCTCTTTGGCGTTCATCGCAAGAGCGGTGCGCATGGTGACTTCGAGGCAGCCAACCCTGATATCGAAACCAGTGCGCGTCACACCTATCTGCGCCTCTCGCCCGAACTGCGCGCCGGTGTGCACGGTCCTTCAGACAAGACAGCTCCGAAGGCGGACGGAAGCCGCCATCCGGTGCTTGCCGGCCTCGATGAGACGGATACTCTGCCCTTCGGTGGTTATCTACCTGTCGTGAGTGTCGACGACGACGTCAAGGTTCTGGCGACCTACATTCCAGATTTTCCGATCTATCCGCCGGAAACCTCCTGGATGCGGCAGCCTTATTCGGATGCGCCCGCCATCACCGTTCGCGAAAACGGCAAGGGCAAGTTCGTCTGGTTAGTCGCCGATCTCGACCGTTGTTATGCGCGGGACGACCAGTTCGAGCATGCGCGCCTGATCACCAATGCCGTGCGCTGGATGCTTGCCGATCGCTCGCTTCTGAGGCTCGAAGGCACGCACGGTCTCGTTACGGCCGTGCTCTATCAGCAGGACAGACGGCAGATCGTTCACCTGAACAACCGCGTGCTGGTCTCCCGCGTGCCGGGCCGCCAAAACGAGCTCGTGCCGATCGGTCCGGTAACGCTGCGCCTGCGTAAACAGACCGGCAAGGCTGTCTCCCTTGCAAGCCTCAGGGTTGCCGGGAAGACGGTGAAGGTCAGCGACGAAGGCAGCGAGATCGCCATCGATGTCGGTGCAGTCCTCGATCACGAAGTAATCGTTGTCGACTGGTCCTGATTGGCAAAAGAAAACCGCCGGTACATGCGGGTCGGCGGTTGACTTGAGCGAGCAGAGTGTTTCGCGTCAGCTCGCCATGGCGTTGAACGGCGGCATCTCCCCACTGAGAGCCGTCGTCAACTGCGCCGAGGTTTCGGTCAGCAGGCGTCCCAGCACCGGAACCCGCTGCGGCGTGATCCTTGATGCAAGGCTCGACAGCGATATGGCGCAAATCGCCTCGCCTTGATGGTTATAGACGGCAGAGGCCACGCAGCGCAGGCCTGATACCAGTTCCTCATCGTCGACCGCATACCCGTCCGCCCGGATTCTATCGAGATCGGCACGCAATGCTGCCTGGCCCGTCAATGTATTCGCCGTAAAGCGCCGGCTTCCTTCGCGCGAGAGGATCGCTTCGAGATCCTGCTGTGAGTAGGTTGCGAGAATGGCCTTGCCCATGGCGGATGCCGTCATCGGCACCCGGCTGCCGACGCGAGCGACGGTGCGGGTGATATCGCGGCTTTCAACACGATCGACGAAGACGACCTCGCCGTCGTGGACGAAACCGAGATTGGCAGTTTCGCGCGTCTGATCGCGCAGTCTTCTGAGATATGGGAGCGCGGTAGCGACGAGATTGCTCTGGCGGGTGAAGACCGAACCGATGGCAAAGGCCTGCCGGCCGATATGCCACATGCGATCATTAGGATTGTATTGGATGAATTGCCACTGCTCCAACGTCGTCAGAATGCGGTGAACCGTCGAGGGCGCCAAGCCCGTACGGCTGGCGAGATCGACCAAGCGGTTGCCATCCTCTTCCGTTCCCATCGCTTCGAGCAGCATCATGGCGCGGTCGATCGACTGAACGCGCCCGTGAAGACTTTTCTCCTCCACATGCTCTCCCATGCGTCTCCTCCGTTGCTATTTCCAAGCGTCTCCCCGGCGCTGTCGATGCTGATGGTAACGCTACCATGTAACAGCGTCAACGGCGGAAACGCGGTTAACCGGAGCGAAAAACGCCTCCTCACGGGATCGTGCGCCTTGCCGGCAGCAAGTCCGGCGATATCTTGCGACCGAACTGGCGTAGGTTTGAAGAGGTCGGAAATGTCGCGAAACTATCTGCGGCAATTCATTAGACCTGGGCAGTTTTCCTGTTTATTAATAACAGGATGCCTCAAGAGCCGATCTTGTTTCGCGCCACGTCCACAGCAGATATTTCCGCTGTCATGCCCCTACTCTCTCGAATCGATCTCCCCCAGAGTATATGGCTGCAAATGGATCTTGCCGGGCCGTCCCGAATCCGCCGGATACACGCTTGACAAAACTGGGGTGCCTGTATTTTATTCAAGCCTGCGGATTAGGCAAAGTGCCCCGTAACCTTACATGACTCCGACAGTCGCTGGGCAGTTTCGCCCCATGATGGCCCCATCGCGGATGGATGCCCTCATGGGGTTTTTGGTTTTTGGCTAACAGATGAATGATGCGTTGAAAATCGGCATTCTTTACTCCACCACAGGGCCTTACGGCTCGATGGGGCGCGACGCGCGCGATGGCGCGGAATTCGCAATCGCCGAATTTGCCGCAACGAGCGATCGGCCGATCGAACCGGTTTTCTTCGACCCGCAGGCCGATCTTGCCGCCTATCTCGAGGGGGCGCGTCATCTGTTGCGTGCCGGCTGCCGCCATATCATAGGCACCATTACCTCTGCTTCCCGCAAGGAGGTCATCCCGCTCATCGAGAAACATGACGGCCTGCTCTGGTATATGTGCCCCTATGAGGGTTTCGAGGCGAACGAGAATGTTATCTATGTCGGCGGCTGCCCAAATCAGCACCTGCTGCCACTCTTCGAACATCTGATTCCGCGCTACGGAAACCGGCCTTATCTCGTCGGTGCGAACTATGTCTGGGGCTGGGAGATGAACCGGCTCGCTCGCGAACTGACCACCAACGCCGGTGGCGAGGTTCTTGGCGAGCGTTACCTGCCGCTCGAGGAAACCGCAGTCGAGCGGATCGTGGCCGATATTGAACAGCGCCGGCCAAGCTTCATCCTGAACAATCTGATTGGGCCATCGAGCTATGCCTTCCATCAGGCAATCCGTCGGCTTGCCGATCGCGACGCGACCTTCAGGCCGGAGAACTGCCCTGTTGTCAGCTGCGACCTGATGGAATGCGAGCTTGACGATATCGCGCCGGGTGCCGCGATCGGCCAGCTCTGCGCTGCCTCCTATTTCGACAGCGTCGTAACCTCGGAAAATGCCGATTTCAAGCAACGTGTCGTCATGCATCACGGCGCTCCGCGTCGGATTTCCAGCGTTTTTGCCAGTGCCTATACTGCGGTTCGCCTTTGCGTCGAAGCAATCCTGGCTGCCGGCGGGGACGAGCCTTCCGCTGTGCGTCACGAACTCTATAGCAAAAGCTGGGCGACGCCCTTCGGCGCGCTCAACATCGATAGGGACACAAACCACGCTGCCTTGCCTTTCCATCTCGGCCGTATCAATAGCCAGAACGGTTTCGACGTGATCGCATCCCGCCCGCCACTCGCTGCCGATCCCTATCTGACCGGCCGCAATAAATCGGCCTCGCCGAAATTGCGGGTGGTGTCATGAAGGAAACGCCCAATTTCACAGGCTGGCATGCCGTCGTTCTACACCGCGAAGACGGCAATACCGATAGACTGATCCGTCAACTGCGTCTTCTCGGCTTATCCGCAACGCTGCAATGGGCACCGCTTTCAGCCGCAAGCGTACCCGATCTCGTCATCGTCGATGCCGACCAGGGTTTTGACGATCTCCTGCCCTGGAGCGGTGCCGCTTCGACATGCCCGGTTGTCGCGCTGCTCGGCTCGGAAGCGCCAGGCCGTATCGCATGGGCGCTTGTCCAGGGTGCCGGCGCGATCATCGCCAAGCCGATTGCGGCCTCCGCCGTCTATCCGGCCCTCGTCATGGCCGTCTCTATTCATCAGGAGCGCAAAGGTGTTGTCGAGCGCCTGCAATATCTCGAAGAGCGCGTGCGCCTGCGCCCGCTCGTGCATGCCGCCGTCGAAAAGCTGATGAAGGCGCATGGGATCGATGAGGAACGCGCTTATTCAATCCTGCGCAATTGCGCCATGCGCCGCCGCCTGCCGATGGAGCAGATCGCCGCCTTCATCATCGGTGGCATAGAGCCCCTGCCGGAGGCCGGCTGATGCGTGTAATCAAAGCAATGCTGCGGCAGCCGACCGCTCTCTTCGGCCTTATCGTCGTGCTCGTCGTCATCGGTCTTGCAGTGGCCGCACCCTGGATCGCGCCCTTCAATCCCGATGAGCAGATGTTCGACGGATTGTCTCTGGAAGGTGCGCCGTTGCCGCCCGGCGGCCCCTATCTGCTCGGCACGGATACACTGGGGCGCGACCTCTTCTCGCGGATGCTCTTTGGCGCCCGCACCTCGCTTGTCATCGGCCTCGTTGCCAACGGCATTGCGGTCGCGATCGGCCTCTTCATCGGCATTCTCGCAGGCTATATGCGCGGCATCGTCGGCAACATCCTGATGCGTTTCACCGACCTGATGATGGCTTTCCCGGCCTTGCTGCTGGCGATCGTTCTTGCTGCACTGCTGCGACCTAGTCTCTGGATCGTTGCGATGGTGATTGCGCTCGTCAACTGGGTACAGGTCGCACGCATCGTCTATACGGAGACGCGCGGACTTGTGGAGCGTGATTTCATCATGGCGGAACGCTCGCTTGGCGCCGGCCATATGCGCGTGCTTTTCCTGCATATTCTGCCGCATCTGATGCCGACGGCAATCGTCTGGGGCACCCTCGGCATTGCAACCACCGTGCTGCTCGAAGCGACACTCTCCTTCCTCGGCATCGGCGTGCAGCCGCCGCAGCCCTCGTGGGGCAACATCATCTTCGAAAGCCAGAGCTACTTCCAGGCGGCGCCCTGGCTCGTTTTCTTCCCCGGCGCGATCATCCTTCTGACGGCGCTTTCCTTCAATCTCGTCGGGGATGCTCTGCGCGATATCCTGGATCCGACCCAGCGCGGGAGAGGCTGATGTTTTTCCTCGCCCTTCGCCGTCTTGTCCAGGCCGCCCTCATCCTTCTCGGCGTTGCCGCCATCACCTTCGTGCTGCTCTACGCACTGCCCGCCGACCCAGCGCGTATGATCGCCGGGCGCAGTGCCACGGCGCAGACGGTCTCGAATATCCGTCACGAGCTTGGCCTCGACCAGCCCCTACTCGTGCAGTTCAGCACCTATCTTACCAATCTCCTGCACGGCAATCTCGGTCGATCTTACGCGCAGAAGACGGAAGTCTGGACGCTGATTACCGCCCGCCTGCCGGCAACGCTTGTCCTCATGCTGGCCGGCATCCTCGTGGAAGTAGCCCTTGGATTGACGCTCGGCACGATTGCCGCCGTGCGCCGCGGCGGTTTCGTCGACCGGCTTGTCATGACGGCCTCCTTCGTCGGGGTTTCGGCGCCGCAATTCGTCCTCGCGCTGCTGCTTCTTTACGTCTTTGCCGTAACGCTCGGATGGCTACCCATGAGTGGCTACGGCACTTTTGCTCATGTCGTGCTGCCAGCCTCCACCCTAGGCGTCCTTGGCGCCGGCTGGTATGCACGCATGGTACGATCAGCGATGATCGACGTCCTCAATCAGGACTATGTCCGCACCGCCCGCGCCAAGGGCCTCTCTTCGCGTCGCATCATTTTCCGCCATGCTTTGCCGAATGCCATCCTGCCGATCATCGCCATGATCGGCATCGACATCGGCCAGTTCATGGGCGGCGTGGTCGTTGTCGAGGCGGTCTATGGCTGGCCGGGCATCGGCCAGCTCGCTTGGCAAGCCATCCAGCAGGTCGACATCCCCATCATCATGGGCGTCACGCTGACCTCAGCGCTCGCCATCGTCATCGGCAACCTGCTCGCCGATCTCGTTGCGCCGCTCATCGATCCACGCATCCGCACACGTTGAACGCAACCAAAGAAGGGGAACACGAATGTTCAAACGCTGGCTTCGACATACGACAATGGCAACGATGGTGGCACTCGCCCCCTTCACCGCCAAGGCGCAGGAAACGCCTAAGCAGGGCGGCGATATTGTCGTCACCTACAAGGATGACATCACCACGCTTGACCCGGCCATCGGCTACGATTGGGTCAACTGGTCGATGATCAAGAGCCTCTATTCGCGGCTGATGGACTACGAGCCCGGCACGCCACACCTCATCCCGTCGCTAGCCGAGAGCTTCACCGTTTCACCTGACGGCCTCACCTATACATTCAAGCTGCGCAAGGGTGTGAAGTTTTCGAATGGCCGCGAAGTTGTTGCTTCCGACGTGAAGTATTCGATCGAGCGTGCCGTCAATCCAAAGACGCAAGGCCCCGGCGCCGGCTTCTTCGGTGCTATCCAAGGCTTTGATGAGGAAACAGGCGGCAAGACTGAGACGCTTTCGGGCATCGAGACGCCGGATGACGGCACTGTTGTCTTCCGTCTGTCGCGTCCGGATGCAACCTTCCTGCACGTTCTCGCCATCAATTTCGCATCGGTCGTGCCGAAGGAAGCGGTCGAAGCGGCTGGCGGCGATTTCGGCAAGAAGCCGGTCGGCTCCGGCACCTTCATTCTGAAGGACTGGACCATTGGCCAGCAGCTCGTTTTCGAGCGCAACAAAGACTATTTCGTGAAGGATATGCCGCATCTCGATAGCTTCAAGGTCGAAGTCGGTCAGGAGCCACTTGTGGCATTGCTGCGCCTGCAAAAGGGCGAGGTCGATATTGCCGGCGACGGCATCCCGCCGGCAAAGTTTCTGGAAATCAAAAACTCGGCCGATGGCGCGCAGATGATCGTCGATGGCGAACAGCTGCACACCGGCTACATCACACTCAACACCAAGGTGAAGCCCTTCGATAACGTCAAGGTGCGTCAGGCCGTCAACATGGCCATTAATAAGGATCGCATCGTCCGCATCCTGAACGGCCGCGCCACACCTGCCAATCAGCCGCTGCCGCCGCTGATGCCAGGCTACGACAAGTCCTTCACCGGCTATGCCTATGATGTCGCCAAGGCAAAGGCGCTGCTTGCCGAAGCGGGCTTCGCCGACGGCTTCGAAACCGTGCTCTACTCGACCAACACCGATCCGCAGCCGCGCATCGCTCAGGCGATCCAGCAGGATCTCGCCGCGATCGGCGTAAAGGCTGAAGTCCGGGCTCTCGCCCAGGCCAACGTCATTTCTGCCGGAGGCACGGAAGGTGAAGCGCCGATGATCTGGTCTGGCGGCATGGCCTGGATTGCCGACTTCCCGGATCCGTCGAACTTCTACGGCCCGATCCTTGGCTGCGCCGGCGCTGTTCAGGGCGGTTGGAACTGGTCCTGGTACTGCAATGCCGATCTCGACAAGCGCGCCGTTGCTGCCGACTCCATGTCCGATCCGGCAAAGTCCACCGAGCGCACCGCAGCCTGGGGCAAGGTCTTCACCGACATCATGGCCGATGCGCCGTGGGTTCCCGTCATCAACGAGCGTCGCGTCGTGGCCAAGTCGCTGCGTATGGGTGGTGCGGACAACATCTACATCGACCCGACCCGCGTCATCAATTACGACGCGATTTTCGTGAAGCAATAAGCCCTAAGGAAACAGTGTCTTCCCGGGCAAACCGGGAAGGCATCATAAAATCGTGGGAGACACCTTATGTGCATTGCCTGCACGCACACCATTCACCGCGCCCAGCATAACTTCGGTTGGAACAAGGACTTCGCACCGGCCGCGGTCGCCAAGCCCGGAGAAACCATCCATTTCGAATGCCTGGATTCTTCCGGCGGCCAGCTCGGTCGCGATGCGACGCTGGATACGCTGAACAATCTTGATTTCGGTAAGATCAACCCGGTTTCCGGCCCCATCTATGTCGAGGGCGCCAAGCGCGGCGATGCGTTGAAGGTAACACTGCGCAAGTTCATTCCCTCGGGCACCGGCTGGACGGCCAATATTCCAGGCTTCGGCCTACTGGCCGATCAGTTCAAGGACCCGGCATTACATGTCTGGTCCTATGACGCCAATAGCATGACGCCAGCCCTTTACGGCCCCGGCGGCCGTGTGCCGCTCAAGCCCTTTGCCGGCACCATCGGCGTCGCCCCCGCCGAGCCTGGTACTCATTCGGTCGTACCGCCTCGCCGTGTCGGCGGCAATATGGATATTCGTGACCTGACTGCCGGTGTCACTCTTTATCTGCCGATCGAGGTCGAAGGAGCACTCTTCTCCATCGGCGATACACATGCCGCGCAGGGTGATGGGGAAGTCTGCGGCACGGCGATCGAAAGCCAGATGAACGTCGAAGCGACGATTGAACTCGTCAAAGATGCCCGCCTGCAGACGCCGCGCTTCACGACGACCGAACCGGTCACCCGCCATCTAGACGGCGCGGGCTATGAGGTCACCACCGGCATCGGCCCCGACCTGATGACCGGCGCACGCGAAAGCGTCATGCGCATGATCGACCTTCTGACAGCTGAGCATGGCATGAGCGCCGTCGATGCCTATCTGCTCTGCTCGGTCTGCGGCGATCTGCGCATCAGCGAAATCGTCGATATGCCGAACTGGGTCGTCTCCTTCTACTTCCCGAGGATCGTATTCGCGTGATCGACGCCATGCCCGCCGCACCCGTTCTCAGCGTTCGCAATCTTAGCGTCGATGCGCGAACGCCAGAGGGTCGCAAACCGGTTCTGAAAGATATCAGCTTCGACCTCGCCAGCGGCGAAACGCTTTGCCTTGCTGGCGAATCCGGCTCCGGCAAGTCGGTGACGTCGCTATCAATCATGGGATTGCTGCCCAAAGCCTCTCTCAGGGTCGCCTCTGGCAACATCATGCTCGGCGAGCGCGATCTGCTGCATCTGTCCAACCGGGCCATGCGCAGCGTGCGCGGCGGCGATATAGCCATGGTCTTCCAGGAACCGATGACCTCACTCAACCCGGTCATGTCGATCGGCGCGCAATTGACGGAGGCGATCCGGGAACATCAGGGCAGAGAGAATGCCGACACGGTCGCGATGCAGATGCTCGATGCCGTGCAGATCACCGATCCGGCACGGCGGATGAAGCAATACCCTCACGAACTCTCGGGCGGCATGCGCCAGCGCGTGATGATCGCCATGGCGCTCTCCTGCCGCCCCAAGGTGTTGATCGCCGATGAACCTACCACGGCGCTCGATGTGACGGTGCAGGCGCAGATACTCAAGCTCATGCGCGAGCTGAAATCGGAATTCGGTACGTCGATCATCCTGATCACCCATGACATGGGCGTCGTCGCCGAGATGGCCGATCGTGTCGTCATCATGCAGAATGGCGGGATTGTGGAGGAAGGCTCGGCGGCCACCGTTTTCCGTACGCCGCGGCAGATCTATACGCAGCAATTGCTCTCGGCCGTGCCGCGCCTTGGTGCCTTTGCTGGTACCGACGGTCCGCCGCGCATAACCTCACGCAGCGTCGAAACCCTGCACCCCGACCGCACCCCCGTGCTGAACGTGCGTGGCCTTAACGTCACCTATGGCAGCTCGGCAAGCTTGCTCTTCAAGGGCAAAGCACCGGCTGCAGCCGTCAGCGACATCTCATTCGATATTCTGCCAGGTGAAACACTCGGCCTTGTCGGCGAAAGCGGATCAGGAAAATCGACGACGGGCAAGGCGGTGCTCGGCCTCATCCCGTTCACGGGCGACGTGGTCATCGACGGCCGCAATATCGCCAACCTCGGCCATCGCGCAATGCAACCTGTACGCCGCACCGCGCAGATGATTTTTCAGGACCCGTACGCTTCGCTCGATCCGCGCATGGCGGTCGGCGCTGCAATCGCCGAACCATTGGTCATTCACGGCATCGCCAGCAAGTCCGAACGAAAGGACAGGGTTGCAGAACTTCTACGCCGTGTCGGCCTGACGGCAGACGCCGCCACACGCTATCCGCATGAATTCTCCGGCGGCCAGCGCCAGCGCATCTGCATTGCGCGCGCACTTGCACTTGAACCGAAGCTGATCGTTGCCGACGAAAGCGTTGCGGCACTCGACGTCTCCGTGCGCGCGCGCGTGCTAGACCTGATGCTGGAACTGCAGGAAAGCATGGGGCTCTCCTATCTCTTCATCTCGCACGACATGGCGGTTGTCGAACGCATGTCCCATAAGGTCGCCGTCATGCGTAGCGGCAGGATCGTCGAAACCGGCACGCGCCGTCAAATCTTCGAACACCCGGAAGAGGATTACACGAAGGCCCTGATGGCCGCCGTTCCGATCCCCGATCCTGAAGCGCGGCGAGCACAGGTCTGAGTTCCTAGAAGCGGAGCAGAAGCGCCTCCTTTGCCTTGTAGCGTTGGCGAGGCTTGCCTTGGCCGGCGCGAATCATCGCTCAAAATCGAATTGCGGCACAGTCGGATGGCTGTCCGGCCTGCCACATAAACATATTTTTCGGCCGTATTTTCTCTCGGCAGCCCTTTCCGGATGCGTAAACACAGGCTCGCGGCAGCGGGATTTTCGATAGATTGAGGCTTCAGCGACGGACTCCCGTGCGCATTTGCGCTCGGCCAATCCCCGCTAACTCGTACTAATATAGCGATATTTCGCCATTCTATTTTACCTCTTGTTAATACCCGCCCAAGGGGTGTTGTACTTCTGTCACACACATGGCGGTTTAGTTAGAATTCTCTGTAAAATGAGACCATTCATTGTTGAGCCCTCCTGCCTTTCGGTTATTTTAGGTCTCACCGAATTAATCGGTTTTATCAGAGGGGACGTTCTTTCGTGGAACGCACTCGAACTTAGGAGATTGGCTTTCCATGAACATTCGTATGATGTTGCTTGGTTCTGCAGCTGCCCTCATCGCTGCACCGGCATTCGCAGCAGACGCAATCGTTGCTGCCGAGCCGGAACCGGTTGAGTACGTTCGCGTCTGCGACGCTTACGGCACCGGCTACTTCTACATCCCGGGCACGGAAACCTGCCTGAAGATCGAAGGCTACATCCGTTTCCAGGTTAATGTCGGCGAAAACGTTGGCGGCGACTCGGATTGGGATGCTGTAACCCGTGGTCAGGTTCAGTTCACGGCCAAGAGCGACACCGAATACGGCCCGCTCACCGGCGTGATCGTTATCCAGGCCAATGCCGACAACGCGACGGACCAGGATACGATCCTCGACTCCGCTTACCTCGACGTCGCGGGCTTCCGCGCTGGTCTGTTCTACTCCTGGTGGGACGATGGTCTCTCCGGCGAAACGGACGACATCGGTTCCGTCGTAACGCTGCATAACTCCATCCGTTATCAGTACGAAACCGGTTCCTTTTACGCTGGTCTCAGCGTCGACGAACTGGAAGACGGCGTTTACCAGGGTAGCGTAGATCCCGTCACCGGCCTCCTGGTTCCGGATGATGGTCCGAACAATGTCGGCATTGCCTTCGGCATCGGCGGCACGGCTGGTGCCTTCAGCTACCAGATCACCGGCGGCTGGGATGTCGACAACGAAGACGGCGCAATCCGTGCAATGGGTACGGTTGAAGTCGGCCCGGGCACGCTCGGCCTCGCAGCTGTCTACTCCAGCGGCCCGAACTCCTACTACTCGACGGCTGAATGGGCAGTTGCTGCCGAATACGCCATCAAGGCAACGGACAAGCTGAAGATCACCCCCGGTGTTCAGTACTACGGCAACTACATCGGCGGTGCCAGCGCGTTCGACACCGTTCCTGATGATTTCGACGGTACCGGCGATGCCTGGAAGGTCGGTCTGACGGTTGACTACCAGATCGTTGACAACTTCTACGCCAAGGCTTCCGTCCAGTACCTGGATCCGGAAGATGGCGACGACTCCACGACCGGTTACTTCCGTCTGCAGCGCTCGTTCTAATTTGAATATTGAAGACCCCGGGATAATATCTCGGGGTTTTTCATCACGAGCTTCTGGTTTGGTGACCTCCAATTCAGAAGATAGAGGTCGGGCCGGTTCCCTGCCGGGCCGGCCTCGCCCATCGATACAGAACTCCACTCCTGTAGATGGTTATGGCCCGCCCTCACAAGAGGGCGGGCTTTTTTGATATGGCGAGCTTGTTGACCCGGCTGCTGTCAATCTGGCAATTGTTTCGGCAAGACCGGCAAGCCTGAGAATACACGCCGCTTATGTGTCATCTCCCGTCCTCCTTCGTCAGGCCGATTGGACGGCCTTAATGCGATCGAGGCCGCCGACAATCGGAGCGAAATCGTTCCAAACACCTTGGGCGCCTTTCTGCCATTCCTCGAAAACTTCCGGCTTCAGGAGCTTGCCACCGTTTTTCAGCGAGACTTCGACCGATGCCACTTCGTCATCGGCAATGAGCTGGTTGAAATAGGCAGCTCCTTCGGTCGATGTCTGCTGGAAGACGGCCTTCTGTTCGTCGTTCAGACCGGCCCAGAAGGTCGAGGAATAGTAGATGACGCCCGATGCCCAGATGTGACCGGTCTCGGTCATATAAGGCACCACCTCGTAGAGCTTGAAGCCGGCATAGGCCGATTTGGTGAGATCCATCGCGTCGGCAACGCCGGTTGCCAGCGAATTATAGGTCTCGGTGATCGGGATGCCGATCGGTGTCGTGCCGAAAGCACTCCAAAGCTTGGTGTGCAGCGGGCTCTGGATGACGCGGATCCGCTTGCCCTTGAGTTGTTCCGGACGCGTCACCGCCTCCTTGGTCAGGAGATGACGCGCGCCGTAGTTGATAAAGTCGCCGACGACAAAATTCTGCGCCTGCAACCTGCCTTTCAGATCGGCGCCTACACCACCGCTAACGGTGCGACGCACATGATCTGCATCACGAAACAGGAAAGGAAGATCGAGGATCTGCAGTTCCGGAGTCCAGCCGGAGAGAGAGGAGACTGTTGACAGGCTGGCGTGGATGGAGCCGAGCCGAACACCTTCAGCTACCTCCTTTTCACCGCCGAGCGCACCATTCTTGACGATATTGAATTTGAACTGACCGGGCAGCTTGGCTTCCACCAACTGGCTGATCTTCACCCAGATCTTCGTCTCCGGCTTGTCGTCGCCGAGCAGCGAGGCAATGGTGATCGTCGTCGTGCGGGCGGCGGCCCTGCGAACGAAGGCCGGCGCGGCAAGGGCAGTGGAGGCAACCGTGGCGGTCTTCAGGAAATTACGTCGGTTGAGATTATCCATGGATCAGGTCCTGTCCGTTAAAAGATGATCGCCCAAGCGCAGAGAATTGCGAGCGAGACGAGAAGGGCAAGCAGATAAGGAACGACTGCCTTGAAGAGAGCGGAAGCCGGGATACGGGTCACGCCGCTGACGACGTAGATCAGCATGCCGAGCGGCGGCGTCAGGCCGTGAATCATCAGGTTGACCACGATGATGACTCCGAAATGGATGGGATCGATACCGGCGGCGACGGCTGCCGGCAACAGGATCGGCCCGAACAGCAGGATCGCAGCGCCAATATCGAGAACGAGCCCGACGACGAGTAGGATAATGTTCGATAGCAGGATTACGGCGAGCGCGCTGCCGCCAAGCGCCGTCGTCAGGTTAGAGATCAGGCCTGAGACATTGTCGACGGCGAGCAGGAAGGCGAAGGGGCCGGCCGTGCCGATCAGCAGGCCGATCGCCGCAGCTTCGACGGCAGCCTGCCGGAAGGCAGCATAGAGCGAGAGTATGCCGAGTCGCGCGCCGATACCAAGCAGGAAGGTATAGAAGGCGGCAAGGGCCGCGGCCTCTGTCGTTGTGACAACGCCGATACGGATGCCGACCACCACAATGATGCCTAGACCGAAGGCAGGAATTGCCTGGACAGCCGACTGCCAGCGCTGTGCAGATGTGGCCCGCGGCAGCGGCGCCTGATCGCGGACCGTCAGATGAATTGCGACGGCAAGGCAGATGGCCATTAGGCCACCGGCAAAGAAGCCGCCGACCAGTAGTGAACCGACCGAAAGATTGGTGGCAGTTGCAAGAATCAGGAAGGCGATCGACGGGGGAATGACGTTGTCGAGCACCGAGGTCGCCGCGATGATCGCCGCAGCCTTGGCCGGCTGATAACCGTGGCGGACGAGCTCCGGCTGGAAGGTGGATGCACCGAAGGCGGCATTGGCAACCGATGAACCGGAGGCGCCGGAGAACAGCACGCTGGTCAGCAGCGTCGTCTGGGCGAGACCAGCACGACGATGGCCGACAATGGCGGCGGCAAAGCGAACGAGCTGGTTGGCGACGCCCGATGCTGTCAGCAATCCGCCGGCAAGCAGGAAGAAGGGAATGGCAAGCAGCAGAAATTTCGAGATGCCTGTCACAGTCGATGAAACAATCGCCGGCTCCGGCAGGCTGCTACCGAAGGCGATCACGACGTAGGCAGCCGCCAGAAAGGCATGTGGGAGCGGCGCTGCGAGCACCAGGCCGATTGAAGCGATCAGGCCGAGAAAAATGCTGGGCGGCCAGTCGACTTCAATCGAGATGAAAGGGATGCCGGCATAGAGCGCTGCGCCGATTGCGAAGGAGAGCAAGACTGGCCATGTTTTTCCCTCGGCGATGCGCTGCAAGAGAAGAACGATCAGGATCAGCCCGCCGCCGGCACCGAGAAAACCGAAGCGGATCCATTCCGGCACGCCGAGCGTTGGTGAAACGCCGCCGAGCATGGTCATGATCTCGTTACCGCCGAAGCTCAGAATGAAGCCCGAAAGCACTGTGAAGACGTCGGCAGCAACCTGCGTTGCCGGATACAGCCGTTCCGGCATCATCTTGATGAAGACATCCAGACGCATGGCGAGCGCACTATTGAGGCTGAGGGGCGCGCCGAGCGCAATGAGCAGCACATGCAGCCAGATACCGAGATCTTCCGCGCCGATGAAGCCAGCGGCAAAGAAATAGCGCATGCAGACCGTGATAAGCACCATGAACAGCAGCACGGCCAGCACCAGGGCGGCTGCGGCGCCGAGCACCGCCTCGATTGCGCGCAGAATACGGGCCGCAAGCCCGTCGCCTGTCGCTTCCTGTTCGGCTGGATGAAATTCGCTTGCTGCCACGGTGCTTGCTTTCTTGCCGTATTGTCAGGCGCTCTTGACGGTGGAAAGGTCGCGATCGAAGAGCGTTGACCAAGTGTAGTTGCGCGCCGTCGACACCTCCCTGGTGACATCGAGACGCGGCAGAACCTTTTCGCCGAAACGATAGGCTTCCTCAAGCAGCGGCATGCCGGAAAGAATAAAGGTTTCGACACCGGCCTCCTGATAGGCTTCCAGCGTGCGCAGCACCGTATCGGGAGAGCCGACGATCGCCGTGCCGGGTCCGGGGCGCACAAGGCCGATGCCGGCCCAGAGATTGGGGGCGACTTCGAGATCGCGTAGGTTGGCCGGCTTCAGACCGCCGTGGAGCGCCGTCATGCGCTGCTGGCCGACCGAATCACTGCGGGCGACGAAACGCTGATTGGCGGCGATAGCCGCGTCATCCATGCGACCATAGAGATCGGCTGCTGCCTCCCAAGCTTTCTCGTCCGTGTCGCGTACGATCACATAGAGGCGGATGCCATATTCGAGCTCGCGTCCGTAACGGGCGGCTCGTGCTTTCACAGCCTCGACCTTGCCTTTAATTTGCTCAGGAGTTTCGCCCCAGGAAAGATAGGTGTCGACATGTTTTGCCGCGACATCGAGCGCCTTGTCCGACGAGCCACCGAACCAGAGCGGCGGCGGAGCGATGCTTTCGCCGACGGGCAAGGCGAGCTTGGCGCCGTCGGTGGAGAAATATCTTCCCTGATAAGTGACGCTTTCGCCGGCAAAGAGGCGATGCCAGAGCTGCAGATATTCATCCGCCATGGCGTAACGTTCGTCATGCGGCAGCATCATGCCATAAGCGCCGAGCATCTTCGCATCGCCTGAGACCACATTGATCAACAGGCGCCCGCGTGCGAACTCCTGAAACGTGGCGGCCATCTTGGCAAGCAGGGTCGGCGCGACCAAACCCGGATGGATGGCCACGAGGAAACGAAGCCGTTCGGTATAGGAGAGCAGCGCGCTTGCCAGCACCCAGACATCATGGGCGCCAGTCGCAAAGAGCGCGCCAGTATAACCGAGGTGATCATAGGCCTGTGCAAGCTGCTTGTAATAGCCGTAATCGACCTGACGCGAGCCCTCCGGCTGCCATGGATAAGCACCGTCAGGCGCGCACATATACCAGAAGACATTCATCTCCGGCTCCTTACTTGGTTGCCTGCAGCGGTCGGCCAATGGCGACCGCGCGATCGAAATGGCCGTGGCGGAAGAGCGTATCAGCCTCTTCCTGCTGCTCGGCAAGCACTGGCGCATCGATCGACACGACCGAGAAATCACGTGAGCGCACTATCTGCCCCCAGGCGTCAGCACCAGTGCCGCTGCGGTCGTTTTCTGCCAGAAGATGGGCCGCCGTCACCGGATCCGCCGCAATCTCACCGCCGATCCGGGCAAGCTCTGAAACAATACCTGCGATTTCTGCGGAAGAGAGCCCGATGCGCGCAAGGCTCCAGAACAACGACCGATTGGGAATAGTCGCCCCGCAGCGGACGATGAGGCGGAGATCGGTGCGCCCGATCGCCTTCTCCAGCCGCGGCGACATGGCAACCCAAGCATCCACCCTGCCCTCCAGCAGTTCTGCCAAGGAATCTCGTGTGCCACTTTCGACGCGTTCGACATCGTCAAGCATAAGACCCTCGGCCTCGAGGCTGCGGGCAAGCAGATAGGTATGAAACGAACCATCGATCAGCGAGATTCTGCGCCCAGCAAGACCGGCGACAGACTCGACATCAGTCTCGGCGCGCACGAAGATCGCGCCATTGGCAGGCCGTGGCGCGGATGCTCCAACATACTCAACGCCGAGGCCTCGGGCATCCGCCTCGATCGGCGGCGTCGATCCTGTTCCACCAACATGGATAACGCCGGCTTCGAGCAGCGACGCCGTATCGCGGCCCTCGCTATAAGGAACGAAGATCGGATCGAGATCAGCAAAGGCACCGGGCCAGACGCTGGCGAGCCGCAGATGGAGATTGTTGGGATGAACGCCGATTCTCATCTTCATTCCAAGATTGTGACTGCGATCAATCTACTTTTTTATATATTGACGGCGAGAAATGTCATCCCTGGAAGCGACAGGAAACCAAATCAAAAATCTATAAAATCTACCGATAATAAAATCTTCTGCCACAACACTCGTGTCAGTATGTTCAGCATTGAAAATCCGACTTGCTCACTTTACTTTTTTGTAGAACAAAAGAGGTGGCCATGACCAAACCCGTGTCATCGAGGGTCTGCCGCAGTGTCGGCGAGGCGAGCGAACTGCTGAAGCTTATCGCCAATGCAAACAGGCTGGCGATCGTCTGTTATCTTATGGAAACCGAGGCGTCCGTCTCTGCGCTGGAGGAAGAGCTCGGCATCCGTCAGCCGACGCTCTCGCAACAGCTTGCGGAACTGCGCGAAGCAGGCGTCATCGAGGGGCGTCGCGAGGGCAAGGCGATTGTCTATCGCGTCGCCGATGCGAGGGTCGAAACCATTGTCTACGCGCTGCGGAACATGTTCTCCGGCCTCGACGATGTAACCGGTCGTTTCGGCATGGCAAAGCTGCCAGTCGATGAAGTGATGTTCGACTGATCGCCCTATGATCGATTTCTATACCTGGATCACGCCGAACGGCCTGAAGATATCGATCGCACTTGAGGAATTCGGCCTTCCTTACAAAACCCACGCAATCGACATCACTAGGGGCGATCAGTTTTCCGCCGGCTACCTTGCGATCAATCCGGGCGGCAAGATCCCGGCCATCGTCGACCACGAGACCGATGTCACCCTTGCCGAATCCGGCGCCATCCTGTTCTATCTCGCCGAAAAGACGGGAAGATTCCTGCCGCGCGAAGGCAGTGCTCGCCACCACACCATCGAATGGCTGATGTGGCAGATGGGTGGCTTCGGACCGACGCTCGGCCACGCGCATTATTTCCTGACCTATAATGAAGGTCACGCGCCCTTCGCCGAGACGCTTTTCCGCAGAGACACGATCAGGCTTTATGAAACGCTCGATGCAAGGCTCAATGGCCGGGAACACCTTGCCGGTGACTATTCCATCGCCGACATGGCTGTCTGGCCCTGGGTTTCTCGCTTCACGCGCCACAAAATCGACCTCAACGACTTCCCGAATGTCCGCCGCTGGTATCTGCAGATCGCCGCCCGGCCTCAGGTGAAGCGCGGCTACGAAGTACCGCACTTCACCGGGCCGGTTCCGCTGCCCGGTCTCTAATCGCTAAAGTTTTCGGCCGCAGCCTATCGCGTGAAAAGCAGCCGCATGCGTGCCAGGATACCCTTCACACCTGGCATGGAGGCTGCCCTCAGATGGCGGGCGACAACACCTGCATCGACCTGTGCTCCAAAATGGCAGGAGCACACGAGCCCGTGCAACTGACGATCGTTAAGGTCGAAAAAGCTCTGAGCGTCCCCATAGGTATCGCCCTCGAGACCTGCGGCACGCAGAACCGGATCGGCATAGGCTACGGATATCGGCGATCCGGCGATCCTCATCATCACCCGCTGGTCACGGGGCAGATATTCGGTTTCCCGAAGGGTAACGAGCGAACGCGTGGGATCGCTTTCCAGAAGCTCCGCCCACCGCTCCAGGCGCTCGGCGCGAGACAGTTGTGGAGTGGTGCGGCTGACTCTGGCTATAGCTTTGAGCTGATCGACTGCGTATTGTTCCATAGCGGCCTCCTATTCGGAAATAGATTGCACGCCCCCATCAGAAGGTTGACCCCAACTGCGCTGCCTGTCCAATCACGTTTGAAGAATCAGGCCCCTCGAACGGACAGAATCTTGGCTCCTCAGGCGAATTCGCCTTGTCGCGAAAAAGTTCGCGGATGCGCGATATGCTTCCGAACGATACTTTCCTTGCTGTCGAGCTCTTCCAGCAGAACGTCATAGCTCCACAAATCGGCAAGGTGCTGCAGAACGAGCTTCAGGTCATCCTCTTCCAGGAATTCGTCGTTGCTCGCCCGGTGCTGTAGCAGCAGTCTGCGGTCGCCGGAGAGATCGACGTCGACGATCTCAATCGCCGGATCGGTATAGCCTATGTCGTAGTCGCGAGAGAGCTGCCGGCGGATGCGCCGGTAACCACGCTCGTCATGGATTGCCGAAACCAGAATACCCTCCTCAATCTCCGGATCGTCATGGAGCTGGAACATGCGCCACTGCCGCATGAGGCGTGGACTGAGGAACTGGCTCACAAAACTCTCATCGCGGTAATTGGCCCAGATATCGCGCAGGACAGCCATAGCATCGCCTCGTCCGGCGATATCAGGAAACCACTCGCGATCTTCGTCTGTCGGCTCCTTCACGATGCGTTCGATATCCTGCATCATCGCAAAACCCAACGCATAGGGATTGAAGCCGGAGAAGCGGCGGTCGTCGAACATGGGCTGGAACACGACGTTCGTGTGAGATTTCAGAAACTCGAAATAGCTGCCGTCGCTAATCTGCCCACGCTCATGCAGGCGCTTCATGATATTATAGTGGACGTAGGTGGCAGTTCCCTCGTTCATCACCTTGGTTTGGCGTTGGGGATGAAAATACTGGGCGACGTGCCGGACGATGCGCAATATCTCGCGCTGCCAGGAATGGAGCCGTGGCGCCGATTTCTCGAGGAAGTAGAGAATATTGTCTTGCGGTAAACCGAGTGCAGCCCGCCTCTGCTCCAGATCTCGGTCCGACTTGCTGCGCTTCTGGCCGACAGGCACCGTCCGCCAGAGGTCGTTGAAGATCTTCTCTTCATGGGCGCGGCGTTCCTGCTGCCGTTTTTCCTCCTGCCTCAGGTCCACCTGCGTCTTGCCGGCATAGCGGTGTACGCCATGCGACATCAGCGCATGGGCGGCATCCAGCGTTCGCTCGACGGCTACCTCTCCATAGCGTTCCTCGCAGCGGGAAATATAACCCTTTGCGAAGTCGAGATAATCTAGGATGCCCTCTGCATCGGTCCAAAGCTTGAAAAGGTAGTTGTTTTTGAAGAAATGGTTATGGCCGAAGGCGGCGTGCGCAATGACCAGGGTCTGCATGGTCGCCGTATTCTCCTCCATCAGATAGGAGATGCAGGGTGAACTGTTAATGACGATCTCATAGGCGAGATCGCGCATCCCGCGGCGGTAGAATGCTTCATGATGGGCAAAGTGCTTGCCAAAGGACCAGTGGCGATAGAAGAGCGGCATGCCGGTCGAGGAATAAGCGTCGAGCATCTGCTCCGAGGTGATAACCTCGATCTGGTTTGGATAGACATCCAATCCCAGTTCTCCGAGGGCGATGTCCTCGCAGGCGTCGTGGATGTGCTGCAGGGTCGGGAAATCCCAATCGGCGCCCTCAAACAGCAGCCCTCCCCTATGTCGTGCGCTGGTTTTCATGCCGTTTCTCCCGCCTTGGCGGTCTTTTTCTGGAACAGATCGTGGAAAACAGGAAATATCTCGTTCTTGCGGCAGACCTTTCGCATGGCCAGAGGAAGCGCTGCGGAGCGAATCTCCTGATAGAGCGTCCAGAGCGGTGATCGCGACATCGAGGAATCGCCGTCCTCGTCACCGACTTCGATATAGGCAAAGTACTGGCAGACCGGCAGGATTTCGTGCTCCAGCAACTGGCCGGTCAGAGCGCCGTCGGAATAGGAATTATCGCCATCCGAAGCCTGGGCTGCGTAGATGTTCCATTCCGTCGGATCGAAGCGCGCGGCAACGATCGAACGCATGGCAGCCAGCGCACTGGAAACCAGCGTACCGCCCGTTGCCGGGCTGTAGAAGAAGGTTTCCTCGTCGACTTCCTCTGCCTTCTCCGTATGCCGGATGAAGACAATCTCGACCTTTTCATAGCGCTGCGACAGGAAGAGATAGAGGAGCAGGTAAAAACGTTTGGCGAGATCCTTCATATGTTCGCTCATAGAGCCGGAAACATCCATGAGGCAGAACATCACTGCCTTGATGACAGGCTTCGGCGTGTTTTCAAAGCGCCGATAGCGCACATCGAGCGGATCGATATAGGGGATGCGTTTGCTCTTGAGGGTCAGCATCTTCAGCCTCTCCTCCAGTATGAGGCGCTCTTCAGCGCTGTCGCATTCGTCGATCTGCTTCTGAAGCGCCTCGATTTCCTGTGCCTTCGGACGGTGAAGCGCGAGGCGCCGCATCATGGCAAGGCGCGTGGTGCGACCAACGGCGATGTTCGAGGGGGAGCCGGAGACGGAGAAGCCCGCCCGTTGCGGCGTCACTTCTTCGGTCTCGCTCAGCTTACGTTTTGCGAGGTCAGGCAATTCCAGATCTTCGAGGAAGATATTGAGAAATTCCTTCCGAGTGAGCACGAAACGGAAACCATCCTCGCCGTCGCCCTCTCCTGCCTCCTTCGGTCGGCCGCCGCCCGATGCCGGTGGCCGTTTGATAAGGTCGCCCTCGACGAACTCCTGATTGCCTGGAAGAACACGGTCGTGAACCCCGCCTCCACCCCGGTGAAAACCTGGCTCGGACATGCCGCCGATCGGAAGAGTGACTTCGCCGCCATCAAGCACATCGCGAATGGAGCGGTTTTGCAGAGATTGTTTTACCGCTTGCCCGACGGCGTCCTTGGCGCGCCGAAGGAACCGTTGTCGATTTTCCAAACTTTTACCGCGCGGATTAAGCCGCCGGTCTATGATGTGCATGTTTGCTCCTACAGGGTACTCGCTCGGACAGCCTACCTAACTTGCCTGCTTGACCCGCATGTACCATTCCACCAGACGGCGAACCTGCCGTTCCGTGTAATTCCTCGCGACCATGCGCGAAACGAATTCACTGTGTTTCTTTTCGGTTTCGCTATCTTTCTTCGAACCGAAGGAGATCACCGGCAGCAGATCCTCGACTTGCGAGAACATCCGCTTTTCGATGACTTCCCGGATTTTCTCATAGCTCGTCCATGAAGGATTCTTGCCGCCGTTAGCTGCCCGCGATCTAAGCGAGAACTTGACGATCTCGTTGCGGAAATCCTTGGGATTGGCAATGCCCGCCGGCTTTTCGATCTTCGTCAGTTCCTGGTTCAGAAGTTCGCGATCGAGCAACTGTCCCGTATCCGGATCCTTGAAATCGATATCCTCGATCCAGGCATCCGCATAGTCGACGTAACGATCGAACAGATTCTGACCGTAATCAGAATAGGATTCCAGGTAAGCCTTCTGGATCTCGTTGCCGATGAATTCCGCATAACGCGGTGCCAATTCAGCCTTGATGAACTCCATATAGCGCTTTTCCGTCTCCTCGGAAAACTGCTCGCGGCGGATAGCCTGTTCCAGAACATACATCAAATGCACCGGATCGGCGCCGATATCCGTCGTGTCGTGGTTGAAGGTCGACGCAAGAACTTTAAAGGCGAAACGTGTCGATATTCCGTCCATGCCCTCATCGACGCCGGCAGCATCGCGATATTCCTGCACACTTCTGGCGCGCGGATCGGTTTCCTTGAGGCTTTCGCCGTCATAGGCACGCATCTTCGAAAAGAGATTGGAATTCTCGTGCTTGCGAAGCCGTGACAGGACAGAGAAACGAGCGAGCATCTCGAGTGTTGCCGGCGCGCATGGGGCGTTCGCAAGCTCCGATCCTTCGATCAGTTTCTCGTAGATTTTCTGCTCCTCAGTGACCCTTAGGCAATAGGGAACCTTGATCACGCATATGCGGTCGATGAAGGCTTCATTGTTTTTGTTGGCCTTGAAGGTCTGCCATTCCGCTTCGTTCGAATGGGCAAGGATGATACCGGAGAACGGGATCGCACCAATATTTTCGGTGCCCATGTAGTTGTTTTCCTGCGTCGCCGTCAGCAGCGGGTGCAGCATCTTGATCGGCGCTTTGAACATTTCGACGAATTCCAAGATGCCCTGATTGGCGCGGTTAAGACCGCCGGAATAGCTGTAGGCATCGGAATCGTTCTGCGGATAATGCTCGAGCTTGCGGATATCGACCTTGCCGACCAACGATGAGACGTCCTGATTGTTCTCATCACCCGGCTCAGTCTTGGCAATCGCGATCTGGCGAAGCCGGGACGGCTGGATTTTCACGACGCGAAAGCGTGAGATATCGCCGTCGAACTCGTCAAGACGCTTGAGGCACCATGGGCTCATCAAGCCGCTGAGGCGACGGGTCGGAATGCCATATTGCTCAAGCAGCAACGGCCCCATGGTAAGCGGATCAAAGAGGTTGAGGGGGCTTTCGAAGACCGGGCTCAATTCGTCGCCAGCCTTCAGCACATAGATGGGATTGACCTCCATGAGCTGCTTCAAGCGCTCTGCAAGCGAGGACTTGCCGCCGCCGACAGGGCCGAGCAGATAAAGGATCTGCTTGCGCTCTTCGAGACCTTGGGCGGCGTGACGGAAGAAGGAAACGATCCGCTCGATCGTCTCTTCCATACCGAAAAATCCCACGAAGGCCGGATAGGTTCGGATGGTTCTGTTCATGAAAACGCGTCCGAGCCGCGAATCCTTTGCAGTGTCGATGATCTCGGGTTCGCCGATGGCATCGAGCAGGCGCTCGGTGGCATTGGCGTAAGCCATCGGCTCCTTCTTACACAGCGTAAGATAATCCGCCACAGACATATCCGTCTCGCGGCGAGCCTCGTAGTTGCGGGTGAACGCGTCGAATAGGGAGTTTTCTAGCATAGGCCCTCCTAATAAAGGTCTGCCTCAGCGATTTTCGCTTTCGCTAAGTAAGATGGTGCGCCAATGTCTCGAAAGATCAAGGTCTGGAGCGACGGAAATAAGACATGGCAGGCATTCCGGCCTCGCCACACAAAAAAGTGCGCGCAATTCATCGATTTGATCCTCGAAAGTTGACCGTCTCTATAGCTTTGCGGCAGCGCCGGGAGTATCATTCGCGCCCGGTCTCAAAGAACGCCGCACACCTTCACCTCAATGACGCAAACTTGTGTTAGTGCCGATTGAGGGCCACCTGATTCGCTGGAGCGAGGATTTCTCGCTGTCCACCTTGTGGTATTGTCTCCAAGAGGCACCTCCAAGAAAAGCAAGACATGATCGAAAACGCGGCCATTTACTCAGCCTATGAGAGCTGAAGCTTCGATCTCCTGTGCATGTCGACGGCTTGTTATGGCAAGGGAATTGCAACTTAACGTTTTGCATTCGCTTCTGCCGCCAGCACATGCCTAGCATGTCAACTATCCGCCTTCGAAGGGCTGAAAGCGGCTCGCTCGATGCCGTGGCGCTGCAGCTTGTCATAGAACGTCTTGCGTGGGATGCCGAGTGTCTCAATGGTCCGACGCACGTTGCCCTCGTTGCGGGTCAATGTTTCGCGGATGATATCGGCCTCGAAGCGGTCGATCCTCGCCGGCAGAGACAGGGGAACCTCTTTGTCCTCCATCCCTCCCTGCTCCGGCTCCGCCGGCGTTGTTTCGAGGCCGAGTACGAAGCGCTCGGCAAAATGCGAGAGCTCGCGCACATTGCCCGGCCAGTCGTGGTTTCTCAGATGCCGATACAGCTGAGGTGAAGCCGAGGGAGCCGGGCGCTTGAAACGATTGGCAGCGCGTTCCGTGAAATGGGCGAAAAGAAGCGGGATGTCATCGCGCCGGTCGCGCAGCGGTGGGATGCTGATCGTAACGACATTGAGGCGATAGTAGAGATCCTCGCGGAATTCGCCACGCTGGCGCGGATCACCGAGATCGACCTTTGCAGCAGCGACGACACGCAAATCGACCGGCCGCACCTCGTTGGTGCCGAGCGGCATGACTTCACGCATTTCCAGCACGCGCAGCATCTGAACCTGCGCAGCAGCCGGCATGCTTTCGATTTCGTCGAGGAAAAGCGTCCCGCCGCTCGAATGTTCGATACGGCCGACACGCTTCTTTTGGGCCCCGGTAAAGGCACCGGCCTCATGGCCGAAGAGTTCGCTTTCGATCACCGTCTCCGGCAGAGCACCGCAGTTCAGCGCCACGAAGTTTCCTTTGGCACGGCGGCTCCAGCGGTGCAGAAGGCTCGCCACCACTTCCTTACCGCTGCCGGTCTCACCAGTTACCAGCACATCAACGTCGGTATCGGCAATCTGGCGGAGCGTCCGTCGCAAGCGCTCCATGGCCGGCGTCTGGCCGATCAGCGGCAGGTCGCTCTGTGCCTGTTCGGCGGCCTCGCGCAGCAATCGGTTGTCGAGCACGAGACGGCGCTTTTCCGCCGCCCGATGCACGCTCTGCACCAGCCGGTCAGCTGCGAAGGGCTTGGTGATGAAATCATAGGCTCCGTCCTGGATCGCCTTGACGGCCATCGGGATATCGCCATGCCCGGTGATCAGGATCACCGGCAGGTCTTCGTCCAGCCGGCGGATGCGATCGAAGAGCTGCAGCCCGTCAACATGCGGCATGCGGATATCCGAGACCACAACTCCGGAAAATTCTGATGTCAGCACCTTCAACGCCTCAGCGGCGGCGAGAAAGGTCGAAACGGAAAAGCCGGCAAGTTCCAGCGTCTGTTTCGTCGCCTTCAGGAGATCCTTGTCGTCATCGATAAGGAGGACTGGGATCATGTCGCTCATGCCTGTGCTCTCTGGATATGGACGGTAAAGCGCGTGCCGCACTCATTGCTATCGACCTCGATGCGGCCGCCATAATCGGAAATAATGTCCTTGGTAATGACGAGCCCAAGGCCGAGGCCCTTTTCCTTCGAGGTATTGAAGGGCGAAAAAAGCGAGCCGAGAATGTCTTGCGAAATGCCGGGGCCGTTGTCGGCGACAATCACAGCCACCTCGCCCTCAGTCTCCTCACAGAAGATATCCACCTTTGCTTCCTCCCTGCCTTCAAGCGCTTCGAGCGCATTCTGAAACAGATTGATCAGCACCTGTTCCAGGCGAACACGGTTTCCGCTCACCTTCAGGCCCGCTGACGGCAGCTTGATATTCAAGGCATCCAGCCGTCCGGCAAAGCGGCTTCGCAGCAGCATGACCGCCCCTTCAATGACGGCGCGCAGCTCCACCGGCTCGGCGGCGGTGCGGCCCTTGCGAGCAAAGGCCTTCAGCTCCTCGGTGATCATGCCGATGCGCTCCGTCAGGCCTGCAATCGCGTCGAGATTGTCGTCGGCTGATTCCGGCTGCTGGCGTTTAAGGAAGGTGCGGGCATTGTCTGCATAGGCGCGGATGGTCGCCACAGGCTGATTGATCTCATGCGCCACGCCCGCAGCCACCTGACCGAGGATCGCCAGACGATTCGCCTGGACGAGTTCCTGCTGCACCACCTGCAGCCTTGCTTCGGTTACGCGATGATCGGTTATCTCTTCCTGCAGCCTGTCACGGGCGCGGCTCAGATCCTCCGTGCGCTCCAGCACCCGGCGCTCCAGCAACTCTCGCGCGGCGCGTTCGGTCGCAATACGCATGCTCGCGATCTGGCGACGGCGCAGCAGGAAGGTCATGATAGCCAGCACGGGAAGGAGCCCGGCCAGTGTCAGCAACCGCCACTCGCGCACGGAAGTGGCGATCGGTGCTTCGGTCGGCACAAGATATTCGAGCTGCCACGATGTCGATGGCACCTCGGTGCGCAGCCGCAGGAACTCGCCCTCCCCGCCGCCCGGCATGATGGCACGCACGATCGCGGCTCCGGGTCGAAGTGCCTGACGCTCATCGATCGGCAATGGCAGCAGCGGCGCCTCGCCGAATTGCAGGCTGTTCCTGATCACCGCAAGACTTTCCTGCGGCAGCGGCTTTGCCGTCATGAAGCGCCAGGACGGTAGGCTGGTGATCAACACAACCCCATGCTCATCGGTGACATAGGCCGGTCGGGCTGCATCGCGCCAGTCGGATTCCAGCTGATCGAATTCCATCTTGACCACGACGACTCCGAGCGGATCTGCAGCATTCCCAACCCGCCGGGAAATATAAAGGCCGGGCCGGCTGCTGACATTGCCGAGCGCAAAATGCTCCGCCGTGCCCGTTTCCATCGCACGGCGGAAATAATCGCGAAAGGAATAGTCGTTGCCGACGAAGCTCAACGGCTCCTGCCAGTTGCTGGAAGCGATCGCGATGCCATTATTGCCGGTTACATACAGAACCGAGGCGCGGGTGCCGGCGACCAGACTCTGCAGCTTGCGATCAAGCCCCATGACGGCCTCGCCCTGCCCCGAGGCCAGAGCGTCTCGCACCTGCTGATCATCGGCGAGAAGCAGCGGCAGGGCTCGTGGTCCCTCGAGCACGGCGCGCAGCAGCGCCACCTTGAGATTGGCGTCCGTTTGCCCCTGATCCTCCAGTGCCGCGATTGCCTGCAAGCGGCCATAAGTGCCGGCGCCGTAAAGCGCTGCGCCAATCACGATGGCGGCAAGTGCCGCAAAGATCAGCCAGACGGAACGGGATCGCCGGCCGAGCTGTTCGAGTGTCAGGAAACGTTCAGATGCGATGCTTTGGTGCATGGCGGTATTGTGCATGTATTCGCACTGCGGGCAATTCACATTGTGCGAAAATCCGCACTTGTCCGAAAACGACGAAGATCATGAGCAATGATATCAATGGGTTAATGCGAGCCAGAAACTGGCACGCGCATTGCAAGCCATGTCCTCATCAGTCGGGAGGCTGTTTGACCATCATGACTTGCCCGCCGCCGCCTTGGCGCCGGCACAGTGGAGGACACCATGGATATCGCAATGAACCCTGCCGCGGAGCGCGGCAAGATTCCCTTTTACCGGCACCTCTACGTGCAGGTTCTGGCGGCCATCGCCGCCGGCATTCTGCTCGGCCACTTCTACCCGTCTCTTGGCGCTTCGTTGCAGCCGCTTGGAGATGCCTTCATCAAGCTCGTGCGCATGGTGATCGCGCCCGTCATCTTCCTGACTGTCACGACCGGCATTGCCGGCATGGCCGATCTCAAGAAGTTCGGCCGCGTCGTCGGCAAGGCGCTCGGTTATTTCCTCGTCTTCTCGACGCTGGCGCTCGTCGTCGGCCTCGTTGTCTCGAATGTCCTGCAGCCTGGCGCCGGCATGCATATCGATCCGGCAACGCTCGATACGAAAGCCGTCAACAACTACGCCGCTCAGGCCCATGACGCGACGGTCGTCGGCTTCCTGATGAACATCATCCCGGATACGATCGTCGGCGCTTTCGCCAAGGGTGATATCCTGCAGGTCCTGTTCTTCTCCGTGGTCTTCGGCATTGCGCTCGGTTCCGTCGGCGACCGCGGCAAACCCGTGCTTGACTTCTTCCAGGTTCTGACGGCCCCGGTCTTCCGCCTCGTCGCGATCCTGATGAAGTTTGCGCCGATCGGCGCCTTCGGCGCGATGGCCTTTACGATCGGCAAATACGGCATCGGCGCGATTGCCAACCTCGCCTTCCTGATCGGCACTTTCTATCTGACATCGCTGCTCTTCGTGCTGGTCGTGCTCGGCGCGGTCGCCCGCTATAATGGCTTCTCCATCCTGGCGCTGCTCCGCTATATCAAGGAAGAGCTGCTGCTGGTGCTTGGCACCTCCTCGTCCGAAGCCGCCCTGCCCGGCCTTATGAATAAGATGGAACAGGCCGGCTGCAAGCGCTCGGTCGTCGGCCTCGTCATTCCGACCGGCTATTCGTTCAACCTTGACGGAACCAATATCTACATGACGCTGGCAGCGCTCTTCATCGCTCAGGCGACGGACACGCATCTGAGCTTCGGCGATCAGATCCTGCTGCTGCTCGTGGCGATGCTGAGCTCTAAGGGCGCCGCAGGCATCACCGGTGCCGGCTTCATCACGCTTGCCGCCACACTCTCGGTCGTCCCCTCGGTTCCGATCGCCGGCATGGCGCTGATCCTCGGCATCGATCGCGTCATGTCGGAATGCCGTGCGCTGACGAACCTGGTCGGCAATGCGGTTGCTACCATCGTCGTCGCCCGCTGGGAAAACGAGCTCGATCAGACCCGTTTTGCCGCAGCAATGGCCGGCAATTTGCGCGATGACCGCGATCTGCTTGTTCCGGTGGCTCAGCCGGCGGAATGAGCTTAAGACAAATAAATTCTCCGCCAGTCGTGCGATTGGCGGAGGATCGCATTTGGTGTCGGCTGACACGCCATGAGGGGAGCAGCCTGTCGTCCGTCCGGATTAAAGTGCCAAGCCTGTGCCGCGGTCGAAAATATGGACCTGCTCGCTGGCGATATTCGCTTCGAAGCGAGCGCCATAACGAGCAGCATAATCCCCATCCACCACAGCCGTTACCGGTTGACCGGCAAGATCGAAGACGACATGGGTCTGAGCACCGGTCGGCTCGACGAGCAGGGTGTGCCCGGCAAGCGCACTTCCATCTTTGCCACCCGGCGTCAGATGCTCGGGGCGCAGGCCAATAGTCACCGCCTGACCGGGGCGAACCTTGCGGTCAGGAGCGATGCGGATCGCAGTGCCATCCGAAAGACGCGCGGCCGGCTTGCCGTCTTCGCCATCCACGGTACCATCCAGCATATTCATCGCCGGCGATCCGATGAACGCGGCCACGAAGAGATTGGCAGGTTTCTTATAGAGTTCAAGCGGCGTACCCTGCTGCTCCACTCTGCCCTGATTGAGCACGACGATGCGATCTGCAAGCGTCATCGCCTCGATCTGGTCATGCGTGACATAGATCGAGGTGGTTTTGACCTTCTGGTGCAACGTCTTTATTTCCGAACGCATCTGCACTCGCAGCTTGGCATCGAGGTTGGAGAGCGGCTCGTCGAACAGGAAGACGGCGGGATTTCGCACGATAGCGCGGCCCATGGCGACACGCTGGCGCTGGCCGCCGGAAAGCTGGGCCGGCTTGCGGTCGAGAAGCTGGGCGAGATCCAGCATTCGGGCGGCCTCGGCGACGCGGGCCTCGATCTGCGGTTTTGCGACACCGGCGAGCTTGAGATTGAAGCCCATGTTTTCTGCGACCGTCATATGCGGATAGAGCGCGTAGGACTGGAAGACCATTGCGATGTTGCGCTCGCGAGGCGTCATACCGTTGACGACATTACCGCCGATCGCGATCTCGCCATCCGTGATCTCCTCCAGGCCGGCGATCATCCGCAGCAGTGTCGATTTTCCGCAGCCGGACGGCCCGACAAGGGCGACGAATTCCCCATCCGCGATATCGAGCGAAATGCCGTGGATCACGTCGACGGCACCATAGGCCTTGCGAATGTCGCTCAGTGAAACGGATGCCATGATTGCACCTCCAATAGCTCGGGCTCAGGACTTCACGGCGCCGGCGGTCAATCCGGCGATGATGTGCCTCTGGGCGATGAAAAAGACGATGATGGTCGGCAGAATGGTGAGCGTGATGAAGGCCAGCACCAGCTGCCACTCAGTCCCGTATTCGCCGCGATAGACCATAATGCCGAGAGGCCAGGGATATTTAGACTCGGAATTCAACATGATCAGCGGCAGGATATAACTGTTCCAGCTGCCGACGAAGGAGATGATGCTGACGGTAGCGACGATGGGGCGGGAAAGCGGCAGCGATATATGCCAGAAGAAGCGCAGATAACCGCAGCCATCGACGAACGCCGCCTGGAACAATTCTTCCGGAAGATTGCGGAAATAGTTGCGAAACAAGAGGATGCTCATGCCCAGACCGAAGGCCACCTGCGGCAGCACCACGCCCCAATAGGTGTTCAAGAGGCCAAGATCGCGGATGCGGATGAAGAGCGGCAGGATCGCGGTCGCAGCAGGAAACATCAGGCCGAGCAAAAAATAATTGAGCAGGAAGGACGAGCCGAAGAACCGGACATGGGCAAAGGCAAAAGCCGCCATGGACGAGACGATCAGCGTCAGGAGCACAGTGAGAGCTGCGATGACGAGCGAGTTGCCGATCTGCAGCCAATAACGCTCACCGAAGAGAATGTCGGTATAATTCGCCCATTGCCATTCCGTTGGCAGGCCGAAAGGGTTGGTGCGCAGGTCGCCTAGCGTCTTAAAGCCGCCGAGTGCCGTCGTCACCAGCGGCACGAGCACGATCGCGGCAATTAGGCTCAGCGACGCGTAGAGGTAGACGCGCGTAGACACGCTCATGCGAATGGAAGAGCTCATATCAGTCATGGCGCATGAAGATCCTTTTGTAACCGAAGGCGAGCGTGACGCAGATGATGAAGAGCACCACGCCGACGGCGCTCCCCAAACCCACCTGCATACGCATGACGCCATAGGTGTAGAGGAAGGTGACCATCGTCTGCGTGGAATTGGACGGCCCGCCGCCTGTCAGCGGCATGATCATGTCGAAGAGCTGCAGCGAGCCGACGACCGCGAAGAAAATCGAAAGGCGCAGGGTTGAGCCGAGCAGCGGCAGCGTGACGTAACGAAATTTCTGCCAGCCGGTTGCGCCATCGATTTCGGCCGCCTCTAGCACGTTCTTGTCGACGGACTGCAGGCCGGCGATAAACAGCATCATGTGGAAACCAAAATATTTCCAGACGATGACCCCGAGTATCGCATAGATCGCTACGTCCTTGTCGGCGAGCACATAAGGATTGGCGAAACCGAAGAAATTGGAAACGGCCGCAAACAGGCCGTAATCGCCGTCGTAGACGAAGCGCCAGATGAGGCCAGCGGCGACATCCGCCAGCACATAGGGCAGGAAAAAGATCAGGCGGAAGCCGACTACGCCGGGAATGCGGTGGGCAAGCATTGTCGCCAGCCAGATGGCGAGCGGCACCTGAATGCAGATCGAGATGACAATGATCAGGCCGTTATTGATCAGGGCCTGCGTGAAAGCCGGATTGCGGAACAGGACCTGGAAATTGCGGAGTGCTACGAACTCGGTCGGCGTACCGTATCCGTTCCATTTATAAAGGCTGTACCACGCCGCTTCGCCCATCGGCATGATAACGAAGAGCGTGAAGAGCACCAGCGCCGGCGGAAGAAAGATTAGAAGCACCGTGAGCCGGTCATGGGCAACCGAACTTTTTCCGTTTGCGGCTCGTCTTGTCTGCCTTGCCGTGGCTGACATAGAGGGGACTGAAATATTGGCCATGGCACCTGCTTTCGTGTCTCGTCGGCGGTCGTGCCGGCGCTCCGAGCTTGGCTGGAGCGCCGGGAAAGCTCTGCGGGCGCGGGTTATTGTTCCAGTTCGAAAGCGTCCTGTATCATCTGGGCGCCGTCCTTGGAATTCATCTGTCCGGAGACGATTTCCACTGACACGTCGTTGACGACGCGACCGACGGCTGCACCGAGATCCTGGTCGAAGAAGTTCTGATGCCAAGTCGAACCCGCGAGCTGTTTTGCCGAGTCGGCTAGCAGCGGGTTGACGACGCCGTCATCCGCGCCGACCGCGACAGGCAGGAGCATACCGGCTTTAGCCATGGCGCGCTCATTGTCCGCATTCGTCAGGAAAGCAAGGAAATCGATCGCTTCCTTGGAGGCCTTTTTGGTGACGGCCCAGCCGTTCAGGCCGCCGAGCGTGTCTGTCGGCTTGCCGGCGCCACCTTCGACCGCCGGGAAGACGAAACGGCCGATATTGTCAGGTGCCAGCCCCTTACCGTCGCCGGCATTCTTACGCTGGTTCGCCTCAGTATTTTCAAAGCCGAGGATCATCGCGGCCTTGCCGTCACCAAACACGCCAAGCGTTTGCGGCCAGGTCGCGCCGAGATAGCCGGGCTGGAACGGTTCGAGCTTGCCGAGTTCGGCGAGGTCGTCGCCAGCCTTGATGATGGCAGGATCGAGGAAACCTTCGCCCTCGCCCTTCTTGGCGGCTTCAAACACCTTCTGACCGCCTTCGCGCATGACGAGGTAGCTCCAATAGAAGTGGATCGGCCATTTCTCGCCGCCGCCGCCCGCAATTGGCACGATTCCGGCCGCCTTGATCTTCTTCACAGCCTCAAGAAAATCGGTCCAGGTCTTGATGTCCTCAGCCTTGACGTTAGCCTTGGCAAACAGTGCCTTATTGTAGAAGAAGCTGACGAGCCCAACCTTGTAAGGGATCGCCCAGGTCTTGCCGTCGAAGGTCAGGCCGTTGACGGAAGCCGGGGTATAGGCGTTGCGCAGCTTGCCGCCATCGGCATCGAGGGCTGCCGTCACATCCTGCAGCGCGCCAGTCTCGGACTGCTGTTTCAAAACGCCGCCGCCCCAGCTGTAAAAGAAGTCCGGCACATCGTCCGATTGCAGCAATGTCGGCAGCTTAGCTTTGAAGGCTTCGTTTTCGAGGAACTGCATCTGGATATCGACATCGGGATGCTGGGCTTCGTATTTTTTGACGATATCCTCCCAGACCGCGACGAATTTCGGGTCGAGTTCGAGATGCAACCATTTGACCACGGTGGCCGCAGAAGCCGCACTTGCTCCTGCCAACAACATGCCGGCAGCAACAGCCATAGACGCGATGCGCCTGCCGCCAAAAACGGCGCTCTTGGACATAAAATTCATGATTTTCCTCCCAGGGGACCTATCCTCACAATTTTTCCCCTATGCGGATTAATTCAACGGAGCTTTTGTCGGATGTCAAGCCAACCGCTGTATTTTTCATCAAATTCGCTTGACAGCTCCGTGTGTTTACCTGCTATTTATTTCGTAACCCGTTAAAAATATTAGGCGGCTTGCCCCAACAGGCCGATTGCCTGGCTGATTTTCATGAAGACTGCAGATCCCGAATTGATGCGTGCGATCAACCGCTTGAACGTGCTCGATACGATCCGGCGCCATGGTCCGATCTCTCGTATCCAGATCAGCGAGCGCACGGAGCTTTCGACCACGACGGTTTCCGCCATCACCGCCTCGCTGCTCGACGACGGACTGATCCTGCCGCGTCATGAGGGCGATATCCGTAATGAGGCCGTGCGAGGAAGGCCTCGCGTGATGCTGGAACTCAACCCCGATGCCGCCCGCGTAGTCGGCGCCAAGATTGCCGCCAGCCGCATGGTTTTCGTCGTCACGAATTTCCGGGGAGACGTGCTCTCCAGGCTGACGCTGCCGATCCGCATCGATCGTCAGCCGATCGCCGTCATCGCCGATCTCGTCGAAGACGGCGTTCGACGTTGTGTCGTCGATATCGGCCTGTCGCTCGATGATATAGACAGCATCTGCCTGGCGCTTCCCGGCGTCATCGAGCACCGCACGGGCTATATCCGCTCAAGCCCGATATTCCGCGAAATCAACGTTGATTTTGCTAAAGAAATGTCTGCCCGCCTGTCCACACCAACGATCATTGAGAGCGATGCACATGCCATCACGCTCGGCCATCACTGGTTCGGCAAGGCCCGCGATCTGGAAGACATGGTGCTGATCTCACTGGAACAGACGCTGGGTCTCGGCGTGCTGCATGACAACCAGCTTTTCCGCGGCGCCGGCGGCCTCAGCCACAATCTCGGCGATCTCGTCCTCGGCATGGGACAACAGGGCGTGGTCCGGCTTTCCAGCCGTGCTGGGGAAAGCGCTATTCTCGGCGAGCGGCAAGCTGATGGACGTTTTGCCGAAGCGGTACGCCTCGGCCGCGGGATGACGCATGTGCAGGCAATGATCCAGGCCGATGACGACCAACTGATCGGTGCAGCAGCACGGGCCGGCGAGGCAGTGGGGCTGACCATCGCCAATATCGTTACCCTCTTTGCACCGCCGCGCGTCATTCTCGTCGGTTCCTCGCTTGCGCTTGGCGAGCCCTTCCTCAACAGTCTGCGAGATGCCTACGCCCTGGCCATCCCGCCATCCCTGCAAGGCGTCAGCGAGCTCGTCTTCGACGATTCCACCGACGACTTCTGGGCACAGGGCGCGGCCGCCGTTGCCCTCTACGAACTCTATGAATCGCCATGGAGCACCACGGGACCGGCGCTCTGAGGCGCAAAACCAGTATTATTGGAGGATATGATGGAAAAAGTCGGTATCGGCATCATTGGATGCGGCAATATTTCGGGCGCCTATCTCAAGGCGATGACATCGGCCTTCCCGATCCTAGATATCCGCGGGCTCGCTGACCTCAACCGCGAACTCGCCGAGGCAAAGGCCGCCGAATTCAACCTTCAGGCTAGGACTGTCGATGAACTTCTCGCCGATTCGAAGGTCGAGATCATCGTCAACCTGACCATTCCGAAGGCCCACGTCGCCGTTGGCCTGCAGGCGCTGGAGGCCGGCAAGCACACCTATTCGGAAAAACCGCTCGGGATTAATTTCGCGGAAGGGAAAAAACTGGCTGATGCCGCCAGGGCCAAGGGCTTGCGCATCGGTGCAGCCCCTGACACGTTCCTCGGCGGCGGTCATCAGACTGCCCGCGCCTTGATCGACGAGGGCGTCATCGGCATTCCAGTCGGCGGTACTGCGACCTTCATGTGCCCGGGGCACGAGCGCTGGCACCCCAACCCGGCTTTCTATTATGAAGTTGGCGGCGGCCCGATGCTCGATATGGGTCCCTACTACATCACCGACCTCGTCAATCTACTCGGGCCGGTCGCCAAGGTTGCAGGCTTCGCGGTCACGCCGCGCAATGAGCGCGTCATCACCAGCGAGCCGCGCAACGGCGAACGCATTCCCGTACATGTTCCGACCCACGTTGCCGGCGTCATGGCGTTTGCCAATGGCGCTGTCGTGCAGATCGGCATGAGCTTCGATGTCGCCGGCCACAAACATGTGCCGCTCGAAGTCTACGGCACCGAAGGCACGTTGATCGTGCCGGATCCCAACCGCTTTGCCGGCCCTGTCGAATACCTGAAGAAGGGCGGCCAGTTCGAGGACCAGCCCGTGACCCTGCCTTACGCCGACGGCAACTACCGCTCTCTTGGCGTCGCCGATCTCGCTCACGCCATCCGGTCGAACCGGCCGCACCGTGCGAACGGCGACTTGGCACTGCATGTGCTCGAAGTGATGGAAGCCTTCCAGAAGGCTTCCGACACCGGCACCACTGTGACACTGACCACAACAACGGAGCGCCCCGCTCCGCTCTCTCAATCCCTCGTCGACGGACTGCTCGGCAAGTAACATTCAGGAGGAATACAGGATGCGTGAAGCACTGATCGTCTGGGGCGGCTGGGCAGGCCATGAACCGGAACAATGCGCCGCAATCATCAAGGGCATACTCGAGGAAGACGGCTTCAAAGTCTATGTCGAACATAGCACGGAAGCCTTTGCCGACCCGTCGATCCACGATCTGAGCCTGATCGTCCCCGTGATCACCATGTCGAAGATTGAGAAGGAAGAGGTCAAGAACCTCGCGGCCGCCGTCGAAAGCGGCGTCGGCATTGCCGGCTATCACGGCGGCGCCGGCGACAGCTTCCGCGAATCGACCGACTATCAGTTCATCATCGGCGGCCAGTGGGTTGCCCATCCCGGCAACATCATCAACTATACGGTCAACATCACCCGGCCGGACGATCCGCTGATGGAGGGAATCTCCGATTTTCCCTATAATTCCGAACAGTATTACATGCATGTCGACCCCTCGAACGAGGTGCTGGCGACAACGACCTTCACCGGCGAACATGCTTATTGGATCGACGGTGTGACCATGCCGGTTGTCTGGAAGCGCAAATACGGCAAGGGCCGCGTGTTCTATTCTTCACTCGGCCATGTCGCCAAGGAATTCGACGTGCCGCAGATGCGCACGATTTTCCGCCGCGGCGCCAACTGGGCGGCTCGCTGATCCGGCTTGACCTAAAAGCTGCCGGTGCCCCGCCGGCAGCTTCGAATAAAAGCGCATATTCGCGCTGCATACGGGTGCCAAAACCCATCTTTATGCGTTACTGCTGTGGGAACAACGAACCGAACAGCAAGACAATGAGCGACAACGTTATCAAGTTTCGCAAGCCGAAGCCCCCGCCGAAAGCACCCAATCCCATGCTCCGCAAGCTGATGATCATCGCAGCCGTGATCATCGTCTTTGCCGCCGCCTGGGCCTATTTTCAGGTCACGGGCACGCCGGCGCCCTAACCAGCGAGGGACAGTCCGATGAGCGTTCGTTTACCGCAATCGTTCAGGCAGTCGTTTTCGCCCGAGGGTGGGGTGAATGCGCTCGAATACGAGATGATGTCGGAGCGCGCGAGCTCCCTCGGGCGCAACGGACTGAAAGTCGAATCGGCGCTGGCCGCTCTCAAAGCCTGGAATCCCGATCGCCATAGTGACGAGCAGCGCGAGACGCTGGTTAACGAGGCCTCCGATGCAGTCTGGGCGCTCTTCGTCCAGCGCGAGATCTGCGGGCTTCGCAACAACAAGGACATTGTCCAGCGCTACGCCATCCCGGGCGAAGTACTGGCAAGGGTCGGTATCATCAGGAAATAGCCGCTCGAGGCGACGCCTCCCGCTGCGCGGCTGACGCAGGATGCAAGGCGGCGAATTCGCGCGCTTCCCTCTCCAACCATTCGCAGAAGAGCGAAGATTTTCGATTTCGCCTCGCGCGACGCAGGGCCACATATTCATGGCCTCTGTCGAGAAAACCATGCGGAGCCATGAGCCGCCCGAAGCGGATATCGTCCGTCACATAGGGCCATGGCACCACACAGACACCAAGCCCGGCATTGGCGGCCTCGTCCTGAGCTGCGATCCCAACGATTTGAGCGCTCCTTGCTGTACGACTATGCGCCCGAGATGATTGCCGTCGAAGCAAGTCGCTATCCGTCCATGCAGACCATTGCCGATGATCTCGGTGGCACCGTCGAGATCTTGCCGGTGCCGATCCCGCTCACCTGTATCGACGGCTTCGGCGAGGCCTCTTACGGACGGCCGGAGCTCATGCTCGATCCAGGCGCTCGGCGCGCGAACTCGGCCTGGAGCTTCGTCGACCCGTCGATCGGCGAACGTTTCGCGGCCGAACTCGACCGAGATCTCCGGGACGGCACTTGGCATGCACGCTATCGGCATCTGCACACGCAAGCTTTCTTCGAAGGATCGCTCCGCCTGATCGTTACCCGGCCTAGCGCTCTGGGCTGAAGAAGCGGTTCTCCGGCCGCGGGAGGCCGAGATGGTCGCGCAACGTCGCGCCTTCGTACTCCCTGCGGAACAGACCACGACGCTGCAGTTCCGGAACCAGGCGCGTAGTGACGTCGTCGAGCCCCTGCGGCAGGTAGGGAAAGACGACGTTGAAGCCGTCGGATCCCTCTTCGTCCAGCCAGCGCTCCATCTCGTCGGCAATGCTTGCGGGCGTGCCGACGAAAGCCAGGCCGGAATAACCGCCGTAACGCTGGGCAAGTTGGCGCACAGTCAGGTTTTCCTCCTGCGCCAGCTTGATGACCTGGGCGCGGCCGGTCTTGCTGGCGTTGGTATCAGGAATATCCTCCGGCAGTGGCGCGTCCGGATCGAAGCCCGAGGCATCGTGGCCGAGCGCGATGGACAGCGAGGCGATGGCGCTGTCGTAATGAACAAGGCTGTCGAGCGCGAGGCGCTTGGCACGCGCCTCCTCGATGCTGTCTCCGATGACGACGAAGGCGGCGGGCAGCATTTTCAGATGGTCGCGATTGCGGCCGACGGCCTCCATCCGCCCCTTGATATCGGCGTACAGAACCTTGCCGCCGGCAAGATCACGCGGCGAACAGAAAACCACTTCCGCCGTTTCGGCAGCAAGTTGGCGGCCTGGATCCGATTGACCGGCCTGCACGATGACAGGCCAACCCTGGACCGGACGGGCGATATTCAACGGCCCGCGCACGCTCAGTTCCTCGCCCTTATGGTTCAGCACATGCATTTTGTCGGGATCGAAATAAATTCCGCTCTCGCGATCGCGGATGAAGGCATCGTCGGCAAAACTATCCCAGAGGCCAGTGACGACGTCGTAGAATTCGCGCGCCCGCTTGTAACGCTCGCCATGCTCGACATGCTCGTCGAGACCGAAATTGAGGGCGGCATCGGGATTGGACGTCGTCACGATGTTCCAGGCGGCACGGCCATTGCTGATATGGTCCAGCGACGCGAAGCGTCGGGCGATGTGATAGGGCTCGTCGAAAGTCGTCGAGGCTGTCGCCGCAAGCCCTATCCTCTCGGTGACGGCGGCAAGCGCCGAAAGCAGCGTGAAGGGCTCGAAAGAGGTCACCGTATGGCTGCGCTGCAGCGCCTCAACCGGCATGTTGAGCACCGCCAGATGATCCGCCATGAAGAAGGCGTCGAATTTCGCGGCCTCAAGCTTCTGCGCGAAGGACTTGAGATGGGCGAAATTGAAATTGGCGTCCGGATAGGAACCGGGATAACGCCATGCGCCGGTGTGCAGGCTGACGGGACGCATAAAAGCGCCGAGGCGCAACTGCCGTGAACGGGTCATGTTTTCCTCATGGATCGGGGCGAAGCGGCAGCCCGCCCTCTGCTGAACGCTGATGCCGGAATGACGTATCCGTCTTCGATTACGTAGGTGTTGACGCACGCCAATTCGAGATGGGCTGCGGCAATTCCGCCACGGAGCTGGTCAGGTCTGGGCGGTCCAATGGGCCGTGAGGTTAGCGGCTAGGCTGAGGCTTGGATAAGCAAGCACTTTTTATTTTCTATGGCATCTATAGAATTTATAATCTTACCTCTCGCTTCGATTTCTTTCACCCATAAACTCGTCAGAACCTGGAGAAATCGATGATAACAGTGCTTAGGCAACAAGACCCGATCCGGCCTGTGGCCGCCCGCATCGCCAGCGACGCGGAAGCGCTTGAAACCGCGCGCAGGCTTGCCGCTCAGTTTGCCGCCACAGCAGCCGCACGCGACGCAGAACGCAGATTGCCCTTTGCAGAACTTGATGAACTGGCGCAGTCGGGCCTGCTAGCGATTGCCGTCCCCGCACAATATGGCGGGCTCGATGTTTCGAATGCTATACTGGCCGAAGTAACGGCGATCCTGGCGGAAGCCGACGGCTCAATCGGCCAAATCCCGCAGAACCATTTCAATATTTTGGAAGCGCTGCGCACCGATGGCAGCGAGGAGCAGAAGCGGTATTTCTTCGGCCGGGCGCTCGTCGGAGACCGGTTCGGCAATGCGCTTTCCGAGCGCGGCACCAAGACGGTCGGCCATTACAATACCCGCATCGTCCGAGACGGCCCCGGCTATCGGATTAGCGGCACCAAATATTATTCAACCGGCGTGCTATTTGCCGATTGGGTCACTGTCTTCGCACTCGACGAAGAGGATCGGCTGGTCATGGCCTTTGTGCCGAAGGGTACCGAAGGCGTCGAGATCGTCGATGACTGGGATGGCTTTGGACAGCGAACGACGGGCAGTGGCACGACGATCCTCAACAATGTCTACGTCCATGCCGATTCCGTCGTCCACCATCACAAGGGCTTCGAGCGTCCAACCACGATCGGCTCTGTCGGGCAGATCGTCCATGCCGGCATCGATCTCGGCATTGCACGCGCCGCTTTCGCTGAGACGCTGGAATTCGTGCGCGCCAAGTCCCGTCCCTGGATGGACAGCGGTGTTGAACGCGCCACCGACGATCCGCTGACGATTTCGAAGGTCGGTCAGATTGCCATCCGGCTTCAGGCTGCGGCGGCACTGCTTGAGCGCGCCGGCGGCAAGGTCGACGCAGCACAGATCGAAACGACGGAAGCGACCGTGGTCGAGGCCACGCTTGCGGTCGCCGCCGCCAAGGTGCTGACGACAGAGATTGCGATCGAAGCGACCAATACCCTGTTCGAGCTTGCCGGAACATCCTCGGTCAAGGCCGGACTCAATCTCGACCGGCACTGGCGCAATGCACGCACCCATACGCTGCACGATCCCGTGCGCTGGAAATATCATGTTGTCGGCAACTACCACCTGAATCGGGTGATACCGCCGAAGAACGGCGCGCTCTGAATCCTCTCCTCAGAGCTAAGAACCCCCTTTCCGATGACGGAAATGGGGTTGCCTTTCGGGCAGATCTCAGCTGTAGAGGCTCACTTCAGGGATCGTGTCGTTCAGCACAAACTCCCCGACTTCCTTGGCCTTGTAAAAGACGGGGTCGTGCAGCGTGTGGGTGCGGACGTTGCGCCAGAAACGGTCGAAGCGATATTTCTCCGCCGTGGAGCGCGCGCCGGTCAGTTCGAAGACGCGGGAGGTGATATCGAGCGAGACATGGGTGGCGTGCACCTTGGCAGCATAGGCCTCCGCCGCTGCCTCGCCGCGCTCTCGGGCCGTGACAGCGTGACCTTTTGCAAGCCCGGCCTGAACAGCGGCGGCCGCGACATCTGCCAAGGCAGCGGAGGCTTTCAGCGCGGCGATGAACTCACCCACACGTTCGAGGATATAGGGATCATCGGCGGCGCGCTCGACACCTGATGTAACCCAGGGACGCGTCGTCGTGCGCACATAATCGACTGCGGCCTGGATCGCGCCCTCCGCCGAGCCGAGATAGAAATTGACGAAGACAAGCTGAATGAGCGGTGTATTGAAAGTGGAAAGCACCGGCGGGGCGGCATCTGGGGCAGCCGGGGCGCCGACGAAATCTTCTTCGTAGACAGGAAAATCATGAAACTCGACGCTGCCGCTGTCGGAGAGCCGCTGACCGAAATTATCCCAGTCGTCATTTGCCTGATAGCCCGGCCGATTGGTTGGCACGGCGAAACCGACAA
Organism: Rhizobium sp. BK529; assembly: GCF_014194105.1. Lineage (NCBI taxonomy): Bacteria > Pseudomonadati > Pseudomonadota > Alphaproteobacteria > Hyphomicrobiales > Rhizobiaceae > Rhizobium > Rhizobium sp. BK529. Next base: position 451,259 of record NZ_JACIAU010000002.1, on the reverse strand, counting down.
TCTTGTCGCCGAGCGTCGCATTGGCATTGATATAGTCGGAGACATGGGCGGCGGTGGAGAAAGACTTGCGTCCATTCAGCACATAGCCGTTACCACGACGGGTGAGAACAAGACCCGGATCGCGCGGATTGACGGCAGCGCCCCAATATAGGTTCCTGGAAACCGTATCTGAACCTAGCGCCTGGGCGCGGGTTTCATCGAGTGCCCAGTAGATGTACTGGCTGTTGACATAGTGATAGCCGAGAAGTTGACCGATAGAGCTTTCGCCGCGTGCCAGTATGCGCACCAGCCGCAAGCCATCGACCCAATCCAGCCCGCCACCGCCGATCTTTTGATCATGCAGGGCATTCAGCAGGCCGGCATTCTTCAGCTTGACGATCTCGGCAAGCGGCGGGCGGCCTTCGCGGTCGAGTTCGGCGGCACGCGTGAAAAGATCGGATGAGATTTCTTCGGCGCGGGCAAAGAGGTCCTCTCGCGTCGTGCTGCGATTGGTCGCGAAGACGACATTGGACTGACTCATGGGTCGAAACTCCGTTTTCCTGGAAAATGGGGCCGGCGGGGGCCGCACAACCCCCGCCGGAAGATCGAGGCAGGCAGCCTAGAAAAGCTTGTCCGGGATCCAGCTCGCGGTTGCCGCGTCGCTTGTGCTGAAGGCTGGGATTTTCTGCGCCAGTTCCTCGATCGTCTTCACGCCGGCAGCGCGCAGGCTTTCCTGCGTTAGCAGCGTCGGCTTGACCGTGATCTGATGGGGGATCTCCTCACCGCCAATCTGGAGAGCTGCAGCACGCACGGAAACCGCGCCGACGACGGCAGGATTGGTCGCGACGGTGGCGACCCAGGGGCTGCCCTCTTCGGTGATCTCCTGAATGTCAGCTGTCGAGACGTCAGCCGAATAGATCTTCAGCTTGCTCGCGATGCCAAGGTCGTTGGCGGCGAGCTTCACGCCGCGGGCAAATTCGTCGTAGGGGGCGAAGACGACGCTGATATCGGGATTGGCGGTCAGCGCGGCCTTGGCCTGATCAGCGGTCGACGTCGCGGTCGTATCGCTGACATTGCCGAAACGGGCCTTCTCGACGACGCCGGAATTCTCCGACTTGAACTTTTCCCAGACCTCGTTGCGGCGATCGAGCGGTGCAAAGCCTGCGACATAGACATAGCCGGAATTGAAGCTGTTGCCGTTATCCTTCACCACCTGCTCCAGCGCGCGCTCGGCAAGCTCGTGATCGCTCTGCTCCACCTGCGGCACTTTGGGATTGTTGAGATTGACGTCGAAAGCGACGACCTTGATGCCCTTGTCCAGTGCCTGTTGGACGACATCGCCGAGAGATTCCGGCAGACCATGATCAACAACGATACCGGCGACCCCGAGATTGATTGCCTGCAGGATCTGCTCGCGCTGTTCGGCGGCATCCTGCCGGCCGGGGAAGACACGCAGGTCGATATCCAGTGCCTTGGCCTGGGCTTCCGCACCGGCCTGATAGGCCTGGAAGAAGTCACCCGCAGAAATATAGCTGATCAGAGCCACTTTGACGCCGCCCTTGTCGAAGGGCGCGGGAGCGCCGTTGAGGCCGGCGGCAAAAGAAGGCTGATGAAGAAGAAAGGAGATTGCGGCTGCGGAGAGCGCCAAGCGTGCGAGGGATTTCATCGTCGCGATCCTCTAGTCAATCGGAAGCGTCGTCTGACAGGTTGGCAGTTCCTCGCGACGCATGACTATTAGATATAAAATCTACCTTTTTAGTAGATTAAATGATCCGATTTTTCTCGTTTGGAGAGATTCTTTATTCCCGACCTGCGTGCCATCGGCAAAGGCTTGCCTCGAAAATCGGCCAATCCGCGAGCCAATATGGCGGCTCCAACGCAGACCCGGATTTGCCTGATGCCGCTCCTTCAAGTCGAAAACATCACCCGCAGCTTCGGGTCGACGCGTGCGCTTTCGGGTGCGCATTTCACTGTGGAACGCGGCGAGATCGTCGCTTTGATGGGCGCCAATGGCGCGGGCAAATCGACGCTGGTGAAGATTCTGTCAGGCGCGCTTGCCGCCGATAGCGGCGCGATCAGGCTGAAAGGCCAGCCTTTCTCGCCGAAGACGCCATCCGAAGCAGCGAAGGCCGGCGTTGTCACTGTGCATCAATCGACCGATCTTGTCGCAGCGGCGGGACTGGCAGTGGCCGATGCGCTTCTTCTGCATCGCTTTGCCGAACGGAGCACACCCTTCTTCCTCTCGCGCGCAAGCGTGCGGCGTAAAGCGCGCGCCGTGCTCGATGCGGCCGGTTTCTCCCTACCACTCGACAGGGACTTCGGCGATCTGTCCGCAGCCGACCGCCAACTTGTGGCGATCGCCCGCGCGCTGGCGAACAAGGCTGAACTGCTGATCCTCGACGAACCGACTGCAAGCCTTTCGGCTGAAGAGAGCCGACGTCTGTTCAACATCCTGCTCGCCCTTCGGGCTCAAGGCCTTGCGATCCTCTATATCTCCCACAGGACTGGCGATCTCGAAGCGATCGCCGACAAGGCGCTTGTCATGCGCGGTGGTCGTGTCGTCGGCAGCTTCACCCGGCCCATCGATTTTTCCAGCGCCATCGAAACGATGATCGGCCGCAGGCTGGAGGCGGCAAGGCCCGACACACGCCCGGTGACCGGCCCTGCCGTTTTCGAGATGCGAGGCATCCGCCTTCGGCCCGCAAGCCCGTCCTTCGATCTGACACTGCACGAGGGCGAAGTCGTCGCCATCACCGGAGTGCTCGGCGCCGGCAAGAGCCGCCTCCTCTCGGCGATCTTCGGCGTCAGGAACCTTGTTGCCGGCGAAATGCTGCTCGACGGCAAGCCGTATCGGCCGAAATCGCCGGCCGAGGCGATTGCCGCCGGTGTCGCCATGGCCGCGGAGGATCGTCACCGCTCTTCCCTGATGCCGCCTGCCTGGCCCGGCAACTCACTGGCCGCCGCCATCAGCCTGCCGCATCTTGCCAAATGGTATCCGCACGGCTTCCTTTTCGGTGACAGAGAGCGACGTGAAGCCGAGGAGGCCATTACCCGCCTGGGCATCAAGGCATCCGGTCCATTCGCCTCCGTCTGGACATTGTCGGGCGGCAACCAGCAGAAGGCGGTGATCGCCCGCTGGGAATCGGAGCCCAGCCGACTGCTACTGCTCGACGAACCCTTCCAGGGCGTCGACGTCGGTGCCCGCCACGATATCATCCGCGCAATCCGCGCTCGTCCTGACCGGGCCGCGCTGATTGCCACCTCCGATCCCGAAGAGGCCTACGAGGTCGCCGACCGTATTCTGACCATCGACCACCACACGCTACGGCCCGACGTCATCGACATCACCTCTTCCTCCGCCCCACAGGGAACTTCCGTATGACGACCATCGATGACGAGGCGCTGCCAAAGCCAGGTGCCGCGCCGGAAAGCCAAGGCCTCGACAATCGCACCCTGGCCATTGGCAGATTCCTGCGCGCTGGTGCAGTCTTCATCCTGCTCGGCCTCATGATCATCGGTTTCACGGTTGCCGAACCGGCCTTCATCAATATCGGCAACCTGATGAGCATTCTGCAGGCTGTCTCTGTCGTCGCCATACTCGGTGCCGGCATCACCGTGACGCTTGCCGTCGGCGGCTTCGACCTGTCGATCGGTGCGGTCGCCGCCTCCAGCGTGATGGCTGCAAGCTATGCCATGATCGTCTGGCACTTCGATGCTTTCGCCACCGTACCACTGGTGCTCGCTTTCGGCGCCGCCATTGGGCTCGTCAATGCCTTCCTGATCGTGCGCCTGCGTGTGCCTGATCTGCTCGCCACGCTCGCCATGATGTTCCTGCTATCAGGCCTGCAGCTCATTCCTACCGCCGGGCGCTCTATTTCGTCGGGCTTGGTGCTGCCCGACGGCTTCAAGGCGACCGGCGCCTATGACCCGGCCTTCCTGCTGATCGGCCGCTACAGCCTGTTCGCCACCCTGCCCGTTTCTGTCGTCCTGATGGCAGTCGTCGCCATCGTCCTCTTCGTTCTGACCGAGCGCACCCGTATCGGTCGGCTGCTCTTTTCGACCGGCGGCAACGAAGTGGCAACGCGGCTTGCCGGCGCGTCTACGACACGGCTGAAGACGCTCGCCTATGTCATCTCGGGGACCCTGGCCGCCCTTGGCGGTATCGTCATCGCCGCCCGCGTCGGACGTGGCGATGTCTCCTCCGGCGGTTCTCTGCTGATGGATTCGGTTGCTGCAGCGCTGATTGGCTTTGCCGTCCTTAACCTACGCCGGCCGAATGTGCTCGGCACGGTGGCCGGCGCCGTCTTCGTCGGTGTCCTGCTCAACGGCCTGACCATGCTGAATGCGCCTTATTACACACAGGATTTCGTCAAGGGCGCCGTGCTCGTCGGAGCGCTGGCGCTAACCTACGGCCTCGGCCGCAACGTCGATCGCTAGTTCTCAAGGAAAACAATATGACCCGTGAAATCAGGCTCAACGCCTTCGACATGAATTGCGTCGGACACCAGTCGCCGGGGCTATGGCGACATCCGCGCGATAAATCCTGGACATATAAGGATCTGGATTACTGGGTGCATTTGGCAAAGACGCTGGAACGCGGCAAGTTCGACGGTCTCTTCATCGCCGACGTGCTTGGTGTCTATGATGTGCTGTACGGCAGTGTCGATGCGGCGCTGCGCCATTCGGCACAAGTGCCAGTCAACGACCCGCTGCAGCTGATCCCGACCATGGCCTATGAGACCGAGCATCTCGGTTTCGGGCTGACGGCCTCGCTCTCCTTCGAGCATCCCTATACGTTTGCACGGCGCATCTCGACGCTCGATCACCTGACCAAGGGCCGCGTCGGCTGGAATATCGTCACCTCCTACCTCAACAGCGGCGCGCTCAATATCGGTCAGGCCGCACAAACCAACCATGACGACCGCTATGATCTCGCCGATGAATATCTCGAGGTCTGCTACAAGCTCTGGGAAGGAAGCTGGGAGGACGATGCCGTCGTCCGCGACCGAGAAACAGGCATCTTCACGCATCCGGAAAAGGTTCATCCGATCAATCATTCCGGCAAATATTTCACGGTTCCCGGCATTCACCTGAGCGAGCCCTCGCCGCAGCGCACCCCGGTGCTCTACCAGGCCGGCGCCTCCAGCCGCGGCAAGGACTTTGCCGGTGCGCATGCCGAATGCATCTTTGTGGCAGCACCTTCCAAGGCTGTATTGAAGCGCTATGTCGCGAATGTTCGCCAGGCCGCCGAACGGCTCGGCCGCAATCCGCGGGAAATCCTCGCCTTCAACCTGCAAACCGTCGTGCTCGGCGAGACCGATACCGAGGCGCAGCGCAAGTTCAACGAATATCGCGAGTACGCGTCCTTCGAAGGTGCGCTGACGCTGATCTCCGGCTGGACGGGCATCGACTTCGGCCAGTTCGGCCCCGACGAAGTCTTGCGCCATCGTTATACGAATGCGGTGCAATCGGCCGTCGAAACCTTCACGACCATCGATCCGGGCAAGGAATGGACGGTGCGCGAAATGGCGGACTGGGTGGGCGTCGGCGGCTTCGGCCCGGTCTTTGTCGGCTCGCCGTCGACGGTCGCCGACCTGATGCAGGAATGGGTCGAGGATACCGATGTCGACGGCTTCAATCTTGCCTATGCGGTGACGCCCGAGAGCTTCGAAGATACCGTCGATTTGCTCGTGCCGGAACTGCAGAAGCGCGGCGTCTATAAGACCGAATACCGGGAAGGCACGCTGCGCGAAAAACTCGGTAGTGCAGGACCGCGACTCGTTGCGCCGCATCCGGGAGCGGCCTATCGCAATCTCGGCGCCGACGTGCCCCGGCTCGCCATCGGCGGCCGCTGAAAAATAATGGCTGGGTGACAAGAAATATCTCGCCCGGCCATCCTGTTCGAATTTAATTCCTGTCACAATTACCGTTTCAACTCGAATATGGGCTATTGAATTTTCAAGGATTGGAGGGGGTATGACTTTCACAGATATCTCTCGGCGCAGCCTGCTGAAGAGCACGGCACTGCTGCTTGGCTCAACCGCACTGTCGCGCATTACTCTGGCCCAGGACGTGCCGGCCGGCGGGCGCCTGATCGTCGCGGCCGACTCCGAGCCGAAGAATCTTAACCCCGCCATTGTTGCCTCGAACGGTGTCTTCTTCGTCTCGAGCAAGGTCATCGAACCGCTCGCCGAAGCCTCCTATGAAGGCGCGGACGGACTGGCACCGCGTCTTGCCACGTCTTGGGAAGGCTCACCCGACGGACTCTCGGTCACCTTCAAACTGCGCGAAAACGCCACCTGGCATGACGGCAAGCCCTTCACCTCCGCCGACGTCGCCTTCTCCGCACTCAACGTCTGGAAGCCGCTTCAGAATCTCGGCCGGCTCGTTTTCGCTAATCTGCAAGCGGTCGATACGCCCGATGACCACACGGCGATCTTCCGCTTTTCGAAGCCGACGCCCTTCCAGCTCATCCGCAATGCGCTTCCCGCCGTCACGAGCGTCGTCGCCAAACATATTTTCGAGGGCACCGACATCGCCAAGAACCCGGCCAATAATACACTCATCGGCACCGGGCCCTTCAAGTTCGCCGAATACAAGCCGGGCGAATACTACCGGCTGACGCGCAACGAAAATTACTGGCACAAGGGTGAGCCGAAGCTTAACGAAATCGTCTACCGTGTGCTGCCGGATCGTGAATCGGCGGGTGCCGCCCTCGAAGCCGAGGAGATCCATCTCGCCGCCTTCTCGGCAGTGCCGCTTGCCGATCTCGACCGGATTTCCAAGGTCAACGGCATCAAGGTGATCTCCAAGGGCTATGAAGCTCTGACCTATCAGCTCATCATTGAGATCAATCATCGCCGCAAGGAACTCTCGGATTTGAGAGTCCGTCAGGCCCTCGCGCATGCCATCGACAAGAAATTCGTCGTCGACACGATCTTCCTCGGTTACGCAACGGAATCGACCGGCCCAATCCCCAAGAATTCCAAGGAATTCTACACGGCGGACGTCGCGAATTATAATTTCGACGTGCAGGCAGCAAACGATCTCCTGGACCAGGGCGGTTATACGAGAGGACCCGACGGCAATCGTTTTCAGCTCAAGCTGCGGCCGGCGCCTTATTTCAACGAAACACGCCAGTTCGGCGATTATCTGCGCCAGGCGCTTGCCGTCGTCGGTATCGATGCCGTCATCGTCAATGCCGATGCGGCTGCGCACCAAAAGGCGGTCTATACCGACCATGATTTCGACATTGCGGTGGGTCCTCCAGTCTTCCGTGGCGATCCGGCGATCTCAACCACCATCTTGGTTCAGTCCGGAACGCCCGACGGCGTGCCTTTCTCAAACCAGGGTGGTTATGTCAGCGCCGAACTCGACAAGATCATAGAGCAGGCTTCTGAAACGGTGGATACGGCTGCGCGCACCGATCTGTATTACAAGTTCCAGGAGCTCGTGGTGGCCGAACTGCCTCTGATCAATGTCGCTGAATGGGGCTTCATCACGGTCGCCCGCGACACCGTGCTGAACGTCTCCGACAATCCGCGCTGGGCGGTCTCGAACTGGGGCGATACTGCGCTGCAATCGTGATAGGCTCGAAGGCGGATTTCCCTCAGAGGCCTTGTCCGGCGTGAAACGTGCACTCATCCTCCTGAGACGCAGGATCATCAGCAGCATTCCGGTGCTGATGATCGTTGTCATCTTCAGCTTCTTCCTGCTGGAATCCGCCTCCGGCGATGCCGTCGACGCCTATATCGGCGCGATCGGCGGCGGCGATGCAGCTCTCATCAAATCGCTACGGGAGAGTTACGGCCTCGATCAATCCGTCTTTGCCCGTCTGTGGCTTTATCTTTCGGCGCTCGTTCATCTCGACCTCGGCTGGTCGGTGGCATTCAACCGGCCAGTGCGGGATCTCATCGCCGAGCGGCTGCCGAACACGCTGCTTCTGATGGGAAGTGCAACGGCGCTCGCCTTCGGGCTCGGCTCGGCGCTCGGCATCCTCGCCGGTGCAAGGCCAGGAAGTCTGCGCGACCGTATTCTCTCGATCGGGTCGCTGATCATCTATGCCGTTCCGAGCTTTTGGCTGGGACTGGTGCTCAGTATCCTTTTCTCGGTCAAGCTGCGCTGGCTGCCGATCGCCGGCATCGAGACCATTGCTTCCGGCAAATCAGGGCTTTCGCGCGTTCTCGACATCGTAGAACATCTTGTCCTACCGGTCGGGGCGCTGGCCTTCATCTATCTGGCCCTGTTTCTGCGTGTCATGCGCTCCGGCATGGCGGAAGCCTGGAAGCTCGATTTCGTGCTGTTTGCTCGGGCGAAGGGCCTGTCGCGCAGCCGCATCGTGCTTCGCCATGTGGCGCGCAATGCGCTCTTACCGCTCGTCACCATGCTGGGCCTGCAGTCCGCAGCCATGCTCGGCGGCAGCGTGGTGATCGAGAGCGTCTTTGCCATTCCTGGTTTCGGCAGGCTGGCGCAAGAGGCCGTTAACGGCCGTGATGCGCCGCTCTTGATGGGCATCATCGTCACGAGCGCCGTTCTCGTCATCTGTGTCAATTTCATCGTCGACCTCGTTTACGCGGCGCTTGATCCGCGCATTGGCGCGTCGGAGGGCCGCGCATGACCTGGCTCAGGCGTCTCCTTTGCACCCCTGAGGGGACGATCGGCCTGGTCATTCTGGCGGTTCTACTTATTGTCGGCCTGCTCGCCCCCATAATATCGCCGGGAGATCCGCTGCGGATTGCCGGCCGGGCGTTGCTTTCGCCCTTCTCCGATCGCAGCCTGCCGCTCGGCACGGACCGGCTTGGTCGCGATGTACTCGCCGGCCTGCTCTATGGCGCGCGGACTTCGCTTGCCGTCGGCATTGCCGCGGCTCTCTCCGCCATGGTGCTTGGCCTCTGTGTCGGCATGGCCGCGGGTTTTGCCGGCGGGGCGGTCGACGAGGCACTGATGCGAGTGGTCGACGCCTTTCAAATCGTTCCGGGCTTTCTGCTGGCGCTCGCCTTCGTCAGCATCATCGGCGTATCGACGCCGGTCGTCGTTTTCGCCATTGCGCTCGGCAGCTGGGCCGATCCGGCACGCCTGACGCGGGCGCAGGTCTTGTCGATCCGCGAGCGGGATTATGTCGCGGCCGCGCGCGTGATCGGCATGCATCCGGCCGAGATCGCCTTTAAGGAAATCCTGCCGAACGCCCTGCCGCCGGTCCTGGCGCTATCGGCCACCATCGTCGCCGGCGCGATCCTCACAGAAGCTGCCCTTTCCTTTCTCGGCCTCGGCAATCCCAACCTTGCCACTTGGGGCTCGATGATTGCCGAGGGCCGTAGCGTGTTGCGTTCCGCCGCCTATCTTTCGGTTCTGCCTGGCCTGGCGCTGGCGGCCACCGTGCTCGGCGTCCACCTCTTCAGCGAAGGCCTGACTAAGTCACTTGGTTCCGAAGGAGGCGCGCGATGAGCCCGCCATTTTGCAGCGTGAGAAACCTTTCGGTCCGCTACGGACGGGAGGCTGCTCTGAAAGCCATCGACCTCGATATTATCAGGGGTGAGAGGCTGGCGATCATAGGCGAGAGCGGTTCGGGCAAAAGCACGCTTGCCCAGGCCCTTGCCAGCCTTTTGCCGGAGCAGGCCCAGGTCGAAGGCGAAATAGCATGGCCGGTACTCGGCCATGCTCCGCTCCCCGGCCGCGATTTCGGCTTTATTTTTCAGGATCCCGGCACCAGCCTCAATCCGGTGCTGACCATTGGTGAACAGGTTGCCGAAGTCGCCAAAAGACATCTCCGCCTCGACTGGCGGCAAGCCTACGCCCATGCCGAAGAACTTCTGGGCCGGGTGCGACTACCACAGCCCGCAAGCGCCATGCGCGCTTTCCCCCATCAACTGTCGGGCGGCCAGCGACAGCGTGTGGCGATTGCAGCTGCTGTTGCGGCAAGGCCCGCTTTCCTGATCGCCGACGAGGCGACTAGTGCACTCGACGTGGTGGTCCAGGCCGAAATCGTCCATTTACTTGATGGGTTGGTGCGTGAAGAAGGCATGACACTGCTCTTCATCACCCATGATATCGCGCTCGCCTCCGGTTTCGTCGATCGCATCGCGGTCTTCCACAATGGAGAACGGATCGAGACGGGTCCCGTCCGGTCGGTTCTGTCGTCACCGGTGGAGAACTATACCGCCGCCCTTATTGCCAGCCATCGCGATCTTTCCACGCCGCCGCTGATCGCGCAGGTGGCCTCATGAGCGAGCTTCTGACTATCGACGGATTGTCGAAAGCCTATTTCACCGCCGGTCGGCAGGTTGCCGCTCTCGACAATGTTTCACTAGGAATTGCAGCAGGCGAGACGTTGGGACTGGTCGGCGCTTCGGGCAGCGGAAAATCGACTTTGTCGCGCGTGCTCCTGCGCTTGATGCAGCCTGATTCCGGTTGCATCCGCTTTGAAGGGGAAGATTGGCTCTCACTTCGCGGCGCCGAACTGCGGCGCCGACGAGCGCGCATGCAGTTGGTGTTTCAGGATACACTCGGCGCTTTCAATCCTCTCGCCACTGTGGCCTCGGGTCTGAGCGACCCGCTACGCATCCACGGCATTGCCGACCGCAAGCAACGGCAAGCAGAAATCATCACGCTGCTCGAACGTGTCGGTCTCCCCGCCGCCTTTGCTTCACGCCCCGTTCACACGCTTTCGGGAGGGCAGCGCCAGCGCGTTGCCATTGCCCGAGCCGTTGCCACAAGGCCATCGCTGCTGGTGCTCGATGAGGCCGTTTCCGCGCTTGACGTCACCATTCGCGGCCGCATTCTCGAACTGCTGGTCGCGCTGCAGCGAGAGCGCGGCCTTGCCTATCTCTTCATATCCCACGACCTCGCCGTGGTGCGGGCGATCTCGCATCGCATCGCCATCATGGATGCCGGCCGCGTTGTCGAGGAAGGACCGGCAGCCGATGTGGTCACGGCACCGCGATCCGATGCGGCCCGCCGGCTCATCGCAGCCGTGCCGCGTCTCGTGACCGAACCCGTTTGAAGGAACCCGCCCATGACCGAGGTCTGGAACCCGCTTTATGGTGCGCCGGTCTATCCGGCCAAACGTTACGCCACCCTCGCCCGCCGTATCGGCGCCGCCCTAAAGACGGACAACGACGTGCTGCTGGTGCAAGCCGAAGCCGTCGTAGCGCTTGAAGCGGTCGCGACTAGCCTTGCCAGGCCCGGCCTTTCGGCGCTGAACATCGTTACCAGCCCCTATGGCGGCTGGTTCGGGCAATGGCTGCGGCGGGGCGGCGCTAACGTCATCGATGTCACCGCCCAACCAGGCCTGCCGATAGAGGCCGAGACGATTGCAGCAGCGCTGGATGCCAATCCCGGTATCCATGTACTGGCGCTCGTTCACGCGGAATCGGCAAGCGGCATCCTCAATCCCCTGCCTGAGATTATCACCCTGGCACGGGGGCGGGGCATTGTAACGGTGGTCGATGCGGTGGCGTCCGTCGGCGGTCATCGACTCGATGTCGATGGATTGGGCATCGATATAGCCGTCATCGGCCCTCAGAAGGCGCTTGGAGGACCCGCCGGTGTCTCCGCCTTGTCGGTCAGCCCGTGCGCCTGGGGGCTGATCCTGCGTGACGACGCCCCGCGCGATTCAATCCTGTCGCTCGCCGACCTGAAAGCCTGGCTGGATGGCGGCCGCGGCGCCCTTCCCGGAACGCCCGCGCCGCTGGAATTCTTCGCACTCGAGGCAGCACTCGACCGGGTCGAGGCGGAGAATATCGAACAGACCATCGCGCGTCACGAGAAGGCCGCTTCCGCGAGCCGGGCCGGTTTGTTGGCGCTGGGAGCAAGCCTTTGGGTACCCGCCGAACAGGCTTCAAACCTGGTGACCACCGTCTCCGTACCGGCAGGCATGGAACCCGCTTTCATCATCCGCTTTGCAGCGGGGCTGGGCGTTGAGTTGACAGCCGGTGTCGGCACCGAGCTGTCGCATCTCATCCGATTGAATCATACGGGCCAACGAGCGACGTTCCAGATCGTCCTCGCAGGTGTCGTGGCCTACGGCGAGGCCTGCGGCAGGCCGGTTTGCCTGCGGATATCGGCGCCGCCTCGGAGGCGGTCGCCAAGGCTTATAACGGCTAAACTCAATACCAGGAGAGTGGCGTCGGCTGCCAGAAGAACAGTTCTTCTTCCCGCAGACTGCGCATTCGGCTTTCGGAATCCTCTGCCATTACGCGGGCAGATGTATCAAACACCGGCTGCTCGTGGCCTCGGAAGAACCTGACAAGGAACGTTTTGAATGCCGCAAACATACGCCGCCTCCTGGAAAACCGCGTGGTCATTTTCGCATGGATCGCGCACCCAGGATATATTGTCTACAAAAATAGTATTCTAAATTACGCGCCTGCACTGCATCAAGATGCCGCCGGAAGAACGACCTGTGAAAAGGCTTCATCTGGGCTTGGACCAGGTTTGCGAACTCCTCTTGAGAATCAAGCATTTTCCAATGCACGAAGGGTCCAACACAAATATGCCGAGGATGACGAAATGTCGGATGCACGCGGACTTCAGATCGTGCTCGAGGGTCATGCAACCCTGCTGAAATGGCACCGGCTGCGCCGACGCATGGCCGATCCGCTGTTTTCGGCGGAGGTAATGGCGGAAGGCTTCAAGGCCGGCGCCTCGATGGAGCTGGACCTCAGGGTGCGCGCCGATGGTGGTTTCGTCGTGCTGCATGACGAGGAGCTGGAAGGCGAGACGACGGGGCATGGCCTCATTGCCGAAAAGAGCCTTGCTGAGCTGCGCGGCCTGCGCATGAAGGACGGCGATCGTCCCCTCCTCTACAGCGAAGATCTGGCCGCCATGCTGCAATCGGCCCATCCGGACGCGTTGCTGCAGTTCGATATGAAGGACGATTACGAAGCAATCGGTCAAAAAGGCATCGCTCATCTGGCCGAACACCTGCAGCGGATTTCCGCTTCCGTCATCGTTAGCGCCGGCAGTCTGGAGCTGATCCTGGCTGTCAAGGAGAAGCTGCCGCATCTGCGCCGCGGCATCGACCCCACCGACAAGCTCGGCAATATCTATAGGGCCGAAGGCTGGAAAGCGGTCGAAAGGGAACTGCTTGCCGATCTGCGCGGCCCGACAGAACCGGAAACCATCTACCTCTACTGGCCGATGCTGCGTGACGCCGCAAAGGCAGGTTTCGACATGATTGCGCTTTGCCACAGCGAAGGCAAACAGGTCGATGCCTGGACCTTCACGTTGAAGGATCCCGACGGCGGTTTCAGCGATGCCGAATGGGCGAATTTCTCGGCGCTTATGGCGTTGAAACCCGATCAGGTCACCACGGACGAAGCCCCTGCAACCGAGCAGGCATGGCTAAAACGCATGGCGGGCTGATCAACCCGCCAATCCCTCGAATTCGATGAGGAAGGCGAATTCCTCGGCCAAGCCTGGCGAATAGGCGATAACGGGACCACCATTCTCCAGCAGCCTTGCGACAGGCGGTATGGCGACCTTGGCACCGGCCTCGGCAGCGATCAGCGCGCCCGCCAGCATATCCCAGGCATTGAGATGCCGTTCGTAGAAAAGATCGGAAACACCTTCCGCCACACGCACGAGATCGATTGCTGCCGCACCCATGCGGCGATAATCCATTCCGCGCTCATAAAGCCGCTTGGACAGCGCCGCATAGTCGTCAAAACTCGTCTTGCGCGAATGGCCAAGCACGACAATCGCATTGGAGGGATCAGTGGTCGGAGCAGCCTGGATCGCCTGGCTCTCCTTGAAGGCGCCCTTGCCGCGGATCGCGGAAAAGACCTGATCGTTGGCCGCGTCATAGACCACGCCAATCTCCACCTTGCCATCAACGACCAATGCGATGGAGACGCCCCAGTGGCGGAAGCCCCTGATATAATTGGTCGTGCCGTCGATGGGATCAACGACCCATGTGCCAGCCGAGCCGGACTGTCCGCCGGTTTCCTCGCCCATGAACGTATCATCGGGAAAGCGCGCCAGCAGTGCTTCACGGATCGCCTGTTCTGCCTGCTTGTCCGCAATAGTAACGAAATCCTGCAACCCCTTGTTTTCGACGCGCAGCGCGCCCGGATTTCCTTCACGTCTGAAACGCGCGGCCTCGCGTCCAACCCTGCGGGCCACGTCGATTGCGACTTCCGCCCGTGCGGTCAAGGCGGAGGCGTCGAATGCGGAATTCATCAAGTAGTCCTTCTTTTTATCAGCGTCACGGGGGTAAATTCGACGCGGGCCGTCATATCCGGTTCGGCCATCCTGCTCATCAGCAGATCGACCGCCTGTTCGGCCTGGAAATCGCACGGCTGACGAATGGTCGTGATGTCGTAAGCGGCCCAGCCTGCCTGAGGGATGTCATCATGGCCGACGATGCGCAGCGGCGGCTGATCCGCGCGACCGAGCCCCTTCATGATGCGGTCGATTACGCCACAGGCCATATAGTCGTTGGCACAGAACAGGCCGTCGATACCGAGGGAGGTAAGCCCGGCGGCTGCGTCGTAGCCGCTCTGATAGTCGTTGATTTTCACCTCGATCATACGTGGTTCGAGCCCGAGCTGCCGACAGGCCGTCATGAATGCCTCGCTTCGTCGCCTTGCCGTGTAGGAAATGGCGGGCGCTGCCATGACCGCCGGCGCCTTGACGCCGCTTTCGATCAGATGCGTGGCGGCGAGGTGACCGGCCATCCGATCGTCGGAGATGATGCGGTCGACGAAGGGAATATCATCGCCCTTGTTGATCAGGACGATCGGTACCCCCTCGGCCGCACATTGCTCGCAGATTTCCGTTGGCGGAGCGTCCGACGTCACGATGACACCGGAGACAGCGTAATGCAGCAACTGGCCAATGACGGTCGAGGTGTCGGCTTCTTTCGAGGTTGGCAGCAGGATCGGACGGAAGTTGCGGGCAATCAGCACGCGCGCCAGATTCTCGATCTGCAGCGTACGGAACGGGTTGTCGAGACCGGCGGCGACAAGGCCGACGAGATCGGAGCGCTTGTTGGTAAGGCTGCGGGCTAGATAGTTCACCCGGTAGCCGAGTTCCTTGGCCGCCTGATAGACCTTTTCGCGCGTCTTTGGCGAAACGCTGGCATCCGGCGTGAAGGCGCGCGAGACCGCTGCACGCGAAACGCCTGCGACACGCGCCACGTCGAAGGACGTAACCTTTCTCGGCCCCTTGTTATCCTTGTCTGCCATGACCTTCATCTCCCGCGGCCGGGCGCATCAGATCGGGCAGGTCCGTACAGATGCCAAGTACCGGAAGTTTCATAATGCCGGAAAGGATAGCCGGCCGCTCCTCGTGCCACAGGACGATCTCGCGGCCCCCGTCGAAAGTGCGCTGCATCAGCTCTTCGCTTACAAGATCCTGCGGCCGTTCGCCGGCTCGTTCCCAGCAGAGATGCAGGATGTCGGCTCCAGCCTCGTCACCCGCCGCATGGGGATCATGTCCGACGCGGATCAGGACCGAGAGCGGATAGTCGCAGCCAGCTTCGCGAAGCTCACGCACCTGTGCAGTATCGAAGGAGCCGAGGCAGGCAAAGCGCTGATTCTTTTCAGCTAAGTGCTGCCAGCACAGCAGCCCGGTACCTGGTGCCTTGAGCTCGATGTAGAGTCCCGTATTGGTCCGCCTCCCGAGCGCCGCGACCGCCTCGAAGGTCGGAACATTGACGCCTTCCAGGACAGCAAGCTCAGCCGCCGTCATCTCCGAAATACGGCAGTCGATGCCGAAGACTCGCTCGAGGTGATCATCGTGCGAGACCACGACCACGCCATCTTTGGTGAGCTGGGTATCAAGCTCCCACATTTCCGTGCCGAGCTCGGCGGCACGCTGGAAGGCTTCGAGCGTGTTTTCCCGCTCATGACCGCTTGCGCCGCGATGGCCGATGCAGAAAGGCAACGTTCCCTTGCCGGAGGGCCAGCCATACCGTTCGAAGAAAGACGAAAAATCACGCATCGTTCAAAGCCTCCGGCCCTCTTCGTCGAAGACGAACACGCCCTTACTGTCGATCGCCCACTGCACCTCGTCCCCAATGGTGATGTCATTGCGGACCGGTTGGATGGAGCGCAGCAGCGAACCACCCGAGAGCTGCACGTCGTAGAGGTTTTCGCGACCCTGCGTTTCGGCGAAGGTGACCTTGCCGGAAACGGCGATATCGCCAGCAGGATTGAAATGCTCGGGGCGCACGCCGAGCGTCAGCTTGGTGCCCTCGGCAGCCGTGACCGATATCGGCACACGGATCTCGCTTTCCGGCATGGCAAAAGCACCGTCCTTCATGACGCCGCGCAGGAACGTGATCGGCGGATTGCCGAGAAAGCCGGCGACAAAGGAGGTTCGCGGGTCGTTGTACATTTCGGCCGGCGTAGCGATCTGCACGATCTCGCCTTCCTTCATGATAGCGATACGGTCGCACATGCTCATTGCTTCCACCTGATCGTGGGTGACGAGGATGGCGGTGATGCCGGTCTCACGCTGGATACGGCGAATTTCCGAACGCATTTCGAGGCGAAGCTTCGCGTCGAGATTGGCGAGCGGCTCGTCGAGCAGCAACACGTCCGGCTTGCGGATGAGCGCGCGAGCAAGGGCCACACGCTGCTGCTGACCGCCTGAAAGCTGCGCTGGCCGGCGCTCCATCAGGTTGCCGATCTGCACGAGACGGGAAATGCGCTCGACCTCCTTGCGGATCTCGGCTGCATTGACACCCTTCACCTTTAGGGGAAAGCCGATATTCTCGGCCACCGTCATATGCGGATAGAGCGCGTAGGACTGGAAGACGACGCCGACATTGCGCATCTGGCTCGGCAGGTCGGTGACATCGCGCTCGCCGAACAGGATGCGACCGCCCGTCGGCCGGTGGATACCGCAGATGGCAAAAAGCGTTGTCGACTTGCCGCAGCCGGAAGGGCCAAGCAGCGCCAGCATCTCGCCGCTGCCGACTTCGAGCTTCATGTTCTCGATGACCTTGGTGGAGCCGAAGCTCTTCGAAAAATTGTCGAGGAGGATGCGCATCAGCCTTTGCTCCCGCCGCCATAGATGTTCATGAGATATTTGTGGAAGAGTGCATAGACGATCAGAACCGGGATGACATAGAACACCCCGACCGCCTTGAACATGTTGAAATCGTAGTTGTTATCGTCGCCGAGGAAGCCGGCGAGATAGACTGATAGCACCTGGACCTGATTGCCGGGAGCGAGAACCTGCGGCAGGATAAATTCACCCCAGCCCGACAGGAACGAGAAGAGTGCAAGCGCCATTATGCCGGGGCCGACCTGTGGCAGCACGAGGCTGCGCCAGACACGAAAGCGAGAAGCGCCATCGACGACACCGGCCATTTCGATTTCCCAGGGTACGGTGTCGTAAAAACCCTTCATCAGCCAGATGCCGAGCGGCAGATCAATCGCCGCTTTCACCAGGATCACGCCGATCAGCGAATTGTAGAGGCCGATCATCTGCAACACGATGAAAATTGAGATGATGAGCGTCACCGACGGAAAGGCATGCAGCACCATGACGCCGGCGAGGAAAAATCCCCGCGCCGGGACGTTGAGCCGCGACAGCACATAGCCTGCCATCGACGAGACGATGACGACGACGCTCGTGGTGCTGGCGGCGAAAAGCAGCGTGTTGAGCGTCACGACCCAGATATTCGGCTTCCCCTCGGTCGTCTGCCAGAGGAAGCGCCACGGCTGGAGGGTGAAGCCTGACGGCAAGAGCGAGCCCACCTGCTTCACCGTTACCGTGTCGACGAAGAAATACGCATACATCAGGAGCAGTGGCAGGCTGAGGACCGCCAGCGTGGCAATGACCGGCCAACTGCTGAAATTCGCGGAAGGTTGCGCTTTCTCGGTCATGGTCAGTCCTCAATCAGCGGCTTGGCGACAAGCGTGCCGTAGTTGAAGATGCGCAGATAGATCAGCGACAACGTCACGCCGATGACGACCAGCACGAGGGCCATGGCCGCACCCAGCCCATATTCGAGGTTGCCGGCATAGTTGTTGAGCGCCGTATGATAGGCCGCGAGTGCCCAGATCTCCGTCGCCCTGCCGGGTCCGCCATTCGTCGAAAGCAGGATTTCGTTGAACGAGGCAAGAAGCGAGAGCGTCTGGTAGCAGGTGACGAAGAGGATCGGCCAGCGCATCTGCGGCAGGACGATGTAGCGGATTTGCTGCCAGCGTGATGCGCCGTCGACTTCGCTTGCGTAGAACTGGCTCTTCGGAATGGCCTTCATCGCCGACGAGAAGACCAGCATGCCCATGGAGGCGCCGATGAAGCCATTGATCATGACAACGAAGACCCAGGCATTGAAGGCGTTGTCGAGCAGGTAATTCTTCGGTGGATAGCCGAATTTGCCCATCAACGTGGAAATGAAGCCGGTATCCCAGGCCAGCCACTTCCAGAGCATCACATAGATGACGACGGGCGTGATGCGCGGCAGCAGCCAGACGCCACGGAAAAAGGACGCGGTTGCGGCCGGCATATAATGGGTCCAGATGGCAAGCAGCAGCGCGTAACCGACGTTGAAGATCATCAGCACCAGCGCGACATAGAGCACGGTGTTGAGAAGAACGCGGGCCATATCCGGTGAGGAGGCCATGCGCGAGAAATTATCCGTCGTCCAAGTCCAGCCGGTATATGTTGCCTTCGCCACGGTATCCTTCTGCTCCGGCGTCAGCTTGAAGCCGAGCGCATCGAGCGCGGAGAAAAGCTGGTCCCTGCTGTCGAAGCGCGCATTGACGACCGAGCGGTTGAACTGGTCAGAGATCTGTTTGACATCACGCGTCGAGGGACGGTCCTTCAGGTCCTTGATCATGCGCTCGATTTCGCGGCGCGACGGGAAGACCTCACCCATATGTTTTTCGCGCAATTCCGAGACGATGCCGGAGGAAAGATTGAGACCCTCGACCGCCTTGAGCCCGCCCTCGTCGATCGTATATCGCGGTTCACCGAGCAAATCGGCAATATCGGGCATGGTGGATCTGAGCGTGATCAGCGAATTCGGCGCGACCTGATAGACGCCGCCGGAAATACTGGTTGCGGTCGTCATGTTCGTCATCGAGAAGACGGCCGTCAGAACGACCGGCAAAAGGAAGAACAGGATGATCATGATCGCCGCAGGCGAAATCATCACCAGCCCGAGCGTTCTGGACGATCTCATGGAAGTCCCCTCTTGGACGACGGACCGGGAGGCAGCGCATGGCCGCCCCCCGGCAGGTACGTCGATCTTAGCGGATGACGATCTTGTCGCCGAGCGTGCTCTTCAGCTCGCTCTCGGCATCGTTTACGGCAGCGTCGACAGCCTTGGCGCCCGTCCAGGACGCTTCAAGGTTCTTCCACATGATGTTCCAGTAGGTGCCGAAGTCGGAATTGTTCGGCATCGCATTGGCGTAGGGCAGCAGGCGTTCGGTTGCTTCGCGAGCCCAGCGGTCGGCGGCGTAGAAATCGACAGCCGCTTCGGACTTGGAGACGCCGAGGTGAGCCGACTTGATCGCATGCAGCGCGTTGATGCGCGGCTCGGAAGCAATCGTGATCAGCTGGGCGGCGATCTGAGTGTCTTCATCGCTGTGGCCAGCCGTCAGCAGGTAGACGAGCGGGTGCGTCAGCGTGTTGGCCTTGCCGCCTTCGCCGGCCGGGATTAGCGTGAAGACGATGTTGCCGAAGAAGTCCTTCAGACCTTCCTGATTGACCATGCGGGCATAGTGCCAGGTGCCGGCGTCCCAGATACCGGCCTTGCCGGAGGAGACTTCCTTCCACCACTGGTCGCCCGGCATGCCGATATGGTTCTTCTTGGTGACGCCCGATGCAACGGCGTCTGCGAAGAACTGATAGGTGCGCTTCATGGAAGCCTTGTCGAAAACGAGCTTGCCGTTTTCTTCCATGACGCCGCCGAAGGAGGTGTAGAACTGCCAGTAATCAGGACCGTTGCTGGTACGCGGATAGAAGCCGTAGCCGGGCTGCACGAGGCCCTTGTCCTGCATCTTCTTGGCGTCTTCGAGCAGGTTCTTCATCGTGTACTTGCCGTCCTTGACGTTCTGCGGCAGCGCGTCAAGGTCAGCATCGCTGTAGCCGATCGCCTTCATATGCGGCTTCCAGAACAGCATCGGGCGGGATTCGGCGTCCTGCGGGATACCGTAGACCGAACCATTGTAGGAGGCGATCTGCATCAGGTTTTCGTAGATGTCGTTCAATGGCCAGGAATCGAGGTCGACATAGTCTTCGACCGGAACGATAAGGCCGGCCTGCGACCAGGGAGCGATATCTTCATGGCCGCTGACGACGATGTTCGGAGCCTTCTTAGCTTCGGCGGCAAGCGTCAGAGCCTGCTTGAAATCGTCCCAGCCGGAATAAGGGGTCTTTTCTACAATGATCTTCAGATCTTCGCCCTTCAGCGCAGCTTCGCGCTGAAGCTGCTGGGCAGCGATCTCAATGGCATCGAGGCGATAAACGTCGTTCGGACCGGTGCCGCCGGCCCAGACGCTGATGTGAACGTCCTTGGCAAGTGCGAATGCGGAGGTCGAGGCCAGAATAGCGGCCGCTATGGTAAGCGATTTCAGTGTCGGCAAAATGGTCATCTTCTTCGTCTCCCCAAAGAGCAGTGTGAGGCCTCTTGACGGGTCATCACTGGTGTTGATGGCCGTTCCGCAAGCCCCACGAAAAACGTGGCGTATCTCGCTCTAGGGGGCGAACGTAACGACCGAATGACAAAATTGAGCACGTGTGCAAAATTATTATGACAATGTTCTCGGCGCGGTCAATTGCCAACGGAAAAGTGCAGGAGATATCTGCGAATGTCCCAAATATTGCAAAACGGCCGAGATCAATAAGGGAATATTTTCCCAATCTAAATCAATGCATCATATAAAGTTAATATTATTTCGCGTTTAACACGAGATTTTATTCATTGAAGAACAACGCATATTTTCGAGCGACAAATATGAGTGTGAAGTCTCTTCATTCGTCTGGAATGCTTGGATTATATTTGAATCATCTTTCTGGTGGCGCCGAAATGCCCATCTTAACTGGAGGCGCCGCACCTGGAAGAAAGCGATCATGATCCTTGGTCGGGTTTCCGACACTGAATTTCTATCAGCGGCGGTGGTAGCTGTCGGGTGTTTTCCGTCGCCGATACTCGGTCGAGCCGTGGATCTCGCTGTCGATGATCGTCGCGAGTTCGTCCAAGGCACCCGGCCGCGCATCCAGGCGTGTGGGCGCGACCGGCGACGTAACGACTTTCTCGATCCAGACATTCCCGATGACCGCGCCGTGCGTCTCGAGCTCGGTGCGAGAAGGTCGGCGTCTCGCCGGATGCGCCATGCGAGTTCGGCGGCCCCGCTTACGGCCAACTAGATGGTCGGCGGACACTACGGAAGAAAGGCGCTCCAATGAGCTTTTGGCCTCGAGGACCACATCGATTGGCGGAGGTCGGACGCTTGCGGCTTGGCAAAACTCAGCCGTGTATGGCGACGGGGAATCCACCGGGAGCGCGGTCGATGGCAATGGTTTCAGCTAAGGAACCGAACACTTTGACGGAGTCCGGCATGACTAGCTCGGCGGTGATTTTGGAAAGCGCATCATGGTTGCCGCGTATTATAAACGCCCTGATACCTGCCTCGTGCAAACGCGCACGCTGCTCGGCTAGGAACCTCGCGCTCTTCATCGACGTCTGATCGCCATCGTAGAGATCGCCGGCGATGACCGACCCGCCCACCTGTTCTTCAAGACACAGATCGATGATGCGTACTACGACTGTCGGGTCGCCGATCCGATCAGCTCGAAAAGATCTTCGTAACGCTTACAAATTGGCGAGCCAGTCCTTATTCTCGTTTTGTTCCAGGAATCCCCAAGAAGTTGGACGGTAATGAATGCAGGCAAGGGCTTCGCGGTCTGGTGCTTTGCCCCTGCTCGATATTATTTGTTCGACAACTCTATGCTGATGGCGCTTGAGCATTCTTGACGAGCTCGGCTTTGAGCCGCGCGGTTTCCAAGCCGAGTTCAATGAACTGGCGTGCATGCCGAGCCAACGCAACATTATCGTCCCAGAGATTTCGCCAGATCGCCGTCTTCAACGACAAGTCTTTGTCAACGATAGCCGTTGAGAAGGATTCGAACGTGACGTAGTCGTCCCATCCGATGGCGATCAAAGCATCGAAGATCGCGGCAAAATCGATGTTGCCGGTCCCAAGAAATCCGCGATGGCTTTCACCGATGTGGACATAGCCGATTTTATCGGCGGCATTGCGTATTGCCAATCCGACGTCAGCTTCCTCAATGTTCATGTGGAAGGTGTCGAGATGCAGAAAGACGTTCGAAGCACCTGTGTCGTTGATGTAGGCCAGACCTTGGGCTGCCGTATTGAGCATATTGCTTTCGAAACGGTTGACGATCTCGAGATTGAGGGTCACGCCTGCTTCCCTTGCGCGATCGGCGACGCGTGAAAGCGTGCTGACGCTGGTATCCCATGCCTTGCGAGATAATGCGCGCTCCTGTTTTCCGTGCGAGGAACTCAAGATGCCGGCGAGTTTTGTGCCACCAAGATCGCGGACGAGCGCAACCGCTCTGTCCAATATGGCCTCACCGTTGGCGACCACCGCCGGATTATTGCTGGAGATGTCGCCATCAGCCGGCAGGCCCATGCTCACTGCGACATCGAGATCCAGTTCCCGGATGCGAGACGAGAGCCACTTCACGTCGACCAGCTTGGGATCGAGATATGAAAACTCCACGAGCTTGAAGCCGAGTTCATGCGATCTCGCAAGCGTGCGCTCAAGCTCGTCGCGAGACGAGCCAGCGCTCCAAACGAAAGAGTGGACGCCGATTTTGGACATGGCTCTAAATCCTATTCCATTGAAGAAAGGGCTCGCCGAGCCTGACAGCACCGGCGAGCTCCCGGGAGGAAACGTTAGCGAGCTGCGGTCCAGCCCTTGTAGTCCTTGACGTTGTCAGCCGTGATGAGCTTCGGGTCGAGAAGCACGGTGTTTTCCGCCGGTTTCTTGCCGTTCAGAACGTCGACAGCCATCTTGAGCGCGTCGCCGGCCATGACGTAGGGGTCTTGGGAAGCTGATGCCTTGATCATCGAATTGCCGCTTGCGAGCGACTTTTCAATGTCCGGAGCACCGTCGACGGCGGTGATGAAGAACTCGTTGCGGTTCAGCTGCTTGGCGGCAAGTTCCGCACCGATGCCAGTCGGGTCGTTGATGGCGAAGACGGCGTCAATCTTGTCGAAGCGCGTCAGCAGGCCCTGCATGACGGCAAGACCGCCATCGCGCGAACCCTGACCGTTCTGGTCGTCGGACAGGATCTTGATGTCCGGGCTCTTCGCCAGCACGTTCTTGCAACCCTGGACGCGGTCGAGGATCGATGAAGAAGCAGGCCCGTTGATGATGACGACGTTACCCTTACCCTTGAGCTGATCGACGATGTACTGGCACGCCTCTTCACCAGCCTTGATGTTGTTCGTCATGACGGTGACGTCAGCGCCAGGGGCCGAAACGTCGAAGGCGGCGACGATAACGCCGGCAGCCTGGGCCTTCTTGACGGCAGGGGCGATTGCCTTGGCATCGACGGCGTTCAACATGATGATGTCAACGCCAGCAGCGATGAAGCTGTCGATCTGCGAAACCTGCTTATTGAGGTCGTAGTCGGCCGAGACCGAGGTGACCTGAACGTTCGGATTGATTTCCTTGGCGCGATCCTCGATGCCCTTGATGGTCGCAACGAAGAACGGGTTGCCAAGCAGACCGACGGAAATGCCGATCTTCTGAAGGTCCTTGGCGGCTGCCGGCATTGCAATTGCTGCGGCCAGAGCAGTCGCTGCGAGCAGTTTCGAAATCATGCGCATATTTTCCTCCTTATGGCGCTTCCTGCGCCTGTTATCCGGCAACCCGGTTCCTCCAGCCACACTTTAGGTGCGGCTAAGTCCTTTCAGCCTGTAGCGGTCGAGCGCCACGGCAACGATGATGACAAGTCCCTTGATGATGTACTGCCAGATGTCCGAAACACCGACGAGGATGAGGCCGTTGGACAGCACCGCGATGATGAGGGCTCCGATGAGGGTGCCCCAGATCGAACCGACACCGCCGACAAAGCTGGTGCCGCCCAGAATAACAGCGGCGATGGCATCAAGTTCGTACGATTGGCCAAGCTGCAGGCCGTTTGCGGCATACAGGCGAGCCGCCGACATCACGCCCCCAAGCCCTGAGAGCAGACCCGACATCGAGTAGACGAAGAGCAGCACCAGCGGAACCTTGATGCCCGTAAGGCGCGCTGCCTCCACGTTTCCGCCGACAGCATAGATCCAAGTCCCCAATACCGTGCGCTTCAGGATGAACCACGAGATCAGGATTGTCGCCAGAGCGATGATCGCGAGCCATGGGACGCCGAAGAAACTGCCATTTCCGATGAAGTCGAACGGCAGGTCGGGATTGAAAACCGTCGTGTCATTGCCAAGCAGTCGGGCGATGCCGCGCATCGCGGTCAGTGAGCCGAGCGTGACGATGAAGGGCGGAAGCTTGAGCGCAGAAATGATTGTTCCGTTGACAACACCGCAAGCGAGACCGACGCCGATCGCAGCCGGAATGCCCAGCATGCCGATGTCCGGCCAGAGAGACACGATCACGCCCACCATAGCCGAGGCAGCAAGGATGGAGCCTACCGAGAGATCGATGCCGCCCGTCAGGATGACGAACGTCATTCCGGCGGCCAGGACAGTGTTGATCGATGCCTGCTGCATGACGATCGACAGGTTGTTGACGCTTAAAAAGCGACCGCTCAACAGGTGAAAGCCGATGGCCAGTATGACGAGCACGGGCAACATACCGAGCGCGGTGAGCGTCGATCTGAATTTTGCCTTGCCCGCGTTCGGCTGGTCGGTTGATGTCGAGGTCATATCTTTAATCCCGTCGTCTTTGTTATCCGGCTTCAGGCGACTTTCGATGCCGATCCGGTGGAGAAGGCCATGATGGCTTCCTGGCTGATTGGCTGATTGGGCGTCGCCAGCACTTCGCCCGCGATCCGGCCTTCGCGCATGACGAGGACGCGATCGGCGATGCCGATGATCTCCGGCAAGTCGCTCGAGATCACCACGATCGCTATGCCTGCCTGAGCGAGTTCGTCGATTATCCGGTAAATCTCGGACTTCGCCCCCACGTCGACGCCGCGTGTCGGTTCGTCGAAAATGATGACCTTGGGCTTCGTTTCGAGGAGACGAGCGATCAGTGCCTTCTGCTGGTTTCCACCCGACAGCGCGCCGACATTGATGCTTGCGCTCAATGTGCGAATGGAAAGTGATTTTATGGCACGGGCCGCACGCTCCCGGGCGGCGGCGAAATTGAGGATACCGCCGGGGCCGGCGTCTTTGCCGATAACGCCGATGTTGATGTTCTCGTTGATCGTCATATCGAGGAAAAGTCCGAGACCTTTCCTGTCTTCGGTGAGATACGCGATCCCGGCTTCCATCGCGTCGCGAGGACCACTGATGGCGAGCTCTTTGCCTTCGAGGGACACAGTGCCGGTCGTTTTATGGTCCGCACCGAAAATAAGACGCGCCAGCTCCGTCCGTCCGGATCCGACCAGACCGGCGATACCAAGGACTTCACCTGCCTTTGCATCGAATGAACACCCGAGAACCCGGCGACCGTCACCGATATCTGTCACGGAGAGGACGGTTTTGGCCCCGTGAAGCGCCGTACGGTGTTCCTTCTTGTAGAAGGTCGAGAGATCGCGACCGACCATCATGGAGACCAGTCGGTCGGCCGATAGCTGTTCACGCTCGAGCGTGCCCACGTAAGCACTGTCCCGCAGGACGCTGACGCGATCTGCGAGCGCGTAGATTTCCTCCATCCTGTGACTGATATAGATGACGGCGATGCCCCGTGCCTTGAGGCCCGCGATGACCTCGAACAGGCGCTCCGTCTCCCTTGAAGTCAGTGAAGTGGTCGGCTCGTCCATGACGATGATCTTCGCATTGGTGGTGAGTGCTCGGGCAATTTCCACCATCTGACGTTCGCCCAGCGAGAGCGTCGCCACGAGCTGCGCCGGACCGAACGTCGTGCCCAGTTGCTTGAGGATTGGCTCGGCACGGGCGCGTGCCGCAGCCTTGTCGACGACGCCATAGCGTGATGGCTCGGCACCCAGGAACATGTTCTGGGCAACCGTCAGGTTTGGGGCGAGCGACAGTTCCTGGTAAATGACCGATATGCCGTTTGCCTTGGCCTTGATCGGATCTCCCGCCACGATGGGCGTTCCCTCAACGAGTACGGCGCCGCCAGGATCCGCGACATAGGCCCCGGACAAAACCTTCATCAGGGTCGATTTGCCAGCCCCGTTCTCTCCCATCAACGCGTGGACTTCTCCCGGATAGACCGTCAGCGAAACATTGGTGAGCGCCTTTGTGCTCGCGAACGTCTTGCTGATATTACGCATCTCCAGAACGGGTACGCGCATTTCGGTGTTTGCCGCGCTCATGCGTGGAACTCCTTCCTTGGCTGCGTCGCTTCCGGTTCGTCAATCTCAGCCATCGCCTTCCACGCGTCGCGGTAGGCCTCGAGGCCAAAGAGCCCAGACGGCGCAACTTGTCTTGTTTCATTCGCGAAGGTTTTTTGACCAAGGGTGTCGAGAACAAGTGCCGCAGCCCCAAATGCACTGCCTTCAGCGGTCGGGCTGGTGAAGACCGGCTGTTCAGGACGCAGCTGTGCAAGTATCTCGGCAAAAAAGCCTGTCTTAACCAGGCCCCCGTCTATGACGATCGCGTTCTCGGATCGAATGAGATCGAGAGACAGACTGGTCATGAGAACCACGTAGAGAAGCGCAACTGCCGCCCTCTCCTCGCCTTCGACCTCCGGTCCCACGAACCGGCCTTCGAAGCCCTGCATCGGCCCGCCCGGCGCGAACGACGGCAATGCGAACACGCCTTTTGCCATCACGCGTGATAGTGCTTCGAGGCTGATCGGCTTGTTCCAGCCGCCGCTTGCAATATCGTACTCTCTGCCGCCCATGAACCGGATTGTCGGCGCTGGCCTGCCGTCGACCGTTACGTTCGCCAGCATGTCCCGATGCTCGTCCAGCGCATCGAAGGGGCACGCCGAATTGAAAATCACCACCCAAGTGCCGGTCGATACAAGGGTGAAATCCTCGAAGCCGACAGAACGATAATAGTAGAGCGCCGAATTGCTGTCGTGCACACCATTGTGGACCACGACCGAGAGTGCAGCCCCCTCGTCCGAAACGCCCTCCCAGCGGCCCAAGGCAGCCCCCGCTTTTTCGAAATCGGGCATCTTCTCACGCCATCCTCGGCTGTCGACAAGACTGCTGAAATCGCCGAGCAGGGGTGCCCACAAGTGAGAGTGGCAGCCGATATAGGAGACTTCCGAGACCTTGCGACCAGAGAATTTCCACGACCAGAACTGCGGATAGGAAAGAACAGCATCGGCGCAGTTTAGCGCCTCGGGCTTGACGGCCTCCAGCCACAGCATGTGCCGCCCGTAGTTGAAACCCAGCGGCAGCTTTGGAGAGTATGTCTCTAAGAAGGGAGGGATAGATAGCTCGATCCGATCTGCCAGCGACGGAGGAGGTTCCTGTTCATAGTCGAGGATCGGATGGACGAGGTGATCCTGCTCGACGAGCGCAAATGTGCAGCCATGACCGGAGAAGATGACGTGTCCGACCGAATGGTTTTCGACCGCACGCGTGAGCGAGGTCTTCATCCATTCGTAGAGAGCCTCGTCGTCGAGTACGCGAAAACCCTCGTACTCGACCCACAACGGCTTTGTTCGCGTTTCCGAGAGTACGGACCCGTCTGTATCGAAGATAAATAGTTTCGAATTGGTCTTGCCGAGATCGAAGACCGCGATCGCGTTTGATGGCGTCATGCCTGACCTCCCACCGTCGCGATCATTATCGTAACACCCGCATCCTCAAGCATCTTTGCTCCGACATCCGAGAGTCCGTCGTCGATGACGATCGTGCCGATACGCGAAAGCGGGAGGACGACATTGCGCGGTTGGATCGAGAGCTTGCGGCTATCTGCCAGAACGACGATTTCGTCTGCACAACTGCTCAACTCCCCAATCGCTTTCGTCAACAACGGGTGCGATTCAAGAAGCCCCTCGCTGCTGATACCCTGGGTCCCTACGAAAAATCGTGAGGCGAAGAAGTCGGGCGCGCCCGCTGACGCGTCGTGGATAATTCCCGGCTCGCGGTACAGCACCCCGCCCGCCAAAGTCAGATGGCAAGTCCCATGCTCGCCGACATATGCGGCCAGGGGCATGGAATTTGTGTAGAGGCGGACGTTGCGGCGAGCCAATTTCAGACCGAGTTGATAGCAGGTCGATCCGGCGTGCACGATAATCGAATCTCCATCCCGCACCAGCCCCGCGGCGGTTTCGGCGATCGCACGCTTGGCATCGACCGCTATGTCGCGGTTCTCGTCATAGGGACGAGCGGAAAGGCGCGCCGTGGTCGACGGCTCGTTCGCGGAAATCCCGCCGTAAACCTTCCGGGCGACCCCAATCTCGTGAAGCTTGTCGATATCCCTCCGTATCGTCGCAGGAGAGACCCCAAGTCGCTCCTGCAAATCGCGAACCGACGCAAAGGGCCGTTCGCGAAGCATCTCGGCGATCAGACGGTGGCGATCGGAATCGTTCAAAGCGGGCCTCCAACGACGCTTCTCCCTCAGCGTCTATGACGAACTATAATCATATCAGCGGAAAGATCGCAACACTAGATGAAGGGAAATCTTCATCATTGACGATCTGCAATCACATTTATAGGATCGCGCAAAAGTTCGCTCACGCCTTCACCCCGGACAAGGAGGCGACCGTCAGGGCAACAGGAGGGAGACGACATGACCAAACCGGACCTCAGGGACACCGAGCTATTCAGAGACTTCCTCCGGCTCTCCAGTCAGATCGGCAGCGATATCCTCAAGACGCAGGGCGCAGGCGGTAATACGTCCATCAAGAGCGACGGCGTCATGTGGGTAAAGGCATCGGGCACGTGGCTTTCCAGGGCGGGTGCTGAAGACATCATGGTCCCGGTTGTGGTTGATCCGCTGATCGCGGCCCTGCGCGAAGGCGATCCGCGGGCCGAGAAATCCACCGATTTCGTCGTTTCCGAATTGAATTCCAGTGGACTTCGGCCATCGATCGAGACCAGCTTTCACGCGGCGCTCAAAAATCGAGTCGTCGCACACTATCATTGCGTCAATGCGATCGCTCTGGCTGTCCTTGAGGACCGCGAGGCAGAGTTGTCTGCGCGCATGAGCGCTGTTTCCGACCTCACCTGGGCGACAATACCGTACAGGCGTCCGGGGACGCCGCTCGCCAGGGAAATCGAGAAAGCGGCCGCATCGATGCCCGATATCCTGATCCTGTTCAATCACGGCATCATCGTGTGCGGCAGCACGGTGGAGGAAGTAGCCGATCGGATCCACCGTGTCACGAAGGCGCTTTCATGTCCCTCGCGGAATAATGGTTCCCCCGACATCGATGCGCTGGAGCGGATCGCGAAGAATTCCGGTTATCACCCGGCCCGCGAATGGGAAAGCCATGCCGTGGCACTTTCGGAGGCCAATCGGAGGATCGCACTCGGCGGATCACTCTATCCGGACCACGTCATTTTCCTTGGAACCGAGATCGGTGTGCTCTCGGAGGGGCAAAGTGCTGCCGACCTCGAAGCTACGTCGCATCGGGAAGGTCGCGAAGCGCCGAAAATGCTAATCGTCCAAGACAAGGGAATACTCTTGTCGAGCACGCTCACTGCGGGTGGCGAGGTTATGGCCCGCTGCCTGGCGGAGGTAGTGAGCCGAATCCCGGAAGAGGCTTCGGTCGTGTATCTCTCGAACGACGACGAATACCAATTGACGCACTGGGAAGCGGAGCAATATCGACAGGCGCTAGACCGAGGCTCGGAAAGGCGGAACGCGTGAGCGCGGAAAAAAGTCAGGCCGCTGCAATCGGAATCGATATCGGAACGTCCGGCGCTCGGGCCTCGGCTATCGACCGTGCGGGCAACCCAGTCGGCTTCGCCTCCGCACCGTTCGCGTCGCCCGACGAGATGCGTCAGCCTGTATGCTGGTGGAACAGGGTAGAAGAGGCAGTCGAGCGTCTCGCCAAAACAACGGAGCTCAGCTCAATCGAAGGCGTCGCCGTCGACGGGACCTCCGGAACAGTTCTCTCGCTTGATCGTGCCGGCGAGCCGACGGGCCAGGCCCTCATGTACAATGATCCCTGCCCGGATGCTGCAATCGTCGACAGCATAGCAAAGGAGGCCCCGGCGGGCAGCGCGGCGGTCGGGGCAAACTCGGGACTGGCCCGGGCAATCTATTTGTCGCGCCTCGACGGCGCTCACTCAGTCGTCCATCAAGCCGACTGGATCTTGATGAAATTGGGCTGTCCAGGGCGCGTCAGCGACGAAAACAACGCGCTTAAGACTGGTTTCGATCTGGAAGTGGAACGCTGGCCGGATTGGATCGAAGTGGCGGGAATGGACGTATCCAGGTTGCCTCTCGTCTATCGCGCAGGCGAGAGGATAACACCGGTAGGAGGATTCCTCCGGAAGGTGGGCCTGCCCAGTTCAGCCTGGTTTCACGCGGGCACGACTGACGGGTGCGCTTCGTTTCTGGCTACGGGAGCGTCGACCATAGGCGACGCTGTGACTGCATTGGGGTCGACGATCGTTCTCAAATTGGCGTCGCACGCTCCTATCAACGCGCCGGAGTACGGCATATATTCGCATCGCGTCGGCCGGTTCTGGCTTGCTGGCGGCGCTTCCAACAGCGGTGGAAACGTCGTGCGCGCCTTGATCGGTGACGACCGGCTGGACGAACTCACAAAGAAGATCGATCCAGGCCGCAAACTGGGTCTCGATTTCTATCCTCTCCTCCGCCCGGGTGAACGTTTCCCGATCAACGATCCGCAATATCCACCCCGGCTTACGCCGCGACCCGCCGACGACAGTGATTTCTTTCAGGCTATCCTCGAGGGCATGACGGAGATTGAACGACTGGGAT
Source organism: Rhizobium sp. BK529 (assembly GCF_014194105.1). Lineage (NCBI taxonomy): Bacteria > Pseudomonadati > Pseudomonadota > Alphaproteobacteria > Hyphomicrobiales > Rhizobiaceae > Rhizobium > Rhizobium sp. BK529. Next base: position 420,292 of record NZ_JACIAU010000002.1, on the reverse strand, counting down.
ACCAGCGATTGCGCGAACTGGGGGCGCCAGCGCTCGCGAGCCTTCGAACGGTAGGCGGGGGAGCGCGCAATCAAGTGTGGACCGCAATGAGGGCCCGAGCCATGGGTATCGAGACTCTGGCCGCGAGATCGGTGGAGGCGGCTGTTGGTACGGCCGCTTTGGTTCTCTCTAGGTTGGGCAACGCCAATGCCTAAGGTCATGCCGATCACGCTGTCTCGGTTGATTCAGGGATACGACATCTTCTTCGTCGATCAATTCGGAGTTCTAAGGGATGACGCCGGCCCATACGAGGGCGCTATCGCGGCCTTGGCCGAAGTCGCGTCGGCAGGCAAAAAAATGGTCATCCTGTCGAACTCCGGCCGAAGCGGCGAATACAACGCCGAGCGCCTCGTCAAGCTCGGCTTCTCGCCGGGAAGCTTCGACTTCTTTGTCACATCCGGAGACGTGGCGTTCGACGTTCTGTCGCGGCCCGAAAACGCCCCCAGGAAAAAAGCGAGATGCCTGACGATCTCCAGTGGTGGGGACAGCAATCTTGCCGATCGTCTAGGACTGGTTCCCACGCACACCGCGTTCGACGCCGACATTGTCATTATCTCCGGCAGCGAAGCCGAACGTATACCTATGGACGACTACCGCGAAATATTGCGTCCAGCGGCGGGACGAGGCGTCCCCTGCTACTGCACCAACCCCGACATCCATAAATTGAACAATGGTTCCATTGCTCCGGGAGCAGGAAGTATTGCCAAGCTCTACGAGAGCATGGGTGGGCCGGTAACCTGGCTCGGAAAACCCTATCCAGAAATCTACGAACATGCATTGAGGCTCGTAGGCATCACCGACCGTCGCCGGGTCGTCTGCATCGGCGACAGCATCGATCACGATATTTTGGGTGCAAAGTCAGCTGGCCTGGATTCGGTTCTCGTGCGCACAGGGATTCTTGCCGACGTCAACGAAGAGCAACTTGAAGATCTCTGCGAACGGGCGCGTGCCTACCCAACGCATATCCTGCAACGATTTGGATTGCAGGCTAGCTGCGACATCTAGAGGCAACCGGATACTAACCGATTGACCCGTGTCGGGCGCCTGGATCGGCACACGGCCAATCGGCCGGTTGCATACGCTAAGGAAATGCCGTGCTGCCCGCAACAGCAATCCGTCAAACCGGATTGCACCAAAGGGTGCCCGCTGGCCTTGGTTTGCACGACCTCGATATTCGCATACGCCCCTGACAGCCATGGCTGGTCTTTCGCGAGCTCCTGGCTCTCCCATCGCTACGACCTGATGCCGGCGTCGCAACTGACGTCGGGATTCGTCTTCACCCTTCCGTTGAACTTCGTAAGGGATGATGACCCGCCCGGCGGCCATAACATCGACCTAAAGAAGTCGCGCAACCAAATCCGTTTTGGCAGACGATCTTTTGTTTTTGGAGGAATAGCTCTTAGCGGACATCCGCCAATGTCTGACGGAAACGGACGAGGGCTATCGTGAAGAAAAGCATACCGATCATCCCGAGAACGACAGCCTGTTGCCAGACCGAATCCCAACCGGCGCCGCGATAAAGGATTGCCTGCGACAACGAAACGAAATGCGGTGTGGGTGAGATTATCATCACGTATTGCAGCCAGAGCGGCATGCTGTCCATCGGGGTCGTGCTGCCGGAAAGCAGATTCATCGTGATGAGAATCGGCATCGAAATAAGGCCAAACTGCGCCATGGAACTCGAGGCTGTCGCAATCAGGATGCCGAGCCAGGTGACGGAGAACTGGTAAAGCAGTGCGCAGAAGACGAAGAGGCCGATCGAACCGGCGATCGGCACCGAAAGCAGCCGCTCGACTACGACTGTGAGCGACAACACCGCTGCGAGGACGATGACCAGGCCGTTCGCCCAGACTTTCGACATCATGATCTCCGCCGGTGTGACAGGCATGACGAGTAGGTGTTCGATCGTGCCATGCTCCCGCTCGCGGATCAGCGCCGCACCGGTCAGGATAACCGATAGCATCGTCACATTGTTGATGACCTGCATAACCGCCGTGAACCACGTCGACTGAAGATTGGGATTGAAGCGTGCGCTGACGACGAGGTTGATCGACGCCGCGGCTACTCTGTTCGGCAGCGCCGTTTCCACCTCTCGCAAGATGATATTCTGGATATAGGAGGCGCCGTTGCCGGCCTGGGACATAGCTGTCGCGTCGATATCGAGCTGCAGCGATGGCCGACGGCCGCCAATCGCGTCCTCCTCGAATTTCGGGGGGATTTCGAGGACGAAGACGAAGTGGCCCGCATTCATCGCCGCATCCACCTCATCGGCGCCGATCAGCACTGGCTCCTTGAAAAAGGGCTTCAGCATCGCATCCCGCAGCCGCATAGACAGCATCGAGCGGTCCTCGTCGATGACGGCGACCGAGGCATTCTCGACCTCCAGCTTGGCACCGGTCGAGACCGTGTAGACGGCAATCGTGAACGTGTAGACGATGAGGACCATCATCACGGGATCGGCCTTCAGGCTATAGAGTTCCTTGATACCGAGACGGAAGATCCGGTTGAGCTTGCCCCACATGTCAGGCACTCCTTTTCCTGAGTGCGACAAGCGCCGCGCCGACGTATGCGACACCGAAGCCGGCAAGGGCAACCAGGTTTGGCCAGAGTTCGGCAATGCCGAGCCCCTTAGTGATGATGCCGACGCTCAAAGGTTGATACCAGGCCGAGGGAAAGAGCAGCCCCATGAACCGCCCGCCGCCGGAGAGTGATGAAACCGGCACCATCAACCCGGAAAAATTCACTGCCGGGATGGTGGCAACAATCGCCGTCGCGAAGATCGCCGCCACCTGGCTGCGCACAAAACTCGACACGACGAGGCCGAAAGCCGTGGTTGAAAGGATATAGAGGATCGAACCGGCTGCGAGCAGGCCAACAGAGCCCTTGACGGGCACGCCAAAGACGAACCGCATCATCAGCAGGAGCATCAGGAAGCTGACGAAGGCTATCGCCACATAGGGAAGCTGCTTGCCGAGCAAGAACTCGATGCGGGTGACAGGCGTCGCCTGAAAATTGGCGATCGAGCCGGTCTCCTTCTCCTTGACGATACCGAGCGCCGTCATGATCGCCGGGATCAAGACGAGCATAAGCATGATGACGCTCGGGACGACCGCATTTGCACTCTTGAAATCCTGATTATAGCGGAAGCGGCTTTCGATATCGACGGGATAGGATGAAACGGACCGGCCGGTCCGCCGTGCCGAGGCATCGGCAAGATAGGAAGAGACGAGACCATTGACATAACCTCGCGCCGTCTCGGCACGGAACGGCATGGCCCCGTCGAGCCATACGGAGACTTCCGGCGTCTCCTGCCGCATCAGGTCGCGGCCGAAATCGGGCGGGATCTCGATCGCCACCATCAGCTCGCCGCTTTGCAACCGGTCCTGAAGTTCCCCGGATGAGGTGATCAGCGGCCGCTCCTGGAAGTAGCGCGAGCCCTGCAGGCTCTCTACCAGCTGCCGGCTTTCCGCCGACTGGTCCTGGTCGTAGACGGCAAAAGGCAAATGCTCGACATCGAAGGAAATGCCATATCCAAAAGTGATCATCAGCAGGGCTGGCCCGAGCAGTGCAAAAATGAGCCGCGCCCGGTCGCGCAGGATCTCCAGCGTCTCACGCCGCGCATAGGCCCACAGCCGGCGGAGATCGAAGCGCCGGGCGGGCCGGGCGGTCTCTCCGGCAAGCGCCATATCCCCGGCGCCGGCATCGGTGCCCTCGCCCATTCCAGCTTCGGTCAGTACCTCGATGAAGGTTTCCTCCAACGTCGCCTTGCCGCGCTCGGCGCAGAGTTCTGCCGGGCTGCCGATCGCCAGCACTTTGCCGGCATGCATCAGCGAAATGCGGTCACAGCGCTCGGCCTCATTCATGAAATGCGTCGACAGAAAAATGGTCACACCGTCGAACCGTGACAGCGTGATCAGCGAACGCCAGAAAACATCTCGAGCCACCGGATCGACGCCGGACGTCGGCTCGTCCAGGATCAGAATCTCCGGTTTGTGGATGACGGCCGCTGCGAGCTGCAGGCGCTGGCGCATGCCGAGCGGCAGATCCTCCGGCCGCTGGTCGGCGACGTCTGCAAGATCGTATTCGGCAAGCATCTCGGCAACCCGCGGCCCGATCTCACTGGGAGGCAGGGCGAAAAGACGGGCATGCAGCATCAGGTTCTGGCGTACCGTCAGCTCGCCATAGAGAGAAAAAGCCTGCGACATGTAACCGACGCGCTTGCGGGTGTCGATATCGGCGGCCTTCAGCTGTTGGCCGAACAGCCTCGCCTTGCCCTCGCTTGGCGGCAACAGCCCCGTCAACATCTTCATCGTCGTGCTCTTGCCGCTGCCGTTGGAGCCGAGAAAACCGAAAATCTCGCCTTTTGGAATCCGAAAGCTGACATGATCGACGGCAACGAAATCGCCGAAGCGGCAGGTCAGCCCTTCCGCCTCAATCGCGGGCGGCTCGTCGACGATGACGGGTGGCGTCACGGTTAGCGGGCTCAGGTTCGTCCTGCTGGCATTCGGCATCAGCACTGTGAAAGCTGCTTCGAGGGTCTTTTGACCTGCGTGCCGCATGATCTCCATGGGACTTCCGGTGGCAATCAGCTTGCCTGCGTGCAACGCGGCAAGCCAGTCGAAGCGCTTGGCCTCTTCCATGTAGGCGGTGGCGACGATGACGCTCATCTGCGGCCGCCGCTCGCGGATGCGATCGATAAGTTCCCAGAACTGGCGGCGCGAGAGCGGATCGATGCCGGTCGTCGGCTCGTCGAGGATCAGGAGATCGGGATCGTGCAGCAGCGAGGCGCAGATGCCGAGTTTCTGCTTCATGCCACCTGAGAGTTTGCCGGCCGGTCTGTCGCGGAACGGCAGGAGCCCGGTCATGCGCAGCAGCTCGTCCATGCGCTGCCGGCGCTGCTGCCCGCCCTGCCCGAAGAGGCGACCGAAGAAATCGAGGTTTTCGGCAACGCTGAGCGTCGGGTAGAGGTTGCGCCCAAGGCCCTGCGGCATGAAAGCGATGCGGCCGCAGACGGCGCGGCGATGGCGCGCTGCGGCCATCTCGGCGCCAAGCACCTCGATCTTCCCTTGCTGGATGCGGGTGATGCCCGCTGCAAGGCCGAGCAGGGTTGACTTGCCGACGCCGTCGGGTCCGATCAATCCGGCCATACAGCCGGCGGGGATGGTAAGATCGACGGCATCGAGCGCGACCTGATGACCGTAATGGTGCGTCACCGCCGTAAGGCGAACGGCGGGCTCCTTCATTGCGGCAGCTTCACTTGCAGCTCGGGCGGCCAACCTGCCGCGGAGTCAGTGCGGACATAGCCAATCCCCCTCACACCGGTCTTGACGCGCGATTCATACCCCTTGAGCAGGTCCGGCGAGATCCTGAGCTTCACCCGGAAAACCAGCTTTTCGCGCTCGTCCTGCGTCTCGACCGTCTTCGGCGTGAATTGCGCCTCCGACGCGACGAAGGAAACGGTTGCGGGGACGACATATTGCGGCGCCGGATCGAAGATGATCCGGGCTTCGTCGCCAATCGCCAGACGGCCGGCAGCACTTGCCGGCAGGAAGATTGTCATGGAAACGTCAGAGAGGTCGAGCAGCGTCGCTACCGGCGCACCGGCTGCGACCACCTCCCCGGTCTGCGCCAGCTTGTACTCGACACGGCCGCGGCGTGGTGCCTTTAGCACGGCATCATCGAGCAGCGACTGAATTCGCACGACCTCGGCTCTCGCAGCCTCGGTCGCAGCTTCCGCCTCGTCGCGGCTCGCCACTGCCGCCCGCTCGGCAGCTTCTGCGACATTGAGCTGGCTGCGCCGCAACTCGAACTGTTGCTTGGTGCCGCTGCCCGTATCGCTCATCGACTGCGCGCGCTGGAGCTCCTGGCGAGCAAGCGTCAACTCGCTCTCACGTTGTGCAATCGAGGCCGCGGCTTCGACCTGGCTCGTCTCGCTGCGGCGTACCTGTGCCTTGGCACCTGCAAGCTGGGCATCGAGATCGGCTGTATCGAGCCGGGCGATTGGGGCGCCGGCATCGATAATATCACCCTCATTGACGAGGACCTCGGCGAGGCGGCCGGCGAACTTTGCCGAAATCAGGATCTGCTGGGCTTCGATGCGGCCGTTGGACATGGAAACGTTTGCCGGCAGGCGCTGGCCCGTCATCTTGTTCCACAAGGCCTCAAAGCGGCTGGCAACGGCCGGAGCGCCATCTTGAGCCAGGAGGGGCGGACTGGAGCCGAGAACGATCGCGGCCGAAATCAAAATAGCAAGCTGTTGCCTTCTCAAGACTGGGCCTCCGATCGAATATTGCGGCTCTTGTCCATGCCGCCCTTTTACCGGCAGTTCCCGTGTCCATCCTTGACTTACGTCATGTTCGAGTATCCGCATTAGCCCGTCCCTGCGACCACATCTGCGGTGTTCGGCATTCGACCCGATGCTCGAAATCTCGTTGAACAGCTTGCCGCCAGGCGGCCTCAGGTTCGGACCATCATGGCCGATATCCGGCAACGCATCCTGCGATCCGGCAGCAAGCAGAGTGCTGGGAATTGCGGTTCATTACGATGGGTCAATGCACGCCAATGCACCATGATCAGGATCCCGTCGAACGCCGACGTTTGCGAAGAGGCCGGAGCAATCATGCCGCAGCATATATTGATCATCGACGCTCATCCTGACGGCCATAAGCGCCATTTCTGCGGCGCACTGGCCGATGCCTATGCCAAGAGTGCTGCGGATGCCGGCTATATTCTGCGCCGGCTCGATATCTCGAAACTCGATTTTCCCGTTCTGCGCTCGCGGGAAGCCTTCGAGAGCCCCAGCCCGCCCGAAGGGCTGATCGCTGCGGCGGAGGCGGTGGCATGGGCATAACACATTGTCATCGTCTTTCCGCCCCGGCTCGGCACCATGCCGGCTCTGCTCAAAGCCTTTCTCGAACAGGTCATCCGCCCTGGCATCGCCTTCGAATATCTGGCAAACGGCGGAACGAAGATGCTGCTTTCCGGCTGTTCGGCCCGCATCATCGTAACCATGAGCATGCCGACGCTTGTCTATCGCGTCTGGTTCGGTACCCATGGCGTGAAGTGCCTGAGCCAAAGCATTCTGAATTTTGCCGGCATCCGCCCCGTGCGTTACAGTTTCTCCGGCCTCATCCAGCGGACGGATGACGCGAGGCGCAGGCGCTTTCTCACGGAAGTCGAAACGTTGGGGCGTAAGGGGATTTGAGGGAGGGATGCGAAGCGCGCGCGACAACCGGCGCGTCTTCGCTCCGCTGATCGGGCCCGTTTGACGAAAATCAAGGTGGGCTGAACCGACATGCCGCCCTTATGGGGCATGAATGAGGTGGTCAAATCCACCACGACCCGGCGGGCCTCTCGCAACCCGAGGCGGAGGCGCTGTTGCGCCTGCATGATCGCAACGAATTGCCGAAACCGACGGCGCCCGGCTTCCTCGTCGTCTTCGCTTACCAGTTCCTCAGTCCGCTGATCTAAATCCTCGTCTGCGCTGCAGTCGTATCCGCCTTTGTCAGCGGTGTGAAGGACGCGGTCTTCATCACCGTCGTTCTCGTCCTCAACGGCGTGATGGGCGCTTTCCAGGAATATTCGGCCGGCAAGGCAGCCGCTGTCCTGCGCGACCTCGAACAGCCGGTCGCACAGGTGATCCGCGATGGCGCGTAGCAGGCGGTTGCCGCAGCCGCGCTCGTGCCCGGCGATCTTGTCGTACTGGGGTCCGGTGGACGCGCGCCAGCCGATCTCAAGCTTCTTGCGACTTGCAATGTGGCGAATCCTAGTGACCGGCGAATCCGCACCGGTTCACAAATCGGCAAACGGCAACGGCGCCTCACAAGTCTTTGCCGCAAGCATGATCGTGCGCGGGCGCGGTCGAGGGCTCGTCACGGCGACTGGCTCGGCCACCGAGCTGGGCACCCCGAAAGAGCCGAAGGTGACGAGTTCCGCCGTCCGCCCCGAAAACCCTGCGAGCCGATCCTCGACGCTTTGATGCTGCGGCGCGTGCTGGTTTCGACCCTTGTCATGGGACTTGGCGGCTTTTCCGTCTTCTATTGGCTGCTGCAGAACGGCTATTCCGACGCAGCCGCGCGTAACCCGCTGCTCCTGCTCTTCGTGCTGTTCGAGAACGTCCAGACCTGCAACAGCCGCTCAGAGCGCCAATCGCTGTTCAAGCAGGGGTTCGGCGGCAATCTGCCGCTTCTCATGGCCGTGCTTGCTGCACAGGCGATCCATATTTTGGCCATGCACATGCCGATCCTCAGCGGCATCCTCCTTTTACAACCTGTTTCCTTCAACGAATGGATGGCGCTTCTGACATTGGCATGCATGCTCCTCGTCGTTTCGGAGACCGACAAGTGGTGGAACGCGCGCAGGACGAGATTGCAGGCTTCGCCACCCTAAATTGACGTCGGTCAATGTCGCAGTCTCTCGGCAAAGCAAGCTGTTCTGGCGATCCAGGGAGTATCGACATGGACAATTTCGCTGAATCCGGCACTGCATCCACTAGTCAGGAGGCAAGCACTCGGCGACCTTACTGGGCTCGGTCGCCTGAGGAGCTTTTCGAGGAGCTCAAGTCGCAATCCTCCGGACTGACATCGGCGGAAACGGGAGCACGGCTGCAGGTATACGGGACAAATACCGTCAATGCCGCAAGCGGTGCCGGTGCGTTCCGCACACTGCTCAAACAATTCGTCAGTCCCCTCGTCCTGATCCTGATCTTTGCCGCCGTGGTTGCTGCAGGTGTCGGGGAGATGCATGATGCACTGATCATCAGCTGCATCGTGCTTGCAAGCAGTCTGCTCGGCTTCACCCAGGAGTATGGAGCAAGTCGCGCCGTCGAATCTCTGCGAAAAAGCATATCGCTCTCGGCGAACGTATTGCGAAACGGCGCCGAAGAGGCGGTACCCGCCGAAGCGCTCGTGCCCGGCGACGTCATTCGTCTTTCGGCAGGCAGTCTCGTCCCGGCCGATGCGGTGATTCTGACCTCCCGCGATCTGAATGTCAGCGAGGCGGCGCTGACCGGCGAAACCTTTCCGGTCGCAAAGGCGCCTGGCATCTCGCCGCCGGACGCACCGATCGGCGCCCGTCTGAACTGCGTTTTCACCGGCACGTCCGTGCGCAGCGGCACGACGACGGCTCTTGTAACGGCTACCGGAAGCCGGACCGAATTTGCGGCGATTGCCGATGCGGTCACGCGCCAATTGCCGGAGACAGAATTCTCCCGCGGCATTCGCCGCTTCGGCTATTTGATGACACGGATCATGGTGGTGATCGTCCTCGTCGTTTTCGTTGCCAATCTCCTTCTGCAGCGGCCGCTGGTCGACTCGCTGCTGTTTTCGCTGGCGCTCGCCGTCGGCCTGACGCCGGAGCTGCTGCCGGCAATCATCAGTGTCACGCTGGCGCGAGGTGCCCGGGTGATGGCTAGGCAAGGCGTCATCATTCGCCGCCTGGAGGCGATGGAAAATCTCGGCAGTATGGACCTGCTTTGCACCGACAAGACAGGGACGCTGACGGAAGGAACAATCCAGCTCAGCGGGTGCGTCGACATTGACGGGGAGGCGTCCGGCCGGGTGCGGCTGCTCGCGTCCCTCAATGCCCGCCTGCAGACTGGCCTGAAAAACCCTCTCGACGATGCGATCCTTGCATCGGGTCATGCCACGGACGAGATGGCGCACTATCGCAAGGTAGACGAAATTCCCTACGACTTTGCCCGCAAGCGACTTTCCGTCGTCACTGAAGGGGAAGAAGGGACCGACCTCATCTGCAAGGGCGCCGTCACCAATGTCCTCGCCGCCTGCACATTGGCCAAGGCCGGCGCAATGACACGACCGCTTGACGCGCCGTTGCGCGACGCCATCGACAAACGGTACCAAAAATGGAGCGAGGACGGCATCCGGGTGATCGCCATCGCCACCCGCCGTTTCCCATCAAAAAAAACAGGGTTCGGTAAGAAGGACGAGGTCGGACTTTGCCTGGAGGGTTTCCTGTTGTTCCTCGATCCGCCAAAAGCTGGCGTTGAGGAGATTCTTACAGGCTTGAAGCGCCGCGGCATCCACATCAAGATCGTTTCCGGCGACAATCGTTACGTCGTCCGGCATCTGGCTGAGACCATCGGCCTGAAATCGACCCATCTCCTGACCGGGAGCGAAATCGCCACCATGAGCACTGATGCGCTTTTTGCCCGGGCGCAGAAGACCGATCTTTTCGTCGAGATCGATCCCAATCAGAAGGAGCGCATCATAAAGGCGCTGCGGCGCGCTCGCCATGTGGTCGGCTATCTCGGCGATGGCATCAATGATGCACCGGCGCTGCACGAGGCCGATGTCGGCATATCCGTCGACAGCGCCGTCGATGTCGCCCGCGAGGCGGCCGATATCGTGCTCTTGCGCCGTGACCTGGACGTGTTGGCGCGCGGTATTGACGACGGCAGACGTACTTTCGCCAATACCCTGAAATACATCTCGATCGCCACCAGTGCCAATTTCGGCAACATGACGAGCATGGCGGTCGCCTCTCTTTTCTTGCCCTTCCTGCCGCTGCTCGCCAAACAGATCCTGCTCAACAATCTTCTGGCCGACGTGCCCTCCATGGCAATTGCCACGGACCGCGTCGAACATGCCGACGTGCTGCGCCCGCAGCGATGGAATATTGCCGCTATCGAGCGCTTCATGCTCTGCTTCGGCCCGATCAGCTCGCTCTTCGATTTCCTGACCATCGGTTTTCTGATGCTCCTCATGAGGGCGACGACCGACGAGTTTCGCACCGGCTGGTTCGTGGAATCCTTGATCACGCAACTTGCAACCATGCTGATCGTGCGCACCGCTGCCGCAAGCTGGAAGAGCCGGCCAAGCCGGCTGCTCTTTGGCACGACGATATCCGTCGGCATTGTTGCCATTGCCCTGCCTTACCTGCCATTCGCCGGTGCTTTCGGGTTCGTACCCCTTCCGCCGCTCCTGCTCAGCGGCCTCATCGGCATTTCACTCGCCTTCGCCGTCATCCTCGAAATTGCCAAGCGCTTTTTCTTCCACCGGCGCAGCGACAAACAGGCCTCGGCGCGACGGGCCAGTGGCCATAGGTCACCGACAGCATGAAGCCGATCCCTGCAGGTATCCATTGCAGCCACTCAAAGATCAGCATTTGGATGGCTTGGAGAAGCTGGCTAGGCCCGCCATCCGCAAGGACGGAATCCTGATCTCGTGGCGTTGGGTGCCCGCCGCAATGCGCTGTTGACTGGCCTGTCGAAGACCACATCGTCACTCCTCTTCTGCTCAAGAGAAATCCGGCGGAGCGAATCCTAAAGACTGGTACTGGTATGAACAAGCCTCGAACAACGGCGGCCAAGCCCGAGATCGCCGGCCGCGCAGGACTGACAACGGTGTCATGGAAACCCGTCGCATCGACCGACAATCAAGCCTAGGCAATCCTCGTTCAGGTGGATTGCGCGGCACGCCTGTTCAATTCGCTTGACCGATCCCCTTTCTTGAACGTGATCTCGATCCCGAGCGCTTCATCGTCGAGTGGGCGTTGGAGGCTCCTCGCAGGGCTCCCTTGGAGAGCGCAATTCAAATCTCCGGTTGACGGACCGGGCCATTAAAAAAGCAGGAATTGTGTCAGGCCATTCGGCACGATTCGAGGAGCGCGTCGCTCAATCAGCACGAGTGTTGCGCGAACTGTTGCGGGAAGGCCGACGCCAGTTCCCTGTGGGCGCCCCGGTGCTCGGTCTTAGCATCACCGCAAGCCAAGTGCTCATCAATACACTCGGCCAAATCGGATGCGCTTTGCGCGCAAGTTATCGGAAGACGGTTGCTGGCGCGCGGCCAAGGAAGCGTTAGGCCCGGCCGAGGCCAAGGGCGAGGAGGGAAAGATTGCGGTAATCGGCCCGGCACAAGACCCGCAACTCATGTGCACACGGCGAGCGCTACTATTGCTCAACGGAGCGATCGTCGGAACGGCACTTTCGCAGTTTCATACGCGGTGCAGGCAACAAGTATTGCCAGTTTGCCCACAACGTCGGCCGATTTGTGTCGGCGGCGCAGAGGGTGCTAGGTCAACCCTGCAAAAGAGGGTCTCGCCGCGATAATTAAGCGAATGTGAACGACTTTCTGACCCAGAGACCATTACTTCTTGATTTAGCTCAAGGCGAGGCATTTGCACCGGATCATCATCATGTTTCCGTTTGATGGTGCTTTGGACCGAGCTATGCCTAGAAGAGAGACCAACCGGCTGGGCGGGCCATCCGCCTATGCGATCCCGTCCTTGAATGAAGTTGACGGGAGATTGCTTGTTACTCGCGTTGTGGCAGCCGTGTCGCTTGAGAGGCTTCTCAGGCAATATGACGCACGGCGCCGGGCTCTTTATCTGGCAGCGCTGCGACGAGCAATCGAAAGAAAAGCTAGACACGCAAAGTTCACAGATGCTGAAGCCGCGGCGACATCGAAATACGCTGATTGTCTCCTGGAGGAAACGATTGCGCGGACCAGCAGAAACTCTTCCACCGGCGACAACCGCTAATGGGGTAACAGGGACGTCGGGTTAGATGCAGATCTTCGGTTAGAGCATCAAGGGCGAACATCCAGCTGATCGATTGCCGAGAAATATAAGGTGATTTAGATGAACGTTGAACGAATGTCCTACCAAGAGTGTATCGCCCTCGTAAAACGGCAATGGCTTGCACGTCTCGCCTGTTCGGACGACAACATCCCGTATGTCATCCCCGTCCAGTATTCCTACTTTGACGACAGGCTTTATGTTTTCACTCTGCCGGGTAAGAAGCTGGAGATCATGAGACGTAACCCTAATGTCTGCCTTGAGGTCGATCAACTGAAAAGCAGGCATTCCTGGAGTAGCGTCGTTATCGACTCGCGTTTCACAGATCTCAGCGGGGAGGCGTCAAGTGAAGAAAAGGATCGAGCGTGGGCATTGCTTTCAAAGCGCAGCGATTGGTGGCAGCCGGGCGCCCTGAAACCAGGCGGCAAGTCTGCAGGCGACAACCCGAATACGCACATCTTCTTCGCGCTGGAAATTATTGATCTGAGCGGACGAAAGGCTCAAGGCTAGCGTGTCAACCTGGCGCAAATGGCAAAGCAGTGATCATATGGAGTTCAGCCGTGTCGAAAGCAAAGAGTCCCAGATCTACTCAGCTCACAGAGGTGAAAGAGCCATCAACCGTAGAAATTCTTGGTCAGCTCCTGATCCTTGAGACAGTGGCAGCGAGCGCAACGACCAGACTGCTGCGCTTCCACGACAGCGATGAAAAGCCACAACTGATCCGTCAAATTCTCGACGAAATCGACGACAATTGCCGCAGGAAAGGGCTTCGTCTTCGCGATGTATTGGACGCGCAAGAGTTTGCCAAGAACTTAATTTGCGACGCCCAAGCCGAAGCAGATCGTCTCGACAGTATAAAACACGCGCACCTCAAGCGCAGCCAACATTAGAATTATCAAAAGGTTAAGCCAAAGCGAATAGGTCCCATGACAGAGCCCGCTGTTGTAAAGGAGCGGCGAGACGGTCGGCGTCACCCATAAAGCACGACGAAAGGCGGAGCTCAGCACTTTCGGATTGGCAGTCTCAGAAGGTCGCGTCGAACCGCGCCGCGATTTGAAAGACATCCATCAGAAGCGTTTGCGATCCCCGGATGGACAGCATGCCGCTACGGCTGCAATACGCGATGGTAATCTCACCCACACCGCATTTCGTTTCATTCTCGGAGGCAAAGTTCTATCACGGCGCCGGTTGGGATGCGGTCTGGCAACAGACTGTCGTTCTCGGGATGATCGGCATGCTTTTCTTCATGATAGCTCTTGTTCCGGTTCCGCCGCGCGCTGACTGATGCCCGAAAGGTGCCACTGCGCAGATAAAAGATCGCCGGCCGACACGGATTTGGCGGCCGACTTGCTCTAGGTCAATGTTCTGGCCGCCCGGCGCGTCATCATCCCTACCAAGTTCAACTGAAGGGGTGAAGATCATGACGGGCAAGATGATGAAGGCGGCGGTCGTGCGCGAATTCGGTCGGCCGCTGGCGATCGAGTGCGTGCCGGTGCCGGTTCCCGGTCCAGGCGAAATCCTGGTGAAGGTCGTGGCCTGCGGCGTCTGCCACACGGACCTGCACGCGGCGGACGGTGACTGGCCGGTGAAGCCCAAACCGCCGTTTATTCCCGGACACGAAGCTGCCGGTATCGTCGCAGCGCTTGGTCCCGGCGTCACTGAATTCAAGGAAGGCGATCCCGTCGGCGTCGCATGGCTGCATGACGCCTGCCTTCGGTGTGAATACTGCGAGACCGGATGGGAGACCCTTTGCGAGCATCAGCATAACACCGGTTACAGCTGCAACGGCGGCTTTGCCGAATATGTGATCGCATCCGCGGCCTTCGCTGCCCGACTGCCGAACAGAACTGATTTTGCGGAGATTGCACCAATTCTCTGCGCAGGCGTGACGACCTACAAAGGCTTGAGAGAAACAGAGGCACGTCCAGGCGAATGGGTGGCTGTGTCGGGGGTTGGCGGCCTCGGTCACGTCGCGATCCAGTATGCAAAGGCTATGGGATTTAAGGTTGTCGCCCTCGACATTTCGGCTGCCAAGCTCGATCTTGCTCGCCAGGTCGGCGCCGATCTCGCGCTCAACGCTTTGGCCGAAGAGACGGTCGAAAAGGTTGTGAAGACCACAAGCGGCGGAGCACACGGCGTCCTGGTCACGGCCGTTTCGCCGCCCGCCTTTTCACAAGCGTTGCGCCTGGTTCGGAGAAAGGGCACCATAAGTCTTGTCGGCCTGCCGCCGGGCGATTTTGCAACGCCGATATTCGAGGTCGTGCTGAAGCGGATCACAGTGCGCGGCTCCATCGTCGGAACTCGTCGGGATCTGGACGAGGCGCTTGCCTTCGCAGCCGACGGCAGGGTGCGAGCCGACATCAGGAAAGCACCGCTTGATGACATCAACACCATCTTCGCTGCTCTGAAAGAGGGGGCAATCGAGGGCCGAATGGTTCTCGACATTGGCGGCGCAGCCCCGGCAGAGACGAAGCGACGGGATGAAGGCGCTACCGTTTGACCCAGGCCGCGGGGACTTGCCACATCTTGTCTAAAGGAGACAAGCCGATGAATGTTCGATCCGTCATGACCTCCGCGCCAATCATGGTTGCGCCCTCTACCTCGGTTCTGGACGCCGCGAAGCTCATGCTGGACAACCGCATCAGCGGCCTTCCGGTAGTTGATGAGAAGGGCGGGGTCGTCGGCGTCGTCAGCGACGGGGATTTCCTGCGCCGCGGCGAACTCGAGACTGAGCGCAGCCGCCCCTGGCTGCTCGACTGGCTGACAAGCCCCCGTAAATTGGCCGATGAATATGTTCATGCGCACGGTCGGTGCATTGAAGAGGTCATGTCGTCAACCCCCGTGACGATTCCGCCGGAGGCTACAATTTCCGACGCCGTTTCATTGATGGAAAAGCACGATATCAAAAGGCTCCCTGTGATCTCGGGCGGCCATCTTGTCGGGATCCTGTCCCGTTCGGATTTGTTGCGGGCGCTTTCGCAGTTGCTGCCGAAGACATTCGTCGACTTCGGCGATACGGAACTTCAGGCGGCCGTCGAGGCGGCTCTCTCAAGTCGGAGCTGGACCGCCAATGGCTTCATCCGCTGTCACGTGAAGGACGGGGTTGCGCAATTGTCTGGTACGATTTTCGATGAGCGCGAACGCCTCGCAGCCAAGGTTCTTATCGAGAATATCAAAGGCATCAAATGGTCGACGTTTTGTCGTGGATCGAGCCGCACCTCGGGATGTTATTCCTCCGCCTGGCCGTCGATCCGAAGATACGTGAGGTGATCACGATGACAGGCGCCGAAATGGAGACTGCGTAGCCGGCGGCATCAAAACGGACGCGCGCTTACGAGAGCAACGAGCGATCGCGCGTACCGCCTCTTTTTCTCCGACAGCTTGCAGTGCCGGTCGGAACGAGGAGGCGCAGAAGGTTCGGCACCGCAACCCCGAAGCGGCATTCGTCCTAGCGCAGGCCCATTCTTCCCGGAGGAACTATTGCGACGGCTCCTATTAATCATTCTGTTTTTGATGACGGCCAGTGTGCTCGGTATCCTCTGGGTCAAGAACTTCGTCGACCGAACCCGGCCGCCAGCGCTACACGTGTCGCGCTTGGAAATGGAAGATCGACGAAACCGGGGCTCAATCCATCACTTCGCAACGAATGGCTGCTTGGACAATGCCTCGTAACCTCTTCGGTTTCGTGTTTCTCATCGGCCGCCGACACCAGCTTGCGTTGGCTGGGCTCTCGGCATTGCTGTTTCTTGCTGGAACCGCGCCACTGGAAATCCAGCGGCGTGTCATCAACGCCGCGACAGAGGGAGCCAGGTTCGAAACGATCACGCTTCTTGTCGTCTCCTATCTCGGCATCGTACTGCTTGAAGGAATGACCAAGCTCGGTCTCAACCTTTATCGCGGCTGGATAGGTGAGGTGGCAATTCGATGGCTGCGTATGTCGGTGCTCTTGGCCTCGGAGGGGTCGCGTCAGCTTCGCGCAGACGCGCTCGCCGAAGGGGTGCAGCTTTCGATCGTTCTTGCCGAAGCTGAACCGGTCGGCGGTTTCGTCGGCACAAGCATTTCGGAACCATTGCTGCAGACAGGGATTCTCGCAGCGGTCGGTGGCTACATGATCTTCCTCCAGCCCCCGATGGCGCTTGCCGTGGCCGCCGTCTTCCTGCCGCAGGTTGGCTTTGTGCCTCTCATGCAGTCGGCAATCAACCGGTTGGTCGCAAACAAGATCACAGTCATGCGGCATGTCAGCGAGGGGATGATCGAACATGTTTCAACCCCTGCGATCGAGGATCAAGCCGAGCGCGTGCAGTCGTTGTTTTCCACCAATATGAATATCTACATGTTCAAGTTCGCGATGAACTTTCTGATGAATTTGATGACGCAATTTGGCTATGCGGGGATTTTTGCTCTCGGCAGCTATTACGTGATCACCGGAAAGACCGAGGTGGGCACCATCGTCGCCTTCGTCTCAGGCCTTTCGAAGATAACCGATCCCTGGGGCGCTTTGGTGGACTGGTATCGCGACCTCAAAGTTACACAGGTCAAGTATGCAATGATCCGCGACGCCAGCGACAAGATTGAAGCGTCGCAGGATGCCGCATGAAGCCGGCCGGCTGACTTTAGCCGTCGGCCGGCAACATGCGTCCGTTTACCCGCAGATTGTCCTGCCATGCCAGCGCCTCCTCGATCAGATGCGGAGTATGACCGCCCCGAAGCATCGCGCGTCTGAGGTAGTCCGCCAAGACGTCCCGGTATTTTGGATGAACGCAGTTGTCGATAACGACCCGTGCCCTTTCCCGCGGTGCGAGGCCCCTGATGTCGGCAAGACCGATTTCGGTGACAAGAACATCGACATCGTGCTCGGTGTGATCGACATGACTGACCATCGGCACGACGCGCGATATCGCGCCACCCTTGGCAAGCGACTTCGTTACGAAGATCGACATGTAGGCGTTACGAGCGAAGTCACCCGATCCGCCTATGCCGTTCATTATATGCGTGCCGCCGACGTGGGTTGAGTTCACGTTGCCGTAGATGTCGAACTCCAAAGCAGTATTGATGGCGATGATCCCGAGCCGGCGAATGACTTCCGGATGATTACTGATCTCCTGTGGGCGGAGTATGAGGCGAGATTTGTACTTCTCAATATCGTCGAGAACCCGCCGGTGCTTGTCCGTCGACAGCGTCATGGACGATCCGGAGGCGAAATTCAGCCTGCCGGCGTCCATAAGGTCGAATGTCGAGTCCTGGAGGACCTCGGAATACATGGTGAGATCATGAAACGGCGAGTTCGCGAAACCTTGCAGCACCGCATTTGCGATCGTGCCGATGCCTGCCTGGAGGGGCAAAAGCCTCTCTGTCAGCCGACCCCGCCGCACCTCGTTTGTCAGGAACTCGGTGAGATGTCCGGCGATGGCATTTGTGTCCGCATCAGCCGGTTCCACTGCAGAGGGGCTGTCGCTGTTTTCCGTCGCCACGATCGCAGCAATCTTCTCGGGAGGGATGGGAATGAAAGGCGAGCCGATCCTGCTTTCGGGAGCGACGACCGGAATAGCTTCTCGGGTCGGCCTCTTGGTGGGAATGTATATATCGTGGAGCCCTTCGAGGGCTTCCGGCTGCGACAGGTTGATCTCGACGATCACCTTCGGCGCAAGGATGGCGAAGCTCGCGGAGTTGCCGACCGATGTCGTTGGAACGATGCAGCCGTTTTCCGTAATGGCTGTCGCCTCGACGACCGCGACATCGACGGGCGGTAGCTGACCGCTGCGCAGGAACTCGACGGTTTCCGACAGGTGCTGGTCGATGAACATGACCTCACCGGTATTGATCGCTTTGCGCATGACGGGGTCCGATTGGAATGGCATCCTGCGCGCGACTGCATGTGCCTCGACCAACGTCTTGTCGAGATTGTTGCCGAGCGAGGCGCCGGTAATCAGGGTGATCTTCAACGGATCACGTCGTGCGCGCTCGGCCAATGCCAAGGGGACAGCCTTTGCTTCCCCCGCGCGCGTGAAGCCACTCATCCCCACGGTCATGCCGTCATGAATTAAGGCCGCGGCGTCATCGGCATTCACGATCCGGTCCCAGAGCTCAGGGTTCCGAAGTCGATCTTTGAACATGTATGTACCTTCAGTGCGATAGGAAGACGGGAAGAAGAACGTTCGTCAGCACCGATTTCGTCGCTCCACCGAGCACGAATTCGCGCAGCCGCGAGTGGCCGAACCCACCCATCACGAGGAGATCGGCACGTAGCTCGAACGCCTTTGCCTGCAGTACGTCTCCGACCGGTTGGCCGTCAGCCCGGGCGTGTATTATCTCCGCTTTGACGCCGCTTCTGTGCATGTTTTCAACGAGATGATTTCCGGTCTCGTCGTCAACGGCCTTCTCGTCGGTTACGCAGACAAGATAGACTTTCGAGGCGTACTCGATAAAAGGCTCGGCATCGTGTACCGCGCTGGCAGCAGAGGCGCTGCCGTCCCACGCGACGGCCACGCTGTCCATTCTACCATTGAAACTCTGACGAGGATAAAGCATGAGCGGCCGGCCGGATTCAAACAGGACGGCCTCAACGACTGCACGGTGCAAGCCGGCTGCTTCGAGCAGAACGAGGTCGTAGGCGCGTGCGGCTTCTGCAAGCATGCCGGGGACGAATGGTTCGCCGACCCTCATCTTCCTCGTCCGGATTTCCACGGAGGCGGCCTTTGCTTCGTCGATCGCCTTCTGCACCAGAAACGCGCCTCGCTGCCGGCTCAACGCTTCAGCCTCCTGCGCCAGTTTGACAGGATCCAGGATCAGCGAGCCAAGCGCCGCTGAAACATGCGGGATCACAATCTCAACGACAGAGGTCGTCAAGCTAGCATTCATATGCCGTGCGAGGGACACGGCGTTGGCTATCATGAACTCCAATGTGGGGTCCGGATAGGTGAGAAGTGGCAGGAAGATATGTCTTTGCATCGAGTGTCGCGGCCTTGTCTTACTCGTTCCATTTTCAACGAAGATGTCACTTTCCCATTCTCGTGCATTGACTTGCCGCAAACGAGCGCCAGAGCGCCATGTGTCGTCGGGCACAGGCGCGACAGCGACGTTGCGACTATCCTTACCGGGATTATTGCATGGCTTAGCTTGCAATATCGGGGAAAGACCGAAATTGGCGCATCAATGCGCTCGCGTTTCACCCGCAGACCGCTCGCTGGCCGGAAAGCATTCTATGACTGGCTCGCCAGGACGATCACGATCGACGGCATCCAGAAGATCGAGCGCGATACCGAGTTCGACAATGAAAGTTATCGCCGCAGCGGCATCCGCCTCTACTACCCGAGACAACCGGAACGAAATCGGACCTCAAGGAGGGCGTGTTACCCGAAGCCGGATTCGACACTGTGGCGCCCAATATCAACAAGAATATCAACTCGTGGGCTTTCGATTACGCGTCATCGCGCGTCGAGCTGATCGATAATCGCGCGCTAGCCGTGCCCTGCTACGAGTCCGCTACACACTTGTCGAGAAGCTCCAGGCCATTTCCACCAAATATCGCAAGCAGCAGGAAACTGGACAGTTCCCGGCCAATTTTCTCCGGCATTACTACGACGTCTACTGCCTGCTCGACCAACCGGACGTGCGAGCTTTTATCGGCACGAAGTCGTATATTGCGCACAAGCAGAAGCGCTTCCCGAAGGCTGACAATCAGGACATTAACAGTAATCCCGCGTTCAGTCTTTCCGACCCCGAGACGTTCCGGCTCTACGAACGCTCATATGAGCGGACTTCGGCGCTCTATTTTCATGGCAGGCCCAGCCTGAAGGCGATCCTTGTCCGCATCATTTCCTACGCAGATCGTCTTTGACGACTCCGTTGAAAGACAATGTGCTTCACGATGGTCTTTTGGCGTCGACTGGCAGCGGCGCCACACGGCCGACTCCGGCCAGGCCTTCATGATCCCAACCATTGAGCCTGGACCTGACATCGCGCCTTACCATGATCGTCATCCTCCGACTGGTATCTTTTACTACCCAAGCGCGGATATTTCCAAACCAGTCGGGGAGTTTCAACTATTAGCAATTCCAAATGTTCCTGGACTGCATGCATCAGGGTTAATTTTTCGGTAACTCCCGTCGGCGTGTTTTCGATGCATGGCAGGTAGGCATCAACGAGCCGCACCTGTCTTCCTTCCTGGGCGAGGTGAGCCTGCGGCGCCTGCAAATCACCAATGGTTCGGTCGACGTCGCCATCAGCCGGTCGGGTCGCCATGTTGTGCTCGACGTTATTGATCGGCGAAGCAATGTTCGGATGCTCACGACAGCGTAGGCGAAGCAGCGTGCGAAAGGAAATCCCGGATATGGACGCTCAGGCCTCTGAGCCGATCGCGTCGGCGGTCACGCGAGCTCCGGCTGTCTTGGCGGCAATTGCCAAGGTCAAGCGACGGTAGTGCGCCATCTGCCCGGCCACCCAGGTCGCGAACTGAAGGAGGGTATCGTCGGGCATGAGCGCCAGTTCGCCACCTGCAGAAACGCAGTACCAGCCTTTCTCCGCCGCCTCGTCGAGGATGTTGCTGATATGCTGGCGCGATACGTCGAAGCGCTCGGCAAGCGCCCGATAGGATAGGCCTCCGGAGGCCTTGCGGATTGCGGCCGGCTGGCGCAACGCCTCCACCATGACGGCACAAAGGACGAGATGACCTGCATCTCTTTCGCTGTGTCGCACGATGATCGGAAAAGGACCAAACAGATCGTCCTTTCGCGCATAACGTTCGGCAGAGAGAGCTAGCCAGAACGCAAGCAGATTTTCATCCATGCCCAGGTCTTGCGGCCGGATCGGAACCTGGGGCGCGCATAATTCGGAAGCTGTCAGAATGGCGAGCGGTGAATGGGCGATCTCGCGCATCAATAACAGGCTGGGCTTGAGGATTTGCGTGCGACGGTCCGTTTCGAGCGACGTCGCAATAATAAGGCCGCGGTCACGCAATCCGGTGATGAAGTCGGAAATCTGGCGCGGGCTGCCCGGGGCCGACCGCTGGAGAAGGGCAAGCGCTGGTGCCGGGCCGCGTCCTTCGAGCCATTGCACATAAAGACAAATCAGTACGAAGCAGACGAGATAGCGTTGCTTCCGAGCAAACAGCTTGTTGGCCGGCAATAGTCTTGGCACTCGGGCCGTCACTGCCTCGCAATAGGACACGAGCGCGCTCGCATAGGATGGCTGCTGCATCAAGGCCGCCGCCTCGACCCACAGACTGTCCGCTGCGAACTCATCTACTC
This sequence comes from Rhizobium sp. BK529, assembly GCF_014194105.1. NCBI lineage: Bacteria > Pseudomonadati > Pseudomonadota > Alphaproteobacteria > Hyphomicrobiales > Rhizobiaceae > Rhizobium > Rhizobium sp. BK529. Next base: position 398,474 of record NZ_JACIAU010000002.1, on the reverse strand, counting down.
CGGCAAAGAGGCCTGTCTCGTTCAAGTTCATTCGTCTGCTCACATAATACATGCAATGTTTTGACTCTGCCGCACAACGGGACGCTTTATACAGCTTTTGCGATCAAATTTTCGGTAAAGCTGATTCTGATGAAAACACACGGCCGTTTTTCATTCCATTCCGTCACTGCCGGTACGGCCGTTGTCACCTTCTTTCTCTCAGCGGTTGCTGCCCGAGCCGATTCCTCGCTCAATTCTTATGTTGAGATCAGCAATGGCTCCGAGCTGGGAACGGATCAGGTCGACATGTCGACAGGGGGATGGATCAGGTCCGTGGCGGCCGGAACCGTCGATCTCGTTCCGGAAATCGATATCTTGAGCGGTGCCACGGTGCGTTTCTCCGCCATCCCCGGAAGCAACCTCAATCTAGACCTGTTTTGGCTCCGCGGGGGCGCGGAAGTTCATTTCGGCGGCGGCGCCGACAGCGGCACCGTCACGCTTGCAGATATATTCTTTTCCGACGGAGACAAAGACGTTTTTGTCGATTCCGGTACATTGGTGGTTCCAGGCCAAGGCCAAGGCGCGATTTTACGGTCCAGCGCGATAACCGTCGCATCCGGCGCAACCATCGATCTGGGGACACACAGCGATTGGATCGCCTCCCTTGCCGGCAACGGCACGATCCGTCTCAGCAACGCTGATCTGGAGATTCGGGACTTCACCTTCAATGGCACGATCGACGGCGCAAACCGCGTGATCTTCAGCCGGGGCGGAGATTGGCAGGGCAGGTTTGTCGATGTCGGCGGCGTCGTGCTATCGGCCAATCGGACGCTCAACATTCTCGATGCGGGTACCGCTGCAAATCTCTCCGCGCTGGATTCGGTTCAGCTCTCATCCGGCTCGGTCCTCGACTTGAGGACCTATGACGCGTCGCTCAACAGCCTCTACGGCGCTGGGTTCATCGGCACTACGGGAACGCTTTCGATCGGATCGGGCGACTATTCCGGCGCGATCGTTGCGAGCGGCGGGCTGACCATTGCCGGCGATTTTCGGTGGTCGGGACAGTCACAGGGAGCTTTGTCAATCAACGTCCTCTCGGGCGCGACCCTGACTGCGGACGGCGGCAACGTGTTCGCAGGCTCGGCCGACATCCGCCTCGACGGCGCGCTCGGCATAAATGCCAGCGAAGCTGTAGACGCGTTGACCGGCAGCGGCACCGTCGAGGTCGCCAGCAATGCCGTTCTGTCAGTCGGCGCCGGTGACAGTTCCGCGACCTTTAACGGCGAAATATCTGGTGATGGCGGTCTGACCAAAGCCGGCACCGGCACCTTCACTCTGGCCAACCGCCAGTCCTACACGGGCGCGACGACCGTATCGGCAGGTGAATTGCAATTGATGGCCGCCAACGCGCTTTCCGCCTCATCTCAGCTTGAGATACGCACCGGCGCGCAAGTGAACATGGCCGGTTTCAATCAGGCTGTCGCCAGCCTCTCGGGTAACGGTAACGTCCTGCTCGGCAGCGCGAGCCTATCGGTCGGCAGTTCCGGCGCAAGCGGATCATTCAGCGGCGTCCTATCCGGGAGCGGGTCGATCACGAAACTGGGTGCGGGCACTGTCGGTCTTTTTGGCAACAACAGTTTCTCGGGCGCAATGAATGTGCTCGGAGGAACGCTTTCCATCTCGTCCTCCGCCTCTCTCGGCGACGGGAGCGCCACCAACATCCTGACCCTCGATGGCGCGACGCTGCAAACATTCGGTACCGTGGCCTCTCCCGCAGCCAGAGGCGTTGTCATCGGAAGCGCCGGTGGAACGATCGATACGAGCGGTAATACGGTGACATTTGCCGGGACAGTCTCCGGGACGGGCCGTCTGACGAAGACCGGGGCAGGCACGCTCACGCTTTCGGGCAACAACACGCGTTCCGGCGACATCGAAATCGCACAGGGGCGGCTGGCGGTGCAGAATGGCAATGCCTTGGCCGACGACGCCCGCGTGAACCTTGCAGATCGTGCCGGCTCCGGGCTCGATGTCGCCGCCTCAGAAACAATAGGCTCTCTTTCCGGCGCCGGGTCTTCCGGAGGAAATGTCAATTTTTCCAATGGCGCGATCTTGACCGTCGGCGGCGACGACAGCTCTTCCATTTTTGGCGGCTCTATCACCGGAGACGGTGGTCTCGTCAAGACCGGGACGGGCCTGTTTCGGCTGAACGGCAGCAGCAGCTACGCCGGGGACACCGACGTGCTCGGCGGAACGCTTTCCGTCAACGGCAGCCTGAGTGGCGCCGTCAACATCGCGTCCGGAGCAAGGCTTCAAGGCACGGGAACTGTCGGGGCCACGTCGCTTGCTGCAGACAGCGTTCTTGCTCCCGGCAATTCGATCGGGACTTTGACCGTCGCAGGCGATCTGACCTTGGATCCGAGCAGCCTCTTCGAAATTGAAATCGGTAGCACTGGTCTCAGCGACAGCGTCGTCGTCAGCGGCACCGCGTTCCTGAAGGGTGCCAGCATGCAGACGATCCTGTGGGATCCGGCAGTCAGCTACGTCAACGGCCAGTCCTACAAGATCCTGTCGGCCGGTACCGTCTCAGGCGCGTTCGGGAATTTGGAGATCGATTCGGCATTTCTGAAGTCTTTCCTCAGCTATTCGGCCACTGACGTCACATTGACTCTTCGCACTGCTCTTAGCCCTGGCTCCCTGTTTCCGAGTGCGGCGCTGACGGAAAATCAGCAGCAATCCGCCTTGGGCCTCGACTTTCTCGATCAGACGAGCGGCTCAAGCAGCCTCGCGCTCTACAACGCCATCCTCTACACCGACAGGGGCGAAGCACGATACGCTTTCGACCAGCTTTCGGGTGAAATCCACGCCTCGCTTCAAAGCAGCCTTTTTGGCGAGGCGGACGACGTTCGCAATGCCGTTTACGACCGGCTGGACGAGGTGTTTGGAAACAGTGCCAGAGTGTGGACAACCGCCTACGGCAATTTTTCCGAGATGGGATCGGATGGAAACGCCTCCAGTACAACGAGCGCGCGGGGCGGGATGCTTTATGGTGCAGATTGGATGATCGACGATATGTCGGCAGGAATCTTTGCCGGTTTCGGACAATCCTCTTTCCGCATATCCGACCTCGGCTCGACCGCGAACATCGACAGCGTCCACCTTGGCGTCTACGCCGTCCATAAAATCGGCAATCTGCAGGTGAAGCTTGGTGCGTCGAACAGCTGGCATGATATCGAAACGCGCCGGAATATTGCCTTTGACGGTTTTTCCGATACGCAAGAGGCGAGCTACCACGGCAACACGGCACAGGTCTTCTCGGAGGCATCCTATGATTTCGCGGTCCCCCATGATCTGACGCTTTCGCCTTTTGGGAGGCTCGATCTTGCGATCGGCCGACGCGACAGCTTCCGGGAAACAGGCGGGGCGGCGTCGCTTTATGGTGACGGCGCACTGGAAGACATCTTTGCAACCACGATCGGCCTGCGGGCTGAGCGACAGGCAATGATCGCTGGCAAGCCCGCGACCGCCGGTCTTGGCGTCGCCTGGAGAACGATCATCGACCAGGACGTGCCGCGCTCCGATCTGACATTCGAAAACGGCGGCAGCTTTACGATAAAAGGACTGCGTGACATTGAAAACACGGTCTTGGCGGGCGGGTCAGTGGCGCTTCAGCTAGCAAATCAAGCAACCCTGTCCGTGTCCTACCGCGGAGAATTCGGCGATGGTCTCAACCGCCACAGCGCCAGCGCAGCGCTGAAGCTGCAGTTCTAAACGATCGCAGCATGCTCGATCGCAAGGGCGATCCGAAAGGACGGCCGGTTTCCTGACCGGCGAGGACAATCGCGCTTGGTCATTGGATCAGGCTCGACAAGGGGCCGCGGCGCATGCTCGTGCGCTTGATCTGACCCCTCGTGACGGGCAAATATGCTCGAGTTTCAGAGCATTTGATCGCCTACTTCACGACGGTGGCGCCCGATTACGATCTACCCGGGAGTGACCATCGCACGGACTCAGTATGTCTCGTTCGGCAGTGGTTGCTCGCCGACATTGAGCGGCAACAATATCTCAGCGATCAGGTTTCGAATCCAACGATGGGCGGGGTTGCCAGTCGCGCGCTTGTGCCACGCGCCGACAATGAGTGCCGGCGGAAGCGGCATGGGCGGGATATAAAGGGAGAGCCCGAAAAGATCGGCCAAACGTTCGGCCATTTGACGAGGGACGAGTGCAATATGATCGCTCTCGCTCACAGCTCGGCAGACGCCGAAGAAAACGGGAACCGTCATGACGACCTTCCGGGATCGTCCGATCTTGGCCAGTGCTGCATCACCCATGGCTTTTGTTTTTCCTTCGGGCGAGAAGAGGATGTGTCCGAGGGCGCAAAACAGGTCGATCGGCAAGGCTGCGCCAGCCTCTATTCCGGCTGCTTCGATCGCGGCGTTTCCTCTGCGGGCAATCGTTGTGAAGGACGATCGGAATAGCGGACGTCGGTCGATCCAGTCTGGAAATTCTGCATCAGGGATGAGAACCATGTCGGCTTCATACCGTTCAAGCGAGTCGATATAGCTGTTTGGCACGAGGTCGACCAATTGCACCCGAACACCCGGTGCACGCTGATGAATCTCTCGTGCCAGCCGCGGCATCAGCATCTCCGCAAAGAAATCGCTGCCTGCCAGCTTGAAGGTGAGGTTGGCGCTAACAGGATCGAAAGAGGTGCCGCTCAACAGCGCCTCCACCCTGTCCAGCGTCTCGCGAAGAGGCAGGGCCAAACCTCTTGCGTAATCCGTCGGGCGCAAACCTTGGCCATGACGGACGAACAACTGATCATCGAGCGCATGACGCAGCCTGGAAAGTGCGCCGGAAACCGCTGACTGGGACATTCCCAGTTTCTCACCCGCCTTCACTGTCGAGCCTTCTCGCAACAGTGCGTCGAGCACACGCAGAAGATTGAGATCAAAGGTCACGAAATTCATTTCACCGATAGCTTCTATATCATCAAACGATTTTTTTGAATAATGGACGTGATGGTAGAAACTACAAGACGAAAGCGCTTTCGTTTCATTCTCACAAGGAGGAAACGATGATTGACCTACTTCAATGCCCAGACACGATTGAATGGCTGGGAGTTACCTATCGAACTATTCTCACAGCTGCAGCAACTGGCGGGGCGATGTCGATCGTCGACAGCCTCTCGCCCCTTGGAAGCGGACCGCCACGTCACATCCATGAGCGAGAGGACGAAACCTTCGTTCTTCTTTCGGGCTTGTGCGAATTCTGGTTGGAAGGCGAGACTGTTACCAAAAAGGCGGGCGAAACGGTCTTTGTACCGAGGGGAGTGGAGCACACCTTCAGGGTTATCGGTGACAGGCCCTCGCGGCACCTTGTCATCCTTACGCCGGGTGGCTTCGAAGGCTTTTTCGCTGAAATGGCCGAAGCCCAGTTCCAGATCCCCCGGGATATGGATCGCATCGCAGAATCTGCCGGCAGGCACCGCCTTCGATTCACTGGACCGCCGCTTGGCGTAGCCTAGTCAGTGCGGCTGGGGGCTCGATCGCCCCCTGCCTAATCGAGAAAAAGCGAAGCGAGCCGATATGGTATTGTCCACCGGCCGAATGAAGCTGCCGACGGACCATTTCACTACCTCTCGTTTCAGCTCTGCCTATCCATCGCGGCTAAGGAAAGGCTCAGTAATCATCTCACAGCAAGTCTCTGCAGAAGCTCGGCTACTTCGCCTTGTTCAAAAAGCACGAAGGCTCCGCCGTCTCGCAGATATCGACGCTTTGCACGTCCAAGCCCCGAACCGTCGAGGTTTGTTTCCTCGGCAGCAGCATGGCGGATGAGCGGCGCCGGGCCAAACGGCGAGGTCATCCGCAAGGCAGGCATCACGACGATCGTTTTGAAGGGCGGTGACGTCATCGAGCAGAGACTACCCGCCCCGCCTTTCCTGCCATTGGAACGGGTCTGAAAGGCTCGCACAGGCTTTGCCTGGATCGAGGCTATCGGACATGTCGCCGAACTGGTGCGGCGACCGCCGATCCAGCTGTCATCGTGAGCGCAATGCCGCCTTTCACTTTTTCCCTGTGATAGAGCCGGTAGCGATCCGTCGGCATGCCATTTTCGGAGTAGGCCGGCTCATGAGCGGTGACATGACGCGGTTTTTCAGCGTCAGATGCTTGAGTTGAAACGACTGCAGAAGGGGGTCTTTGGAGGACATGTCCGCACTCGTGCTTGGGTAGGAGTGGCAATCGAACCACATTCTGACCCATGCCGCCTGAAATGACGATCAGATCGGCGTCGCTTTCTAGCCGACGTGCGCCCGTCGGCTACAGCTGAGGTCGACGGCTGTATGCCAGAGAACGGCTGCGAAGATGATGGCGCCGCCGAAGAAGGTGGCGATAGGCGGTTGCTCGGAGAACAGAAGCCAGACCCAAAACGGGGTCAGCACGATCTCCATCGTCCCGATCAGGGCGGCTTCGGCCGGCGGCATTCGCTTGGCTCCGGCCAGGAAAAGCACAAGCGCCAGCGAAAAATTGGTCGCACCGAAAGCAGCCAGCACGATCCAGTTGTGAAGATCAAGCGAGCCGACCGAGCCGAATGGAGCGAAGATGGCGAGCGTCAGGAAGGCACTGACGACTGTCGGCGGCAGGCTCGGCACCTCGGGATCGATGCGCGGGATGATGATGACGAGCGCGAAGGAAACCGTCATCCCAAGCGCCAGCAGGTCGCCGACCCCGGTGCCACCGCCGATCGACGAGGCAACGATAACCACGACACCCAGAAGGGAAATGGCTCCGGCAATCAGCGTGCGCCTTCCGACACCCTCTTTCAAAATGATCCATCCAAACAGGGCGGCGATGAAGGGTGCGGTCGAATAGATCATCGTCACATTCGCGACGCTGGTCATATAGAGCGCCCCGATGAAGCAGCCCTGGCTGACCGTCTGGCAGACAATCATCGCCAGACCGGACGGATGCAGGACCGAACGCCACTGCTTTCGTGATATCCCGCCTTCGAGGAACAGGCAGGGGATCAGCAGGAAAAGCCCCCCGAACAGCGATCGCCAGGCGATCGCCGTCCAGACATCTGTCGTCAGGAGCCGCGAGTAGACCCCGCTGGCACTCCAGGCAAGTGTCGCCCCGATGACGAGAAGGATGCCCTTCTCGCGCTCGCCGGCACCGAGGTGCCTGGCCGGATGGTCAATGGTCACGCAAGTTAGTCTCGAAGGAGGAAAAGTCGAACGCACCTCCTTTCTGCACCCGCTATTGACATCAGACAAACGAATAGTAGAGATGGATGTCATCGATTTTTTCTATGGCTGTCCATGCGCGAGCCCATCGAGAGCGATCTTCTCCGGACCTTCCTCGTCGTCGTCGAGACCACCAATTTCTCGGCGGCTGCACAGCGCGTCGGCAGAACGCAGTCTGCGATCAGCGCGGCGATCAAGAAGCTGGAAGACACGATCGGCGAAACACTGTTCGAACGCGGCGCCCGAGGGGTGGTGCTGACACGTCAGGGCGTCCAGCTCGTCCCCTATGCCCGCCGTGTCATCGATCTTCTGAGCGAGGCGGCCGCAACGATCCGCAGCAAACCGCTCGGCGGACCGGTTCGCATCGGCATTCCCGAGGAATATAGCCAGACCGTGCTGCCCGCAGCGCTTGCGGCCTTCGCCGTGCGTCATCCGGCTGTCGAGGTCACGATCTCCTGCGATTATACTGTCCGCAATATCGCCGCCCTCGAACGCGACGAACTCGATCTCGCCGTCGTCTTCGATTGGAGCGATCAGATGAGTGGTGAAGTGCTCTGCATCGACCCGACCGTCTGGGTGACCTCGATCGTCCACCGGCTGCACGACATCGACCCGTTGCCGATCGCAACCTATCGGGACTCGAGTTGGTGTCGCGACTTCGCATTGAAGTCGCTGCACCAGCTCGGGCGCAATTACCGGGTCGCCTTCATTGCCGATACCAGCTCCGGACTGAAGAACGCCGTGACTGCCGGTCTTGCCGTCACCACGCTATCGCGCAGCAACATCCCACCCGGCTGCCGGGAACTGACGACCGAAGACGGCTTCCCGCCGGTCGATTCCTCAAGAGTCGTGCTTCGTCGCAACACCTTCAGGTCCAGCGAAGCGGTTCGCGAGCTTGCCGAGATGGTGCGCGATGCCTTCCAGCCTATGGCTGGACCTCCGATGGTCTGACCGGACGCCGCAGCCTTCGCCGCGTTTGCGAGGGGCTTTCGGAATAGCTTGCCCGATAGCTTCGCGCGAAGGCGGAAGCTGAATTGAAGCCGGTCGCGGCTGCAATGTCGGCGAAGGACGCCGTCGTCTCTACTACCTTGCGCCGCGCCGCGTTCAATCTAAGGGCGAGATAATGGATATGGGGCGGCGCACCGATCGAGGCCTGGAAGAGATCCTGCAAGTGTCGGGCGCTGATCCCCACCCTCCGGGCAAGGCGCGCCAGCGCGATCGGCTGCTCGATATTGTCCTCCATCAGCCGCACGGCGTGGGCCACCCGCGGATCATTCATGCGCAAGCCTGCCGACAGCGCCTCGTCTGGATGAAAGGATGGCTGCTCGTAGCGGAACAGCCGGCTGACCTCGAGCGCCAGCGAATAGCTCTGGCGCCGCCGGATGACCTCCAACATCAGGTCCACGGTCGGTAGCGAGCCTGACGTCGTCAGCCGTTTGCCGTCGATGACGAACCGATCCTTGACCGCCGACACCTGCGGATACGCGAGCGCGAAATCCTCGTAATCCTCCCAATGCACGGTCGCCGACAGGTCGTCGAGCAGGCAGGCTTCCGCAAGCAGCCAGGTGCCGGATTCGATGCCGGCGATCATCGTCCGGTGGCGCGCCGCTTGCGATAGCTGCATCTTCAGGCCCGCTGTCGCGCTCTGCCGCCAGTTGTAGCTCGCCAGCACGAAGAGCGGCGTGTCCGATGCCGTCGTCTGGAACCTTCCTTGAGCTGGTATGGCAATGTGGCTGGTTGTCGGTATGGCTTCGCCGTCAGGCGTGAAAATGCGCCAACGGTACAGTTCACTGCCGGAGATGCGGTTTGCTGCGCGCAGCGGTTCGATGACGGAGGCAATGAGAATGAGATTGGTGTCCGGCAGGACAAGAAGATCGATATCGAGGCGTTCCGTCGATCGCTCCAGCATAATCCCCTCCCTGGTGTTCCGATAATGTATCGATCGATTCCGAAATTGCAAAGCATCGTCTCTGATCCTGGCGCGTAATGCCCTCAAGACGAGGGAGAACAACAAACATGCCTCTTGCGATGAACCGCGATGTTTTCATCACCTGCGCCGTCACTGGTGCCGGCGATACGGTTTCGAAATCCAGCCACGTTCCCATTACTCCCAAGCAGATCGCGGACTCCGCGATCGATGCCGCCAAGGCTGGGGCGGCAGTCGTTCACTGCCATGTCCGCGATCCTCAAACCGGTGCCGCAAGCCGCCGCAACGACCTCTACAGGGAGGTGACCGACCGCATCCGTTCGGCCGATGTCGATGTGGTGCTGAACCTGACGGCCGGCATGGGTGGAGATCTGATTTTCGGTGATGTCGAAAGCCCGCTTCCCTTGAAGACGGCAGGGACGGACATGGCAGGAGCAACCGAGCGCGTCAGCCATGTCGCCGAATGCCTGCCGGAAATCTGCACGCTCGACTGCGGCACGATGAACTTCAATCTCGGCGATTACGTCATGACCAACACGCCCGCCATGCTGCGGGCGATGGCCAGGAAAATGACCGATCTCGGCGTGCGTCCCGAGATCGAGGCCTTCGACACCGGTCATCTGTGGTTCGCCAAGCAGCTCGCCGAAGAAGGCCTGATAGAAGATCCGGTACTGATTCAGCTCTGCATGGGCATTCCATGGGGCGCCCCTGACGATCTCAACACCTTCATGGCAATGGTCAACAACGTGCCCGATAGCTGGACATTTTCGGCCTTTTCGATCGGCCGCAACGCCATGGCTTATCCGGCTGCCGCGGTTCTGGCGGGCGGCAATGTTCGCGTTGGCCTGGAAGATAACCTCTATATCGGCAAGGGCGCTCTCGCCACGAATGCGCAGCTCGTCGAAAAGGCCGTGCAGGTGGTCGAAGGCATGGGTGCCAGGATCATCGGTCCTGAAGACGTCCGCAAGAAACTGAACCTGACGAAGCGCTGAGGACGACATGACAGGGATCACCAAAGCGGCCTGTATCGGCGGCGGCGTCATCGGCGGCGGATGGATTGCACGTTTTCTGCTTGCCGGCATTGATGTGAGCGTCTTCGATCCGCATCCCGAAGCAAGCCGCATCGTAGGCGAGGTCCTTGCCAATGCGGAAAAAGCCTATGCAATGCTGACCGGCGCACCGCTGCCGCCGCGCGGCCGGCTTACCTTCGAAACGTCGCTGCAGGAGGCTGTCTCCGGTGCGGACTGGATCCAGGAAAGCGTGCCGGAACGGCTCGACCTCAAGCGCCGCGTATTGACGGAGATCGATGCTGCCGCACGACCGGACGCGCTGATCGGCTCGTCCACCTCCGGCCTGCTGCCGAGCGACCTGCAGCGCGACATGAAGCATCCCGAACGCCTCTTCGTCGCCCATCCCTATAATCCCGTCTATCTGCTTCCGCTGGTCGAAATCGTCGGCGGCGAAAAGACCTCGAAAGCGACCGTCGAGGCAGCGATGGCACGCCTTGCCCCGATCGGCATGAAGGGCGTCCATATCGCCAAGGAGATCGAGGCCTTCGTCGGCGACCGGCTGCTCGAAGCGCTCTGGCGCGAGGCGCTCTGGCTTATTCACGACGATATCTGCACGGTCGAGACACTCGACGACGTCATCCGCTATTCCTTCGGACTGCGCTGGGCACAGATGGGTCTGTTCCAGACCTATCGCATAGCCGGCGGCGAGGCCGGGATGCGCCATTTCCTCGCGCAGTTCGGGCCTTGCCTTGCCTGGCCCTGGACGAAGCTGACCGATGTTGTCGATCTCGATGAGGCGCTGATCGAAAAGATCGGAAGACAGTCAGACGAACAGGCGGCAGGTCTTTCGATCCGTGCACTCGAGCGCATCCGCGACGAAAATCTCGTCGGCATCCTGCAGGCGCTGAAGGCCGGAAACGGCGGCAAGGGCTGGGGCGCCGGCGAGTTGCTGAAGGATTTCGAACGGTCCCTGTGGGCCGCAGGCGACGGGAAAACCGCTGCTGCTGATCCTGAAGGCCCCCTCAAGCTCGTCGAGACCAAGGTGAGCCCGGCCTGGGTCGATTATAACGGCCATATGACTGAGCATCGCTACCTGCAAGTCTTCGGCGATACGTCCGACGCGCTTCTGCGCCTGATCGGGGTCGATCTTGCCTATGTCGAGGCCGGGCAGAGCTACTATACGGTCGAGACTCATATCCGCCATCTTGGCGAGGCAAAACTCGGGCAGGCGATCCATTCGACCTGCCAGATCCTCGCACTCGACGACAAGCGGCTGCACCTCTTCCACACGATCTGCGACAGCGAGAGCGGCGGCGTGCTCGCCACTGCCGAGCAAATGCTGCTGCATGTCGATACCGAAGCCGGCAAGGCGACACCGGCGCCAGGCGCAGTCCTTGACAAGGCAAATCTGATCGCAGCTGCCCATGCAAAGCTGCCTCCCCCCGATGGGGTTGGCCGCCATGTCGGCCAGAAACGATAGGAAGATCGACATGGATTTCGGCCTCAGCGAAGAACAGGAAATGATCGTCGAGACGGTCCGCGGCTTCGTCGAAACCGAAATTCATCCGCATGAGAACGAAGTCGAGCGCACGGGTTTCGTTCCGCCGGATCTTGCGGCTGATATCCGGCGCAAATGCATCGATCTCGGCTTCTACGCCTGCAATTTTCCCGAGGAGGCGGGCGGCGCCGGCCTCGACCATGTCACCTTCACGCTGGTCGAGCGGGAACTCGGCCGCGGCTCAATGGCACTGACGGTCTTTTTCGGCCGTCCCTCCGGCATCCTGATGGCCTGCGAAGGCGAGCAACGTGAACGGTATCTGCTTCCTGCCGTCCGCGGAGAAAAGATCGACGCGCTGGCGATCACCGAGCCCGATGCCGGTTCTGACATGCGCGGTATGAAATGCGCCGCTCGCAGCGACGGCAGCGACTTCGTCCTCAATGGCACCAAGCATTTCATCTCGCATGCCGATGTCGCCGATTTCATCATCGTCTTTGCCGCGACCGGCGAAGAGGAAACGCCGAGAGGCCTCAAGAAGAAGATCACTGCATTCCTCGTCGATCGCGGCACGCCAGGCTTCGAAATCCTAAAAGGCTATGATTCCGTCTCCCACCGCGGCTATCACAATTGCACCTTGAGCTTTGCCGATTGCCGGATTCCGGCAACCCAAGTGCTCGGCGAGGTGCATCATGGTTTCGAACTCGCCAATCAATGGCTCTACGGCACGCGACTGACAGTCGCCGCCACCTGCGTTGGCCGGGCGCGGCGCGTCTTCGACATGGCTTTATCCTATGCCGCCGAGCGCAAGCAGTTCGGCAGGCCGATCGGCGCCAATCAGGGCGTCTCCTTCAAGCTTGCTGACATGATCACCGAGATCGACGCGGCCGACTGGTTGACGCTTTCGGCAGCGTGGCGTCTGGATGCAGGCTTGAGTTCCGATCGCGAAATCGCCTCGGCCAAGCTTTACGCCTCAGAAATGCTTGCCCGCGTCACGGATGAGGCGATCCAGATCTACGGCGGCATGGGCCTGATGGACGATCTGCCGCTTGCCCGCTTCTGGCGGGATGCGCGGGTCGAACGTATATGGGACGGCACGTCGGAAATCCAGCGCCACATCATCAGCCGCGATCTGCTGCGGCCTCTGGGAGCGTAGCCGATGACAGCACGCGCGCTCGACCGCCTGTTCAGACCGCAAACGATCGCCGTCTTTGGCGGCCGCGAAGCGCGTCGGGTGATGGAGCAGTGCGACAGGATGGGGTTTGCAGGAGAAATCTGGCCCGTTCACCCGACGCTCGACGAGCTCCTCGGGAGGCAGTGTTACAGAAGCGTTTCCGAACTGCCGTCGCCGCCGGACGCCGCCTTCGTAGGGGTCAACCGGATATCGACCGTCGAAATCGTGCGCAGCCTGTCGGCGGCGGGTGCCGGCGGTGCGGTCTGTTATGCCTCCGGCTTCAGCGAGGCCGTGGCGGAACTTGCCGATGGCTGCCAGCTGCAACAGGCATTGGTTGGCGCTGCAGCTGACATGCCGATCCTTGGACCAAACTGCTACGGCTTCATCAACGGCCTCGACGGCGCGCTGCTCTGGCCCGATCAGCATGGCATGAAGCGCGTCGAAGGTGGTGTGGCGATCCTGACCCAATCGTCGAATATAGCGCTCAACCTGACCATGCAGACACGCGGCCTGCCGATCGCCTATGTCGTGACGTCAGGCAACCAGGCGCAAACCTCGCTATGCGATCTCGCCTGCGGCCTGCTTGCCGACCCACGCGTGACGGCGCTTGGCCTCCATGTCGAGGGCTTTGGCGACAAAGCTGCGCTCGAGCGCCTTGCCGCCACAGCCCGCCTGACGAAAAAGCCCGTCGTTGTTTTGAAAGTCGGCAAGTCCGAACAGGCAAGACAGGCAACGCTCTCCCATACCGCATCCCTTGCCGGCGGCGACGCCGTGGCCGATGCAGTGCTTACCCGCCTCGGCATCGGACGCGTCGAAACGCTGCCGGCGCTGCTTGAAACGCTGAAACTCCTGCATGTGGCAGGCCCGCTGCAAGGTGCCACTATCTCCTCGATGAGTTGTTCGGGCGGCGAAGCCTCGCTGATGGCGGATGCTGCAGTCGGGCGCTCCGTCACGTTCCGAGATCTCGAACCAAAGCAACTGCCGCGCCTGAGAAATATTCTCGGCGACATGGTGACGCTCTCCAATCCGCTCGATTACCACACGTTCGTGTGGGGCGATCTTGCTGGTCAGACGGAGGCTTTCGCGGCCATGTTCGAAGGCAGCTATGACCTCAATCTCATCGTCCTCGATTTTCCGCGCGGTGATCGATGCGAGGCGACAGATTGGATGACGGCGGCTGACGCGGTCACCGTTGCGGCGTCTACGACAGGCGCGCTTACCGGGATTCTGGCGACCCTTTCCGAAAACATGCCGGAAGCTGTCGCCGACCGTCTGATCGCCGAAGGCGTCGTCCCCTTCTGCGGTATTGATGAAACCCTGATCGCCGCGGAAGTCGCAGCCGGAATCGGCCATGCCTGGCGCAAACCCCCTTCCCTGCCGCTTCTCAACGTGGTGTCTGTCGAAGGCGCAATCGAAACGCTGAGCGAGGCCGATGCGAAGACGGAACTCGATATCGCCGGCCTTCGTATCCCCAAAGGCCGGGTTGCAACTTCGCCGCTTCAGGCGGCGGATTGTGCCGAGCGGCTTGGCTTTCCTGTTGTCCTGAAAGCCCTTGGCGTCGCGCACAAGACCGAAGCGGGCGCCGTCGCACTCAACCTGAAGGATGCTAAGGCCGTATTGGATGCCGCATCAAAGATGGCTGCGACAGACGGTTTTCTGATCGAGAAGATGATCGACCGGCCCGTCGCGGAGCTGATCGTCGGCGCTTCCCGCGACCCCGTTTTCGGATTATCGCTAACGCTGGGTGCCGGCGGAATTTTCGTCGAATTGCTGGAGGATTCCGTCATTTTGCCGCTGCCGACGACGAGATTGGAAATTTCGGAGGCAATATCGCGTCTTAAGATCGCAAAATTGATCGAGGGATATCGCGGGCGTCCGAAGGGAGATCTTGAAGCGACCGTGACGGCTGTCGCGCGGGCGGCAGATTATGTCGTAATGAATGCGGCACGGCTGGAGGAACTGGACATTAATCCATTGATGGTTCTTCCCGAGGGGCACGGCGTGGCCGCAGTCGATGCCCTGATCCGGCGGAGGAGGTAGCATAGGTTGAGCGAGCCCATTCGGACCCGACGGGTCGGCGCAGTGCTGGAAGTCATCCTCGAGCGGCCGAAGGCGAACGCCATCGACCTTGCCACCAGCCGCGCCATGGGACTGATATTCCGCGATTTCCGGGACGACACCGCGCTCCGGGTTGCAATCATCTCCGGCGCGGGTGAGAAATTCTTCTGCGCCGGATGGGATCTGAAGGCTGCCGCGGCAGGCGACGCGGTCGACGGGGACTATGGCGTTGGCGGTTTCGGCGGGCTGCAGGAACTGCGCGATCTCAACAAGCCGGTCATCTGTGCCGTCAACGGCATCTGTTGTGGAGGCGGACTGGAGATCGCACTTTCCGCCGATCTGATTCTTGCCGCCGAGCACGCGACCTTCGCCCTTCCGGAAATCCGCTCCGGCACGGTTGCCGATGCCGCCTCGGTGAAGCTGCCGAAGCGCATCCCCTATCATATCGCCATGGACATGCTTTTGACCGGCCGCTGGCTTGACGTCCATGAGGCGCATCGCTGGGGCTTCGTCAATGAGATATTGCCCGCGGACGGGCTGATGGAGCGGGCTTGGGATCTCGCCCGCCTGCTCGAAAGCGGGCCGCCGCTCGTCTACGCCGCAATCAAGGAAATCGTCCGTGAATCGGAGGGTTCGACCTTTCAGACTGCCATGAACAAAATCACCAAACGGCAGTTTGCGACGGTGGACCGGCTTTATTCGAGCGAGGACCAATTGGAAGGCGCACGGGCTTTCGCCGAAAAACGAAGCCCTAACTGGAAAGGACGGTAACAAGGCGGCGGCAACCGCATCATCTTCCCGCAAGCGTGCGGGCACCTGGGACGGAAGAGGAAACCGTTCGGGAATCTGCCCAAAAATCGAAGTCAACGCACCATAAGAAGGAGAAGGGGAATGAACGACTACACTAAATATCTCGCAAGCCGGGTGACCGCCGGTGGCCTCAGCCGCCGCGAATTCCTGGGACGCGCCATGGCGGCCGGCCTGACGCTTACTGTTGCCGACAAGCTCTTTACCGAAAGTGCCGAGGCCGCCGAGCCGAAGCGTGGCGGTCATTTGAAACTTGGGCTGGAGGGCGGGGCTGCAACCGACTCCAAGGACCCGGCGAAATTTCTGTCGCAATTCATGTTCTGCGTCGGTCGCTGCTGGGGCGACATGCTGGTTGAATCCGACCCGCTGACGGGCGCTGCCGTACCGGCGCTTGCCGAATCCTGGGAACCGTCGAAGGATGCGGCAACCTGGACCTTCAAGATCCGCAAGGGCGTCAAGTTCCACAATGGCAAGGAACTGACGATCGACGACGTAGTCGCCACACTCAAGCGCCATACCGACAAGAAATCGGAATCCGGCGCGCTCGGCGTCCTCGGCTCGATCAAGGAAATCAAGGCCGACGGCGGCAACCTCGTCCTGACGCTTTCGGAAGGCAATGCCGACATGCCGCTGCTATTGACCGATTATCATCTGGTCATTCAGCCGAATGGCGGTGTCGACGATCCGCTCGCCTCGATCGGTACTGGCCCGTACAAGCTCATGAGCTTCGAGCCTGGCGTGCGCGCCACTTTCGAAAAGAACAAGGACGACTGGCGCACCGATCGCGGTTATGTCGATTCCATCGAAATCATCGGCATGAACGATGCCACGGCGCGCATCGCCGCGCTTTCGTCCGGCCAGGTGCACTACATCAACCGTGTCGATCCGAAGACCGTCAACCTCTTGAAGCGCGCTCCGAATGTCGAGATCCTTTCGACTGCCGGGCGCGGCCACTATGTCTTCATCATGCATTGCGACAAGGCGCCGTTCGACAATAACGACCTGCGCCTCGCGCTCAAATACGCCATGGACCGCGAAACCATGGTTCAGAAGATCCTCGGCGGCTACGGCAAGGTCGGCAACGACTTCCCGATCAACAGCACCTACGCGCTCTTTCCCGAGGGGATCGAACAGCGTGCCTACGATCCGGACAAGGCGGCCTTCCACTACAAGAAATCCGGCCATAGCGGCTCGGTTCTGCTGCGCACTTCGGAGGTCGCCTTCCCCGGTGCCGTCGATGCGGCCGTCCTTTATCAGGAAAGCTGCAAGAAGGCAGGTATCGAGATAGAGCTCAAGCGCGAGCCCGGCGACGGATATTGGACCAACGTCTGGAATGTCCAACCTTTCTCGACCTCCTATTGGGGCGGCCGCCCGACGCAAGATCAGATGTATTCCACCGCCTATCTCTCGACGGCCGACTGGAACGATACCCGCTTCAAACGTCCGGATTTCGATAGGCTGCTTCTCCAGGCGCGTTCCGAACTCGACGATGCCAAGCGCAAGGAACTTTACCGCGCCATGGCAATGATGGTGCGCGACGAGGGCGGTGTGATCCTTCCGATGTTCAACGACTTCGTGAACGCCTCCACCAAGCAGGTGAAGGGTTATGTCCACGACATCGGCAACGACATGTCGAACGGCTACGTCGCGACCCGCGTCTGGCTGGAGGCCTGAAGCCGGGACATCTAAGTCCGATCTCCAGCGAAGCCGGGACCGCGGGACAAAACCCGCGGTCCTCCTGACGTTTCAGCGCGAGGCCTTCACCATGTCCAGTCCGACCTCAGGCAATATCCTGCCCGGCCTTAGGTTCCGGCAGCGTTTTCCGCTGCTTGCCCTCATTCTCGAGCGCTTCGTGCTCAGCATCATACTGCTCTTTGCCGTCTCCATCCTGATCTTCGGCGGTCTGGAAGCGCTTCCAGGCGATTTCGCCACGACCTATCTCGGTCAATCGGCAACGCCGCAGGCGGTCGCTAATATTCGCAAGGATCTTGGGCTCGACCGGCCAGTGACGACGCGATACGTCGAATGGCTTGGCAATGCCGTTCAAGGAGATTTCGGCACATCATGGGCCAGCAAGAACTCCGTCAGCGAACAGATCGGCAAGCGGCTCGGCAATTCGCTGTTTCTGGCCGGTTTTGCCGCCCTAATCTCCGTGCCGCTGGCCGTCGGACTCGGCATGGTCTCGGCGCATTTCCGGGGCCGCCTGCCGGATAAGATCATCAACATTATTTCGCTTGCGGCGATCTCGCTGCCGGAATTCTTCATTGGCTACCTGCTGATCATGTTTTTCGCGGTGAAGTTCGGCGTCGCGACCTTTCCCGCCACCGTCTATGAGAGCATGAGCGTTGCCGATCGTCTGAAGGCAATCGCCCTACCGACGGCGACCCTCGTGCTGGTCGTGCTTGCCCACATGATGCGCATGACGCGTGCTGCAATCCTGTCCGTGATGTCGTCTGCCTATATGGAGACGGCTGAGTTGAAGGGGCTTTCTGCGTTCCGCTCGATCGTCAAGCACGCCGCGCCGAACGCGCTCGCGCCGATCATTAATGTCGTGGCGCTGAATCTCGCCTATCTGATCGTTGGTGTGGTCGTCGTCGAGGTGGTCTTCGTCTATCCCGGCATGGGCCAGTATATGGTCGACGCCGTGAGCGTGCGCGACATGCCGGTAGTGCAGGCCTGCGGTCTGATCTTCGCTGCCGTCTACATCTTCCTCAACATGCTGGCCGATATTCTTGCGATCATCGCCAATCCCAGGCTGAGGCATCCGAGATGAAATTGAGAGATATCCCCACTACCGCCTGGATCGGCATGATCGGCATTGCGATTGCCTTCGTCTTCGCTCTCTTTGCACCCTTGATCGCGCCCTACGGGGAGACCGAGGTCGTCGGCAGCGTCTGGCAGACGCCTGATGCGCAATATGTCTTCGGCCTCGACAATCTCGGCCGCGACATCCTCTCGCGGTTGATCTACGGCGCACGAACCACGCTCTTCGTGGCGCTTGCCGCGACGGTCATCTCTTTCTCGCTCGGCGTCATCTTAAGCTTCACGGCAGCCGTGTCGCGCGGGCTGGTCGATATGATCTTCTCCCGTTTCAACGACCTGATGATGTCGATTCCGACGCTGATCTTCGCGCTCGTGGTTCTGGCCGTACTGCCACAGAACATCATCGTGCTGATCCTCGTCATGGCGATCCTGGATTCCACCCGCGTCTATCGTCTCGGCCGCGCCGTGGCACTCGATGTCGCTGTCATGGAATTCGTCGAGGCGGCCAAACTTCGCGGCGAAGGAAAACTCTGGATCATCTTCCGGGAGATCCTGCCGAACACGCTGACACCGCTGCTTGCCGAGTTCGGGCTGCGTTTTGCCTTTTCGATCCTGTTCCTCTCGACATTGTCCTTCCTCGGCCTCGGCATCCAGCCGCCATCGGCTGACTGGGGCGGCATGGTCAAAGACAACAAGGACGGCATTATCTTCGGCATTTCGGCAGCCCTCGTCCCGGGGAGCGCGATCGCCGCCCTCGCAGTCTGCGTCAACCTGGTCGTCGACTGGCTTTTGAAACGAACCTCGAGCCTCAAAGGAGGGCGTGGCGATGCCTGATCTTCTTTCCGTCCGTAATCTGAAGATCGAAGCCACCAGCTATCCGCCGGGTGAAGCGCCGAAACGCGTGACCATCGTTGACGGCGTTTCCTTTGATTTGCTGAAAGGCCGGGTGCTAGGGCTGATCGGTGAATCCGGGGCCGGCAAGTCAACGATCGGACTCTCGGCACTTGCCTATGGCCGAGGCGGTGCCGAGATCACCGGCGGGGAAGTGCTGCTCGACGGCGACAATATCCTTGCCCTTGGCAGGAATGGCATCAGACAGATCCGCGGCGCCCGCGTCTGCTATGTGGCTCAGTCGGCCGCAGCCGCCTTCAATCCCGCCCACCGGCTCGGCGACCAGGTGATTGAGGCTTCCGTCAAACACGGGCTCATGAGCAAACAGGAAGCGAAAAAGCGAGCGCTCTACCTCTTCCAAGTGCTTGGCCTTCCCCATCCCGAAAGTTTTGGCGAACGCTTCCCGCATCAGGTCTCGGGCGGCCAGTTACAGCGCGCCATGACGGCTATGGCGCTTTGCTCCAACCCCGAACTGATCGTTTTCGACGAACCGACGACGGCACTTGACGTCACCACCCAGATCGACGTGCTCGCGGCGATCAAGCATGCGATCGAGGCAACGCATACAGCGGCCCTCTATATCACCCATGATCTCGCCGTCGTTGCCCAGATCTCCGATGACATCATGGTGCTGCGCCATGGCAAGACGGTGGAATACGGCAGTGTCCAGCAAATCATCGAAGCGCCACGGGAGGACTATACCCGCGCGCTGGTCAACGTCCGGCAGACACTGAGGGACGAAGCTGTCGATCAGTCCGATGCACTGCTGAAGATCGAAAATGTCAGCGCGGAATATTCTAATGGCTTCAAGGTCCTGAACGATGTCAGCCTGCATGTGCCGAAGGGACAGACATTGGCGATCGTCGGTGAATCGGGCTCGGGAAAATCAACGCTCGCCCGCGCCGTCACCGGGCTGCTTGCGCCAACCGCCGGCACGATATCGTTTGCCGGCAAAGCGTTGACGCCCGACGTCCGACACCGGCCACGCGACGACCTGCGCCGCATCCAGCTCATCTACCAGATGGCCGACACAGCGATGAACCCGCGTCAGACCGTGCGCGACATCATCGGCCGGGCGCTGACCTTCTATTACGGCCTCAGGGGAGTCTCAAAGACGGACCGTGTGAAGGAACTACTCGACCAGATCGAGATGGGTAACGGCTTCCTGAACCGCTACCCGGCAGAGCTCTCGGGCGGCCAGAAGCAGCGTGTGGCGATAGCGCGCGCGCTGGCTGCAAAGCCCGAACTCATCCTGTGCGACGAGCCGACCTCGGCTCTCGATCCGCTGGTGGCTGAAGGCATCCTGAAACTGCTGCTGCGCCTGCAAGAAGAAGAAAAGCTATCCTACATCTTCATCACCCATGACATCGCCATCGTCAGGGCTATTGCCGACAGTGTCGCGGTCATGCATCGCGGCAGGGTCGTGCGGTTCGGCCCGAAATCGAAGGCGCTTTCCCCGCCCTTCGATGACTATACCGATCTGCTCCTGAAATCCGTCCCGGAGATGGAGATTGGCTGGCTCGAAAAGGTGCTGACCACCCGGCGGATGGAAAGTGCCGGCAACTGAACCGTCAACGCAGCCGGTTCCGCCGGCTCAACGATTGCTGCCAGGGAAAACACATGAGCCAACGCTCCTTCACGACGATCGAAAACCAGTGGATCACACTTGGCGATGGAACGCGCCTGGCCGCGCGGATCTGGATGCCTGATGGCGCAGACGCCGACCCGGTGCCGGCCGTCTTCGAGTTCCTGCCCTATCGCAAGCGCGATGGAACGAGCCTGCGCGACGAATCGACCTACCCCGTCTTTGCTGCCGCCGGCATTGCCGGAGTGCGTGTCGATATCCGGGGTTCGGGCGAATCCGAAGGCGTGATCGATGGCGAATATACCGAACTTGAGCTTGCCAACGCCTGTGAACTGATCGATTGGATCGCCAGCCAGCCCTGGTGCAACGGCGCGGTCGGCATGATGGGCATTTCATGGGGCGGCTTCAACAGCCTGCAGGTAGCGGCCCTTCGCCCCCCGGCATTGAAGGCTGTCATCTCGATCGCCTCGACTGTGGATCGTTACAATGACGACATCCATTACAAGAATGGCTGTCACCTGTCCGCCCAGCTTTCCTGGGCCGCGACGATGCTAGGCTACCAGTCCCGCCCGCCGGATCCGGCTGTTGTCGGCGATCGCTGGAGGGAGCTGTGGCTGGAAAGGCTGCAAAACGAGCCCTTCTTCATGGAGGAGTGGCTCGCCCACCAGCGACGAGACGCCTTCTGGAAACACGGTTCGATCTGCGAGAATTTTTCAAGTTTGGAAATCCCGGCGCTGGTAATCGCCGGCTGGGCCGATGGCTATCGCAATACACCGCTGAAGGCAATCGCGGGGCTTGGGACGAGAGCAAAGGCGCTGATCGGTCCCTGGGTTCATAAATATCCGCATTTCGCCTTCCCAAAGCCACGCGCCGATTTCCATGGCGAGGCGATCGCCTGGTGGAACTGTTGGCTGCGCGGAGAGAAGAACCATGCGGAAAACACGCCGCAACTGCGCGCCTATATACTCGATGCCGTGCGCCCTGCCCCGCGCCGGGAAGCTGATCCCGGCTTCTGGGTCGCAATCGACGCGTGGCGAGCACCAGCGGTGCAATATTTCCACGCAGGATCATCGGGCCGGCTCGACGAAGGAGTGGTTAGATTGCAGACGTTGGCGCAAGACGTCCATCTGCGCTCGCCACTTGATACCGGTACGGCATCGGGGGAATATTTCACACTGAAACCGGATGCCGAAATGGCGATCGACCAGCGAGGCGACGATGCCGGCTCTCTTGTCTTTGAAACCCCACCGCTTGCCGAGGATTGCGACTACCTCGGCCAGCCTGTCGTCACTCTGGCGCTACGCTGTGAGGCAGACACTGCAAATCTCTGCGCGCGGCTCGTCGATGTACATGAGGACGGCATGGCGACACGCGTTTCCTTCGGCGTCCTCAATCTTGCTCATCGCGATGGCAGCGCCGAGCCAAGACCCATGAAAAGCGGCGACCGCGTGATTGTACGCCTTGTTCTGGATGCCTGCGGCTATCGTTTCCGCGCCGGCCATCGCATCCGCCTTTCACTTTCTACCGCCTATTGGCCGATGATCCTGCCGCCGCCGACTGATCCCGGCCTTGTCATCGATACGACTTCAATCGAACTTGCCTTGCCGATGCTTGCCAATCATCGCCTAATTGCGGTGAAGGAGCCGGATAATCCCGATCCGCTGCCGAAATATATCGAACATGCGCCGGCTGACACGAAAAGGCAGGTCGTCAAAGAGCTTTGTGCCAATCGAACCGAATACCGTATCCATGAGGATACCGGGCTTTTCGAGCATCCCGATACAGGGCTCAGTACGCGCCAACTGCGCGATGAGACATGGTCGATCGCGCTAGACGACCCGCTCTCCATGACGGGCCAATCCACCTGGACCTGCGACATGCAACGTCCCGGCTGGTCGGTGACGACGGTGGCGACTGCCGCGATCGGCTGCACGGCAACACACTGGGTTATCGCCGCCAACGTCACGGCCTACGAGGGTGGGGTAAAGGTCTTCGAAAAGGATTTCGAAGAAAAGAAGATCGCGCGCGACCTGATGTAGCGATCAGCGCGAAGCAAAGAGTCTGACTGCCTCGCATATCGCCACGAACCCGGCGCGAGCGCCTTCACTCATGTAGCGCGCCCGCAGCCAAGCGTGCACCATCTGCGGTTCCTCTCGGAACCAGACTTCAACGCCGGCCTCCGCGAGCCGGCCTGCGTAGCTGCGCCCGTCGTCTCGCAACGGATCGAAACGTGCGACCGTGATAAAGGCAGGTGCAAGTCCCGCAAGTGAATCCGCGTGGAGCGGCTCGGCCACAGGATGTCCGGACGGAGCCCGCAGGACGGTTCGGTAATAGGCAACGTCGGCCGTTGTCAGGCCCGGCGCATTTGCCATGTCGACGTAGGAACCCTTCTCCAGGTCCCCGCCGAGCGTCGGGTAGATAAGAACCTGGCCAACCAACCCCGGCAGCGCTTCCCGTAACGATCTGACGGCAAGACCTGCCGCAAGATTGGCGCCCGCGCTGTCGCCGACTACCACCACCTTGCTGCGTGGAGACGACAACAGGTGCTGAAGGACGATGAAACAATCCTCGCTTTGCGACGGCCAGCGATGTTCCGGCGCCAGTCGATAATCGACGCTGATGAGTTCGGCGCCAGCGAAATCGGCGATTTCAGCACAGATCGAATGATGGCTTTCGAGCGATCCTGCGACGAAACCGCCGCCATGCAGATAGAGGAGAACGGTCGATGTCGTTATCGTGCGCGGGCGATATCGCCGGATCGGGATACGCGACACCATGCCATCGGCATAGGTCAGCCCCTGCGGCAAGGGGTGGTCAAATCGCGCGCAGAGCCGATCATACCACTGTCGCTGCTGTGAGATCGATGCGTCGACCGCGTCCGGCGGATAGAAGCTCTCGCAAATCTTCAGAAACTCCCGGATGCCTTCTTCCGTGGGTATGGGTCGGGCGATCGACATCAGGATCCTCCGCGCTCTCGCAAGATGCTGTCTGGCGGTGACGAGCCAGCCACCACTGCATCATGCATGGGTTAGGCCACGATGCACGTCTTGGCGCGACCCGTTGTGTCGCCTGCAGATCTGTCCCCGGAAGCGCTTTGAGCGAGCGTGCGGAACAACCAATGTCGGAGAAGCGATAGTGCGCAGTCATTAAGTCGGCTATCGTCAGAGTGCCGATTGCGTCCCACGCCGCCGAGAGGATCACTGATGCGACGACCAGTGCCGCTCCTGAAGATAATAATGGATCTGATCGACGCCTGCCGACGCGGACCGGTGGCCGATGCGAACGGGCAGTTCGGCCAGACAGTCGTCAACTGGTGGCGCATGCATCTCTGAGCCGCTCCCCCCAATAGAACCAACGAATAAGAGTAGCAGCGAGACATCATGGCGCGCCCCAATATTCTCATCATCATGGTCGACCAGCTGAACGGTACTCTGTTTCCGGACGGACCGGCTAATTTTCTTCATGCACCGCACCTGAGAAATCTGGCATCGCGTTCGGTCCGCTTCGCCAACAGCTACACAGCAAGCCCTCTCTGCGCTCCAGCGCGTGCATCGTTCATGTCGGGCCAGTTGCCGAGCCGGACGCGGGTCTATGACAATGCGGCCGAATTTGCCTCCGACATTCCGACCTATGCTCATCATCTGAGGGCAGCTGGCTATCACACCAGCCTGTCGGGCAAAATGCACTTCGTCGGCCCCGACCAGCTGCATGGTTTCGAAGAACGTCTGACGACGGATATCTATCCGGCCGATTTCGGCTGGACTCCCGACTATCGCAAGCCTGGTGAGCGTATCGACTGGTGGTACCATAACCTTGGATCGGTGACCGGCGCCGGTATCGCGGAAATCACCAACCAGCTCGAATATGACGACGAGGTCGCCTATAACGCAACCCGCAAGCTCTACGACCTGTCGCGGCGACTAGACGAGCGCCCTTGGTGCCTGACCGTCAGTTTCACCCACCCTCACGATCCCTATGTCGCCAGGCGCAAATTCTGGGATCTCTACGAGGATTGCCCGGCCCTTGATCCGACCATCGCGGCCCTGCCGTTCGATGAGATGGATCCGCATTCGAGGCGCTTGCTGGAAGCCTGCGACTACAAGGCCTTCGACATCACTACCGAGCAGATCCGCAGGGCAAGGCGCGGCTATTTCGCCAATATCTCCTATATCGACGAGAAGGTCGGGGAGATCCTCGACGTACTGGAGCGCACACGCATGCGGGAAAACACCGTCATCCTGTTCGTGTCGGACCACGGCGATATGCTGGGCGAGCGCGGTCTCTGGTTCAAGATGTGCTTCTTCGACGGTTCTGCGCGCGTGCCATTGATGATATCGGCACCGGGCTGGCAGCCTGGCGTGATCGATCAACCGGTCTCCACTCTCGATGTCACTCCGACGCTTGCCGGGCTTGCCGGGCTTGATATTTCTGCCATTTCCCCCTGGACGGATGGCGAGAACCTGGCCGAGCTCTTGGGCGGCAGCAAGGCCCACGGTCCGGTCCTGATGGAATATGCCGCTGAAGGATCGATTGCACCGCTTGTGGCCATTCGTGCCGATCATTTCAAACTGACGGTCTGCGAAACAGACCCGCCCTTGCTATTTGATCTTCGGGCCGATCCCCATGAGCTCTCCAATCTCGCAGATGATCCCGCCCATGCGAAAACGCTGGACGACCTGCTTTCTCAAGTCCATCTCCGCTGGAACCTCTCGGATTTTGATGCGCAGATCCGAGAAAGCCAGGCCCGTCGGTGGGTCGTGTATCCCGCATTGCGGGAAGGATCCTATTACCCGTGGGACTATCAACCCCTGCAGAAAGCCGCCGAGCGATACATGCGCAATCATATGGATCTCAACGTCTTGGAGGAGAACCAGCGGTTTCCTCGCGGTGAATGATGGGCAGCACGAATAATCACGACACCTGGACACTGGCCCGTTGCTCCGGGCGATTTCGGCGGACCGACTTTGCTGGCTCGACTTTCAGGCTCTCGCAGCGTCCTGCAACTTCCGGTGCGATGTCAGGCCCATGGCGAAAACGCGGCGTTGCTTGTTGGATTCCGTCGACTTTTCCGTTCTCGCTGAAGCGTGCCTTGAAGGCACAAAACAACTTGCGAGAGCGTGAGCTGTGCACCGATCGCCGGCAGGAAAGTGCGTAAGCACTGGTCGTGTTGAAGCTCAACCTCCAGGATCCGACCTCCGATATTGTGGGGCACTGGAAAAATGGCCAGATTCTGAAGAGCTTCCGAAACGTGTCACTTCATGCGGGACCCGGGTTGGCCGACATCATGTCGTCAGCCAATGAACAGCTGTCATGCTCAGCCCGATCAAGTCTGGCGAGCAATCCGCGAAATCTGTCATCGAGATCCTGCGGAATGGAGAAGGCCCCAAGCCGATGCAGCTGGCGCGCCGCCTCGGGATGACGTGAAAAGTGCGGGACCGTTCTTTTGAGGTTGTCCTGTTCCATCGTCCTAGAACTCGAT
This sequence comes from Rhizobium sp. BK529, assembly GCF_014194105.1. NCBI lineage: Bacteria > Pseudomonadati > Pseudomonadota > Alphaproteobacteria > Hyphomicrobiales > Rhizobiaceae > Rhizobium > Rhizobium sp. BK529. The sequence continues at coordinate 372,066 of NZ_JACIAU010000002.1, read as the reverse complement.
AACCAAACCAATTGTTCCGTCTTAGCCGGCCGTCAAAAAGAGTCAGGATTTGGCTGGTGTTGAAAACGCCGCAGCACGTGGCTGACCAGCCTCCTTGGCGCTTTCGAACAAAAGAACGCCATTTGCGTTAATCGCGCAAAGGAGTTGTCCATGCGCGTGATCATCGAGAGCCGTTTAGGATATATGCCGGGAGAGTATCCTGATGCGGCGAGCCTGGACAGAGCTCAGCAGTGCGTCGATGAATTCCTCCTCTTCGTCAAGGCGAACGATATCGGCAGTGACATTATCGACGAGATCGAACTACCAGTTTCCAAGGCGTTTCTGATCGGTGCGTTCTCCATCGTCATCGCCGCAGAACGGCGGCCCGATGTCAGAAACCTGCTGATCAAAGCTGGGATCTCGCTTGCCCAATACCGGCCAGGCCTTGGCCCTCGCATCCGAATAAGGCCGGGTTCGCCCCGGTGGCGCCTAGAGCCATTCATGACGAAGGGAGCCGCTCTTCGTCTGGAACGCACCTTGGACAGTGTTGCTTGCGAGCGCGTCCAACTCGCCGAAGCCTACCTCGCGGCGATCCGTCGCTCTCTCAACTAGCTCGCATGTCGACAACGCGATATCAGAACCTGCCAAGCCACAGCCATGCGCTTTCGGGAATCAAAGGATCATCACCGACGAGGTCATTTTAATGCCCCTAGTCGCAAAGCAGTGTCCCTCTATCCGCGCCTTGGACTGACGCACTTCGGCGCCCTTGCCTGACCTTTCATGATCGGCTAAAAAGTGCGGCCGGAGCAATTCACCAACGGAGGCGTGCAATGACAGATATTTCTTCGTCCAACGCCTCTTTGGCATAGGCTTTCGAAGCTCCTAACCCTCGGCTTTCATCGAGACCTTTCAAGCTTCACCATCCAGAGATGGCACCCCGTTTCGCACGTAGCGTTTTGGCACGGCAACGCCTGCGCCGTCGCTGCGCATTCTCAGCTTGAAAGAAGGGCGGCCCCGAATTCTGGCCGCGAATACTCATGAACAAGCAAAACACCGGCGAGAACTTGTCGGCATCCGTGACCGAGCTCTGCTCGCGATTCAGCTTTCGAGAAATCCTCGTCGCGACCATTATTGCTCGATGGCGGCGTCGCCGCGTTGTTAACAGCGTCGACGCCTTCCCGTCATGGCTGCGCCACGACCTCGCTTTGTCTGATAAATAGATCGGATCCCTTGCAGATGTGCCCGGGACGACCGTTAGGATGATCTCCAGAGGAGATCATCCCGACAAGTCTGCTGGCATCAGGACGACGGCAATCAAATCGCGGCCCAGAGGTCGCGGAGCATCTGACGCAGTTGCAGGGCCTCCGCCCACCGACCAGTGCTGTCACTGCCGTCACGAGTGCTAATTGCATACGGCTTTGGCCCCAGTTCACAGGTGAAGACGAGCTCGGCATTGGCCGACGCCCGAGCGCGCCAGTCACGCATGCCGTAGTCCCACCACTGACGGAAGAGCCCGACCCACGGCCGATGATGCGGAAAGGAGATTTCGATCTGCACTTGTCCGCACGATGCGACCCTGCCGTGAAAGGCATGGGCATTTCGCAGGACGCGATGGATCATCGCGTGAATTTCGGCATCGACAGGATAGGCGAACTCGCGTGCGACCGTAAAGTGCGAGAGATCGGCAAGCAACGGCAGGTTCGGCCGTTTCTCCAGCAGATCGAGCGTAAAGAACAGGTCCGTCGTCATCCGGTTGCGATGTGTTTCGATAAGCACGGGAATGCCGGCATCGTCGGCAAGCTGCATCCAGCCATCCAATATTGGCAGGCAATCCTCGACGCGGCGCAGGCGGATATCGGGCTGCAGACAGATATGGCTGACCGGAAATTCCGTGGCGAGTTCGAGCGTCAGGCGCAAATCCTCCACTGACTGGGGAAAACAGACACCTTCGATCTTCAATCCGGTGCCGCGGATCGCATCATTCAGCCCAATGACATCGGCACGGTTCGTATAGTGGGCACTGATGCCGTCGAAGCCGGCCTCTAATATCATTGTAATATTCTCGTCGAGGCTACGCTCATACCCGTCAGGATGCCGACGCTCCATGGCCCAGAGCGACTGGAAGATCATGAGCTTCTGCATCAGGCCGCCCGCGCGCTCTTCAGAAGCGCCTTGAGGTTCAGGTTGGCATTGGCTAGCGCGGCGGTATCGGGACGAACGCCCGCAGCGATCAACATCTCGGCAAGCTTGATATCCTTGGCAACCGCGTTACCGATACCGAGGCCGGCTGCGGCGACGAGACGTCCTGCGTCCAGATAGAATTCAAGTTCGCCATCGCCAAGCGGCCGGACCACGCTTTGATGCGCCGGCTGCGGCAGCCCGACCACCTGGAGGCTGAGATCGTATTGATCCGACCAGAACCAGGGGATTGCGGTGAAAGGCTCCAACGAACCGATCATAGTGCGCGCCGCGGTTTCGGCTTGAGCTCTGGCATTCCGCCAGCTTTCGAACCTGATGTGGCCGCCATCAGTCTGGCTTACTGCCGCGCAGTCACCTGCAGCGAAGATATTTGCTGCGCTGGTGCGCAGATGAGTATCGGTCAGAATGCCGTTGCCCGTTGCCAGTCCAGCGTCTTGCGCCAGTGTGATCTCCGGCATGACACCGATGGCGCTGATGACAAGTTGTGCTTGAACCATGCTGCCGTCGGTCAGTATGACGCCATCATCGGTGATTGCCGCGACGCCTCGGCCGAGATGAAAATCGACGCCTTCTTCGATGTGCCTGGCATGCAGCTTTTCGGCAAAGCGCGCCGGGACAGCGCGTCCAAGGGTCTTTGGTGCGGCTTCGATGACGCTCACGGCAATGCCCTCGCCGCGCAGCACCGACGCAAGCTCCATTCCGATCAAGCCGCCGCCAATGACCGCGGTGCTTCGGGCTACCCCGGCACGGGAAAAAATCGCTTCAGCATCGCCATGCGTGCGGAAATCGAGCGCCCGCTCGGCACCGGGGCAAGCAAGCCGCCTCGGGCGCGCGCCAGTTGCCAGCAACAGCTTTTGATAGGCCAGCACGCGCCCATCGCTCAGCGTCACTGTGCCGGCATCGGCGTCCAGCTTCGAAGCCGACACGCCCTTGAGATAGTCGATGCCCGCGTCAGCCAGACCGTCCTTCGCGCAGATCAGCTTCATCCGCACAGCGTCACTCGCCGGCTTCGATAGTGGCGGCCGTTCATAGGGCAGATGCGGCTCGGCTCCGACCAGCACAACGGACCCTGAATATCCGGCTTCGCGCAAGGCGAATGCAGCACGCGTTCCGCACTCCCCCGCGCCGATGATGACAATGCCGCTCATAAAGCTCTCCATGGAAAAAGAGGCCGGCGCTCGTGAGGAGGAGACGCCGGCCAGGGAGGATCATCAGGCGAGAGCCACGCGCACTACCCCGTCGATCACTTCGGCCGGATAGGTTTTCAGGTTCTCGCAGGCGGGAAGCCGGAGAGCCTCGCCGGTGCGGTAGTCGAAGGCGCCGGAATGTTTGGGACATTCCACTTCGAATTCCATGACCAGTCCTTCTGCGAGATGGATCGACTCGTGGGTGCAGAGACCGGCGGTGCAATAGACGCTGTCGTCCGGGCCGCGATAGATGGCATAGGTACGGCTGTCGTGATCGAAACGGATGGCACCTTCCTGTTCGATGTCATCGAGTTTGCAGGCAGTGATCCAGCTCATTCGGCCGCTCCCTTGATTTCCATGCCGGCCTTGCCGGCTGCGAGCTTTTCCTTACGTCGACGATAGCGCTCCTGCATCCGGGCCTCGCCTTCGGGCGAGCCGTCGTGCCAGGTGCCGAACCACCGATCGAGCGGGATCAGCGTATCGCCGTAATTCACCTCGAAATATTTGTGGTGCAGGTAATGGGCATAGGCATGGCTATCGACCAGCTTGCCCTCGCCGATCTCGACCTTGTCGAAACCCACATGGCCGGGAATGGCTCCGTAACCCGCATAGTGGAGTTGATAGAGCATCAGGACCGGGTTGGATGGCAGGATCAGGTGATAGAAGGCCGTTCCGAGATAAAGCAGATGCTCGACCGGATGCATCGACAGCGACGACCAGGGCGATGGGTTGACTGAATTATGATGGACCGAGTGCACCCACTTGTAGAGAAACGGGGTGTGGATGAGCCGGTGGATGCAGAAGAAGTGGAATTCGTGAATGATCGGGACGATCAGCGCGACAATGGCAAGCGTCCAGGGATGTTCGGCAAAGCTCAGCCACGGCACGTAACCATTGGCATAGGCCAATAGCATGCCCGCCTCGATTGCCGTCCAGATCGTCACGCCTGACAGGAAGGTGCGCAACATATTGTCGACGTTCTGGCTTTCGAACCAGAAGGCCTTGCTTTTCTGCTCAGCCGGGAATTTTCCATTGTACTTGAACCGGTTTTCCTGGCGCTTCAGCACATAGAGATGCACCTCGAAGGCGCCGTAGAAGAGCAGAACGCAGATTGCATTCATGGCATAGAGCCAGGCAATCCAGCCGAAGCCGAAGGTTCGCATCGTCTCGACAGGCGGAATGACCCAGGCCCAATAGGCGACGGCGGACGCAGCAAAGATCGCATTCCAGGGAAAGAAATAGTGCGGCAGCCATTTCAGGATGGTCATCAGCCGCGGCGGAAAGGCAAAGAGCGGCGCGGTCTCGACGGGCTTGTTGGGTGCCCAGTCGCCGCGTTTGTTGCGCATGCCGAATTTCAGATCGTCCATTTCACTCTCCTCCAGGCGAAGCCGTCATTTCCGCTTCGCATACGTTCGTTTGAAAGAGAGCGCTGGCGCGCCTAATCCGGTGTCGCTCCTCTCGACGCTCCGGCTCTCCTCCTGGCATTGAAATTAACAGGAGAGCGTCGCGGCGCCGAAGGCATCGTTGATCAAATTAGATCAAAGCCCTTCCTTGGTGATGGTGATGAAACGGATGGGCGCCCGATCCGGCTCGATATCGGTCAGACCGATGCGGCGCAGGACGAGATCGAGCGATCGCCGCGCCTGCGCTTCCGGCGCCTGGTCGAGCACCACATCCATGACATCGTCCTGCAGGGCTTTGCGGGTGTAATCTGTGAGTTCATGGCCGACGAAGAAGATATTGCGCTCGCGCGCATGACGACGCAGCACATCGATCAGTGCGGAATTGGCGCCGCCGGCATTGTAGAGCCCGGCGAGATCCGGATAGGTTTTAAGGGCCGAGAGCAAAAGCTCGGCGCTGAAGTGCTCCTCATCAAGGCCGAAGCCCAGCCATTGAAAGCTGGTGGCACCCGGATGCTCCAGAAAATAATCGGAAAACCCGCGGATGCGATCGCGATGCACCTGATAGATCGGGTGACAGATTGCGACGACTGGCCCTTGCCTGCGGGCCATGCGACTGATGAACAGCGCGGCGGTCCGTCCGGCGGCATAATTGTCGATGCCGACGAATTCACCTGAACGGTCGGACGCGCGGGTGACGACGTGGACGACCGGCAATCCCTTGGCGACGACTTTCTCAACAGCTGCCTGGATCACCGGACTATTCGGCACCGCAAGGATCAGGCCGGCGCGCGGCATGTCGGTTGACAGGATGCGCCGGGCAATTTCCTCCGGCTTCATCTCCTCGGTGAAGCTGCGATGCACGACGACCAACGGATCGAGGGTCGCGGCGGTCCGCTCGAATGCCTTGGAGAGTCGCTGATAAAAGGTCGTCTCGGGGCGGACCATCAGCACCTCGATGCGCAACAGACTGCGATGGGGGTCTGGAAGCGTGCGCGGATAGTCGAGGCTGCGCGCGGCGATGATGACCTTCCCGACCAGTTCGGGACGAACTCCGCCGCGGCCATTCAGGACCCGTTCGACGGTAGCGGTTCCCACACCTGCCTGGCGGGCAATATCCCGATAGTTCGGCTTGCTCACTATATGTCCTCGATGCGCGAAGGCTGGATTTCTAATTTTCCAGCAATATCCATGAGTTAGAAGTCAGGAACAATTCGAATTGCCTTCCAGGATGCATAGAAATGCTCCTCAGAAACTAAACGATTGAATTTTCTGAAATCTAAATATTAAGTTGGACGGCAAATACATGAATCCCATGTCGCATCATCATGCGGCTCCAGATTGGCTGTTCACTCAAAAGTATCCCATCCCATGAGCCTCGATTCCGTACGCGCCTTCTTCGCAATCAATGCTCCCGATATTGCCATCGTCGAAACGGCCGAAAGCTCTTCGACCGTCGCGCTCGCGGCAGAAGCACATGGTGTCGAACCCGCGCAGATCGCCAAGACGATCTGCCTTCGCGTCGGCGACCGCACCATGCTGATCGTAGCAGGCGGCACGGCGCGTCTCGACAACAGGAAATTCAAGGACACTTTCGGCGGCAAGGGCCGCATGCTCGATGCCGAAGAGGTATTGGCGGCAACGAGCCACCCCGTCGGTGGCGTCTGCCCCTTTGGTCTGCCAGCCCCGCTGCCGATCTACTGCGACGTGTCGCTGAAGCAATTCGATGAGGTTGTGCCGGCCGCCGGCTCGACCAATTCTGCGGTACGAATCGCGACTGACCGACTGGCTAAAATCACCGGAGCTGAATGGGTCGACGTCTGCCAGTAGCAACGCGCAACTTCACAGGGCAGAAAGACTACCTATATTAGGCCCGACGTGCCGTTTAGCGCATGATAGGAGATTGCAAGAATGCCCAGTGCCGTTTCGCGTTTTGCTAGGATCGCGGCGATTGCCGTCCTCGCGAGCGCCACCGTCTTTGCCACGATCAGCGATGCCGATGCGCGCCGCGCCGGCGGCTTTGGCGGATTCGGAAGCCGCGGCACGCGGACTTTCAGCGCGCCTCCGGTTACCCGCACCGTTCCTGCCCCTGCTGCGCCCATCGAACGCTCGATGACCCCGCGCCCGCAGACGAACACACCCTATAACACGCCGCAGCCTGGCTATGCGCAGCAGCGCCCCGGCTTCTTCGGCGGTTTCGGCCGTTCGATGATCGGCGGCCTGATTGCCGGTGGCTTACTCGGCATGCTTCTAGGCCACGGTTTCGGCGGCGGTTTCGGCTTCCTGGGCATGCTGTTGCAGATTGCGCTGATCTTTGGCGCGATCACGCTTGCGATGCGCTTCTTCGCCAATCGCCGACAGCCCTCTTATGGTGCAGGCGGCCAGAGCTATGGCGGACAGCAATCCTATAACATGCCGCCGGCCAATGGCGGATCGTCTTTCCATATTCCGGCGATCGGTTCGGGCGCCGGCAACCAGCAGCAGCGTAATGCGCGCCCGAGTGATGAGATCGGCCTCGCCCAGGCGGACCTGGATCAATTCGAGGAATTGCTGACGAAAGTTCAGACCGCTTATGGCGCGGAAGATTACGGCGCGTTGCGCCGCCTGACGACGCCGGAAGCCATGTCCTACCTTGCTGAAGAGCTTGGCGAAAACGCCACCAATGGCGTGCGTAACAAGGTTTCCGACGTCAAGCTGCTGCAGGGCGACATTGCCGAGGCGTGGCGTGAGAACGGTCAGGAATATGCGACGCTTGCAATGCGCTATTCTTCGATCGACGCTATGGTCGAGCGCAATACCGGCCGCGTCGTCTCAGGCGACGACCGCCGCCCGAGCGAAAGCACTGAGGTCTGGACCTTCGTACGCAAGCCCGGCGCCGACTGGAAGCTTGCCGCGATCCAAGGCACGGGCCAGCGCGCCGCTTAATTAACGGACACCGGCTTGGAGCGCATGCGGAACACCGTTTCACGCTCCGCCCGCTTGCAGCGCATCGGCGGCAGGCCGCGATCCATTAGATCCATATCCTCGAGAACCATGTCGCCCATCTTCTTGAAGGCGACATCGAGCGCGCCGGCGCGATGGGCCGAGCGGATGAAGCCCTTGAGATTTCGAACCGGATGATCTGACGCCAGCGGTTCCTGCGGATAGACATCGCTTGCTGCAACGATATGGCCTGATGCGACAGCCGCCATCAGCGCATCGAAATCCACGACATCGGCGCGGCTGAGCAGAATGAAGGCTGCTCCCTTGCGCATGCTGGCAAAGGCATCCGCGCCGAGGAAGCCCCTGTTCTCACTGGTGACGGAAGCGACGACAAAGACGAAATCGCTCTGTGTCAGCACTTCGTTCAGGCTTGCCGGCTCAACTCCGTTTTCCTCCAGGATCGAACGCGGCAGCCAGGGGTCGAATACCCTGATCCTGGCACGGAAGCCGGACAGAACCCGCCGCAGCGCCCTGCCAAGATCGCCGAAACCGACGATGCCGATATCGGAACCCGATATTAGCCGGGCGCTGGCATTGCCCTCGCCACCCCAAAGTTCATGGCCCTCCCGGAAAGCCACATCGGCATCGATGATGCCTCGCGCCAGACTGAGTGCAAAACCGAGGCCAATCTCCGCCACTGGCTCGGCAAAGACCTGTCCTGTCGTCACGACATGAATGCCGCGCTGAAACAGGATATCATAAGGCATGTTGTTAAGGAGGTTGCTCTCGACATTCAGGATCGAGCGAAGCTGCGGCATACGTCCAAGCGTCTCCGCCGACAGCGGCGGCTGACCGATGATGTAGCGCGCCTTGCCGAGGACGTTGTCGCCAAGGCCATCAATGTTTTCGGGGTCGGCCTCGACGATCTCATATTTAGCGTTGAGTTCGGCGCGCGCTTTGTCGCTGAAAATCAGATCGAGCGTACGCGGCTCCGGCGCGCTGATCGCCAGCGGCCTTTCAGAATTCGTCATGGGATCCTCCTCAAGATGCGGTGGCTTCCGCCTCTCAATGTGATTGATAATCCGGTTCAACAGCGCTTGTGAAGCCACCTTTCGAAAACGGTTGTTCATGCTTTAAGCAGCTGAAAATTCTTCCTGTTTATCCGCTTTTCGTTTGACTTCATCGCAGATCGCAGGCGGCCTTGATGCCGACGTGGGCGTACCTGACCGTCTTGATCTGAGGCTCGCGCCTTTTCCGTAGTTCATCCCACATTGAGCACCCGACAGATGAGCGTCCTCTGGGCGCCTTATGTTTGCGGGATTTGACTCAAGTCAATTCCAAGCGCGCGCCGCCGATGTATGAAGAGACAGACGATCGAAGCGTGTATCCAAATTGACGCAGGTCAAGCCAGACAATTGCAGCACGAGCGCGAAAGTCTGTATAATAATTTCAGAAATTTCTGAAATCACAGACACAACGGAAATGACAATGAACCTTCCGCCGCTCGTCCAGTCCTTCGTTCTGCACTTCGGAGAAATGGGCTCCCGCTGGGGCATCAATCGAACAGTCGGCCAGATCTATGCCCTGCTCTACGTCTCGCCTTCGCCGCTCTGCGCCGAGGAGATCGTCGATGCGCTTGGCATATCACGCTCGAATGTCTCCATGAGCCTGCGCGAGTTGCAGGCCTGGAATCTCGTCCTGCTGCGCCACAAGCCCGATGACCGGCGCGACTTCTTCACCACACCCGACGATGTCTGGATCATTCTCAGAACGCTTGCCGAAGAGCGCAAGAAGCGCGAGGTCGATCCGACGCTGTCTGTGCTGCGCGAGATCCTCATGCAGCGCCCGGCAAGCGAGGCCGAACGTCACGCGCAGGAGCGCATGGCCGAGATGCACACGCTCATCGAGCAGCTGACGCACTGGTACGAGGACGTAAAACAACTTGAAACAGAAAGGCTTGCGACGCTACTCTCCTTAGGTGCAAAGGTGACTAAGCTGCTGGAGGCCAAGGACCGGGTCGTTTCGCTTGGCCGCCGCCGTCCTAATCCTGCGAACAAGAGCTAGCGCCATGGGCAGTGCTTTCTTTGACGCGAGAGACCGGCAAGAGCTGAGGGCACTTGTCGAGCGGGCTGCGGCGCGCAAGCCGGCCAAGGCCAGAAGCCGCCTGCGCATCGCTGCGATGCTCCAGGCATTAGCGGCTGCTCTCTGGATCCCACAGGCCGGCCTGCTCGCCTGGTCCATCGGCGGGCTCGCCAATGGCCGAAGCCTTGCAGATATCCTCTGGCCAGCCGTCTTCATCCTGCTACTCGGTATCGTCAAAAGCTGTCTCGATGCGGCCGGCGGCCGCCTTGCCTTCCGCACGGCGCGAGTCGAACTCAGTGAGAAGCGCGCTGCGGCAGCAGAACTGCTTGCCCGCCTCTCGCCTGTTGACGCCAGCCGGCCTGCTTCCGGCGAAGCCGCCAGCGTGCTCGGCGAACAGGCCGAATTGATCGTTCCTTACCTCTCCCGTTTCCAGCCGGCGCGGATGAAGGCGAGCCTGGTGCCGCTCGTCATCCTGGCCTCCATTTTTCCGATCTCCTGGATTGCCGCGCTCGTGCTGCTGTTTTCAGCACCACTCATTCCGATCTTCGTGGCGCTGATTGGCTGGCGTGCGCAGGCTGCGAGCGAAAAGCAGCTTGTCGCAACCGGCGGCCTCAACGCTTTCCTGCTCGACCGACTGCGCGGTCTTGCGACAATCCGCTCGCTCAATGCGGTCGATGCCACAGCGCTGAGACTTCGCGCGGAAGCGGAAGCGCTGCGTACGCGTACCATGGCGGTGCTGAAGATCGCTTTCCTGTCGTCGGCCGTGCTCGAACTCTTCTCAGCGCTCGGCGTGGCGATGACCGCGGTCTATGTCGGCTTCAGCTTGCTCGGAGAAATCCGTTTCGGCGCCTGGTCCGGCGGCCTTGACCTCTCGCAAGGCCTGTTCATTCTGCTCCTCGCACCTGCCTTCTTCGAGCCGCTGCGTGAACTCTCCACCGTCTGGCACGACCGCGCTTCGGGCGAAGCCGCGCTGAAGGCGCTGGAGGGGCTGGCTGCCGGAGGCATGGCACTCCCCAATGATAAACGTGCGCCGGACCCGGCTGCGGCCGCAAACTTCGATATCCGTCTTGAAAATATCGGGTTCCGCTATCGGCCCGACCATCAGCCCGTTCTCGATGGTTTTAGCCTTGCCATCCTCGCCGGCGAACATGTGGCGCTGCTCGGCGCCAGCGGCAGCGGCAAATCGACATTGCTGTCGCTGATCGCCGGGCTGGCGCCCTGTAACGAGGGCCGCGTTCTGATCGGCGGGGCAGCCGCAGATCGCAGCAGGATGGCCTGGATCGGCCAGAAGCCGCATATTTTCGCGGGCACCCTTGCAGGCAATATTAAGCTGGGCCGACCCGGCGTTACGAAGACAGATATCTCCGAGGCGCTCGATCTCGCCAGGCTTGGTGGCGTTGCGAAGGCCTATGGCCATCGCCCGCTCGGGGAAGGCGGCATCGGCCTTTCCGGTGGCGAGGCGCTGCGGCTTGCGATCGCGAGAGCAGCCTGCGACCCCGAGATCCACATCATCCTTGCTGATGAGCCTACTGCTCACCTCGATGCCGAGACGGCAGCCGGAATCACCGAAAGCCTGCTTGCTCTTGCGATCGGGCGCACGCTGATCGTCGCTACGCACGATCCTCTTCTGGCCGCGCGGATGAACCGCACCATCCGCCTCGATGCGGAACATCTTCGGGAGGCCGCCGAATGATCATCTTGTTCAAGGACCTCAAGCCGGTTCTGCGCCTGTTCATTCAAACTCGGCGAAAGGAATTGTTGCTCGGCGGCGCACTATCAGCCGCGACCGTTGCAGCGGGCATTGCCCTGCTTGGCCTTTCGGGATGGTTCATCACGGCGACCGCGCTCGCAGGTCTTTCCGTCACCGTTGCCGCGACTTTTGATGTCTTCGCGCCGTCGGCGGGCATCCGATTCCTTGCGATCCTGCGCACGGCTGCACGCTATGGCGAAAGACTGACGACCCATAATGCGACGCTTGCCGTGCTTGCCGCCTTGCGCGAGCGTCTATTCCGTTGCTGGGCCTCTGCCGGCGCAGCGCGCGCGCTACTCAATCGCCCAGCCCGGCTACTCTTCCGGTTGACCGCCGATATCGATGCGTTGGATTCGCTCTATCTGCGCGTTCTTGTGCCGGCAACTGTGGCAGTCGGCGCAGCGCTCGTCGCCAGTCTCACGCTCGGGCTGATGCATCCGCTATTCGGTCTGCTTTTCGGCCTCAGTCTCATTTTGACAGGGCTTGGCCTGCCACTCGCTGCCGGTCGGCTGGCGGTGAAGCCGGCGCGCCGCCGCGCCTACGGCGTCGAAACCATCCGCTCGCGGACTATCGATCTCGTCGCCGGACAGACCGACCTTCTCATGGCAAACCGGCTTGCGGCGCAGCAGCAGGCAATCGCCGCTGCCGACACTTATACCGCAAAGGCCGACGACTGGCTGAATCGTATCGAGACCGGCGTGAGCTTCGGCTTCGGTCTTTTCTCTACTGTGCTGCTAGTCGCGGCGCTGCTGACCGTTGCCGTACTGATGCAGTTCGGCGCGATCACCGCGCCCGTCGCGGCACTCGGCCTGCTCGTCGTCTTTGCGGCAACGGAACCCTTTGCCGCATTGCGTCGTGGGGCCATGGAATTCGGCAGGACGATACTGGCAGCCAAACGCATCGGGCCACGTCTTTCGGCCGCTGAAGCCGATTTCGCACCGATGGCTCCGGCGCATGAGCTTGCCTTTGCGCTCCAGAATATCACCGTCGCCCATGACGGCGCTGCGCTGCCAGCATTGCGAAATGTATCGCTCGAACTGCGCCGCGGCGAGCATATCGCCATCATTGGCAGGAGCGGCGCAGGTAAATCGACGCTACTGTCGCTGCTGGCTGGCGAATTGCCGTCGGCTGACGGCATTGCGGCAGCGCTCGACGCGACCTTGCTCACGCAACGTACCGAACTTTTCCAGGATACGCTGCGAGGCAACCTGCTGCTTGCCGCTCCCGGTGCCGATGACGATCGGCTGCGCGAGGCGCTCGATGCTGCCGGTCTGCTTGCCGATGTCGATGCGCTACCCTCAGGCCTCGATACGCCACTCGGCGAAGGTGGCATGGGGCTCTCCGGCGGCCAGTCGCGGAGGCTGGCACTCGCCCGTCTCTTTCTGCGCGACACACCACTCTGGCTGCTCGATGAGCCGACCGAGGGGCTTGATGGCCGCACCGCGCGCGACGTGCTGCACCGCCTCGCGTTGAGCGCCGAAGGTCGCGCGCTCGTCATTGCCACGCATATTCGCCGCGAAGCGGCGCTCGCAGACCGCATTGCGATCATCGCGAATGGCCGCATCACAGAATTTTCGCGCCGTGGAGAGGCGGCGTTCGAAAAGGCGCTCGATCAGCTTCGGCCGGATTGAGCGAACAGGCATGCCCGCAGGGCCAGCCGGCCATGCGGAACTCTTGATACCCCGTGGGACCGTGGGAGAAAGACAATGGAACTAGACATCGTAGCGCTATCGCGCTTCCAATTTGCGCTGACCGCGCTTTATCACTTCCTGTTCGTGCCCCTGACACTCGGCCTTTCCGTGCTGCTCGCCATCATGGAGACAACCTATGTCATGACCGGCCGCCAGATCTGGCGGCAAATGACGAAATTCTGGGGCACTCTTTTTGGTATCAACTTCGTGCTCGGTGTCGCAACCGGCATCGTGATGGAATTCCAGTTCGGCATGAACTGGAGCTATTACAGCTACTATGTTGGCGACATCTTTGGCGCGCCGCTTGCGATCGAAGGCCTGATGGCCTTCTTCCTCGAAGCGACTTTCGTCGGTCTCTTCTTCTTCGGCTGGGACAAGCTGTCGAAGGTTGGCCATCTCATCGCTACCTGGGCCGTCGCGATTGGTTCCAATTTCTCGGCACTCTGGATTCTCGTCGCCAATGGCTGGATGCAGAATCCCGTCGGTTCCGCGCTCAACCCGCAGACGATGCGGATGGAGATAACAAGCTTCTTCGACGTCGTCTTCAACCCGGTCGCCCAGGCGAAGTTCGTCCATACGGTTTCAGCCGGTTATGTCTGTGCCTCGATCTTCGTGCTGGGCGTTTCGGCCTGGTACATGCTGAAGGGCCGGCATATTGAACTTGCCAAGCGATCAATGACGGTTGCCGCATCCTTCGGTCTCGCTTCGGCGCTCTCAGTGGTCGTGCTCGGCGACGAAAGCGGTTATCTGGCAACCGAAAACCAGAAGATGAAGCTTGCCGCGATCGAAGCCATGTGGGGAACCGAGCCGGCTCCGGCTCCCTTCACCGCCTTCGGATTCCCGGATCAGCAAGCCCGCGAGACGCATTTCGCCGTGCGTATCCCATGGGTGATGGGGCTCATCGGTACACGCTCGCTGACGACGGAGATACCGGGCATTGACAAGCTGGAACAGCAGGCCGAGACCCGCATCCGCGATGGCATCAAGGCCTACGATGCACTGACGCAGATCCGCTCTGCACCGACCCTGGATCAAGTTGCCCAGGAAGTCCGCACCTCCTTCGAGGACCTTGGTCACGACCTTGGCTATGCTCTGCTCCTGAAGCGCTATGTCGACGATCCGCGTCAGGCAACCGACGAACAGATCACGCAGGCCGCACGCGACACCATTCCGCATGTGCCGACGCTCTTCTGGTCGTTCCGCATCATGGTTGGTCTCGGCATGTTCTTCATCGTGCTCACGGCAGCTTTCTTCTGGCTATCGGCCCGCCGGCATCTGGATAAGTATCCGCTTTTGCTGCGCGTCGCGGTATTCGCCATACCGTTGCCCTGGATCGCCATCGAGGCCGGCTGGGTAGTCGCCGAGATCGGCCGCCAGCCCTGGGTGATCGAAGGCGTTCTGCCGACGGCGGTCGCCGTCTCCAATCACGGGGCCTCGGCGGTTCTGCTGACGATCATCGGCTTTGCCGCGCTCTACACCACACTGATCATCGTCGAGATGAGCCTGATGCTCAAAGCGATCCGCCAGGGGCCGGAGCCGGACCATGAGCCGGAGGCCAAACTCATTTCTGAAACCCTCGTTCACGCCGCGGAGTGACCAGTCATGATCCTTCACGAACTCATAGACTATGAAACCTTGCGTATCATCTGGTGGGTGCTGCTCGGCGTGCTGCTGATCGCCTTCGCCACCACCGACGGCTTCGACCTCGGCGTCGGAACGCTGTTGCCTTTTGTTGCCAAGACCGATGCGGAACGCCGCGTCGCCATCAACGCGATCGGCGCCACCTGGGAGGGCAACCAAGTGTGGCTCATCCTTGCCGGTGGCGCCATATTTGCCGCCTGGCCGCCGCTCTATGCGGTCTCCTTCTCGGGCTTTTATCTGGCGATGTTTGCGATCCTTTTCGCGCTCATCCTTCGCCCGGTCGGCTTCAAGTACCGCTCCAAGCGCGACAGCGCACGTTGGAGGGCCGGCTGGGACTGGGCGCTTTTCATCGGCGGATTCGTGCCGTCGCTGATCTTCGGTGTGGCCGTCGGCAATGTGCTGGAGGGCGTACCCTTCCGCTTCGCCGACGACATGCGGATCTTCTATGAGGGCTCGTTCTTCGCACTTCTGAACCCCTATGCCCTGCTCTGCGGTCTGCTATCCGTTGCAATGCTTATGATGCATGGCAGCGCGTGGCTGGTGCTGAAGACAACGGGACCAGTAGCCGAACGAGCACGTCGCTTTGGCAGCATCGCAGCGCTAGCCGTCGTCCTGCTCTTTGCTCTCGGCGGCCTGTTCCTGTGGATGGGCCTCGATGGCTATCGCATCACCAGCGATATCAGCCCGATCGGCCCATCAAACCCGCTTTTGAAAACAGTGACACTGGAAAGCGGTGCATGGCTTGCCAATTACGGCGCCCACCCCTGGATGCTCATCGCTCCGATCCTTGGACTGCTGGCTGCGGCAGCTGCCTTCCTCACCATGCAGGCGCGCCGGGAGATCATGACCCTGCTCTTCAGCAATATCTCGATAACAGGCATTATCTCGACGGTCGGTCTGTCGATGTTCCCGTTCATCCTGCCTTCTTCACTCGACCCGAGGTCGAGCCTGACGGTCTGGGATTCATCGTCGAGCCACCTGACTCTGTTCATCATGCTGGTGGCCACGGTCATCTTCCTGCCGATCATCTTTGCCTACACCGCCTGGGTCTACAAGGTGCTATGGGGCAAGATCGACGAGAAGAGCGTCACCGACAAGAACAGCCACGCTTATTAAGGGGACGAGACGATGTGGTATTTCGCATGGATGCTCGGGTTTCCGCTAGCGGCCTCATTCGCCGTTCTCAATGCCATGTGGTACGAGCTAGCGGATGACGAAGCGAAGAAAAAGGCTTCAGGGGAACGCCGATAAAAAGTCGAGGGCGCGGTTCAAGCCGCGCCCTTATTCTTTAGATCATCGGCATACGGCCATCAGGAAAGACGGTTTCGGGACCGCTCCGCAAGCTCGACGACAATGCCGTCTGGGTCACGGACAAAGGCAATTCTGTGCAGCATCTCTGAATGGACGGCAAAACGCGGCCGTTCCTTGATCTCGACACCGGCTTCTTCCAGCCGCGCGAAAATCTCTTCAATATTCTCGAAGTGAAAAGTTATGTGCTTTACTCCAGCGGTTCCATCCGGAACGTCTTTGGCTCTTGTAGCCCCGCCGGGCGGCGCAAACACTTCCAGCATGCCACCACCTGCATCGAGGAAGGCGACCTGCATGCCGTCAGGCATCTGCTTGCGCAGATGCAATTTCAGTCCGAGCAGACCGCAATAGAATGCGACCGCGCGGTCCATGTTGCTAACCGTCATTCCGATATGTTCGAATGATTTCAGCATCGCATTCTCTTTAGGTCGCGGCTCCCAAGCGCAGCCCTTCCTCCGGCAGCCAGGAATGGTAGAGCGGATGGTCCGCCGTAATCGGCATCGGCGTCGGCCGGCCAGTTCGCTGCGAATGATAGGCGGCAGTTACCAGTTCCAGCGAATTGCGCGCATCCTGCAGGGTTACCGGCGGATCGCTATCCTCGGTGATCGCCCGATGGAAGAGTTCGAACTGCCGTGTATAGCCATCTTCCTTTACCTGAAAATCCGCCAGTACCGCGTCGATGCGGTTCTGATGTTCCTCCGTTCCGGCGATGAAGCTCCAGGGGTCGCGACCCATCGTATAGGGCTCCAGAATGCTTTCGGCGACGAGATCGCTGAAGCAGAAGCGCAGCCTCGAGATTTCCTTGCGGGAACCGAGCGTCATGGAGAGCGTGGCGAGCGAACCGTTCTTCATCTTCACCGACAGCGCGGCCGTGTCCTCAACCTCGATCGGGTTGACGAGCGTCGCGCCGTAGGAAAATACCTCAGCACAGGGACCATGCACGTAATTCAGCATGTCATGGGCGTGGATCGCATGACCGAGCAGGCCGCCGCCGAGCTCTGTCGCCCATTTGCCGCGCCACGGCACGGCATAGTAATCGGGACCGCGCCACCAATGCGTTTCGATGGTCGTGAGGAACGGCTTGCCGGCAAGGCCGCGCTCGATCAACAGTTTCAGCTTCTGCAGACCACTGCCATAGCGATACTGAAAAATCGGCATCAGCTTACGGCCGTTCGAACGCGCAAGAATCTTTGCCATTTCATCGACTTCGGCAATCGAACCGAAGAGCGGCTTTTCGCAGATCACGTGCTTTCCGCTTTCGATAGCCTTCTTGCAAAGCTCGAAATGTGAACTCGGAGGCGTGGCGATGTCGATGATATCGAGATCGTCACGTGCAAAGAGCGAATCCGCATCCTGCGTATATTCGGGAATCGTGTGCTCCTCGCAAAGCGGCTGGCCGCGATCTGCGTCGAGAGAGCAGAGAACAGGAACCTCGAAGAGATCGTTGTTCCAGCCGAAGCCTGTCAGATGCCGTGCGGCAATGCCCGCACCGAGGACGCCGACGCGCAATTTCCGTGTCATGATGTTTTCCTCAGCGGGTGCCTATACGGGCAGCTTTTGTCTGGGCCTCGAGCGAGAGACGGCAAACTTCGTAGACATGATCCTGCGTCATCGCCGTTTCGCTGCGGTCGCGCACATCCGCAGCGAAAGCATCGAAATAGTCAAGCTTTTCGCTGCTGCAATCGATATGCGTCATCTCCTTGCCGTTGACGAGGAAGAGGTGGTCCTTTCCCGGACGCCCGGCGATATCGATATATTTACGCAGCTCGATGTAGCCCTCAGTACCGAGGATGGTCAGACGACCGTCGCCCCATGTCGGCAGCGCCTCCGGTGTAAACCAGTCGACACGGATATAGCCGGTTCCCTTGTCTGAGCGCAGCAGCACTTCGCCGAAATCCTGGAAGGCTGGCTTTTCCGGCATGCCGAAATTGCCGACCGAGCTTGCGACCACCTCACCCGTCGTCGAGCCCGTGTAGAACAGGAACTGATCGACCTGGTGTGAGGCGATATCGACGATGATGCCGCCAAAAGCTTCCGGGTCGAAGAACCAGTCCGGACGTGTCGGCAGCTGCAGCCGGTGCGGCCCCATCCCAAGTGTCTGGATGACCTTGCCGATCGCTCCTTCTTTCACCAGCTTACCGGCCTTGACGGCGGAGCGCACGCAATGGCGCTCGGAAAAGCAGATGGAGAATATCTTGCCGGTTTCAGCAACAGTGCGCTTAACTTCTTCAAGCTGAGCAAAAGTCGTCACACCCGGTTTGTCGGTCATGACATCCTTGCCCGCCTTCATGGCGCGAACGGCAAGTCCGGCGCGGTCGCGCGGAACGGCGGCAATGCAGATCACGTCGATCGAGGGATCGGCGAAGATCTTTTCCCGGTCAATCTGCGGTGCATCCGGATAGGTCTTCTCGAACATCTCGCGGATCGCAGGTACCGTGGTCTGCGGACAGTAGCCGACGAATTCGGCGTCTGAGGCCAGCAATCCCTTCACATGATCGAACGTGTGCCCATGGTCGATCCCGACGACGGCAAATCTCAGCATCGCAATATTATCCTCCCGGGGAAAATTTCGCAGGTCGGCATCCGCCGACCCTCCTCCATGGTGCAAACCAGATAACGAAAGAGAGGTCCTGTCAAGGCGAGATCGGCGGCAAAATAGTTTTCCCCCATAGGTAAGTATATGAAACAGAAGAGTTATTTTGTATCTAAATAGTTATAAGTTATGACGAAATGCCGCTATGGCACGCAGTTGCTTCACCGGAGCATAAAGCCGGCGCAAACTTCTTTCTGCCTGATGAGCCTTGCTCTTGCCCGACGAATGTGCTCGATTTTCAGGCGCCGTCGGGTAGGAGGACGGCAGCTATCCATATCTGCAGGAGCGCTCCCCGCTCCATCTGTGACGGAAGATCACCATGTCCCATTCTCCCCTCGATGCTGCCGCTTTGGGCGGCCTGTTTGTCGGCCGTACCTGGAACCCGGAAGTTGCCGGACCGAGCATTGTGACGCTGCGCGACGGCGCCCTCGTCGACATCAGCTCTTCCGCAACCCCGACCCTGAGCGCTCTGCTGGAGCGAGCCGACGCAGCGGAGTTCGTTCGCGGAGCAGCGGGCAAGCCGCTCGGCACTCTGGAGGAGATCGCGGCAAACAGCACCGGCAAGCCGGATGCGCGCAAAGCCTTTCTTCTCGCCCCTGCCGACCTGCAGGCAATCAAGGCCTGCGGCGTGACGTTCGCACAATCGATGATCGAACGCGTCATCGAGGAAAAAGCGGCCGGCAATCCGGACCGGGCCGCCTCCATTCGCGAACGCGTCAGTGCCCTGATCGGCGGCAGCCTGACCAATATCAAGGCCGGTTCCCCGGAAGCCGCCAAGGTCAAGCAGGCGCTGATCGAGGAAGGGATCTGGTCACAATATCTCGAAGTCGGCATCGGCCCGGACGCGGAAGTCTTCACCAAGTCGCCAGTGCTCTCATCAGTCGGCTGGGGCTCGGACGTCGGCCTTCACCCGATCTCGACCTGGAACAATCCGGAGCCGGAAATCGTCTTGGCGGTCAACAGCCGCGGCGAGATCAAGGGCGCCACACTTGGCAACGACGTGAACCTACGCGATGTCGAAGGCCGCTCCGCTCTGCTGCTCGGCAAAGCGAAGGATAACAATGCATCCTGCTCCATCGGCCCCTTCATCCGCCTCTTTGATGAAAGCTACAGCCTCGATGACGTGCGCAAGGCCGAACTCGATCTCAAGGTCACTGGTGAGGACGGCTTCGTCCTGCACGGCAAGAGCTCGATGTCGCAGATCAGCCGCGATCCGACCGATCTCGTCAAGCAGACGGTCGGCGCCCATCATCAGTATCCTGACGGATTCATGCTGTTCCTCGGCACGCTCTTTGCGCCAACACAGGATCGAGATGCGAAGAATCAGGGCTTCACGCACAAGATCGGCGACGTGGTGGAGATTTCGTCGGCAGGCCTCGGGGCACTGGTCAATACCGTCAAGCTTTCGACCGAATGCCCGCCCTGGACTTTCGGCATTTCGGCGCTGATGGGTAATCTCGCAAAGCGTGGACTGCTTTAGGTTATTGGTTCCGCCTGATGCCCTGCAGGAGGTCGAGAACGGAGTTCGCGGCCTCCAGCACATTCGTGCCCGGACCGAAAACGGCGGCAACACCGTGTTCGTGGAGGAATTCATAGTCCTGGCGTGGAATAACGCCGCCACAGACGACAATGATATCGCCACCGCCCTGCTCCTTCAGCCGATCGATCAACTGCGGCAATAGCGTCCGGTGACCGGCCGCTAGTGACGAGACGCCGATGACATTGACTTTCTCGTCGAGCGCCATGCCAGCCGCCTCTTCAGGAGTTTGGAACAACGGCCCGGCGAGAACGTCAAAGCCGACGTCCCCGAAGGCGGAGGCGATCACCTTGGCGCCGCGATCATGCCCGTCCTGGCCGAGCTTGGCGACCATGATCTTCGGCTTGCGGCCCATGGCTTCGGTTACGTCGGCCATCCTGGCTTTCAGGACTTCGAGTTCAGGCTCGTCGCGATAGGCAGTGCCATAAATGCCGCGGATCACCTTCGGTGTGGCGAAATGATCGCCGAAAACCTCGCGCATCGCATCGGAGATTTCACCGACGGTGGCACGCGCCCTGGCGGCTTCGACGGCAGCGGCCAGCAGGTTGCCGTTACCGGTGCGGGCGACCTCAGACAATTTCGCCAGCGCCTCCTTCGCCTTCGCGCCGTCGCGACGGCGCTTGGTTTCCTCGATACGGCGGATCTGAGCGGCACGCACCGCGCTGTTGTCGATCTCCAGAATGTCGATCGGCTGCTCGGTCTCCAACCGGTATTTGTTGACGCCGACAATGACCTCGTCGCCCTTGTCGACTGCTGCCTGGCGCCGAGCCGCAGCCTCCTCGATCAGCCGCTTCGGCAGGCCCTCGTTGACGGCTTTTGTCATGCCGCCGAGAGCCTCGACTTCCTCGATCAACGCCCAGGCCTTTTCGGCCAGTTCCTTCGTCAGGCTTTCCACATAGTAGGAGCCCGCGAGCGGATCGACGACTTTGGTGACGCCGGTCTCGTGCTGGAGGATGAGTTGGGTATTGCGGGCAATACGAGCGGAAAATTCCGTCGGTAGCGCAATCGCCTCGTCGAAGGAATTGGTGTGAAGCGACTGCGTGCCGCCGAGCACGGCCGACATCGCTTCGAAAGCCGTGCGGATGATGTTGTTATACGGATCCTGCTCCTGCAGTGACACACCCGAGGTCTGGCAATGGGTACGCAACATCAGCGAGGAGGCCTTCTTCGGCTGGAACTCCTCCATGATGCGGGTCCAGAGCAGGCGGGCGGCGCGGAGCTTGGCCGCCTCCATGAAGAAGTTCATGCCGATCGCAAAGAAAAAGGAAAGCCGGCCGGCGAAATCATCGACATTCAATCCCTTGGCGATTGCCGCGCGCACATATTCGCGCCCATCGGCGAGCGTGAAGGCAAGCTCCTGGACCAGCGTCGCACCTGCCTCCTGCATATGATAGCCGGAGATAGAGATCGAATTGAATTTCGGCATCTCCCTTGCCGTGTATTCGATGATATCGGCAACGATGCGCATCGAGGGCTCGGGCGGGTAGATATAGGTGTTACGGACCATGAACTCCTTGAGAATATCGTTCTGGATGGTCCCTGAGAGCTCTGCCTTCGAAACACCCTGCTCCTCGCCGGCGACGATGAAGCTGGCCAGAATTGGAATGACCGCGCCATTCATGGTCATAGAGACGGACATGTCCTGCAGCGGAATGCCATCGAAGAGGATCTTCATGTCTTCGACGCTGTCGATTGCCACGCCCGCCTTGCCGACATCGCCCACGACGCGCGGATGATCGCTGTCATAACCGCGATGGGTGGCGAGATCGAAGGCGACGGAAAGTCCCTTCTGGCCGGCGGCAAGATTGCGTCGATAAAAGGCGTTGGATTCCTCGGCGGTCGAGAAGCCGGCATATTGCCGGATCGTCCAAGGGCGGCCGGCATACATGGTGGCGCGCGGGCCGCGGGTGAATGGCGCAAAGCCGGGAAGGGTGTCCGCATCGGCACCATCGAGATCAGCAGCCGTATAAAGCGGTTTGACGTCGATGCCTTCGGGCGTGTGCCAGGTCAGCGCTTCCGGCGCTGCACGCAGCTCCTTTTCCGCCAGTGCCTCCCAGTCCGAGAGCGTCTTCTTGGTCATTTCATCCTCCGGCATTGTCCGCGCACACGCTATCACCTTGCGGTTACGCAGCGCGATACAGCCTTAGGATAATTTGATCGGCAAAGCGATGATAGACCTTCAGCGATGCGCAGCCCAGGGCACGAGGAGCCGCTCGATCAGCCGCGCCAGTAATTCCAGCAGGAAGGCGATCGCTGCGATGACGATAATGCCGCCGATAACGATATCCGTTACCAGAAACTGCGCCGCCGACTGAATCATGAAGCCGAGGCCTTGGCTTGCCGCCACCAACTCGGCTGCGACCAGCGTCGACCAGCCGGCGCCGAGCGCAATGCGCGTGCCAGTCAGGATCGACGGAATGGCGCCTGGTAGAATGACATGCAGCAGCACCTGCAACCGGCTGGCACCGAAGGAGCGGGCGGCGTTGACGAAATCTGCAGGGGCGGATTTGACACCCGACGCCGTCGACAGGATGATCGGCGGCAGCATCGCAAGCGAGATCACCGTAACTTTCGAGGCCTCGCCGATCCCTACCCAGATGATGATCAGCGGCAGATAGGCAAGCGGCGGCAACGGGCGTAGAAACTCGACGATCGGATCAAGAATGCCCTTGCCAATGCGGCTGGTGGCGATGGCAAGGCCTGCAGGCACGCCGATGAGGAGCGAAACCGCAAGCGCCGCAAAGATACGCAACAGGCTTGCCACAGTATGTTCGGCAAGCGTGGAATCAACGAAGCCGTTGACGGCCACATTGACGAGCGATTTTACAACGGTGAGTGGTGATGGCAGGAAGACCGGCGAGACGGCCCCATAGGCCGAGGCAAGGCTCCAGCCAGCGATGATGACGGCAATTGACGCTAGCGAGATCGTCAAGGTGCCACGACGTTTGGGCTGCGCTTCTACCAGCTGATCGGAAACCGCAGGCGTGAGAGTTTCTGTCTCGACACTCATGCGGCAATCTCCTCTTCATCCCCGTGGATGAGAGCGGTCAGTTCGTCGTGCAGGCTCTTGAATGCTGCGAACATCTTGATCTCCTTGACACTTTTACCGTCCAGAAGCGCCTTGCCAAACTCGGTCCTGACATCGGCGACGATACGACCGGGATTGGGGGCCAGCACGATGACGCGCGTGGCAAGCAGCAGGGCCTCGTCAATACTGTGGGTGATGAGCAAGGCAGAGGTCTTGCTTCCGGCCCAGACCTCAAGCAGGAATTTTTGCATACGGCTGCGCGTCAGGGCATCCAGCGCGCCAAGTGGCTCATCGAGCAGAAGGAAGCGCGGACCGGAGGCAAGGGCGCGCGCGATACCAACACGCTGGCGCATGCCGCCGGAGAGCTCCCAGATATTCTTGTGACCCGCGCCTTCAAGGCCGACTTTCGCGAGCAGCTCCTCTGCGTGGCTCTGTCTTTCGGCCCTGGCAATGCCCTGAAGCTTCAAGGGAAAGGCAACATTCCCGACAGCGCTCAGCCAGGGATAGAGCGCATCATCTTGAAAGACGACAGCCCGGTCAGCGCCTGGGCCGTCAATCTCTTTGCCGTCTACCGAGACGCGTCCCTCACTGGGCTCCGTGAAACCGGCCGCGAGATTGAGAAGGCTGGTCTTGCCCGAGCCCGACCGGCCGATGACGATGACGAACTCATCCGAAGCGATATGCAGGTTGATGCCGTCGAGCACACGTCTCTTCTGACGGGTGCCCGCCTCAGCGTAGTCGAGCGATAGGGATTGCAGTGAAAGTATGCTCATGGGGATCACCTGTTCAAAACCGGCGCAGTCAAGCCGCGCCGGAACCCTCGGGAGGATCAGAGACCCGCTTTTGCGGCTTCCTTGACCCAGCGGTCGGAGACGTAAGGGCCGTAATCCTTCAGCACGCCGGGGATCTTGCCCTGCTCCAGAAGGAAGGACGAGGTTTCGGCGACGGCCTTGGCTGTGCCGCCTCCAAGAAGGTCGGAACTAGCCTGCTCCTGCAGGGTCGGAAAATAGTAGCCTTTGAGCAGAGCCGGCACTTCATCGGTCTTGGCGCCGGTCAGCTTGGCGATCTTTTCGGCTTCCGGCGAGGTCGCGTTCCAGCTATCGGGATTGCCACGATAGGACGCATAGGCGGCTCCCGTGACCTTCACGAAGCTGGTGACGGCTTCGGGGTGGGCCTCGGCAAATTTCTTGCTGACGATCCAGGCATCGAAGGTTGGGCCGCCCCACTTGGTAACATCTGCTGATGTGGCAAGCACGCTGCCGTTCTTCTTCAATTGCGCCAGGACCGGATCCCAGACATAGGCGCCGTCGATATCACCCCGCTCCCAGGCAGCCGCGATTTCCGGCGGGCGCAAGTTGAGGATCTGCACCGATTTCGGATCGACGTTCCAATGCTTAAGCGCCGTCAGCAGGCTGTAATGCGCGGTCGAGACGAAGGGCGTGGCGATCTTCTTGCCCTTCAGGTCTTCCGGCTTGTTGATGTTCTTGACGGCGAGCGCTTCAGCCTCGCTGATCAGTCCCACGATATAAATCGTCTCGATCGGCAGTTCGCGACTCGCAGCAGCGGCGAGCGGCGACGAACCGACATAGCCGATATCGATGGAGCCGGAGGCGATGGCAGTGATGACATCAGCGCCGCTGTCGAATTTCTGCCAGTTGATCTTGGCACCGGTTTCCTTCTCATAGGTGCCGTCGACCTGCGGCACGCGCGACGGCTCGACGATCGGCTGATAGCCGATGTTCAGAGTGACGTCGGCAGCGTGGGTCGCATAGGTGGTGAAGGTGAGGGCAGCAGCGGCGGCCGTGCCCAGCAGGTTGCGTCGGTTGATTTTCATATCCCTCTCCCGCAATGTTCAAAATCATTCCGCCTCGGGAATGTGAATAGATCATCGTAAAATTTATAGATTTTATAGAGATAGAAAATTTCCGGAATTGGGGGTAAGGGACAATTTGCTTCTAATTTGGAAGGAAGAAACGGTGGTTTCCCGACCCGCTCGCGATTCCTCGAAGTGACCGACGAAATTCGCAGGGACAGTATTCGATGAAGAAAATGCAGATCTACGCCTTCGACATGAACTGCGTCGGCCATATCAATCACGGTATGTGGACGCATCCGCGCGATCGCTCCGTCAATTACACCGACCTTGATTACTGGGCGGACTTTGCGCGCACGGCCGAACGCGGCAAGTTGGACGGAATATTTCTTGCTGATATTGTCGGCGTTTACGATGTCTATAAGAACAGCCCGGCCCCTGTCATCGAAACGGGTGCACAGATTCCGGTCAACGATCCGCTAATGCCGATCTCGGCGATGGCTTACGTCACGAAACATCTCGGCTTCGGCGTGACCGTCAATACGACCTATGAGCCCCCCTTCCTTTTGGCACGGCGCATGTCGACGCTTGACCACCTGACCAAAGGCCGCATCGGCTGGAACATCGTTACGGGCTATCTCGACAGTGCGGCCCGCAGCATGGGTTTCGACAAGCTGCCGGAACATGATGCGCGTTATGACGCTGCTGAGGAATATCTCGAAATTCTCTACAAGCTCTGGGAGGGAAGCTGGGATGACGATGCAGTGCTGCGTGATCGGGAGCGCAATATTTTCGCCGACGCTTCCAAGGTCCGCGCCGTCAGCCATCACGGACGATATTACAAGATGGAAGGCATCCATCTTGCCGAGCCTTCCCCGCAGCGTACGCCCCTTCTCTTCCAGGCTGGCGCCTCAGCCCGCGGACAGGATTTTGCCGCCCGCCATGCCGAATGCGTTTTCATCGCGGGACCGAACCCACAATCGGCGCGGCCAACCGTCGATGCGCTTCGCGCCAAGACGCTAGCGAATGGTCGCGGTGCGGATGCGATCAAGATCCTGAGTCTGATCACCGTCGTCGTCGGCACGACCGAAAGCCAGGCACAGGAGAAGCTTGAAGACTATCGCAGGCATGCGAGCGTCGAGGCTTCGCTTGCGCATTATTCCGCCTCTGTTGGCGTTGATCTCTCGAAATATGACCTCGATGACGTGATTGACCAGAGCTGGACCAATGCCAATCAGTCGGCGTTGGCCGCGATCACCAGGCAGGCGGCAAAGCCGGTCACCAAGCGCCAGATCATCGACCAAATGGTGCTCGGCAGTCGCATGAAGCCGATCGTCGGCTCGCCCGTGCAGATCGCCGATACACTGCAGCGCTGGATCGAAGAGGGTGGCATCGACGGCTTCAATCTGGCGCGCACCGTGGCGCCCGAAAGCCTCAACGATTTCGTCGATCTCGTCGTGCCCGTGCTTCAGGAGCGCGGACTGTTCAAGGCAGACCATACAGAAGGACCCCTGCGCCAAAAACTATTCGGTGGAAATGGCCGGCTGCCGGCCAGCCATCCCGCCGCACAGTTCAGACGTAGTTTTTAGCGATGATCGAGGCGGGCGACCAGTCGGTCGCCCAGCCACTGGATGCCGCAGACGAGCACAATGAGCACGACGACGACCGCAATCATCACGTTGGTTTCGAAACGCTGGTAGCCGTAGCGGATAGCAAGATCACCGAGACCGCCGGCACCGATGGCACCGGCCATGGCCGATGCGCCGATCAACGTCACCAGCGTCACCGTGAAGCCCGCGACAATGCCGGGCAGCGCTTCTGGCACTAAAACTTCGCGAATGATCGTCCAACGATTGCCGCCCATGGCGCGCACCGCATCGATCAACCCACGGTCCACCTCGCGCAACGACACCTCGGCGATGCGGGCATAATAGGGCGTGGCGGCGATAGCGAGTGGAACGATAGCAGCCCAGGTGCCGATCGCAGTTCCGACGATCAATCGCGTCATCGGAATCAGTGCCACCAGCAGGATAATGAACGGCACCGAGCGGAAGCCGTTAATGACGGCGCCGAGGATACGATTGATCCAGAGATTTTCGGCAATGCCGCCGCGGTTCGTCAACACTAGCGCCAGACCCAGCGGCAGGCCGGCGACCAGCGAGATCACGCCGGAGCCCGCCGTCATCAGCACTGTCTCCCAGAGGGAACGCAACAGCAGATCAATCATGATCGGTGTCATAACCAAGCACCTCCACCCGGGCGGACCGGGCCTTCAGAAATTGTTCGACCTTTCCGGCAAGCGCTGGATCGCGCGCCGGTACAGCAATGAAGAACCGCGCCACGGGTTGGTTCTGAATATGGTCGATACCGCCATGCACGAGGCGGAAGGAATGCGGCATCGCTGCCGACAGATCGGCGAAGAGCGCGCCTTGCGCTTCTGGCCCGGCAAGATCAACGCTCATGATGGCTTCCGTGCCACCCGCCTGTGACAGGCGCGCGGCGATGTGTTCGGGAAGTTGCGGGCGGATGCCGCCGAGCAGGCTTCTGGTAATTGCCGTCTGCGGGTCGCCGAAGATCGACCAGACTGCCCCTCTTCCACGATACGGCCGGTATCGATGACAGCAACACGATCGGCAATACCGCGTACCACTTCCATCTCATGGGTGATCAGCAGTATCGTAAGCCCGAGCTTACGATTAATGTCTTTCAGGAGAGTGAGGATCGAGCGCGTCGTCTCTGGATCGAGCGCCGAGGTCGCCTCGTCTGACAGCAGCAGGGCCGGACGAGCGGCAAGAGCGCGAGCGATGCCGACACGCTGCTTCTGGCCGCCTGACAGCGAAGACGGATAGGCGCTGGCCTTGTCGGAAAGGCCGACCAGTTCCAGCAGTTCGTGCGCCCGCTTCGACCGCTCGGCCTTGACAACACCCTCGATCTTCAACGGCAATACAACATTCTCCTCGACCGTCTTGGCTGACAAGAGATTGAAGTGCTGGAAGATCATGCCGATGCGGCGTCGCAACGGCTGCAGTTCCTGTTCGCCAAGGCCAGTAATGTTGCGGCCTTCAATGACGATCTCGCCACTATCGGCGCGCTCCAGACCATTGAGGCAACGGATCAGCGTCGACTTTCCGGCACCGCTGCGGCCAATGATGCCGAGGATTTCGCCCTTCTTCACACTCAACGAAATACCGTCGAGCGCCGGTGTCGTGCCGAATCTGCGCCGGACATCTGTCAGGCGAACGACCTCTTCTGCGTCGTCGGGCCGCGTCTCGATCCTTGACGCGGAGACAATAGAATTCATGCTCGTTCCTTCGCAAACGGTGAAGGCGGCCCCGGCAAAGACCCGAGCCGCCTCAATTTTGCCGCCCTCAGGAGGGCGGCTCATCAGTAGGCGCTGAGACCCGTGCCCTTGTAGACCTTGTCGAACTCTGCCTTCACCGTATTGTTCTGATAAGAGGAGACGAGGGCCTTCACCCAATCGGCACCCTTGTTCTCTTCCTTCACCGCGATGAAGTTACGATAAGGATTGTCAGCGATCGGCTCCTGCGCGATGCGCTCTTTCGGCGAGAGACCGCTCTTCAGCGCCCAGTCGGTGTTGACGACGCCGCCGTCTAGGTCGTCGATCGAACGGCCGACGATGCCGGCATCCAGTTCCTTGATCTCGATATTCTTCGGGTTTTCGGCGACGTCGGCGATCGTGGCGAGAATGCCCGTTCCATCCTTGAGCTTGATCAGACCTTGGTTCTGCAGGACGCGCAGTGCCCGGCCTTCGTTGGACGGATCGTTCGGAATGCCGATCACGGCGCCCGCGGGCAGTTCAGCGACCGACTTGTGCTTCTTGCTGTAGAGGCCGATCGGCCAGACACCGGTATAACCAACACGGACGATATGATAGCCGTTCTGCTTGATCTGATTATCCAGATAAGGCTGATGCTGGAACGCATTGGCGTCGATTTCGCCGCGCTCCAGCGCTTCGTTCGGCTGAGTATAATCGTTGAAGGTGATCGTCTCGATCTTGAGACCCTTCTTGGCAGCCTCGCTGGCAACAACGCGCCAGACGTCCTCATCCTCGCCGCTCATGATGCCAACCTTGATCGCTTTGTCTGCTGCAAAAGAAGGAGCCGGCGCTGCAAAGGCAATAAGTGCAGCCGCAGAGGCGGCGACAGTGAGAGCCGCGCGGCGCGAAAGCGAAATGGCGCCGAAATTCTTGTTCTTGGTCATTTTATATCCCGTCTGACTTGATGAGGCCGAGCCCCGAGCAGGCGGATCATTGCAAATGCGCCGATTGCGGGCGAAGCACGAACATCCGATGTCTTCTAACCGGAGGAAAAACTCTTGCCCCGCCCTCGATAGGGACAGGATAATATTCTGCTAAATTCATCGATTAAATTGGGAACTTGGCGTGTCTAACGAAAAAGGCGCCCAGCGGGCGCCACTAAAATCAGTCTCGGGATGGCACTCATTCCGCTGCAATAAGCGTGGAACTTCTGCCCGGAAAGAAAGCGGCAAGCTCCCCGATAACCTCGCCGATCCGCTTGGAAAGCTGTTCGGAGGAGACGCGATAGTCGGCGAAATCGCGATCTGAAGCATAGATGGCCGTTGGCAAAGTATGGGCCATGAAGAAGCCAAAGAGCGGACGAAGCTGATGCTCGACCATGAGCGCATGGCGATCACCCCCACCGGTTGCTGTGATGACAATCGGCTTGGCGCGCAGCTCATGCGGATCGATGAGATCGATCAGGTGCTTGAAGAGGCCCGGATAGCTGCCCTTGAAGGTCGGCGCTCCGATGACGAGAGCATCTGCAGCGACGATGTCTGCGATGATTTCCTTGGCACGATTATCTAGATCATCTCGACGCAGCGCCTGACCGAGCGACGTGCCGACATCGGTTAGATCATAGATCGTGTTATTGAAGCCGTATTTTTCCGCGGCAAGGCCGGCGATATTTTCTACCAGCGCAAAGGTCTTCGAGGGACGGTTGAAGCTGCCGGCAAGACCGACCAGTTTGGGTGCAGACATGTCATTTCCTTCCACTATCGCGCCGTCGATGGCTGCATCATGGAATAGATATTATCTATCAAAATAGTGTATTAAAGGAATGACGATCCGTCTTCACTTGAGGCCGGGGAAAATATGTTCGCTTAAGCGCGCTCACGACTTGCTCGCAACCAAAAGGCACCGGAAGATCTTCCAGCGCCTTTGTCACTTCGCTCAATGCGATGTTTAGGCAGCGCGGTGTTTCGGGATACGCGGCAGGAAAATAGTGAATAGGCCGAGCAACGGCAGGTAAGAGCAGATGCGGTAGACAAATGCGATGCCGTGCGTATCGGCAAATTCGCCAAGGAAGGCTGCGCCGAGGCCGCCGGCGCCGAAGGCGAAGCCGAAAAAGACCCCGGCAATCAGACCGACACGACCGGGCACCAGTTCCTGCGCGAAAACGACGATCGCCGAAAAGGCGGAGGCGAAGACCAGGCCGATGATGACACTGAGCACGCCGGTCCAGAAGAGGTTCGCATAGGGCAGCAGCAGTGCGAAGGGGATGACGCCCAGGATCGAGAACCAGATGACGAAGCGGGCGCCGAAACGGTCGCCAATCGGTCCGCCGAGGAAGGTGCCGGCGGCAACAGAGCCCAGGAACAGGAAGAGCATGAGCTGCGCCTGCTGTACATCGAGCTGAAAGCGATCGATGACGTAGAAGGTGAAGTAACTCGACACACTTGCCATATAGACGTTTTTCGTCGCCGTCAGCAGCACGAGAATGAGCAGCGCCCAGACGACCTTGTTCTGCGGCAGCGGCAGCGTGCGACTCGGTGCTGGCTTGCTGGCGTTCTGGCGACGGTGGCTCATATACCAGGTGCCGACCCAGCTCAGCACCAGCATGCCGATCATCGCGATGCCGGACAGCCAGGAAACGCTGTGCTGGCCATTCGGCAGCACGATGAAAGCCGCAAGCAGCGGCCCGATTGCCTGCCCTGCATTGCCGCCCACCTGGAAGAAGGACTGTGCAAAACCATGGCGGCCGCCGGAGGCGAGGCGCGCGACACGCGAGGATTCCGGGTGAAAGACGGCCGAGCCGAAGCCGATGAGGCTTGCGGCGACCAGGAGCAGCTCGAAGCTGCCGGCATTGCCGAGGAGAATCAGGCCGCAGAAGGTGCTCGCCATGCCGACTGGCAGTGAATAGGGCATCGGCCAGCGATCAGTGACGATGCCGACGAGCGGCTGAAGCAGCGAGGCGGTGACCTGGAAGGTCATAGTCAGAAGGCCGATCTGCACGAAATCGAGGTCGTAATTGGCCTTGAAGAGCGGGTAAAGCGAGGCAAGCAGCGACTGCATGATGTCGTTGAGCATGTGACAGAAGCTGACTGCCACCAGGATGGACATTGCGGTCTTTTCAAAGCGAGGGGCGCTCTCGGCAACAGACGCCATGGGTCTTCCTCCTGCGCGGCCGGAAACATGCCGGGCCATCGTCGGTTTCGTGCGGGCTGTTATTAGGGCGATCGGGGCTTGGGAAGTGAATTGTCAGCGGCGGTCGCTGAAAGTGCATTTATCGTATGAAGAGAAACCATTACAGCCCAGTTTCGCGCAGATTGGTACGCAGCCAGGCAATTTTTGCTTCGGCTCTGCCATTTTGGCCACGTCACACGCCGCTCGCGCCCGATGATCCTTCCGAGCTATGCCACGGTATGGAGTAAATGCCGAATTTCTAATATAATATCAAAAACAAATCGTAGAAAAGCGGTGCGATGCCGTCTACAAGGCAATGAACTGAAATGCGAAAGAGACAGAAGGTAGGCCATGAACGTCAAAACACCGAACGCGATTGATACCTATGTCGGCATGCGCATGCGCAAGCGCAGGCAGCTTCTCGGCATGAGTCAGGAGCGACTTGCCGAACAGATCGGCGTCACCTTTCAGCAGGTGCAGAAATACGAAAAGGGTATCAACCGCATCGGCGCGAGCCGTCTGCAGAAGATCGCCGAAGTGTTGCGCATCTCGCCAGCCTTCTTTTTCGAACAGGATGATTCGGAAGTGCCGAGCTTCGCCGGCCTCGATCTTTCCGCTCCGGTTGATCCTGTCGCAGAATTTCTGCGATCGAAGGAGGGCCTCGTCCTCAACAGAGCCTTCGCGAAGATCGAGGACCGGCGCATCCGTGAGACGATCATCTCCCTCGTGAAGGCGATGGCACAGACCGACAGCAACGACATCCCGCTTGACGCTCTAAGGGTGAACGAGCCGGAATCCCGCAGAGATTAAAAACGTAAGATACCAGTCCTTTGGCCTTTGCCCTGTAGTCGCGGTCGAAGCCGACGATACAAGCGCCCTAAGGGCCGAGAGAGATTCAGCCTGCTTATTTCAACGGATTAGGCGCGGCGAAATGGCAGGCCGATAACTGGTTTGGGACGACTTCACGAAGCGCCGGCCGCTCAATCTTGCAAATGTCCTTCGCAATCGGACAGCGGGTGTGGAAGCTGCACCCAGGCGGGACGCGAGACGGGCTCGGAACGTCGCCCTGCAACACGATGCGGCTTGCCTTGCGATCCGGATCGGGCTCGGGTGCTGCCGATAGCAGCGCCTGCGTATAGGGATGCTGCGGCATGGAGTAGACGGATTTTTTCGGTCCGATCTCGACGATCCTGCCGAGGTACATCACTGCCACGCGGTCTGCGATATGGCGGACGACTGCAAGATCATGGGCGATGAAGAGATAGGAAAATTTCCGCTCAGACTGCAGATCCTGCAGCAGGTTTACGATCTGCGCCTGCACGGAAACATCGAGCGCTGAGACCGGCTCGTCAGCGACGATGAATTGTGGGTTGACCGATATCGCGCGGGCAATGCCGATGCGCTGCCGCTGACCGCCCGAGAACTGGCGCGGGTAACGATCCATGAAACTTGGAGAGAGGCCGACCTGTGTCAGCAGTTCCGCCACGCGATCGCGACGCTGCCTTGCCGATTTCGCCATTGCGAAGACTTCGAGCGGTTCGGAGATGATCTGTGCGATCGAACGACGCGGGCTCAGCGAGCCGTAGGGGTCCTGAAAGACCATCTGCATCTTGGCGCGCATAATGCGCATTTCGGCAGCGCTGAGAGAGGTGATATCGCGTCCCTCGAATAGTACCTCACCATCGGTCGGCTGGATCAGCCGCAACAGAAGACGGCCGAGTGTGGACTTGCCACAGCCGGATTCACCGACAAGCGCCAGCGTCTCGCCCGGTTTGACGGAAAAAGACGCGCCATCCACCGCGCGCACGCCGCCGGACGACTGGCCTCCGAACGACAGTCCGCCCGCGTCGGAAAAAGTCTTGCCGAGGTTTCTGACGGTCAACAAGTCGTCGACGCTGCTTGTTTCTGTCATGCTGTTGCTCCGGCGGTGACCCAGCAGGCCGCCTTGTGTCTTGGACCAAAGGAAAACATCGGCGGCATCTCGCTGCGGCACCTGTCGATGTGCAGCGGACAACGTGCGTAAAACGGACAGCCCTGCTTCACCGAACCTGCCGTCGGTACCGAGCCGGGGATCTGGTAGAGCCGCTTCTGATCGTCGTCCAGACGCGGAATGGATTTGAGCAGACCCTGCGTATACGGATGGCTCGGATTGGCGAAAATAGAGCGGACATCGGCATCCTCGACGACGCGGCCGGCATACATGACGATCACCCGGTCGCAGACCTCGGCGATCACACCGAGATCGTGCGAGATCAGCAGAACGGCCGTGTTCAGCGTCTTTCGCACCCTCGCCATCAGGTCGAGGACCTGCGCCTGGATGGTGACGTCGAGCGCCGTCGTCGGTTCGTCGGCGATCAAAAGTTTCGGGTTGCAGGCGACTGCCATGGCGATCATCACGCGCTGGCGCATACCGCCGGAGAACTGATGCGGATAGGCGTCGAGACGACCCTCGGGATTCGGGATGCCCACGAGTTTCAGGAGTTCGATGATGCGCGCGCGCCGCTGCTCGCGGCTCATCTTCTCATGCAGTTTGATCGCTTCGCCGATTTGGTCACCGATGGTCATGACCGGGTTCAGAGAACTCATCGGTTCCTGGAAGATCATCGCGATATCGCGGCCGCGGATCTCGGGCAGCTTCGTCTTGGGCAGATCAAGCAGGTTGACGCCTTCGAGTTCGATACGCCCCTGCGCGATGCGGCCGGGTGGATTGGGGATAAGACCCATGATCGCCAGCGAGGTGATCGACTTGCCCGAACCGGACTCGCCGACAATACCGACAGAACCACCCGCTTCGATCTCGAACGAGACGCCGTTCACGACGCGGATTGGAGAATCTTTCGGGCCGAATTCGACTGCGAGATCTTCGACCTTGAGCAATGGTGTCAGTGATATGGACGTCATTGGCTCGTCTCCGGATCCAGCATATCGCGTGCAGCATCACCGATCAGGTTGAAGGACAGGACCACACAAGTGATGGCGAAACCGGCGGCAATGATGGGCCAGGGCGATCCGAAGAGATTGTTGAGGCCGTCGCGGATGATATTGCCCCAGCTCGGGTTGGGGGCGCGGGTGCCGATGCCGAGGAAGCTGAGCGAGGCCTCAAGGCGGATGGCGGAGGCCACCCACAGCGTCATCAACACAACGATGGGGGCTGCAATATTCGGGATGATGTGCCGGAAGATGATGACGGGCGTACGGACACCGACCGCAATCGCCGCCTCCACGTAAGGCTCCTGCTTGACGGAAAGGGTCGAAGCACGGGCCACGCGAGCAAAGCCAGGAATGAAGGCGACGGTGATCACGGCGATAATATTCCAGAAGCCGCCGCCGAGCACGGCTGCGATGATGATCGCCAGCAGCAGTTCCGGAAAGGCAAGCAACAGATCGATGAGACGGCTGATGATGCGGTCGACCAATCCGCCGAAATAGCCAGCGGTCACGCCGAGCGCTGTGCCGAACAGCGCTGCAAGCGCAGGCGAAATCAGGCCAAAGAGCAGCGAATTGCGCGAACCATGGATCATACGCGAGAGCACATCGCGCCCGAATTGATCGGTGCCGAGCCAATGGGCAGTCGATGGCGGCTTGTTGATCGACAGGATGCTCTGCGCCAACGGATCATAGGGAGAAAGCACCGGCGCGAAGATCGCGACCAGAAGGAAGACGAGCGCGATCGCCACCGCGAAGAGGGTCGAGGGCCGCCGCAGCAGCGTTCTGGACAGAAGCGACAGCAGGCCGGGCGCAGGCGCCAGCAGGGGTTGCTCGGAAGCCTGCAAGGGAGACCCCGGCGTTTGAGTGATGATGCTCATTATTTCACCCGGATGCGAGGATCGATGACGATGTAGAGAAGATCCATCACCAGATTGATGAGAAGGACGAGGAGCGCGAAAACAACGACGCCACCCTGGATGATGCCGTAGTCACGCTCGTTGATCGCCTGAATGAGCAAGCGTCCGAGACCGGGCCTGTTGAACACCAGCTCGACGGCGACCGAACCCGACAGCGTGGCAAGCAGGCTGAGCCCCATGCCGGTCGAGAGCGGCAGCAGCGCATTGCGCAACCCGTGACGATAGATGACACGCGGTTCACGGGCACCCTTGGCGCGAGCAGTGCGGACATAGTCCTTGCCGAGCGTTTCCAGAAGTGCCGTCCGCGACAGCCGGCCGATGAAGGCGGCCTTGACGAGGGCGAGTGTGAGGGCCGGCAGCACGATATGATACATGCGGTCCATGAAGCCATCGCCGCCGCCATTGATCGGGAACCAGCCGAGGTTCAGCGCGAAGCCGATCAAAAGCAGTGCTCCGAGGTAGAAGTCTGGGATGGCATAGCCGACAAGGGCGAAGACACGCATACCGGAATCCGGCAGCCGGTCGCGATGGGTTGCCGCAAGCACGCCGAAGGGCACGCCGGCGCCGACGCCGATGATCATCGCCACAACGGTGAGCTCGATCGTATAGGGCAGATTGGCGGCGATCAGCTTCAGCACTGGCTCGCCGTTCATGTAGGACTGTCCGAAATCGAGGCTGAGCACGCCGATAAGGAAGTTGATATATTGCTGCCACAGCGGCACATCGAGCCCCATCTGGTGGCGAAAGGTTGCAAGCTGCTCAGGGAGAGCCATATCTCCCAGGGCTGCAATCGCCGGATCGCCCGGCAGGATCCGCATCGCGATGAACACGAGCGTGAGCACCAGCCAGATTGTCGGAATGGCATCCGCCAGCCGGAGGAGAAAATATCTAGCCATGTTCATTCACTCGCATTCATCGCGACCTGTGATCAGGCCTTCTTGGTGGCGCGATGGAAGCGCCAGCGCGCATAGCCGCTCTGCACCTTATAGCCGAGGTCGAGACGTGCATTGCGGGCGACCGTGAAGGAGAGCGTCGACATGCCGATCAGCGGCAGGTCGCGCAAGACCTGAAGTTCGATCTGCTGGCAGTAGTCGACATAGGCCTTGTAGTCGGTCGCCTGCAGCGCCTTGGAGAGCAGGTCGTCAATGCCTGGCATAACCACGCCGTAGTGGCTGTAGTTGATACCGCCAGTTCCGTCCGGCTTGACCTCCGCCTTCGTCGAAAGCTGCTGGACGTAGAGCTGCGTCGGGATCGGCGGATAGCTGGACGAATGCAGGGCCAGCGTATTTTTGTCGTGCTGGTTGTCTGCATGATAGGCGGTGTGATCACCGATATGCAGGTTCATGCGCATCCCGACAGCGCGCAGCTGCTCCTGCACGATCAGCATGATCGAGGCATAATCCTCGCGCTGGCTGACATTGCTTTCGAAGTCGAAACCGTTGGGGAAGCCGGCTTCGGCCAAAAGCGCCTTCGCCTTGTCAGGATCGTAATTGTACTGGAGCTCCGGCGGCAGGTCTTCGGTCTTGAAACCACCCGGGAAATTCTCGGGCTGCAGGTCGGCCGTAAAGCCGCCCATCGGTTTCATCGCATTGGCAACAGCATGCCGATCGACGGCGTACATGATCGCCTGACGCACCTTGATATTGTCGAAGGGCTTGCGCTTCAGATTGACATGCAGCGTGTTGAATGAGCCAGGCGACGTCATATCGAACTGAAGCGTGGAATCGCGCTGCAGCATGGAATCGACCCAGCCCGGCGCGCGGACGGCCTCGATCATGTCGACATCACCTGACAGAAGCGCAAGCGTGCGCGCCGTCGTATCGGCAATGTAGACGGATTCGACCTTGGCAACCCTGGCCTTTTCGCCCCAATAGCCTTCGTGGCGCTTCAGCGCCGTGCCCCATTGATTGTCGAAACGGGTGAGCTCGTAAGGACCGGTGCCAACAGCGTCCGTCTTGAACTTATCCGCACCCATCTGATCGACAGCCTTCTTCGAGACGATCGAGGTGTTGTTGAGGAAGATCGACGTGCCCAGCAGGTTCACGTCCGAATTCTTCAGCGTGATGACGACTTCATAGGGGCCGTTGGCGACGACATCGGCGATATTCGACAGGATCGGCTTATTGGTGCCGTCGGCCATCGCGCGCTTGAAGGAGAAGACGACGTCTTCCGACGTCATTTCGCCAAAACCCTTATGAAACTGCACCCCCTGGCGGAGCTTGAATGTCCAGGTCCTGGCATCGGCCGAAGCTGACCATTCGGTGGCAAGCGTCGGGCGGTACTGATCCGGCGTCGTGGCGAAAGTGCCGTCGTCGGGGCGCACCAGCTGTTCGTACATCTGCTCGGTCGCCCAGTTGTCGCCGCCCTGCGTCGTGTAATTCGGATCGCTGGTGCGCGGTCCGTTGGCGGCAATGCCGATGCGGATCGTATCGGGATCGCTTGCCGCACGGGCGAGAGCAGGTCCAACCATGCTCATTGCAGCCGTGGCAGCGCTCAATTCCAGAAACTGACGTCTTCTCAAGTTCATGTCATTCCCTCCCTTTGTCAGAATATTCAGCTTCGCCGCTTGTCGAGCTCGGCGTCGTTGACGAGCAGGCCGATACCAGGGCCGGACGGCACTTTGAACTTGCCGTCTTCGGGGATCGGTGGGTTCGTGAAGCCGACATGCATGCGCGTCGACGGATCGGAGAATTCGGCGGGCTTGGTGTTGTGCATGAGCGTTGCCAGCACGTGCAGATTTGCTGCATGGGCAATGGTCGGCTGCGTCTGGTGCGGAACGAGCTCGACGCCGTGGGCAAAGCAGATCGCGGCACACTGCATGAGGCCGGTGATGCCACCCATCTTGACGATGTCGGGCTGTACCATGCGGACGCCGGCATTGATCATGTCGACAACGGCCTGAGTCGTATAAGACTGTTCGGCAGCCGAAACCGTGATGTCGAGGCGCTGGGCCACCTCCCCCATGGCGCGAACATTGTAGTGCTGGACCGGCTCTTCGAACCAGATATAGCCGAGTTCTTCGAGCGCCCGGCCGACCCGGATGGCGCCGCCGACGGAATATTGGTTGTTGGCATCGAAGGCGAGCGGGAAGTCGTCGCCCACCAGCTTGCGCACGGCCTTGGCCTTGGCGATGTCACCGGGGATATCATAGTCCTGGCGCGTGCGGTCGCCGTCCCAACGGATCTTAATTGCCGCCGGCTTTTCGGCCTTCCAGCGCTGCTCGACTACACGAACTGTTTCATCGACGGTGCGGCCCGCATTGTTGCCGACCGATGAATAGAAGGGCAGGTCGGTGCGCCAGGCACCGCCGAGCAGCTTGTAAACCGGCAGGCCGAAATACTTGCCCTTGATGTCCCAGAGGGCGATATCGAGCGCGGCCAGCGCACCTGTAACAGCGCCTTCCGGACCGAGCTTCACATATTTATGCAGGAGGCGGTCGTAGAGGACTGCCTGATCAAGTGCATCGGCGCCAACGAGCGAGGCTGCGAAGTCTCGGACAACGCCGAGCGAATGTTCGCCGCCCATCATCGGCGAGGCTTCGCCGTGCCCGACGATGCCGTCTTCCGTCGTCACGCGCACGAAAGCCGTGCGACGGCTCGGCGGCTCATTGGGCTCCCATTTCACCTGAAAAGCTTCGACGGACTTGATGATCGTACCCACTGACATTTCCTCGGAGAACGGGCCTTTTGCAGCGCCGCTGTTGTCGTCAACAGGAGCATCTTTCAATTTGCATCCGTATGCAACAGGTCGATTGAATTGAAATTGGAACAGGTTTTATGTCAGAATCTGCAAAGATGCCGACGCGCGGAACTGATATATAAGCAGATAATAGAATTGCTTATTTCACCGGCAATATGAATGCTAAGGCGCACATATTGTCCTCTCTGTGAGAAATTGAAAGCAGTGAGATAAAAAATCATGGAAGCAATTGAATCTGCTGCATCCGAATGCAAGAAGAGTGAGATAGAAGTGGCAAACGGGGAAAGAACCATGCGCAAACAGGGATCGCCATCCTTGCAGGGGGAGCCGCCCGGTGAAGCGTTAAGCCGCAAACCGATTACAGCGCGTGAATTGGCACGCATGCTCGGCGTCAGCCAGTCAGCCGTCTCACGCGCCTTCACCCCGGGGGCAAGCATCGCGGCGGATCTGCGCAAACGGATCCTGAAATATGCGGCCGAGGTAGACTATCAGCCGAACGCAATCGCCAGCATGCTGTCAAAGAGCCGTACGAACATCATCGGGATCGTCGTCTCCGATATGCAGAATCCCTTCTATCCGGGCCTGATCGAGAAACTCTCTCGATCGCTGCAGCGCATCGGCCTGCAGAGCCTTCTCTTCAACATCACCAAGGGCTCCAACCTCGAGGAGCAGCTTTCAGCGCTGCGGCGATACAATGTGGATGCCGTCATCGTCATTTCAGCGACGATCCTCTCCGGTTCTACACTGAGCTGGGCGACGGAAGGTCGACCGGCCATCCTGATCAACCGCGTCATTGAAGACACGAACCTCAGTTGCGTCGCCTGCAACAATGTCGAGGGTGCTCGCGCGCTCGCCGATCATTTCTACCAGCAGGGAGCCCGCAGGGTCGCCTATGTCGCCGGCCTCAGCCATACGACCACCAACCGCGAGCGCCAGAACGGTTTCGTCACACGGATTGCCGAGCTCGGCATGACGCTGAGCGCCCAGATAGAGGGACGGGAATACAGCTATTATGCCGGCCGTAAGGCCGCCCTCGAAATCGCTGCCAGGAAGAGCACCGACGCGATCTTCTTTGCCAACGACATTCTGGCGATCGGCGGCATCGATGCGCTAAGGGAAGAAGCTGGCTGCCGCGTTCCCGACGATATCTTCGTTGCCGGTTTCGATGATATCCCGATGGCCGGCTGGCCTCATTACAGCCTCACCACCTTTCGTCAGCCGGTCGACGAGATCGTCCGGGTCGTCGTCGAAATGATCGAGGGTGATACGTCGGCGCTGTTGCGGGCAGCGACAGTCATCCGCCTGTCGGGAGACCTCATCGAAAGGCGCTCGACCGGCGTCGAGCCCAAGGCGCGATGAGACAGCTTGCGTACACGTTCACATATGCAATGCGTTCCCCAGAGCTTTGAGTGCCGCTTCCATCACTGCCTCGCTGCGGGTTGGATGAGCATGGATCGTGCCGGCAATATCTTCCAGCCGGGCACCCATTTCGATGGCGAGCGCAAAGGCAGCCGAAAGCTCGGAGACTCCGGCGCCCACCGCCTGCAGGCCGAGAACCAGATTAGTGTCGGTGCGCGCCACCACCCGCACGAACCCCTCCTCCGAGAGCATGGTCATCGCCCTTCCGTTGGCGCTGAAGGGGAACTGACCGGTCCTGATGTCATAGCCCTGCGCACGTGCTTCCGCCGGTGAGAGGCCCGCACTGACGATCTCCGGATCGGTAAAGCAGATCGCCGGAACGCAGCGCTTGTCCCAGGCGCGTTTCCTGCCCGCAACGATTTCAGCGACCATCTCCCCTTGCGCCATGGCTCTATGCGCCAGCATCGGCTCGCCGGTGACATCGCCGATCGCGTAAATGCCGCGCATGGACGTGCGGCAACGATCGTCGATCCTTAGATAGGGGCCGGCGCGATCGAGGTCGAGTTCTTCGAGACCTGAGCCCGCTGTTCTCGGACGACGGCCGACCGTCACGAGAATAAGGTCCGCGGCAAGCGTCTGTTGCTGCCCGTCAGAGGTTTCGACGACAAGTCCTTCGCCGGTATCGGATAGGCCGATTGCCTTTGCACCGGTCAGCACGCGAATGCCGCGCTCGGCCATCTTGCGCAAGACGGGCCGCACGAGTTCGGCGTCGTATTGCGGCAGCACCTGCTGCGTCGCCTCTACGACCATTACCTGCGACCCCATCTTTGCGAAGGCTGTCCCGAGCTCAAGTCCGATATAACCGCCGCCAACCACGACCAGATTTTTCGGCACCTCGCCCAATGACAGCGCCTCGGTCGAGGAGATGACGCGGCCGCCGAAAGGTAGGTTCGGAAGCTCCACGGGATCGGAACCTGTCGCAATCACCACGGTCTCGGCGCGAATGATCTGTTGGCCAGTCTCCGTTTCCACCTCGACCGTCTTGCCGTCCCGGAAGTGGGCGCGACCGTGCACGATCTTGACCCGTGCCCTCTGTAACAGGCCGGAGACACCGCTGGTCAGCCGGCCGACAATGCCATCCTTCCAGGCGATTGTCCGGGCGAGGTCGATGGAGGCGCCCTCAACACGGATACCCATCGGGTTCTTGCCCGCCAGCATCCTTTGCGTGGCATCGAATTCCTCTGCCGCATGGATAAGTGCCTTGGAAGGAATGCAGCCGACCGTCAGGCACGTGCCACCGGGTTTGCCGGCCTCGACGATGACGGTATCGATACCGAGCTGGCCGGCACGGATGGCGCAGACATAACCACCGGGACCGGCGCCGATGACGAGGAGCTTGCAGACAATCTCTTTCATAGCTCAGCCTTCGATGAAAATGAGCGCCGGCGTTTCGAGCAACGTGCGAATACGCCGTACGAAGGTCGCCGCATCCCAGCCGTCGATAATGCGGTGATCGAAGCTGGAGGAGAGGTTCATCATCTTGCGTGGCACGAATTGCGTCCCGTCCCACACTGGACGCGTCGCGATCTTGTTGACGCCGACGATCGCAACTTCCGGATGATTGATGACAGGCGTGGAGACGATGCCGCCAAGCGCGCCGAGCGAGCTGATGGTAATGGTCGAGCCTGACAATTCATCACGTGTCGCCGTGCCGGAGCGTGCCGCCTCTGCCAGCCGATTCATTTCGACAGCGCAATCGAAGATGCCGCGGGCTTCGGCATGGCGCACCACGGGCACGATCAGGCCCGCAGGCGTCTGCGTGGCGATACCGATATGCACGGCGCTATGGCGCGTGATGATGCCGGCGTCGTCGTCAAAGGTGGCGTTGACATCGGGCTGCTCGGAGATCGCCTTGACCAGAGCTCGCATGAGGAAGGGCAGTATCGTCAGTTTGGGATGCTCGGCCTTGCGGTCGGCATTCATGGTGACGCGCAGTTCCTCGAGCGCCGTCATATCCACCTCCTCCACATAGGTGATATGAGGAATACGCGAGGTGGAGAGTACCATCTTCTCAGCGATGCGGCGGCGAAGGCCGGTCAGCTTGATCTCCTCGGTCGCTGTCTTCTTCGCCAGACCAGCCCGCGCCAGGATGGGCGTCGCCCCCTGGCTCAGGAATTGCTCGACATCCTCGCGCAGAATGCGGCCAGCCGGCCCGGTGCCTTGCACCTGCCGCAGATCCACACCGCGCTCGCGCGCGAAGAGTCGTACGGATGGCGCAGCAAGCGGCTTTTCTGCAAGTGCGGTCGTGGCTGGGGGTGCGGATACCGGCGCCTTCGGAGCGGTTTTGGGCGCCTCGACTTTCACCGGCTCAGCAAGCGCAGCAGGCTCGGTTGCGCCGACCTCCCCCAATGTCTCGATGCGCACAAGCGGCGCCCTGACTGCGATGCGGTCACCGATCTCGCCGGCAAGCCAGGTCACGGTGCCATTGACGGGAGACGGGATTTCCACCGTGGCCTTGTCGGTCATGACGGCGGCGATCACCATGTCCTCGCGCACCGGATCGCCTGTCTTCACATGCCATTCCACGAGCTCGGCCTCGGCAACACCTTCGCCGACATCAGGCATCTTGATGGTGAATTCGCCCATGGCTCAGGCCTCCATGACTTCGGCGAGCGCCCGTCCGACGCGGCCGGGTCCGGGAAAATAATCCCACTCCTGCGCATGCGGATAGGGTGTGTCCCAGCCGGCGACGCGCACGACGGGAGCTTCGAGCTGATAGAAGCAATGTTCCTGCACCAGCGACACGACTTCGGCGCCGAAACCCGAGGTCAGAGTGGCTTCGTGGACGACGACGCAGCGTCCAGTTTTGGTGACAGATTTGACGATCGTATCGAGATCAAGCGGCAGGAGGCTTCTGAGATCGATCACCTCGGCATCGATACCGGCATCCTCGGCGGCGGCAAGCGCCACATGCACCATCGTGCCATAGGCGACGACAGTCACGGCCGAGCCCGCACGCCGCACTTCGGCCTTGCCGATCGGGATCGTATAGTACCCCTCCGGCACTTCGCCGAGATCGTGTTTCGACCACGGTGTCACCGGTCGTTCGTGGTGACCGTCGAAGGGTCCGTTATAGAGCCGCTTCGGCTCCAGGAACATGACGGGATCGGGATCCTCGATCGCAGCGATCAGCAGGCCCTTGGCGTCATAGGGGTTGGAGGGTACGACCACTTTCAGACCGCAGACATGGGTGAAAAGCGCCTCCGGACTCTGGCTGTGTGTCTGGCCGCCGAAGATGCCGCCGCCAGTCGG
Source organism: Rhizobium sp. BK529 (assembly GCF_014194105.1). Lineage (NCBI taxonomy): Bacteria > Pseudomonadati > Pseudomonadota > Alphaproteobacteria > Hyphomicrobiales > Rhizobiaceae > Rhizobium > Rhizobium sp. BK529. Next base: position 328,276 of record NZ_JACIAU010000002.1, on the reverse strand, counting down.
CATGCGTACGACGATCGGGCAAGTGAAATCGCCATTCGAGCGATAACGGATACGCGCCGCCTCCTGCGTCAGCTGATCGTAAGCCGGATACATGTAATCGGCAAACTGGATTTCGACGCAGGGCTTCAGTCCATAGGCCGCCATGCCGATCGCCGTGCCGACAATGCCGGATTCGCTTATCGGCGTGTCGAAACAACGGGTCTTGCCGTATTTTGCCTGCAGGCCCTGCGTACAGCGGAAAACGCCGCCGAAATAGCCGACATCCTCGCCGAAAACCACGACGTTGTCGTCGCGCGCCATCGAGACGTCCATGGCGCTACGCACCGCCTCGATCATCGTCATCCGGGTCATATCAGTACCCCGCCTTCTGCCGCTGACGACGAATGTGCGGCGGCATTTCGGCATAGACGCCTTCGAAAAGGTCGCGCACTGAAGGCTTGCCGCCATCATGCAGCGTGCCATGCGCCTCGGCCTGGCGCTGGGCCTCGATCACCTCGTCCATGATCTCGGCCTCGGCCTGGGTATGGCGCTCCTCCGACCATACGCCCCTGACGATCAGGTGCTTCTTCAGCCGCAGAACAGGATCGCCGAGCGGCCAGGCTTCGGATTCCGTTTTCGGGCGATAGGCGCTCGGATCATCCGAGGTCGAGTGGGCGCCAACGCGATAGGTGACATATTCGATCAGAGTCGGACCGAGATTGCGTCGCGCCCGCTCCGCAGCCCAGCGGGCGACAGCATGAACGGCGAGATAGTCGTTTCCATCGACGCGCAAGGCCGGAATGCCGAAACCGAGACCCCGGGCGGCAAACGTGCCGGAGCCACCGCGGGCAATGCCCTGGAAGGTGGAGATCGCCCATTGATTGTTGACGATGTTGAGGATGACCGGCGCCTTGTAGGTAGAGGCGAAGACTAACGCCGAATGGAAATCCGATTCCGCCGTCGAGCCGTCACCGATCCAGCCGGCTGCAATGCGGCTGTCGTTCTTGATCGCCGAGGCCATGGCCCAGCCGACTGCTTGCACATATTGCGTGGCGAGATTGCCCGAGATCGTGAAGAAGCCGTGTTCCTTGGAGGAATACATGATGGGCAATTGCCGCCCGTGCAGCGGATCGCTCTCGTTCGAGTAGATCTGGTTCATCATCTCGACCATCGGATAGTCGTCAGCGATGAGCAGGCCGGCCTGCCGATAGGTCGGGAAGTTCATGTCTCCTTTCCGCAATGCCTTACGAAAGCCGCAGCTGACGGCCTCCTCGCCGAGATGCTGCATGTAGAAAGAGGTCTTGCCCTGCCGCTGCGCCATCAGCATGCGGGCATCGAAGGCGCGCAGCTTCATCATGTTGCGAAGCCCTATCAGCAGTTCCTCATCGCTCAGCGATCCCGCCCAAGGGCCAACGGCCTCGCCGTCGCGATTGAGCACACGGATGATCGAATAGGCGAGGTCGCGGATATCTTCGGAAGCGACATCCACCTCCGGCCGTGGCACCGCCCCTGCCTTTGCAATCTTGACGTTGGAAAAATCGGGTTGGCCGCCCGGACGGACAGCAGGTTCTGGGACATGCAGGCTCAAACGAGCAGATTCCACCATGTGGTCTTTTTCCTCCCTTTATCGGCCCAGCCCCTCTCCTCCAGAAGCAGGGCCTCGTTCTTATAAGTTGCGGGCAATCACCATGCGCTGCACGTCACTTGTTCCCTCATAGATCTGGCAGATGCGCACGTCGCGGTAGATGCGCTCCACAGGATAATCCGCCATATAACCGTAACCTCCATGGATCTGGATCGCGTCGGAGCAGACACGTTCGGCCATTTCAGAGGCAAAGAGCTTGGCCATCGAAGCTTCCGATAGACATGGCAATCCTGCCTCCCGGAGCGAGGCAGCATGGAAGACGAGTTGTCGGGCAGCCTCAATGCGCGTTGCCATATCGGAAAGCCGAAAGGCGACGGCCTGATGTTCAACAATCGGCTTGCCGAAGGAACTGCGTTCCCGGGCATAGCCAAGCGCCGCCTCGAAAGCAGCCCGCGCCATGCCGACAGCCTGCGCCGCAATGCCGATACGCCCGCCCTCCAGATTGGCAAGCGCGATCCGGTAGCCCTCACCTTCCTCACCGAGCCTAAGTTCTATCGGAATATGCATGCCGTTGAAGGCGATCTGGCAGGTATCGGACGAGTGTAGCCCGAGCTTTTCCTCGACACGGATCACCTCGTAACCGGGCGTATCGGTCGGCACGATGAAGGCGGTAATGCCTTTCTTTCCGGCATTCGGATCGGTAACGGCAAAGACAATGATGATCTGTCCGTTCTTACCGGAGGTGATGAACTGCTTGGCGCCATCGAGTACATAATGATCGCCGTCGCGGCGCGCCCGTGTCTTGAGGTTCGAAGCATCGGAGCCGGCCTGTGGCTCCGTCAGTGCAAAACCACCGATCCAGTCCCCGCTGGCGAGCTTCGGCAGGAAGCGCTTGCGCTGCTCTTCAGTACCGAATTTCAAGATCGGCACGCAGCCGACCGAACTGTGCACGCTCATGATGGTGGAGCAGGGCCCGTCGCCGGCTGCGATCTCCTCCAGCGCTGCAGCATAGGCGATGATGCCAGTATCCGATCCGCCATAGGCCTCAGGCACCAGCATGCCGAGAAGCCCGAGCTCGCCCATATCCTTCAATTCTTCTCGCGGGAAGAGCGATTCCCGGTCACGTTTTGCCGCTCCCGGCGCCAGGCGTTCCCGAGCGAAATCACGGGCCAGATCCCGGATTTGCTGCTGAAGTTCGGAAAGGATCATTCGGCCCTCCTCCTCCCTTAGTGCCGCTCGATCGCAACGGCAGTCGCCTCGCCGCCGCCGATGCAGAGCGCCGCCATGCCGTGCTTCAGGTCGTAACGCTCCAGCGCCGCCAATAGCGTCACCAGAATACGGGCGCCCGAGGCGCCAATTGGATGGCCGAGCGCACAGGCGCCTCCATGCACATTTACCTTCTCATGCGGCAGATGCAGGTCGCGCATCGCCGCCATGGCGACGACTGCGAACGCCTCGTTGATCTCAAAGAGATCAACGTCAGACAACGGCAGGCCTGTGCGGTCCGACAGCTTCTGCAAAGCGCCGATCGGAGCGGTGGCGAAAAGATTGGGTTCCTGCGAATGTGTGGCATGGCCGAGAATGGTGGCAAGCGGCTTTAGCCCGCGATGGTCCGCCTCCGAACGGCGCACCAGCACGAGCGCGGCGGCTCCATCGGAGATGGAGCTGGAATTGGCAGCCGTCACTGTACCTCCCTCTCGGAAGGCTGGCTTCAGCGTCGGGATCTTGTCAAGCTTTGCCTTGCCCGGCTGCTCATCACGGCTTACCACCAGTTCCACCTTGCCAGACCTCACCAGGACAGGCACGATTTCACGGTTGAAGCTGCCTTCCGCGATCGCCTTCTGCGCCCGCGTCAGCGACGTCACGGCATAGGCGTCCTGCGCCTCGCGCGTGAACTGATAGGCTTCGGCGCAATCCTCGGCGAAACTGCCCATCAAGCGCCCCTTGTCATAAGCGTCCTCCAGCCCGTCGAGGAACATGTGATCCACGACCCGCCCATGGCCGAGCCTGTAACCCGCACGGGCACGATCAAGGAGATAGGGCGCATTCGTCATGCTTTCCATGCCGCCGGCAACAGCTATCGAGCCGCTGCCAGCTGCGATCAGGTCATGCGCCATCATGACCGCCTTCATCCCGGAGCCGCACATCTTGTTGACGGTGCTGGCCCCTGTCGCAAAAGGCAGCCCGGCATGGATCGCCGCCTGGCGCGCCGGTGCCTGCCCCTGGCCGGCCGGCAATACACAGCCGAAAATGACTTCCTCGATTGCGCCGGCCGCAATGCCGCTGCGCTCAAGCGCGGCGCGGATCGCTGCCGCGCCAAGTTCTGGCGCTGCCACATCTTTGAGTTCTCCCTGAAAGCTGCCGATTGGCGTGCGGGCGACGCCGACGATGACGATTGGATCTTGCAGAGCCATGTTCTCTCCTTCGGGGCGACCGTTCAGCGCACGCCCATGCGCAACGCACCGTCGAGTCTGATGACCTCGCCGTTCAGCATGCTGTTTTCCAGGATATGGCGCACCAGAGCAGCAAACTCCGTGGGATGACCAAGACGCGGCGGGAAAGGCACGCTCTTGCCAAGTGCTTCCCGCACCTCCGTCGGCATGCCGGCCATCATCGGCGTTTCGAAAATGCCCGGCGCAATCGACACGGTACGAATGCCGTGACGCGCAAGCTCGCGGGCGATCGGCAGCGTCATTGCCGCGACACCGCCTTTGGAAGCGGCATAGGCCGCCTGACCGATCTGCCCATCGAAAGCAGCGGCCGAAGCCGTATTGATGATCACGCCGCGCTCGCCTTCCGCATCCGGTCCGGCATTCTGGATGGCGGCGGCGGCAAGCCGGATCATATTGAAAGTGCCAATGAGATTGATGCTGATTGTTCGCGCAAAGCTCTCCAGCCGATGCGGGCCGTCACGACCAACCACCTTTTCGGCCGGCGCCACCCCGGCGCAATTGACGAGCCCTCGAAGCGGGCCGAAGGCCTCCACGGCAGCAGCGATTAGCGCCGCGCCGTCTTCTGCGTTGGTCACGTCAGCCCTGACGAAGCGCGCATACCGCCCCAGATCGCGGGCCGCCGATTCACCTGCATCCACGTTGAGATCGGCGATCGTCACCCGTCCGCCAGCTTCGACAAGCATGCGAGCCGTTGCTGCTCCGAGCCCGGAGCCGCCCCCGGTTACGATGAAACTTGCGCCGCTGATCTGCACGGATCGTTCCTCCCTACCCGGCAGTCACCTCCTCCAAGAGCTGCCTGAAATGAGATTCTATTCCTTCCGCCTATTGCAAGCGATGACAGAACTGCTCCATTATTTCGGCCAGTTTTGCCATTCCCCATTTTACCAGGATAGAGCGGCGATGACCGAAATCGAACGCCGCATGATTGCACCGGGCTTCGTCGAGGAAGCTCTCGACAGCCTGCGTCGGCTCGGCAAACCGGTGGCGCCTGTTCTGGCCGAGCTCGGCCTGCCGCTGGCGATTGATCAACCGATCTCGGCCGAAACCTATGGTGCTCTATGGTTGGCAATTGCCGCCGAGCTCGACGATGAATTCTTCGGCATGGGTGCCCGGCCGATGCGCCGTGGCAGCTTCACTCTGCTCTGCCATTGCGTGCTGCACGCTCCGACGCTCGGCCATGCTTTGCGACGGGCCTTGCGCTTCCTCGATGTCGTTCTGGACGATCCGCGCGGCACGCTCGTCATCCGGGACGGGCTCGCCCAGATTGAGCTTCGGGACGCCGGCGAGCCGCGCTCGGCCTTTGCCTATCGCACCTACTGGATCATCCTCCATGGCATTATCTGCTGGCTGGTCGGCCGTCGCATTCCGATCCGCCTCGTCGATTTCCGTTGCGCTGAACCAAGCCAGGGCGCTGATTACCGGCTTTTCTTTGGCGCACCGGTGCGCTTCGCGCAGCCGATCAGCCGGCTTGGCTTCGACAGCTCTCTTCTCGATCTGCCGATTTCGCGCAGCGAGCAGGCCCTGAAGCAATTCCTGCGGGGGGCTCCTGCCAATATTCTCGTGCGTTACCGCTACGATGCCGGCATCGCCGCTGCTGTTCGCCGTCGTCTCTCTCAGACGCCGCCAGCCGCCTGGTCGAGCTTCCAGATACTCGCTGCCGACATGCGCATGCCGCCCTCGACGCTGCGGCACCGTCTGCATGACGAGGGCCAGAGCTATGCCGGCATCAAAGACGATATCCGCCGCGATCTCGCCGTTGATATGCTGATGAACACATCGAAGACCATCGGCGAGATAGCCGTGCAACTCGGCTATTCCGAACCCAGCGCCTTCTTCCGCGCCTTCCGGAAATGGATGGACAGGAGTCCCGAGGCTTTTCGGCGCGAAGAGACAAAATCGGCCCAATGGGAATAGGCTTCGATCAAGGGAGCTTTGAACCGGCCGCAACCCGCGCTACATGTTTTAGCGGGAGGAGTGCCATGTTTGATTTTTCGCTCGGCGAAACCGCGGATGCGATCCGCGAAGCGACGGCACGATTTGCCGCCGACAACATTGCTCCGCTGGCAGCGGAGATCGACGAAAGCAACACGTTTCCACGCCAGCTTTGGCCACAGATGGGGGCGCTCGGCCTACATGGCATTACCGTCGAGGAAGAATTCGGCGGTGCAGGCCTCGGCTATCTCGAACATGTCGTCGCCATGGAAGAGATCTCTCGGGCATCGGCTTCCGTTGGCTTAAGCTATGGCGCCCACTCCAATCTCTGCGTCAACCAAATCCGCCGATGGGCTACGCCAGAGCAGAAGCAGCGCTATCTTCCGAAGCTGATTTCCGGCGAGCATGTCGGTTCGCTTGCGATGTCGGAAGCAGGCTCCGGCTCGGATGTCGTTTCCATGCGACTCAAGGCCGAGCGCAAGGGTGATCGCTATGTTCTCAATGGCACGAAATTCTGGATCACCAATGCGCCGCATGCCGATGTGCTCGTCGTCTATGCCAAGACTGATCCGACGGCCGGGCCGAAGGGTATTTCGGCCTTCATCATCGAAAAGGGCATGTCCGGCTTCAGCGTTTCGAAGAAGCTCTCTAAGCTCGGCATGCGCGGCAGCGATACGGCCGAGCTGGTTTTCCAAGATTGCGAGGTGCCGGCGGAAGCGCTGATGGGCCGGGAAGGCCAGGGTGTGAAGATCCTGATGTCGGGCCTTGACTACGAACGCGCCGTGCTGGCTGCCGGTCCGCTCGGCATCATGCAGGCCTCTCTCGACGTGGTGCTGCCCTATGTGCGGGAGCGCAAACAGTTCGGCAAGGCGATCGGCGACTTCCAGCTGATGCAGGGCAAGATCGCCGACATGTATGTCGCGCTGAATTCGTCGCGCGCCTATGTCTATTCCGTGGCGCGGGCCTGCGATGCCGGCCGCACGACCCGCTCGGATGCGGCAGCTGCCATCCTCTTTGCCAGCGAGAATGCCGTGAAGGTGTCGCTGGAAGCGATCCAGGCGCTCGGCGGCGCGGGATATACCAGGGAATGGCCGGTCGAGCGGTTCCTACGCGACGCCAAGCTCTACGATATCGGCGCCGGCACCAATGAGATCCGCCGCTATCTGATTGGCCGGGAGCTCATCGCATCATGACGGTGATTTCCTCTGCCATCGATCGCGACAGCGAAACCTTCAGGGCCAATGCAAGCAAGAACGGAAGCCTGATCGCAGAACTCTATGCGCGATCGGCGAAAACCCGCGAGGGTGGTTCGCAGGCCGCGCGTGAGCGCCATACCGGCAAGGGCAAGCTCCTGCCGCGCGACCGCATCCAGCTGCTGCTCGACGCCGGTAGCCCGTTTCTGGAAATCGGCACGCTGGCGGCAAACGGTATGTATGGCGATGAGGCCCCGGGGGCGGGTATCATCACTGGCATCGGCCGCGTTTGCGGTCGCGAGGTAATGATCGTTGCCAATGACGCCACGGTCAAAGGGGGCGCCTATTTTCCCCTTACGGTGAAGAAGCACCTGCGGGCGCAAGAGATTGCCATGCAGAACCGGCTACCCTGCATCTATCTCGTCGATAGCGGCGGCGCTAATCTTCCGCATCAGGCTGAGGTCTTTCCCGATCGCGATCATTTCGGGGCGATCTTCTACAATCAGGCGCAGATGTCGGCCGAAGGCATTCCGCAGATCGCCTGCGTCATGGGAAGCTGCACGGCGGGCGGTGCCTATGTACCCGCCATGTCCGACGAGACGATCATCGTGCGCAATCAAGGCACGATCTTCCTTGCCGGCCCGCCACTGGTGAAGGCTGCGACCGGCGAAATCATTTCGGCCGAAGAACTCGGCGGCGCCGAGACCCATGGCCGCCGCTCTGGTGTGGTCGATCACGTGGCGGAAAATGACGAACATGCGCTGCTTCTCGTGCGCGATATCGTGGCGAGCCTCAACAGCGTGAAATCGGTCTATATCGACATTCAGGCGCCTCGCCCGCCGAAACTCGACCCCGAAGATCTTGGTGGCATCATCCCTGAGGACGTCCGTTCGCCCTATGACGTGCGCGAGGTCATCGGCCGCATCGTCGATGGCTCCGAGCTGCATGAGTTCAAGCCGCTCTATGGCGCGACCCTGGTCTGCGGTTTTGCGCGTATATGGGGCATGCCGGTCGCCATTATCGCCAATAATGGCGTGCTGTTTTCCGAGAGCGCGCTGAAGGGCGCACATTTCATCGAGCTTGCCTGCCAGCGGCGTGTGCCACTGCTGTTTCTGCAGAACATATCGGGCTTCATGGTCGGCGGCCGTTACGAAGCAGGCGGCATCGCCAAGGATGGCGCTAAACTTGTCACCGCCGTCGCCACCGCCACCGTGCCGAAGATCACCGTCATCATCGGCGGCAGTTTCGGCGCTGGCAATTACGGCATGTGCGGACGTGCCTACCGCCCGCGTTTCCTCTTCACCTGGCCGAACAGCCGCATCAGCGTCATGGGCGGCGAGCAGGCGGCTTCCGTGCTTGCCACCATTCGCCGCGATGCGATGGAGGCGCGCGGCGAAAGCTGGTCGGTCGAAGATGAAGATGCCTTCAAGACGCCGATCCGCGCCGGCTACGAGGCCGAAGGCAATCCCTACTACGCCACCGCGCGTCTCTGGGACGACGGCATCATCGATCCGCGCCAGACGCGCGACGTGCTGGGCCTTGCCTTCTCCGCCTGCCTGAATGCGCCAATTCCCAAAGGGCCGCGCTTCGGCGTCTTCCGGATGTGAGGTGGCGCGATGATGGAAAGCCTGCTCATAGCCAACAGGGGCGAGATCGCCGGCCGGATCATCCGCACGGCGAAAGCCCTCGGCATCCGCACCATTGCCGTTTATTCAGAGGCCGATGCGAGCCTGCCCTTTGTAGCGGAGGCGGACGAAGCTCTTGCCATCGGCCCAGCGCCTGCTCGCGAGAGTTATCTTTCGCAGGAGCGCATTTTGGAGGCTGCCCGCAGAACAGGTGCGGCCGCAATCCATCCCGGCTACGGCTTCCTGTCGGAAAACGCCGAATTTGCCGAAGCCGTCGAGAATGCCGGCATTATCTGGGTCGGCGCCCCGCCTGCGGCCATCCGAGCCATGGGACTGAAGGATGCTGCCAAGCAACTGATGCAGGCCGCCGGCGTGCCGGTTACGCCGGGCTACATGGGAGGGGATCAGAGCGAAAAACGGCTTGCTGGCGAAGCGGATGCGATCGGCTATCCCGTACTCATCAAGGCGGTTGCCGGCGGTGGTGGCAAGGGCATGCGCCGCGTCGATCGACGCGAAGATTTTGCAGAACTCCTCGCCTCCTGCCGCCGCGAGGCAGCCTCCTCCTTCGGCGACGATCGTGTCCTGATCGAACGTTACATCACCAATCCGCGCCATATCGAGGTCCAGGTCTTCGCCGATCGCTTCGGCAATTGCGTCCACCTCTTCGAGCGCGACTGCTCCCTGCAACGCCGGCACCAGAAGGTGATCGAAGAAGCGCCGGCTCCCGGTCTCGATACCGCTACCCGTACGGCAATCTGCGAGGCCGCCGTCAAGGCGGCCAAGGCAGTAGACTATGTCGGGGCCGGCACGATCGAATTCATCGCCGACGCCTCGGAGGGACTGCGACCGGATCGCATCTGGTTCATGGAGATGAACACCCGGCTGCAGGTGGAGCATCCTGTGACTGAGGCCATTACTGGTGAAGACCTGGTACTATGGCAATTGAAGGTCGCCGCAGGTCAGCCGCTGCCGAAGCGGCAAGAAGACATCACGATGAAGGGCTGGGCCTTCGAAGCTCGCCTCTATGCCGAAAATCCCTCCTCCGGCTATCTGCCCTCGATCGGCCGGCTCGACCATTTGCGTTTGCCGCAATATGTGCGGATCGACAGCGGCGTCGAGGAAGGCAACCAGATCACCGCCTTCTACGATCCGATGATCGCCAAGATCATCGCTCATGGTCCGAACCGTGAGGCCGCCCTCTCCAAACTCGCCAAAGCCTGCGAAAATATCGAGGTCTGGCCTGTCAAATCCAATGCCGGCCTTCTCGCGCGCGTCGCCGCCGATGCAGATTTCCACGCGGCAAAGGTCGATACCGGTTTCCTCGATCGCCACGGCGAGACCCTCCTGTCAAAAGAGCCCAGCGATATGACAATCGACAAAGCAGCTACGGCGCTGACAGCAAAAGGCGCGACCGATCCGTGGTCCGCGCTTGCCGGTCTACGCATATCGGCCGCAAGCGATAGCCGCACACGCGTCCGCGTTGGCGATCGTCTCTATTGGGGTCATGTCCGGCCCGGTCTCGAAGCCAATGTCGTCACGTTCGACGAAACCATGGTCCTTTTCGATGCCGGCAATGCCTGGCCGATCGGCCTGCCTGTCGCAAGCGAAGTCGAGGCGCACCAGGGCGCCGGCGATGGTGCGATTCTCTCGCCCATGCCGGGCCTTGTCATCTCGGTCGATGTTGCGGAAGGCGACCACGTCGCCAAGGGCGATCGGCTGCTGACAGTGGAAGCGATGAAGATGGAACATACGCTGCGCGCGCCTTTCGACGGCATCGTCGGCAAATTGCCTGTCTCTGCAGGCGCCAGGGTCTCCGAGAATCAGCTGGTCGCCAGCATCATGAAGGGAGAGAAATGATGGCCGGCCGTTATTTCGACGAATGGACGGTCGGCGATCGCATTGTCCACGAGATCCGCCGCACGGTCACGGAAACCGACAACCTGCTCTTCACGACACTTTCTCATAACCCGCAGCCGCTGCATCTCGATGCCGATTATGCGGCGGGTACGGAATTCGGCCGCATCGTCGTCAATGGCACGTTCACCTTCGCGCTCACTGTCGGCATCTCGGTCGGCGATACGACACTCGGAACGCTGGTCGCCAATCTCGGCTACGACAAGGTGACGATGCCGAAACCGGTCTTCATCGGCGATACGCTGCGGGTGGAAACCGAGGTGATGGAACTGCGCCGCTCCAACTCCCGGCCCGATGCCGGGATCGTCACGTTCCGGCATGTCACGCTGAACCAGCGAAACGAGACCGTCTGCCAGTGTCTGCGCACCGCCATGCTGCAGGTGAAACCGTCATGAGGTTGCGCTCGCTGCTCTTCGTGCCCGGCGATCGGCCGGAGCGCTTCGACAAGGCACTCGCCTCGGGCGCCGATGCTGTCATCCTCGATCTGGAAGACTCCGTATCCGTGCAGAACAAGCCGAAGGCACGGGATGCCGTGCACGACTTCACCATGCGCCGCGCGGCCGATACGGCTCTTGTCATCCGGATCAATCCCCTCGCCTCGCCCGCCTTCGAGGACGATCTTGCTGCACTCAGCGATCTTAATCCCTTCGCGATCATGCTGCCGAAGGCGGAAGGTTCGGCATCCGTGCGCCAGCTCACAAGCCGCCTCTCATCCACCGTTCCCATCCTGCCGATCGCCACTGAAACGCCGGCCGCTATCTTCGAGATCGGCAGCTACCGGGATGTCGCGTCTCATCTTTGCGGACTGACCTGGGGCGCGGAAGATCTGCCTGCCGCAATCGGCGCGACAACCGCCCGCGAGGCCGATGGACGCTATACCGCGCCTTACGAGCTCGCCCGCTCCCTCGTTCTCTTTGGCGCTCACGCCGCCGCCGTTCCCGCCATCGAAACAGTCTATCCCGATTTCCGCGATCACGATGGCCTCAAAGCTTATGTGGCGCGCGCCAGACGCGACGGTTTCTCGGGCATGATGGCGATCCACCCGAGCCAGGTCGAACCGATCAATCGTGCCTTCACGCCCGATGCGGCGGAGATCGCCTGGGCCGAAAGGGTTGTGGCCGCATTCGCCGGCTCGCCCGAAATTGGCGTTGTCCAACTCGAGGGACGCATGCTCGACCTACCGCATCTCAAACTCGCGAAACGCATTCTGGAGGCGGAAAAAACATCGAGCGATGGGTGACTCTGGCTGCTTTGCTCGCTGGCTCCTCGCGTGACAGTAAAAAACGGCTGGCTGTAAGGCCGTGAATAGGTCGATTCATGAACACCAAAGACGCCCCAATAACAGGCAAATAGACAAGATGTCGTAAATAGAATATCAGATGCCGCGTTCCGGAAGCTCAACGCACAGCTGTACAAAGCTATTTCCGATGTCGAAATCGACCGATGGCATGTTGTTCTTGATCGAGACTTATGCGATTTACGAAATACTCGCAATAAGAAAATCTATTAATGGATTTGAATAGGCGCGCCCACTTTTACGAAAGCCAGCTAAATTCATATATAAACAGAATGTAGGCGACCGCAACGACTAAAACTTCGAACTCAATGTATTGAATATCCCCAAAGTCTCAGAAAATTGGCATATGAATATTTTATGACAGAAAGTTTCTACTCTATTCATGTCATGGAAACTTCATTGGTTACCGCAAATTGAACCAGTTAATAGGGCGTGCGCTCAAGAGGGGGCGCGTCCTATTTTTCGAGGGTTCTCATGCAAGCCAAGCTTCTCGGCGCCGTAGGCGCCCTTCTCGCTTCAGCTTTCGTTGCTGCTGGTCCCGCCGCTGCTGCCGAAAAGACCAAGATTGACTTCTGGTTCGGCAACTCAGGCGATATCGCTACGCGCGTTCAGGAACAGTGCGACCGCTTCAACAAGTCGCAGAACGACTTCGAAGTCGTCTGCACCAGCCAGGGCTCCTACGATGCCTCGCTGCAGAACACGATCGCCGCTTTCCGCGCCGGCAAGCAGCCGACCATCGCTCAGGTCTCTGACGCTGGAACGCTCGACATCATGCTTTCGGGCGCTTACTACCCGGCCAACAAGCTCATGACGGACATGGGCTACAATGTTGACTGGAACGACTACTTCTCCGGTATCGCCGGCTACTACGCCACTTCCAAGGGCGACATGTACTCCTTCCCCTTCAACTCCTCCACGGCTCTGCTGTACTGGAACAAGGACGCCTTTGCCAAGATCGGCAAGGACCATGCTCCGGCGACCTGGAAGGAAGCTGGCGAAGACTTCAAGGCTCTGAAGGACGCAGGTTATGCTTGCCCGCTCGGCTTCGACATCTCCAACAACGAAGTCTGGCAGTTCATCGAGCAGTTTGAAGCCGTCAACGGCGAACCGATCGCTACCAAGAAGAACGGCTTTGAAGGCCTCGACGCCGAGCTGGTGTTCAATAAGAACCCGATGCTCGTCAACTTCGTCAAGGATCTGAAGGGCTGGTATGACGCCAAGGAAGCCGTCATCAAGAACAAGGCTGTTGGCCAGACCTTCGTTGAAGCCTTCGCTGCCGGCGATTGCCAGGTCATCCTGACCTCCGTTGGCGACCATGGCAACATCGGCCGCACTGCCAAGCAGGGGATGAACTGGGGCGTCGCCATGCTCCCGACCTACGGCGATGCTACCCGTCACAGTTCCTACGTTGGCGGCGCTTCGCTCTGGGTTCTGAAGGGTCATTCGGACGCCGAATACAAGGCTGCTGCTGCCTTCTTCAACTTCATCGCAAAGCCGGAAGAAGCTCTCACCTGGTCGACCGTTACCGGCTACATCCCGGTTCGTAACTCGGGCTTCGAATACCTGAAGAAGCAGGGCTTCTACGACAAGGCTCCTTACGCCGGTCGCGAACTCGCCATTCAGAGCCTGACCGCTTCCCCGGCTGGCGACACGTCTGCCAAGGGCATTCGTCTCGGCGGTCTCCTCCAGATTCGTACCGAAATCGCGAACGGCCTACAGGCAATCTTCGTCAATAATGCCGACGTACAGGCTTCGCTCGACTCTGCTGCCGACCGCGGCAACCAGCTCCTGCGTCGCTTCCAGCAGACCTACAAGGGCGTTCAGCTGCCCTAATCGACTGGTATGAGCCGCACCCAGCCCGCTTCCGGCGCGCCGGGTGCGTCTTCGTACATCCCCTACCGGCTGCGGCAGCGATATCGCCGCCCGCACCAGAACCCAACCAGGGCGAAAACGACCACTCATGGAAAAGCGCGTCACTTTCTCCTCGACCACGATCGGCCTTCTCTTCGCATTTCCGATGCTGCTGCTGATCTTCGTCTTTTTCTACTGGCCGAGCGCGCAGGCGCTGTATTGGGCGTTCACGCTCGAACAGCCATGGGGCGGCGGCAATGCCTGGGTCGGTTTTGACAATTTCAAGCAGCTGCTTTCGGACCCGATCTATTGGGACTCCATCACCCGCAGCATGATCGTCGGCTTCGCCTCGACCGCGATCGCCATGGGGCTGGCGCTCATCCTGGCGCTTCTGACCGATCGTGAACTTCGCGGCCACAAGATTTATCGCTCGGTTTTCATCTGGCCCTATGCGATTGCCGCTCCTGCCCTCGGCCTTGCTTTCCGCTTCATCCTGGCGCCGGAAGCCGGTCTTCTATCGGTCATCAACCACGTCTGGCCCGGCCTCTGGAATCCGGCATTCGATGGCAAGGATGCGATGATCGCCGTCATCATCGCCTTTTCCTGGAAATATATCGGCTATAATTTCATCTTCTTCCTGTCGGCCCTGCAGGGCATTCCGCGCTCGCTGATCGAAGCGGCCGCGATGGACGGCTCCGGACCGATGCGCCGCATGTGGGACATCCAGCTGCCGCTGCTGACCCCGACGCTGTTCTTCCTGCTCGTCATCAACATCACCGAAAGCTTCCAGGATTCTTTCGGTATCGTTGATGTCATGACCCAGGGCGGTCCGGCGCGCGCAACCGAACTCATGGTCTACAAGATCTATTTCGACGGTTTCAAAGGCCTCGATTATTCGGGTGCGGCAGCCCAATCCATGATCCTGATGGGCCTCGTCATCCTGCTCACCATCTTCCAGTTCCGCTTCATCGAGCGGCGCGTGCACTATAAGTGAGGTTGCGGACATGATCGAACGCACGCCAATCTTCAATTTCGTCTGCTACACGCTGCTGGCTCTCGGCCTGGTGATCGCACTCCTGCCATTCGTCATCGTCATCATCGCATCGACACTCGATCTCGAGACCGTCAACCGTGTGCCGCTGCCGCTTATTCCAAGCGGCCATTTCTGGGAGAATGTGCAGATCGCCTGGGTTCGCGCCGATCTCGGCAACAAGCTGTTCCACAGCATCATCTTCGCTGCCACGGTCGGCGCCGGCAAGGTCATCCTTTCCGCGATGGCGGCTTTCTCGATCGTCTATTTCCGCTTCCGCGGCCGCTATCTGATCTTCTGGATCATCTTCATCACGCTGATGCTGCCGCTCGAAGTTCGCATCGTGCCGACCTATTCGATCGCTGCTAACGCGCTTCAGCCCTTCCAGGCGATCCTCGATGTCAGCGGGATCAGCTGGCTGATCGCACAGGTCACCGGCATCCAGGTCAAGCTCGAATGGGGTCTCTTGAACTCCTATCCCGGCCTCGTTCTGCCGATGGTGGCGACGGCGACCGGCACCTTCCTCTACCGCCAGTTCTACCTGACGGTTCCGGACGAACTCGCCGAAGCATCGAAGATGGATGGTTCAGGCGCGGTCCGCTTCTTCTGGGACGTGCTTTTGCCGCTGTCCCGCCCGAACATGATCGCGCTCTTCACCATCATGTTCGTTTGGGCCTGGAACCAGTATCTTTGGCCGCTGCTCATCACGACTGACCCAAAATTCGGCATCGCCGTTACTCAGCTCAAGACACTTATTCCCTCCGAATTCGGGCTGCCCGACTGGAACGTCGCGATGGCCGGAACATTGATCATCATGTCCCCGCCGCTGATCCTCGTCATCCTGATGCAGCGTTGGTTCGTGCGCGGCCTTATCTCCACCGAGAAGTGAAAGGAACAGACCCTTGGCACCGATCTCCATCCGTGGCGTGAAGAAAAGCTATGGCAAGAACGCCGTCGTTCACGGCGTCGATCTCGAAATTCAGTCCGGCGAGTTCATCGTCATCCTCGGCCCGTCCGGTTGCGGCAAGTCCACCCTGCTGCGCATGGTCGCTGGCCTGGAGGAAATTACCGGCGGCGAAATTGCCATCGACGGCCGCGTCGTCAACCAGCTGGAGCCGCGTGAACGTGGCTGCGCCATGGTGTTCCAGAATTACGCGCTCTATCCGCACATGAGCGTCGCCGAGAATATCGGTTATGCACTCAAGGTCGCCGGCGTGCCAAAGGCTGAGCGTGACCGCCGCATCGCCGATGTCGCGAAGGCGCTAAGCCTGGAGCCCTTCCTCGAACGTCGCCCGGCAGCCCTCTCGGGCGGCCAGCGCCAGCGCGTCGCCATGGGCCGCGCCATGATCCGCGAGCCGAAGGTCTTCCTCTTCGACGAGCCGCTTTCTAACCTCGATGCCAAACTGCGTATCGCTATGCGCGCCGAAATCCGCCGCCTGCATCGCCGCCTCGGTGCGACCTCGATCTTTGTCACCCACGACCAAAACGAGGCCATGACACTTGCCGACCGCATCATCGTCATGAACGCCGGCAATGTCGAACAGATCGGCACGCCGGAAGAGGTTTACCACTATCCCGCAAGTCGTTTCGTTGCCGGCTTCGTCGGTACGCCGGCGATGAATCTTCTGGAAGGCCGCGTCAACGAAAACGGCGTCTTCATCTATGATGAAGGCCGCACCGTCACGCTTCCGGCGGAGCGCGGCAAGCAACTCGCCGGCCAGCGCGTCGTTCTTGGCGTGCGCGCTGAAGCGGCTCGTCTCGTCGCCCCGGATGCCCCGGGTGCGCTTGTCGCTACTGCCGACTTCATCGAAGAACTCGGTGCGAGCCGCGTCGTGCATGCTGATTTTGATGGCTTGCCCTTCGCCGTCGCCATGACGGGGTCGGTCGCGCTGAAAACCGGCGATCGGATCGGCATTGCGATCGATCAGGATTCGATGCATCTCTATTCGGCAGAAACTGGCGCCGTACTCGTCGCGCCGGCACGGAGCCGCGCTACCCCTGTCAACGCCTGAGCCAGATACCGATGAAAAGCTTTCTGGATCTCGCCAACGACGACCGCAACCTTGTTGTGGCCGCCGTGGAGACGCTTGCCGTACCGTCTGCCGCCTTCTTCGATGAGGCGCGTGCCGCCGAACTGACACAAGCCGAACATGATCGCTTGACCGCGACTCTGCCCGCGCTCTCGACGATCGAAGTGGTAAGGACAGCCAACAATACCACGACAACCAACGGTCTTGTCGTCGCCGCATGGAATGCGGAACGCTTGAAGTATCATGCTCCTTCCGTGGAACTCGTTGGTCAGAGTGGCGCGGATATCCTGCTGCTGACCGAGGCCGATCTCGGCACAGCGCGTGCCGGCAACCGCCACACCGTCGCCGATCTCGCCCACGCCCTCGGCATGTCCTATGTTTTTGGCGTGGAGTTCGTGGAACTTGGCCTGGGAGATTCCCGCGAGCGCGAATGGCATAAGGGTCAGACGAATTCCGTCGGCTTCCATGGCAATGCGCTGCTCTCCCGCCTGCCAATACTGGACGCAGCACTGATTCATCTCGATGATGGCGGAACCTGGTGGACGGATGCAAAGGACGGCCAGGGCCGGATCGGTGGGCGTATGGCGATCGCGGCAAAGATCGATACCGCATTCGGGCCGATCCTCGCCGTCAGCGTGCATCTGGAAAGTAAGACCGATATTGAGGATCGAGCCCTTCAGACAAAAAGGCTGATTGCTGCTGTCGATACGCTTGCCGATGGTTTACCTGTGGTGATGGGCGGCGACTTCAACACCAACATCCTTCCTGCGGGATCGCGCGAGCCGGAAGCATATGAACCGCTCTTCAACCTTCTTGCGGACGCTGGATATGATTGGAAAACGGCCAATGACTTCGCGCTCACGCAACGGACCCGCCCGGACGGGACGCCCGAACCGCCCTTTGCCCGCCTTGACTGGCTCTTCGCTCGCGGGCTTGCAGCGCACCAGGCCGTGACTGTTGCCGCCGTCGATGTCAACGGCGCAGCAATTTCTGATCACGAACTGATCAAGGCGTGTTTCTCCGTCTCCTGATCGGCCACACTGACCCATTGCCTCACAATGGGTTGGCTTTTCGGCTCCCAACCTTTCATATAGTGTTGCATCCGCGCACTAGCGGGAATGCTTTAGATCTTGCTAACGTTTTCGACGATTGGCGGGGGCCGGTTGCAAGCGTTCGACGAGGGGGCGCTTGCTTAAAATGGGATGGCTGCGCATTGCTATCAGCGGCCATCCCATTTTTTTATTCGAACCGAGAGCCTCATATGCGGCTTGAAAGCCCTAGAAAACAGCCGACGCTAACCCGGGAATAAACGCCAAACGGAACAGTCGGCGCGCACTATCGTTATGTTCGCAAAGAATGGAGGACGGCATGTCTAACGTCTCACGAACGGGAAACGACGAGATCAACAATGCGACAAATCCGAACACCTTCGGGCGTTCGGTCGAGAGCAAGGCGCAAATGGAAGACATGGCTGCGGAGACTGCAGCGCGTCCCGCAGGAGAGCCTCTTGGCGTTTATCGACTTGAACCGATCGCAGCACCAGATGATCCTAGATGGGCGAATTCGCCGAACCATGGCGTTGTGGTGGTCGCAGCAAGAACGGCAGGCGACGCCCGGATTGTCGCGGCCGGGCGCGAACTTGACTTCATGGAGGTCGATGCAGCACCTGCCGAGGATGTGACCACGACAAATGCGAGTTCATTTCGCGACGACAAGCTTTACACGGTGGTCGAGATCGATCGGAATCGCACCGATCTCGTGCGAGGCGTTCTTGAGGGCGAGGTCTCAGTGAATACGATCCGGCCCGTACAGCCCGATTGATTAAAGCAGATGGAGAAATTTTCCGGCAGCCACTCCCCTTCCAGAAGCTCCTGATCAATCCGCTGTTTCACCCCAGAGTATCGCCGACATAAGCGCCGCGCGTTCCCACGGGCTTGAGCTATCCTGTTGTCGTATCTTTCGCGGTCGGATGTTCGAGCTCGGCATTCAGCTCGGGCCCCACAATCGTGAAAGTGAGCGAAAGCCATGTTCACACGAGAAAGCCGATCAACGCGCCAAGCGTCCATGGCCTTTCTGCCCTTGGTTCGGCATACGATGAATAGGTGGTGCAAATCCGCGATTGGATTGTTGATGGCGCGGGTCGAGCATCTGTGGAATTTCGATCAGCGCCGATTGATAGGACTTCGGGAAGGATGTCGTGAAATTGAGAGCGCGAACGCCTATATAAGTGCCGAATCTTTTTGAAAGGAAATCCGTCATGAATATCAATGGAAGCCTGCTCGTTGCGGGATCGGAAAAGCGCGGCACGCGCGGCGAGCTTTTCGGCGTCGAGGCGGCCACTGGAGCGGCGTTGCCCGTTTCTTTCGGTGGCGCCTCCGCGGAAGACGTCGAAGAGGCGACCAAGCTTGCGTGGGAAGCCTTCGCCTCCTACCGGGAAACTGACCTCGAAACGCGGGCGGCCTTTCTGGAGACCATTGCCGGTGAGATCGAAGCGATCGGCGATGATCTGATCGTCCGCGGTATGGCGGAAACCGGTCTTGCGCGTGGACGGTTGGAAGGCGAGCGCGCCCGCACGACCGGACAGCTTCGGCTGTTTGCGAAAGAAGTTCGTGAGGGTCGGTTCCAGGAGCTCCGTTTCGACGGCGCGGATCCTTCCCGCAAGCCTGTTCCGAAGCCTGACCTGCGCCTGCGCAACATTGCTCTCGGTCCTGTCGCGGTTTTCGGCGCATCGAACTTCCCGCTTGCCTTCTCCGTCGCCGGCGGCGACACGGCATCGGCGCTCGCTGCCGGATGCCCTGTCGTCGTCAAGGCGCACTCCGCCCATCCGGGGACTTCGGAACTGGTAGGCCGCGCCGTTCAGCGCGCTGTCGCCAAGGCCGGCCTGCATGTCGGCACATTCGCGCTTCTCTTCGACACCGGCTTCGAGGTCGGGCAGAAGCTCGTGGCGGACGCCAGAATTCGCGCCGTCGGTTTTACCGGATCGCGCCGCGGCGGCACCGCGCTGATGAAGATCGCTTCCGAGCGCAAGCAGCCGATCCCCGTCTATGCCGAAATGAGCAGCGTCAACCCGGTTATCCTCTTCCCCAATGCTCTGAAAAGCCGCGCCGCAGAGATCGCCACTGGTTTCGTAAGTTCGCTGGTTGTGGGCGCCGGACAATTCTGCACCAATCCGGGCCTCATTCTTGCCGTTGAGGGCGAGGGCCTCGATGCCTTCATCACCAAGACGCAGGAATTGTTGCCGGAGGTTAGCGCGCAGACCATGCTTACCGGATCGATCGCCAAGGCCTTCTGCGAAGGCGTCGGTCGTCTGGAGAAACATCCCGAAGTCCGCCTCGTCGCCAACGGCAAGCCGGGCAACGAATTTGAAGGCACTGCTGCCCTTTTCGAGACGACGGCCGCAGCATTCCTCGCACATCACGAGCTTCAGGACGAGGTCTTCGGAGCAGCCGGTCTCCTCGTACGCTGCCGGAATCTCGCCGAACTCGAGCACGTCCTTGACGGGCTGGAAGGACAGCTGACCGTTGCCCTCCACATCGCCAGCGACGACGAGCCGGAAGCAAAGCGCCTCGTACCTAAGCTGGAGATGCTTGCCGGACGCCTGCTGGTGAACGGCTTCGGAACCGGCGTCGAAGTATCGCCCGCAATGGTGCATGGCGGCCCCTACCCGGCAACCGCTGACGGCAGATCGACCTCGGTCGGGACGCTGGCGATCTACAGGTTCCTGCGTCCGGTTTCCTATCAGGACTTCACGACGAACCTGCTTCCAGCTCCGCTGCGTTGATCGTTCGGAGCTTGCCAGCTCAACGCAAGGCCTTTGCGGAGGTCATGGAGGGAATTGGCAAGCTCCAACCGGTGGCAGCGGGAGAATCCTCATTCGTAAAACCGTCATTTTTGCCCGTGACAGCGGCGCCATTCTCTGCGAGAAAGGTGGCGTTGAGAGACAGGGGCGCCGGTTCTTGAAGAACAGGCTGAGAAGCACCCTTCGAACCTGAACCGGATAATGCCGGCGGAGGGAGTCGCTCGGGTCGCAGTCATGCTCTGGCATGGTCTTTCCCGCGCCTACCCCGCCTGAAAGGGGTACTATGGAGAACAAGACGCCCGGAGCACTATTGACGGCCATGCGCGCCAGACCGCCGCTCGTCCAGTGCATCACCAACTATGTGGCTATGAACATCGCCGCCAATGTCGTGCTTGCGGCGGGCGCCTCGCCCGCCATGGTCCATGCGGCCGAAGAGGCAGGAGAATTTGCGGCGATCGCCGGCGCATTGACCGTCAATATCGGTACGCTCTCTACACAATGGATCGATGGCATGCATGCGGCGGCGACGTCCGCAAACGCGGGCGGCAAGCCCTGGGTCCTTGATCCAGTCGCCCATTACGCCACCGCCTTCCGCCGCAAGGCCGTTACTGACCTCCTGGCGCTTCGCCCAACCATCATTCGAGGCAATGCATCCGAAATCATTGCGCTTGCCGGCGGCGAAAGCCGCGGCCAGGGTGTCGATAGTCGCGATCCGGTCGAACAGGCCGAGGCTTCCGCGCGGTTGCTTGCCGAGCGGCATGGCGCAGTCGTCGCCGTCACCGGCGTGGTGGATTTCGTCACTGACGGTGCGCAGGCGCTGCGCATCGAAGGTGGTTCGCCGCTGATGCCACAGGTTACCGCCCTCGGCTGCTCGCTCACCTGCCTGACTGGCGCCTTCGCTGCCACCATTCCCGCAGATCCTTTCGCAGCAGCTGTTGCAGCGCTCGCCACTTTCGCGGTCGCGGGCGAAGAGGCCGCAAAAGATGCGGGCGGCCCTGGCTCCTTCTCCTGGCGGTTCCTCGATGCGCTTTCCGCGCTCGATGGCTCAAAACTCGATGCGAAAGTCAGGATCAACGCAGTATGAAACGCTTCGATCTTTCCCTCTATCTGGTTCTCGACCCCGATCTCTGTGCCGGCATAGGCATGGTCGAAACGACGCGACTTGCCGTTGCAGGTGGCGCGACCATGGTGCAGCTTCGCGACAAACGGGGTGGAACTGCCAGGATGGTGGAAACAGGTCTTGCCCTGAAAGAAGTTTTGAAGGGCAGTGACGCTTTGCTGATCGTCAATGACGATGTGGAGGCGGCGATCGCGATCGGCGCCGATGGATTGCACATCGGCCAGGACGATATTGGGCCTGCCGCCGCCCGCGTAATGATCGGTCCGGACATGATCCTCGGACTGTCGGTGGAGACCGAAGCTCTGGCAGCGGCCGTCGATCCCGCGGTCGTCGATTATGCCGGTATTGGGCCGGTCTTCGCGACGCCCACCAAGACCGACCACAAGCAGCCGATCGGTTTCGATGGGCTGGCGAAGCTTGTTGAAGCGGCACCCGTTCCAACGGTTGCGATCGGCGGCCTGAAGAGCGAGCATGTCTCCTTCGTCCTTGCAGCGGGCGCCGATGGGCTTGCCGTCGTCTCGGCGATCTGCGGCACGCCTGATCCGAAGGCCGCGACGCTTCGCATTGCCGAGGAAATCCGAAAGGTTCGCCGATGATCCACAACGTCTTATCCATCGCCGGCTCCGATCCATCTGGCGGGGCCGGCATCCAGGCCGATCTCAAGGCCTTCTCCGCCCGCGGCGTCTACGGCATGGCGGCGCTGACGGCACTGACGGCGCAAAACACGCAGGGGGTGACCGGCGTGCATCTCGTGCCGCCGCACTTCGTTGCCCAGCAGATCAAGTCCGTCTTCGCTGACGTGCGCGTCGATGCCGTCAAGATCGGCATGATCGCCAATGCCGGCATTGTCGAAGCGGTCGCCGAGGCGCTGGCGCCGCATCGCGGTATCCCCATCGTCGTTGATCCGGTCATGATCGCCAAGGGCGGCGCAGCGCTCCTCGACCCGCAAGCCATCGATGCACTAACACAGCACCTTTTGCCGCTTGCCACATTGCTTACTCCCAATCTGCCGGAGGCAGCCGCGCTGCTGCACGAACAGGTTGCCGAAAACCGCGAGCAGATGGGGGCGCAGGCCGAACGTTTGCGTGCGCTCGGCCCCAATATGGTGCTGGTCAAGGGCGGCCATCTCGAAAGCGATGAGAGCCCCGACGTGTTGTCCATCGCATCCGGTCTTCACTGGTTCGAAGCCAAGCGCGTACCGACGAAAAACACGCATGGCACGGGCTGCACCCTCTCAAGCGCCCTTGCAGCCGAGCTCGCCAAGGGCGCTTCGCCTCAGATGGCCGTCGCGGCAGCCAAGGCCTATCTGGCGCAAGCGGTTGCCGCCGCGGGCGAATTGACGGTCGGCTCCGG
Source organism: Rhizobium sp. BK529 (assembly GCF_014194105.1). Lineage (NCBI taxonomy): Bacteria > Pseudomonadati > Pseudomonadota > Alphaproteobacteria > Hyphomicrobiales > Rhizobiaceae > Rhizobium > Rhizobium sp. BK529. Next base: position 305,115 of record NZ_JACIAU010000002.1, on the reverse strand, counting down.
ACATGGACCCGTCCATCATTTCCATGCCCTGTGGAAAGACGCGGACCGCTGAGCCGGGGCACAATTCAAGGATTACCAGGCGGCCCGGTCAAACCGGGCCGCTTTCTTTCTGGCTACCCTCAGTTGAACTGAGGCCAGCCGGCAAAAGCCTGTTGACAACGCCGCCCAGATATCCAAAGCTATGACATTAAAAGGGGATACATTCCGTAATAACGGAATATCTGGAGGAAAAACGGGTGTCCGACCTGCTTGTGAGCTTATATTCCACGAAGCTCGCCGAACTGAAAGCAAAAGCCGACTCCGTCGGTATTGCGATCCGTCCGGCCCTGCCGCCGGAACTTTATATCGTGGTGAGCTGGGTGCGGGAGCATTTCAGCGAAAACTGGGCAAGTGAAGTCACCGTCGCCTTTTCCCGCCAGCCCGTTGCCTGCCTGATCGCCGTCGAGGACGGAAAGCTGCTTGGCTTTGCCTGCTATGACACGACTGCCCGCGGCTTCTTCGGTCCGACCGGCGTCGATCCTGCCGCACGTGGTAAGGGTTTCGGCCTCGCCCTCTTTTCCGGCTGCCTGCAGACCATGAAGACGCTGGGTCATGCCTATGCCTTCATCGGCGATGCCGGCCCTGTCGATTTCTACGTCAAGACCGCCGGCGCGGTCGAAATTCCTGCCCCCGACAAGGGCATTTACGAAGGCATGCTGCGAAGCCAGCCGAAATGACCATCTGATACCGGAGTTTGAAATAGTGTCCTCGACCCCGCTCGCTCTCTTCGTCGGCCTCCCCATTCCGACGCTGTCAGACGATGAATTTGCCCTCTTCCGCGAGACCAATCCGCTCGGCCTCTTCGTCGGCCGCCGCAACCTGCGCAATCCGGAGCAGGCAAAGATCCTGATCGAGCGTTTCCGCGAGGCCGTCGGCCGCGACGACGCGCCCGTCTTCACCGACCAGGAAGGCGGCCGCGTGCAGCATCTCGATGCCGGCCCCTGGCCGATCTTCCGCAGCTTCGGCCAGTTTGCCGAGCTTGCCCACCGCGATCTCGACCTCGGAAAGAAGGCACTGCGTCTTTCCTCCCAGGCCATGGGCGCGATGATGAGCGAACTCGGCCTTTCGAGCGGCTGCTCGCCCGTTCTCGACCTCGTCTTCGAAACGACGAGCGCGGTCATCGGCGCCCGCTCATTCGGCCCTGATCCGGATTTTATCGCCGCTCTTGGCCGTGAAGTGGTCGACGGCCTCCTGGAAACCGGCAACATGCCGGTCATGAAACACATTCCAGGCCACGGCCGAGCGACACTCGATTCTCACAAGGAGCGCCCGGTCGTCGACGCTTCGCGCGAGACGCTCATCGCCACCGACTTCAAGCCCTTCGTCGCCCTAAAGGACGCGCCCTGGGCCATGGTCGCTCACGTCGTCTACTCCGCCTATGATGCGGAACTGCCGGCGTCGATCTCGCCGCTCATGCATGACGTGATCCGCAACGAGATGGGCTATGACGGCGTGCTGATCTCCGATTGCATCTTCATGGAATCGCTGCGGGGCACCCTGCCGGAACGCGTCGCCCAGGTCCTTGATGCTGGCTTCGATATCGCACTTCACAGCCACGGCGATCTCAAGGAAAGCGAGGCCGCCGCCAAGGCTGCTCGCCCACTCACCGAGGACGCGCAGAAGCGTATCGCCGCCGGCAAGGCCCGCCTCGGCAATCTCAAGATCGACTACCGTGCCGCCCATGCGAAAGTCGAAGCCATGTTTGCGAGCGCGCTGGTCTCCTGACCGCGCGGCTATTCTTCACCGCATAAGAAAAGGGGAATTTGACATGAAGAAATATATCCTGGCGGCTGCGGCCCTGACCATGTTGTCAGGCTCAGCCACAGCGCAGACCATCCTGACGGCCAATATCGAGCCGGCGACGACCTGGGTGCGCAACTTCAACCCGTTCAACCAGACCTCGTCGCGCCAGTCGACGCTTGACTTCATCTATGAGCCGCTGGTCATCTTCAACCGCTTCGACAGCAACAAGCCGGTCTATCGCCTGGCCGAAAGCTTCAAGCTCTCCGACGACCTGAAGAGCATCGATTTCAAGCTGCGTCCAAACCTGAAATGGTCCGACGGGCAGCCGCTGACGTCCGCCGACGTCAAGTTCACCTATGACTATCTGAAGAAGTTCCCGGCGCTCGACTTCGTCAGCATCTGGACGTTCATCACCGACGTTCAGGCCGTCGATGCTCAGACGGTTCGCTTCACGCTCGCCAATCCGAGTTCGCTGGCGGCCGAGCAACTCTCGCAGCTGCCGATCGTGCCCGAGCATGTCTGGAAGGACGTTGCCGACCCCGTTACCTACGCCAACGAAAATCCTGTCGGCAGCGGCCCGCTGACGGAAGTGCCGCGCTTTACCGGCCAGACCTATGACCAGTGCCGCAACCCGAATTACTGGGATGCCGAGCACCTGAAGATCGACTGCATGCGCTTTCCGCAGCTTGCCGACAACAACCAGATCCTGACGGCGACGGCCGACGGCACACTCGACTGGGGCGTCTCCTTCATTCCCGATATCGACAATGTCTATGTTTCGAAGGATCCGGACCACTATCATTACTGGTATTCGCCGAGCAGCATGGTCGCCTTCCTGTTCAACCTGGAGACCTCCAACGAGGACAACAAGAAGGCCTTCAACGACGTGAAGTTCCGCCGCGCGGTCTCCATGGCGCTTGACCGCAAGACGATGATCGACGTTGCCGGCTACGGCTACCCGACGCTGAACGAAGATCCGGGCCTGATGGGCGAGCTCTACAAGAGCTGGGCGGACCCGTCCGTCAAGGCCGACTTCGGCAAGTTCGGCGCCTATGACGCCGATGCGGCCAAGGCGCTGCTCGACGAAGCCGGTTATGTCGACAAGGACGGCGACGGCCTGCGCGACAATCCTGATGGTTCGAAGATCTCCTTCTCGATCATCGTTCCGAACGCCTGGACAGACTGGATCGACACGGTCAACATCGCCATCGAAGGCATGCAGGCCGTCGGCATCGACGCCAAGATCGAGACGCCGGAAGAAGCCGTCTGGACCTCCGACCTCATCGACGGCAAGTTCGATGCGGCGATCAACAGCCTGCCGGCCTCGGCCTCGCCCTACTACCCCTACAAGCGCGCCTTCAGCGCTTCGGACAAGGGCAAGACCCGCTTCACCGCCCAGCGCTGGTTCAGCCCGGAAGTGGAAGACCTGGTGACCCAGTTCACCCACACTGCCGATCTCGACAAGCAGAAGGACGCGATGAACAAGGCTCAGCGCATCGTTGCCGAAAACATGCCTGTCATCCCGGTCTTCAACAATCCCAACTGGTATCAGTACAATACCAAGCGCTTCACCGGCTGGTCTACGAAGGAAAACCCCTTCGTCAATCCGTCCATTTCGCGCACAAACCCGGCACGTCTTCTGAACCTGCTGGCGCTTGAGCCGGTCAAGTAAGCCACGATTACAAACGGCGGAAGCGGCGCGACAAGCGCCGCTTCCGTTTTGACGGAGTCCCCATGGCCTTTCTGCTTCGCCGCCTCGTCTTCTACCTAGCAGCCTTCATCGCGGCAGCGACGATTAACTTCTTCCTGCCCCGGTTGATGCCGGGCGATCCTGTGCGCATCATGTTTTCGAGCGCGGGCGCCGAACTGCCGCCGGAAAGCCTGCAGGCCCTGAAGCTCACCTTCGGCTTCGTTGACGGACCACTCTGGCAGCAATATCTCACTTACCTCGGCAGCATCTTCACCGGTGATCTCGGTCGCTCGATCAAGTATTTCCCGCTGCCGGTCACATCTGTGCTTGGCCATGCGCTGGTCTGGACTGTCGGCCTCATGGGCACGGCGACGATCGTCAGCTTCGCGCTCGGCACCTTCCTCGGCATCGTCGCCGCCTGGCGGCGCGGCAGCAAGTTCGACGTCATCGTCTCAATCGGCGCGATCTTCGCGACATCGGTACCAGCCGTCGTCACCTCGCTGATCGTGCTTTTCATCTTTGGTTTCACGCTCGGCTGGTTTCCGAATGGCTACGCGGCCGATCCCTCGCTCGATCCGGCCTTCAGCTTCCAGTATATCGGCAGTGTGGCCTATCACGGCATCCTGCCGATGATCACGCTCTGCACCGTGCTGGTCGGCGGCTTTACCGTGACCATGCGCAACAACATGATCAACCTGCTCGGCGAGGACTATATCGTCATGGCCCGCGCCAAGGGCCTGTCGGACCGGCATGTGATGCTTTGGTATGCGGCCCGCAACGCTCTGCTGCCAACCGTATCGAGCCTCGCAATCGCCATCGGCACCATTCTCGGCGGCTCGCTGGTGACGGAGGTTATCTATAATTATCCCGGTCTCGGCAACATCCTCTACCAGGCGATCCTCGCCCGCGATTACCCCGTCATCCAGGGCCAGCTTCTGATCATGACCGCGACCATGCTGATCGCCAATTTTATCGTCGATGTCAGCTATGTGCTGCTCGATCCGCGACTGAAGGGAGCGTGAGATGAAAAGCCTGCTCCGCAATCGCAAGGCGCTGATCGGCCTCGCCATCATCGCCTTCATCGTCATCGTGGCGATCGCAGCACCGCTGCTGACGCATTACGATCCCGCCGCCCGCACCGGTCGCCCGCACCAGCCGCCGTCGGCGGAGCATATTCTCGGCACGACCCGCATCGGCCAGGATGTCTTTGCCCGGATGATCTATGGCGCGCGCACCTCGCTTGCCGTCGGTTTCGGCGCCGGTCTCCTGATCACCGCCGTCGGTACCGCGCTCGGCATCATCTCCGGCTATCGCGGCGGCAAGACCGACGAGGTCATCAGCTTCTTTACGAACATGGTGCTCGTCGTGCCGAACCTGCCGTTGCTGCTCGTCCTCGCAGCCTTCATCGGCCAGGCGAGCCCGCTTGTCATCGCGCTCATCCTTGGCGGCACGTCCTGGGCCTGGGGTGCGCGCGTCACCCGCGCCGAAACGCTCTCTGTCAAGCAGAAGGACTATGTCAAATCGGCTGAGATGATGGGCGAGCCGCAATGGCGCATTATGACATTCGAGATCTTCCCCAACGTGATTTCCATCGTCGGCATCAACTTCATCGGCAGCGTCATCTTCGCGATCATCACCGAAGCAACGCTGGAATTCCTCGGTCTCGGCGACCCGCGCGTCGTGTCCTGGGGCACCATGCTCTATAATGCGCAAAAGGCATCCGCGCTTTCGGTCGGCGCCTGGTGGGATATCCTCACACCCTGCTTTGCGTTGGCCTTCCTCGGCATCGGCATGTCGCTGCTGAACTTCGCCGTCGACGAAATCGCCAATCCGCGCCTGCGCACCGGCAACCAGCTCGGCCGCTGGACCGCTCTCATCCGCTCCGGGGAGGGTCGCCTGTGACGCAACCCTTGCTTTCCGTAAAAAACCTCACGATCGATTACATCGGCGAGGAAAAGGACTTTCGCGCCGTCGATAATGTGAGTTTTGATGTCGCCCCGGGCGAAGTCTTCGGCCTGGCCGGCGAATCTGGTTGCGGTAAGAGCACGATCGCCTTTTCCATCAGCCGGCTGCACAAGCCACCGGCGCTGATCCGCAAGGAGAGCCAGATTCTGCTTGCCGGCCGCGATGTACTGGATCTCGATCCAAAGGCGCTTGCCGCCTTCCGCTGGCGCGAAGTCGCCATGGTCTTCCAGAGCGCCATGAATTCGCTGAACCCGGTGCTGCGCATCGAGGACCAGTTCTACGACGTGTTGCGTACCCACAAGGGCATGACAAAGGCTGAGGCGCGCGAGCGTACGGCCGAGATGCTGCGGCTCGTCGATATCGCGCCGGATCGCATGCGCAACTATCCGCACCAGTTTTCCGGTGGCATGCGCCAGCGCATCGTCATCGCCATCTGCATGGCGCTCGATCCGAAGCTCGTCGTCATGGACGAGCCGACGACAGCGCTCGACGTGGTCGTGCAGCGCGAAATCCTGCAGCGCATCAATGAACTCAGGAAGCAATTCGGCTTCTCGGTGCTCTTCATCACCCATGACCTCGGGCTGATGGTGCAGTTCTGCGACCGCATCGGCATCATGCTCCAGGGCAAGCTCGTCGAGCAGAATGGTGCCGAGGCAATCTACAAGACGCCGCAGCATGACTATACCAAGAAACTCTGGGCCTCCTTCCCCTCGCTTCGCGGAGGTGTACTGCTATGAGCGATGCCATCCTCGCCCTCGATCGGGTGACTAAGACCTTCGGTCACGGTGCTTCCGCGGTTCACGCCGCCCGCGCCATTTCCTTCTCCCTCCGTGCCGGCCGCGCTTTGGCGCTCGTCGGCGAATCCGGCAGCGGCAAGACGACCTGCGCGCGCATGGCGATGCGCGAATATCAGCCAACGGCTGGTCAGATCCTCTACAAAGGCCGGCCCGTCGAAAGCTCAAGGTCGGACGAGATCGCCCGTTACCGGCGTTCCGTGCAGATGATCTTCCAGGATCCCTTCGCCTCGCTGAACCCGGCCCACACGATCGCCCACCACCTCCAGCGACCGCTGAGGCTGCATCGACCTGACATACGTGGCAAACAGGTTGATGCGACCGCGCGCGAACTGCTTGAGCGCGTGAAGCTTGATCCCGATATTGTCGCGCCGAAATATCCGCACGAACTCTCCGGCGGCCAGCGCCAGCGCGTCAATATCGCCCGCGCCCTCGCCGCCCAGCCGGAAGTGATCGTCGCCGACGAGCCCACCTCGATGCTCGACGTTTCCGTCCGCCTGGGCGTTCTCAATCTCCTGAACGACATGAAGAAGGAGATGAATCTCGGCCTGCTCTACATCACGCATGATATCGCCACCGCTCGTTATGTGGCAGAGGATATCGCCGTCATGTATTCCGGCCAGATCGTCGAATGGGGGAGCACCGCCAAGGTGATCGACAATCCCTCGCATCCCTATACCCGGCTGCTGCTGTCGGCGGTCCCAGACCCGGATGTGCGCTTCGACGATCCGAGAACACGTCTGCAGCCGCAGGAGGTCGAGGATATTCGCCGCCGCTCCGCCGTGCCGCAGGATCAGGTGGTGGAGCATGAAGCCGACCATTTCATCCGAGTTGTCTGAGCAAGGCTTGCTGGCTTCGATCGTCGCCCTATGCTAGGTGACGGTTCCTTTCAGTGAGACAAAACCACCATGCTGCCCTGGATCCAGCTCGATTCCGCGACCATTCCCGGCGACGGTGGAGAGCTGCGGCTAAAGCAGCGCGGCAACGAGTTTTCGATCATGCTCGGCGCCAACGAGCTGATGAACAGCCGCCTCAGCGGCTCCGAGGAGGCGCTGGCCACGCTATCCTTTGAGCGGATCAAATCGCATCCGAAGCCGGAGATCCTGATTGGCGGGCTCGGCATGGGCTTTACGCTAAGGGCCGCACTCGCGGTCGTACCTGAGAATGCAGGTATCGTCGTCGCCGAGCTTGTGCCTGCGGTCGTCGCCTGGGCGCGCGGCCCGATGGCGGAGGTCTTCAAGGGCTGCCTCGACGATCCGCGTGTCTCGATCCATCAGGGCGATGTCGGTGAAGCTATCCGTGCCGGCAAGGCCGGTTACGATGCCATCCTGCTTGATGTCGATAACGGTCCTGACGGCCTGACCCGCAAATCCAATGACCGGCTCTATAACTATGCCGGGCTGAAATCCGCCCACGAAGCGCTTCGCCCTGGCGGCGTTCTCGCCGTCTGGTCCTCCGGACCGGAGCTATCCTTCACCCGCCGGCTGAAGGATAGCGGCTTTGCCGTCGATGCCGTCAATACGCGCGCCAACGGCAAGCGTGGCGGAGCGCGGCACGTCATCTGGCTTGCAGTCAAAAGCGGTCGCTGACGTATCTCCCGCAATAAAATGCGCCTTTATCCGAGAAGGCGACGGAAGCGCACGCAAGAGAGCTTGAGATTGGTGCAACAATAATCGTATCCCATTCACATGGATCGCGAAGACGAGGAGGTCTCGCGGCCGTTCATCGGCTGAGCCGCACGCGGAGGCGTGACGTGCCGGCCCTCGATTGGATACAGGTATGCGCCTTTCAGATTGCCATAATTTCCACGATTTCCGCCGTCTCGCCAAGCAGCGTCTTCCCGGCCCGATTTTCAACTATATCGATGGCGCAGCCGATGACGAGGTGACCTACCGGCGCAACACCTCCTCCTTCGAAACTTGCGATCTTCTGCCAAGCGTGCTGCGTGGCGTCAGCGAGGTCGACATGTCGGTCACCGTCATGGGCCAGAAGCTCGCTATGCCGATCTATTGCTCGCCGACGGCGCTGCAGCGGCTCTTCCACCACGAAGGCGAACGGGCGGTCGCCCATGCCGCCGGTAAATTCGGCACGATGTTCGGCGTCTCCTCGCTCGGCACGATCAGCCTGGAAGAGGCAAGGCAGATCAGCAACGGGCCGCAGGTCTATCAGTTTTATTTCCATCGGGACCGCGGTCTCAACCGTGAAATGATGACGCGGGCGAAACAGGCGGGCGTGCAGGTGATGATGCTGACTGTCGACAGTATTACCGGTGGCAACCGCGAACGCGACAAGCGCACCGGCTTTGCCATTCCCTTCAAGCTCAACCTTGCCGGCATGGCACAGTTTGCAGTCAAGCCCGGCTGGGCGATCAATTATTTCACCCATGAGAAATTCCGCCTGCCGCAGCTCGACAGCCATGTCGATATGGGCAGCGGCACAATGTCGATCAGCCGCTATTTCACCGAGATGCTCGATCCGGCCATGAATTGGAACGATGTCGCCGACATGGTCAAGACCTGGGGCGGGCATTTCTGCCTGAAGGGCATCATGACGGTCGAGGATGCCAAGCGCGCCATCGATATCGGCTGCACCGGCATTGTGCTTTCCAATCACGGCGGGCGTCAGCTCGATGGTTCCCGCAGCGGCTTCGACCAGCTGGCGGAAATCGTCGATGCCGTCGGCGACCGCATTGACGTGATGGTCGATGGCGGCGTCCAGCGCGGCACGCATGTTCTGAAAGCTCTGTCGCTCGGCGCCAAGGCCGTTGGCGTCGGACGCTATTATCTCTTCCCGCTTGCCGCCGCCGGTCAGGCCGGCGTCGAACGCGCCCTTCTGCAAATGCGAACGGAAATCGAGCGCGGCATGAAGCTGATGGGCTGCGCCTCCGTCAGCGAGCTTTCGCCCGGCAATCTGCGTTTCCGCACCTGCTGAAACAAAGCCTGGCCTCCCTCCTTTGGGGCGAGGCCAGGCTTCGACAGGGAATGATCAGGCGCTCACAATCTTGCGAGGCGCAGATGCGCCGGCATCCTGCTGGCGCTCGCGGATGATGGCCGATGCATCATGCGGATCGGGCGGCAGCACCGCATTCTTCAAGGCGATCGAATACTCGTGCTGAGGATTGTCGAGCACTGTGCGCGCGTCACCGCTTTCGACCACCACGCCTTTGCGCATGATGATGACCCGGTCGGCAATGTAGTAGGCGGTCGCAAGATCATGGGTGATATAGATGATCGACACTTTCAGTGTGTCACGCAGCTCGCGGAACAGATTGACGATCGACATGCGCAGCGATGCGTCCACCATGGAAACGGGTTCGTCGGCGACGATCAGCTTCGGTTCGGGAATAAGCGCGCGGGCGATCGCCACACGCTGTAGCTGGCCACCCGACAATTCGTGCGAATAGCGACCGCGGATTTCCGCAAGAGAAAGGCCGACCCGCTGCAGTGCCACATCGGTAAGTGCTTCACGATCAGCGCGGTTCTTCGCACCCTTGAAGCGGTGGGCGGTGGAAAATAGATACTCGTCTATGCGCGTGAGTGGGTTGAAAGCCTCGAACGGGTTCTGGAATACCGGCTGGACCCGGGTCATGAAGGCTTCTCGGGCTCCACGGCTGCGCATACCGGCAACGTCTGCACCATCAAAGCGGATCGTGCCACGGTCGGCCGTCTCGCTGCCCAGGATCATCTTGGCAAGCGTCGACTTGCCGGAGCCCGATTCGCCGACGATCGTGAATATCTCCGGTCGACCAGTTTCCAAGGCGAAGCTGACCTCATTGACTGCTGTCATCCTGGCGCGCGAAAAAAAGCCGCCGATCGGGAAAAACTTGCTGACATTGTCAAGTTCGAGAAGGTTTTCGCCGCTCATTGGATCTTGTACTCCCCTGCCCTGAAACAGGCCACACGCCCGCCAGTCGCACTCGGCAGCATGGCCGGGACTTCCTTCGAGCATCGGTCGATCGCGATCGGGCACCGCGGATGGAAGCGGCATCCCGATGGCGGATTGGAAAGAGCCGGCGGTTTGCCCTGCAGGCTCTTTCTCGTTCTCGTATCGCCGATCCGCGGTAAGCTGCCGATCAGGTGAACCGTATAGGGATGCTGCGGATTGTCGAAGATCGCCTGGGTTGGCCCCTCTTCGGCAAGCCGCCCAGCATACATGATAGCCAACCGATCAGTGATGGCGGCATGCACTGACATGTCATGGGTCACGAAGATGACAGAGGACTGCATACGCGCCTGCACTTCCTTGATCAGCGCCAGAACATCTTGCTGTACGAGCACGTCAAGCGCCGTCGTCGGCTCATCGGCGATGATGAACTCCGGCTCGCAGACGGTCGCAAGCGCAATGGTCAAACGCTGCCGCATCCCGCCGGAGAGCTGATGTGGGAAAGCCTCAAGCACATGCGGATCGAGATGCAGGCGGGCAAGATGGGCCTCGACACGCTGACGGAAGGCCGCCGGATCGAGGTTCATGTGCCGGGAGGCGAAGTCGTTGAAAGCGTGTTTCACGCGCCGAACCGGGTTCAGCACATTCATCGAACCCTGCATTATATAGGAAAGGTGACGCCAGCGGGCGGCACGCATCTTCTGCGGCTCGCCATAGACGTCGATTGGCTTGCCACCGAAATTGAAATTGACCGTGCCGCCAACCACCCGCATCGGCGGGCGGATGGCGCCGGCAAGCGTCTTGATGAGCGACGTCTTGCCGCTCGAGGATTCGCCCGCGATACCGTAGATCTCGTTCTTGCGGACGGTCAGGCTGATATCGTCGACGGCACGGATCTCACGCCGGACCCCGAAATAATCATTGACGTAATAGCATTTCAGTCCGTCGATCGTCAGCGCGTCTCGGGAATTCTCGGCAAGGGTCAAAGGCGCTTTCCTCAAAAGGTTCTGCATCGTCTCACGCTCCCATTCGGGCGAGCCGCGAGCGCGGATCGATATATTCGTTGACCGACATGGCGAGCATGAAGAGGCCGAGGAAGAGGATCACTACGAAGAGCATCGGGAAGGCGACCCACCACCAGACGCCGGCGACCATGGCGGAATGGGCATTTGCCCAATAGATCATGCCACCCACTGTTGGCCGGTTGATGTCGGAGAAGCCCAGGATGGAGAGAGTCACCTCCAGACCGATCGCCCAGATGAGGTTGTTCATCGTCGTGAAGAAGACGATCGGCATGACATAGGGAAGGTGCTCGCGAATGAGGATCTGCGACGTGCGCATGCCGGAAAAGACCGCATGCCGCGTGAATTCGCGATGGCGGAGAGAAAGCGCCACCGAGCGGATCAGCCGGCTGTCATGCGTCCAGCCAAGCAAGGCTGCGACGATCGCCAGCACCGACCACGTCATCTGGTCGCGCAGCACGAAGACCAGCAGAAGCAGGATCGGAATGTTCGGCAGCGCACCGAGCGTATCGTTGATGCCCATGATGATTTGGTCGGTTCGCCCGCCGACGTAACCCGAGACCAGCCCGACAACGAGCGCAATGAGGCGGCTGACGACGGCGACGATGATGCCGAAGAGCAACGTGTTACGCAGCGACGCGCCGATCTGCCAGAAGACATCCTGACCGCGCGACGTCGTACCGAACCAGAACTCGGCCGATGGCGGCATATCGGGGATCACGACATAGATGGCAGTCTCGTCGTAGGGAGAGAAGAAAGAGGAGACGATCAACCCGACAATGATCAAAATCAGGATCGTCCCGAACAGGAACTCCTTGTTGTAGCGGAGCAGGTCTCTGAGGATCTTGAACATCGCACTTATCCCAGTTTCACGCGCGGATCGATCAGCGGATAGATGATGTCGATCACGAAGACGGCAGAGGCGACGGCAATGATCGCGATCGTGGTGACGCCGAGCACCAGGCTGTAATCGCCGGAATAAATGCCCGAGATCAGGAGCTTGCCGATGCCTGGGTAGTTGAAGACGAATTCGACGATGACGGCGCCGCCGAAGACATTGCCGAGGCTGAGCGCCAGGCCCGTGACCTGCGGCAGCATGGCGTTGCGCGCCACATAATGCGAAAAGATGCGGCTTGAGCGCACGCCGCCGAGCTCGGCATAGACGACATGATCGTCGGTGACGATGTTGGAGACGAGCGAGCGCATAGAGATGAACCAGCCGCCGATACCGACGAGTACAAGCGTCAGCGCCGGCAGGATGCCGTGTTCGATCACCGATCTGATGAAGGTCCAGCTGAAAGCAGGCGCGAGATTGACCTGCGCGCCATCACTGATCGGCAGGATCGGCCAGATGAAGCCGAAAAGAATGACGAGGCTGAGACCGATAATGTAAGTCGGGATCGGCTGCAGCGCCATGATGACGATGCCGGCAAGTTTGAGCAAGCGGCTGTTGCGGAAATAGCCGGCAAGCGCGCCAAGCAGATTACCGCTGATCCACGCGATGATGGTCGCGAGCGTCAAGAGCCCGACTGTCCATGGCAAGGCACGGCCGATGACAGTCATGACCGGTGTCGGGAAGGACGATAGCGACGGACCGAAATCACCAGTCAGCACCCGCCCCCAGAAAGTGAAATATTGTTCGAAGAGAGGGCCGCCGGTCCCATAAAGTTCCCGCAGCGACTGGCGCAGGATCTCGACCGCCTGCGGATCGGTCGAGCCGAAGCTGGTCAATAGCGAGACGGTCTGTTCCACCGGGTCGACCGGAGAGAAATGCGCAATCAGGAATGCAAGCGTGATGCCGGTGACGACGACGAAGAGGAACTGCAAGAAACGCTTGCCCACATAGATCAGAAAACCATTCATGGCATTCACCCTCCAATAGCATGAAGGGGAGCGGTCGGCAGCCCGGCCACTCCCCATGTCGAAGCGATCAGTTTTTGGGAGCGTTCGGATTAGCCTTCAGGCCGGTCACCATGTAGCGGATGTTCGACCAGTTCGGACCCGAGGCCGAATAAGGGTTCTCGGCACTCGGATAATTGGTCCAGTAGGTCGTGTCGAACGGCGCGAACTTGTTGTAGGCCATCAGCGGGATCATCGGCATCTCCTCGACGGCCAGCTTCAGGAAGTCCTGGCCGACCTTCGTCACATCAGAGGAATCGAAGGCAATGGATCGATTTTTTGCGATGATCTGGTCGAGGCGCGGATCCTGCCAGCGTTGCAGGTTACGCGGCGGCTGGATCTGGCCGAGCGGCTTGATGAATTCCGAATGGTAGCTGTCCAGGAAGAAGGACAGGTCCGGATGGCCGCCCCACGTTTCGATGCTCCAGTAGATCGCAGCTTCGAAATCGCCGGTACTGAGGCGCTGGCCGTTGGTAGGGCCAGCAACATCCACTTTCGTGGCAATGCCGTTCTGGCTCCATTGCTGGGCAATGACCGTGCCGGCACGTGCGAGCGTCGGAATGGCGTCGCCTTCGACCTGAAGGCGGATCGTGAACGGCGTACCGTCGGGCTTCAGCCATTGATTGCCGCTCTTCTTGAAACCGGCCTTCTGCAGCAGCTCACTCGCGGCTTGCACGTCTTGTTTCCACCAGCCGAAACCGAAGGTGCGCTGAAGCTGCTTCGGATCGGTGGGAATCTGGTCGCCCCACTGACCGCGAACCATGGTGGCGATCTGCGCGGAAATATTGGGGTCATAGGGCTTGATCTTGCGGCTGCCGGTATCGAGCTCGAAATTGGTGAGCCAGTCCTGCATCGGCGCGTAATAATCGTCCGGTGCGGAACCCGTCGGCGGCGTGGCGAGCGCTGCGAGGTTGGCGGCACCGCGATAGGAGCCAAGTGCGACAGCACGGATATCGATCATCAGTGCCAGCGCCCAGCGGACATCCTTGTTATCGAAGGGCGGCTTCTTGGTGTTGAACAACACGGACGGCAGGGTCGGGTCCGGATGGGCGTAGGGGAAGCCCTTAAGCCAGGAAGCGACGCTCTTGCTGTCGCGCATCATGGCGAACATACCTTCGGGCGCCATGTCATTGATGACGTCGAGATTATGGTTGCGCTGCTCGATGACGCGGGCTTCCGGATTACCGGCAGCACGATAGACGACATATTTGACTTGCGGTGGTTCCTTGGCGGCCATGCCGATGGAGGTGCGCTGCCAATCGTCTCGTAGCTTCCAGATGGTCCAGTTGCCGCCCTTGTCATAGCTCTGCAGCACATAGGCGCTGAGAGACACCGGCGGATTGTTCTTGAATGCCAGAGGATCGCCGACTTTCTCGAAGACATGCTTGGGCATGATCCAGGCGGCGTTCCACCGCACTGTAAATAGCGTGTGGAAGCGTGAATTGGGCTTCTTCAGATGGAAGACCACTGTCAGCGGATCAGGGTTTTCTACGCTGGCAACGTTGACGGAAAACGGCGCGCTCCAGGACATGCCGGGATGGTCGATCTGAGTCTTGACCGTATAGACCACGTCATCGCTGGTGAATTCGACACCGTCGCTCCAATAGATGCCCTTGCGCAGCTTCACGGTCATTTGCGTGAAATCGGCATTGTAGGCCGGCGGCTCGGTGGCGAGCGCATTCTGCCAGGCGTCCGGACCGCCCTCTGGATTGATGAACCAGAATGTATCGGTCGTCAGCTGCTGCAGGCCGTTGACATTGGCAGCCCCGCCACCGCCTGGCGCCCAGACATTAAACCAGTCGGCATTCTGCTGCGGTGTGCCCTGGATGATCAGAGTTTCATTGCGCGGAATACCCGCAATGAAATCCTGCGCATAAGCAGGCAGAGCGGCGAGAGACAATAAGGCAATGACTGCAAATCTTGGGAACTTCATCGGACGCTCCTCCTCCTTGGCCCGCAGAGGCGGGCGCTTCCCGTAATCCGTTATCGATCGCGTTCCGGCGAAAGCGTCTTCATAGGGACCTGACAGTCCATATGACTCCTCCAGACGGCAAGCTTCGCCTCAACATTTATCGACAATTTTTCGCAAAACGGCAACAGGAAATTTTCAGAAAGCCAAAAACTCGCGGAATTTCCAGCATTTTTTAATCGCCGTCTAAGCATGAGTTTTTATATTATTGACAAAATGGCTGTTTCGCTTAGCTTTTGCGGCGAGCGCGGCGCCCTCCCAAGACGGCCGCACTTCATCACAAATTGGTCGGTCGGCCTTCGGGAGGAGGCTGAGGCATGACCGTTCAAGAGGAAAAGACGATGACGAGTTCCTATGACGTGACCATCAACGTTCACGCCGGCAGGCCGACTGGGCCCTACAAGCCACTGTGGAACTGGTTCGGTTATGACGAGCCGAACTATACTTACTCCCCACATGGCAAGAAGCTCCTGAAGGAGTTGACCGAGCTCAGCCCCGTCGCGCCACGCATCCGCGCGCATAATCTATTGACAAGCGGAGACGGCAAGCCTGCCCTGAAATGGGGCTCGACCAATGCCTATACGGAGGATGCCGACGGCAACCCTGTTTACGACTGGACGATCATCGATCAGATCTTCGACGCCTACGTGGAAGCGGGCAGCATCCCGCTGATCCAGATCGGCTTCACGCCGGAAGCGCTTTCCGATTTCGACGGCCCCTACAAGCATCATTGGGAGCCCGCCGACAAATATGCGACGATTACCACCGGCTGGACCGCACCGCCGAAAGACTTGAAGAAATGGGGCGACCTGATCGAGGCCTGGGCACGGCATCTGGCCGATCGCTACGGCGAGGACGTCGTCTCCTCCTGGCCATGGGAAGTCTGGAACGAACCCGACGGCCATTACTGGACCGGTACGATCCCGGAATTCTGCGCCATGTATGATGCAAGCGCACGAGCGGTGAAACGCGCCCTGCCGAAGGCCCGCGTCGGCGGCCCGCACACGTGCGGCGCCTTTGCCAACGAGAAGGCCCAGACCTTCCTGCGCGCCTTCCTGCGCCACGTCGTCGAAAACAAGCCTCCGCTGGATTTCATTGCTTTCCACGCCAAGGGAAATCCGGTCATCTTCGACGGCCATGTGCGCATGGGCCTGCACAAGCAGCTACGCGACATCGAAACCAATCTTGCCATCATCAACGAATTCCCGGAACTTCGGCACCTACCCGTCGTCATTGGCGAGTCCGATCCCGAAGGATGCGCCGCCTGCTCCGCGCGCGTCCATCCGCAGAACGGTTATCGCAACGGTCCACTCTACGGCGTCTATGTCGTCGAAAGCATGATCCGCACCTACGAACTGTCACGCCGCGCCAATATCGAGATCGAAGGCGCGGTGACCTGGGCCTTCCTCTTCGACGACCAGCCTTATTTCGACGGCTTCCGCGACCTGGCGACCAATGGAGTCGACAAGGCGGTGCTGAACGGCTTCCGCATGCTCGGCAAGCTCGGCGGCGAATGGCTGGAATCGGAAAGCGACTATCGCCGCGATATCGAGGACATCATGAGCCACGGCGTTCGCGACAAGCCTGACGTCAATGTCGTGGCGACCCGCGACGACAAAGGCGTCTCGGTTCTCGTCTGGCACTATCATGATGACGACGAGACCGGCCCTGCCGCTGAGGTCGATCTTTCGATCGATGGCTGGGGCAATCGCCCGGCTGCGCTCAAGCACTTCCGTATGGACGAGCAGCATTCCAACTCCTTCCGTATCTGGAAGGAAATGGGCAAGCCGCAGGATATTGCAGACGCCGACTACGCCAAGCTCGAAGCCTCCGGCAAGCTTGCTGAGATCGACAACAAGGCTTCAGTTTCGGTCACGGACGGCAAGATCGATCTCAAGTTCTCCCTGCCGCGTCAGGGCGTGTCTCTCCTGCGCCTGGACTGGTGAGACGGCAGGCCACAGGGAGCGCAACTCTCCAAGTTGCGCTCCCTGCCCCCCTGGAGATTCGGTGTGCGATCCTTCCTTTCTCGATCGGGCCATTCACTACGCCCGTCTGCCGGCGAGATATCGGACTGCGCCGAGAGCGGGACGCGTCTTACATACAATGATGCGCACCTCCTGGAACAACCTCCGGCATCGCTGACCGGGTCGCCGCGCCCTGTGCCCTTGCGCCACCTTTAATCCACAGCTTCTCCGCATCACCTGTGACCATTCATCAGAAACAGGTTTACAGCCAACAACTGACATGTTAGCCATTCGACACTGACATGAGGGAGACATATTGGTGACGGGGTTTGGTTTATCGGTCGCGTTGGCGACGCCTTTCAAGAGCAGCGGTGAAATTGCCACTGAGGTCATGCTCGCCCAGGCAAAACGCAGCCTCGAATCGGGTTGCGCCAGCGTCACGCTATTCGGAACGACCGGCGAAGGCGCTTCCATCGGCAGCCGGGAGCGGGAGCGGATCCTTGACACTTTCATTGCCTCCGGCATCCAGCCCCGACAGATCGTCGTCGGCGTGCTTGTCGATGCTGCCGAAGATGCCGCTCACCAGATCTCACAAGCGCTGTCAAAGGGAGCGCGCAATATCCTGCTCGCCCCGCCTTCCTATTTCAAAAATGTGAGCGACGACGGCATCTTCGCCTGGTTTGCCGACGTATTTGCACGTGTGGGCGACGCCGCACGTGACGTCCTGGTCTACAACATTCCCTCGGTAACGATGGTCGCGTTGAGCATCGACCTGATCAGCCGCCTGCGAAAGACCTTCCCCTCCATCGTCACCGGCGTCAAGGACTCCTCCGGCGACTGGCCCTATACGGAAGCCTTGCTGCGCCAGCACAGCGATCTGATCATCCTGATCGGTGATGAACGGCACCTTGCAAAGGGTGTACGTATGGGCGGCCAGGGCGCAATTTCCGGCATGGCCAATTTTGCACCGCACGAAGTTCGCGCCATGGCCGTCGACGGCAAAGACGATCCGCGAGTGGAAGACTTCGTCGCCGAGCTTCTCAAGCATCCCGTCACGCCGGCCGTGAAAGTCATGGTGTCAAAGATGACGGGCGATGATACATGGCTTGCGGTTCGCCCGCCTCTGACGACAATCCCCGCAGATGGCCAGCGCGAGCTTGTTCTTGCCTTTGACGCACTTTTTCGCACAAAGGCAGCTTAGCGCTTATGTACGAGGAGAACCCGATGGATGGAGCCGACGAGCAGCCGACGCTGAGAGAGAAAGCCTATGAGAGCTTTACCCGGCATCTGCTTGCGCGTGACGTCCGTCCCGGGCAATTCGTCTCCCAGCGCAGGCTTGTCGAATTGACCGGCCTGACGCTCGGCGCCATCCGTGAGCTTATTCCGCGGCTTGAAGCCGAGGGCCTCATCAAGACCGTGCCGCAACGCGGCCTGCAAATTGCCCATATCGATCTCAATCTCATCCGCGAAGCTTTCCAACTTCGGCTTTTTCTCGAAAAAGAAGCCGTCGGGATCTTCACGGAGACGGCCAGCGACGAGACGATCGGGGCACTCCTGAGACAGCATCGCGAGATCGTGGCGGCAATCGAGGGCGGCAACCATTCGCATGAACTGGAAGTCCACGCCCAGGCCGTCGACTGGGGCATGCATGACGCCTTTATCGACGCGCTGGGCAATACCATCATTTCCAACGCCTATCGCGTCAACTCGATCAAGATGCGGCTAATCAGCCAGGAACGTTTCCGCATCGACGGACGCGTCGGTCCCGTCATGGGCGAGCATCTTCGCGTGCTGGAAGCGATCGAGCAGAGAAATACACAAGATGCCGTCGATGCCCTTGCCGCACACATCAACCACGCGCGCAGTCGCGCGCTGAGAATTTAAACTGATGCCTGCGGTGAGGAGATCGCAGGCTACATACCAGGAGGAGAACAGCATGACATCATCATTCATTCGCCCCACGCGCCGAAACTTTCTGGCGGGTTCAGCCGCGATCGGCGCTGCCGGGCTACTCGGCATCAAGCCTGCTTCGGCGGCAGTCGATTGGAAGCGTTTTGCCGGAACGACGCTCGAGGTAAACCTCGTCAAGAGCCCGCGCAGCGAAACGATCCTCAAATATCTGAGCGAATTCGAAGCGCTCACCGGCATCAAGGTCAACGCAGAAGCGACACCCGAGCAGCAGCAGCGCCAGAAGACGACGATCGAGCTTAGCTCCGGCAAGCCGAGCTTCGACGTCGTCCACCTCAGCTACCACGTCCAGAAGCGCCAGTTCGAGAAGGGCGGCTGGCTTGCCGATATCAGCGGTTTCGTCAAGGATCCGTCGCTGACCGACCCGTCGTTGGTCGAGAGCGACTTTGCGGAAGCCGGCTTGCAGTTCGCCAAGGATTCGCAAGGGGTACTGCGCTCGCTTCCCTTCTCGGTGGACTACTGGATTGTCTACTGGAACAAGGAACTGTTCGAGAAGAAGGGTCTCTCCTACCCCTCAACCTTCGACGAGATGGCCAGTGCAGCTGAAGCACTGACTGATAAGTCCTCCAATACCTACGGCTTCGTCGCTCGTGGCCTGAAGAATGCAAACGTGCCCGTCTGGACGACCTTGCTGCTCGGTTATGGCTCGACGCCGCTTGGCCCTGACGGAAAGCTGCGCACGACATCGGACGAAGCCATCCAGGCCGCCACAATGTATCAGCGCCTGATGACGAAGGCCGCCCCCGTCGGCGTTTCCGGCTTCAACTGGGCGGAAGCACAGTCGGCCTTCCTGCAGGGCAAGGTCGGCATGTGGCTCGACGGCGTCGGCTTTGCTCCGCCGATCGAAAATCCCGAAAAGTCCCGTGTCGTTGGCAAGGTCGGCTACGGCATCATGCCGAAGGGACCGAAGGCGCAGGCTGCCGCGACGACCGGCGACGGCATTGGCGTGACCGCTGCCAGCAAGAACAAGGAAGCAGCCTATCTCTTCTGCCAGTGGGTCATTTCTCACGACATGGGTGCGCGCCTCCTGCAGGCCGGCGCCGGCGTTCCCTTCCGCAATTCGGTCCTCGAAGATGCAAAGGTTCGCGAAGGCGTCACCATGCCGAGCACCTGGGTCGATGCCGTTGCCGGCTCGGCCAAGGTTTCGCAGCTCGCCCTGCCGGTCATCATTCCGGTCACCGAGTTCCGCGACATCTATGGTGTCGGCCTGACCAACATGATCGGCGGCGCCGATCCGGCAGCGGAACTGAAGAACGCCACGGCGCAGTTCGAACCGGTCCTGGCCCGAAGCGAGGGATAATGGCATCCGTGAGCATGGACACCCCGCGATCGAAAAGCATCGCAAATGGGAGGGGCAAGCCTGGCAGGCTTGCTCCGAACTACTGGCCCTTCGTTGTCCCGGCGCTGGTCGTCATCGCCGCGGTCATCGTTTTTCCCTGGGTGTTTACGCTCTGGATGAGCGTCAACAGCTGGACGCTGGGCCAGCCGGTGGTTTTTGCCGGACTGGACAATTACGCCCGGCTGCTGGTGGACATGCGCTTCTGGGAGTCACTGTGGCACACGGCGCTCTACACGTTTCTTGCCGTCGTCGCTCCGCTGTTTCTGGGCACCCTCGCCGCCTTGATCTTCGACGCGCAGTTTCCCTTTCGTGGGCTGCTGCGCGGCATTTTTGTCATGCCGATGATGGCGACACCCGTCGCCATCGCGCTCGTCTGGACCATGATGTTCCACCCGCAGCTCGGCGTGCTCAACTACCTGCTCTCTTTGATCGGCATCGGGCCGCAGGAATGGATCTACAACCAGAACAGCGTCATTCCCTCGCTGGTGCTGGTCGAGACCTGGCAGTGGACGCCGCTGATCATGCTGATCGTTCTGGGCGGCTTGGCGGCCGTTCCGCGCGAACCCTATGAAAGTGCGGAGATCGACGGCGCAAATGCCTGGCAGAAGTTCCGCTACCTGACCCTGCCGATGATCGCGCCCTTCCTGATGATCGGCGTCATCATCAGAAGCATCGATGCGGTCAAAAGCTTCGACATCATCTATGCGATGACACAGGGTGGCCCGGGAACGGCCTCCGAAACGATCAACATCTACCTCTATAACACAGCCTTTTCCTACTATGACATCGGCTATGGATCGGCGATGGCGGTCGTCTTCTTCGTCATCATCGTCGCGCTTTCCTTCGTGCTGATGATGGTACGCCAACGCGCCAACTGGTCGGACACGGAGACACGCTGATGAAACGCAAGACAATCGACCGTATCGGCCTGCTGTTTGTCGCCCTCGTCATGGTCTCCCCGGTCATCCTGTTTTTCCTCTGGATGATCTCGCTCTCGCTGAAATACGAAATCGATAACGGTGCCTACCCGCCGATCTTCATTCCCGAGCGTTTCGCTTGGTCGAACTACATGAAGGTCTTCGAGGAAAACAATTTTTTCCTCTATTTCTGGAATTCGATCCTCGTGACCGGCGGCGCTACCCTGCTCGCGCTGCTGATCGGCGTGCCTGCCGGTTACGGCATTGCGCGGTTGAAGGCTGAGCGTTCCGCCATGGTCATCATGATCGCCCGCATGACACCCGGCCTATCGTTCCTCATTCCGCTTTTCCTGCTGTTCCAATGGCTCGATCTTCTCGGCACGCTCTGGCCGCAGATCATCATCCACCTGGTGGTGACCGTACCGATCGTCGTCTGGATCATGATCGGCTATTTCGAAACGACGCCAATGGAGCTTGAGGAAGCAGCCAGTATCGATGGGGCGACGTCCTGGCAGGTGTTTCGCCTGGTGGCGCTGCCGATCGCAAAACCGGGCATCGTGGTTGCCTTCATCCTGTCGGTCATCTTCTCCTGGAATAATTTCGTATTCGGCATCGTGCTGGCGAGCCGTGAAACCAGAACCCTGCCGGTCGCCGTCTACAACATGCTTTCGTTTGAACAGGTCAGCTGGGGGCCGCTTGCTGCGGCTGCACTTATCGTCACGCTACCCGTACTCGTGCTGACGATATTTGCGCAAAAGCAGATCGTCGCTGGCTTGACCGCTGGCGCCGTCAAGGGCGGCTAAGCCGAGCACTGAAAGGACAATCAAAAATGG
Organism: Rhizobium sp. BK529; assembly: GCF_014194105.1. Lineage (NCBI taxonomy): Bacteria > Pseudomonadati > Pseudomonadota > Alphaproteobacteria > Hyphomicrobiales > Rhizobiaceae > Rhizobium > Rhizobium sp. BK529. The sequence continues at coordinate 283,091 of NZ_JACIAU010000002.1, read as the reverse complement.
CTAATGTGAACATTCGAAACGTCCAGAAGCGCTTCGGTGCCGTTAACGTGATCAGGGATATCAGCGTCGATATCGCCGACGGAGAATTTGTCGTCCTCGTCGGTCCGTCCGGCTGCGGCAAGTCTACTCTTCTGCGCATGATCGCAGGACTTGAGGAAATGAGCGATGGCGAAATCCGGATCGGCACCCGCGATGTCAGCAATCTGCGAGCCCGCGACCGGGATATTGCGATGGTCTTCCAGAACTACGCGCTCTATCCGCATATGAGCGTCGCCGACAATATGGGCTTTGCCCTGAAATTGAAGAAGGCCGATACATCGGAAATCTCCGAACGGGTCAATAAGGCCGCAAACATTCTTGGCCTCGAAAAACTGCTCGATCGCTATCCGAAGCAGCTTTCGGGCGGGCAGCGTCAGCGCGTTGCCATGGGCCGTGCATTGGTGCGCGATCCGCAGGTCTTCCTGTTCGACGAACCGCTTTCCAATCTCGATGCCAAGCTGCGCGTACAGATGCGCGCCGAGATCAAATCGCTGCACCAGCGCATCAAGACCACGACGATCTATGTCACCCATGACCAGATTGAAGCGATGACGATGGCCGACAAGATCGTGGTCTTGCATGATGGTGTGATCGAGCAGGTCGGGGCTCCGCTGGATCTCTATGACCGGCCCGCCAATCTCTTCGTTGCCGGCTTCATCGGCTCGCCATCGATGAATTTCATCGACGGCAGGATCGAGGAGGGTGTTTTCCGCACGGAAAAGGGTCTGATCTTGCCGCTGCCCAATAATATCAAGAGCGCACCGACTGCCGGGCCACTCGTATACGGCATTCGCCCCGAACATATCCGCGCGAACCAGGGCGGAATTGCCGGCCGCGCCGAGATCGTCGAGGGAACCGGATCGGAGATCTTCGCCAAGCTCGACTGCAGCGGCGAGCAGATTTCCTGCCTCTTTCGAGAGCGACTGGCCATTGCCTATGGCGATACGGTCTCGATTTCCATCGATCCGGAAAGCGCCCACCTCTTCGATAAATCGACTGGCCAGCGCATTTGAATATGACCTCACCCACTGCGGATTGCAGGCCGCGCCACGTCCTGTGCGTCGGTGCGGCCGTGCTCGATACGCTGTTTCGCGTCAAGGCAATTCCGCAGGTACCGGGGAAGGTTCTGCCCTACGACATGTTGCAGGTGGCCGAGGGCATGGCATCAAGCGCGGCCTTTGCCATTATCCGCCTCGGCGGCATGGCAAGCCTATGGGGTGCCGTCGGCGACGACCAGGCCGGAGAGCAGATCCTGACCGAGTTGCAGCGAGCTGGTATCGATGTCAGTGGCAGCGCCCGGGTGGCCGGTGCCCGCTCCGCCGTTTCGACGATCCTCATCGACGATGATGGCGAACGGTTGATTGTTCCGTTCTATGACCCACGCCTGCACGAGAACGTCAGGGAAGTAACGGCCGACGATCTCACCGCATTCGATTCCGTCATGGTGGATGTGCGTTGGCCGGCTCTCGCCCTTAAAGTGCTGCGGACCGCAAGGACAGCGGGCAAGCCCGCGATCCTAGACGGCGATGTCGCACCGCCTCACATTATCGACATGCTGGCCAAAGAGGCCGACCACATCATCTTTTCAGAACCGGCAGCTCATAGCCTTTCGCAGATCAGTGATCCGGCCGGCATGGTCTCGTTTCTGAAGCGGCAATATCGGCAAGCACTGGTCGTCGTCACGGCCGGAGAGCGTGGCAGCTACTGGTGGGATGAAGAGATGGGCACCGTCGCCCATATGCCGGCTTTTCGGATAAAGACGATCGACACACTCGCGGCTGGAGATATTTTCCACGGTGCCTATGCACTGGCGATCTCGGAGGGCTTGGCGACCGATGCTGCGATCCGGATGGCCTCGGCCGCCGCGGCGCTGAAATGCTCTGTCTTCGGCGGGCGGCTCGGCGCACCGGATCGCATCGCGGTTTCGGCCCTTTTGGACGAAGCTGCATGCAGATAATCGGCGGCCGCCGACACGATCGCCGGCCAAGCCGTCTAGGGCCTCAATTCTCGCTTACATAGGCGAGATAACGCTTCTTGCTCGGCTGCAGATGATCGACACAGAGCTGCGCCAGAACCCAATTGTCCCGGCCCTTCAGCATCTCGATCATCAGCCGATGATGTTCATGCGAGATCTGCAGGGATTCCTTGCTCGACATAGAGTTGGCGCGCACCGGCAGGCTGAGGCGCATATAAAGTTCGATCGATTGCACGAGATAGGAATTGCCGCAGGCGCCGAAAAGCGTCAGGTGGAATCGGTCATTCGTCTCGTGCACGCCGCGTAGGTAGCCGGCTTCGACGTGACGGCCGTGCTCTTCATGCAGGGCCGTCAGATCGGCGATCAGTTTGTCGGGTGCGGGCAAGGGAATCCAGAGAGCAGCCTGCCGCTGCAGCAGTTCGCGCACATCATAGATCTCCTGCACCTGGCGAGGGGTCAGCGAGCGCACAGTGGCACCCTTGTTGCGCTCGCGCACGACGATGCCCATCGTTTCCAGCTGGACGATCGCCTGGCGGGCGAAATGACGGGTGACGTGGAAGCGCGCCAGCAAGGTATCTTCAGTCAGACGTGTACCAGGCGCCAGCCGTCCGAAGATGATGTCTTCTTCAAGCGCGCGTGCGATGCTCAGATCGTCATGTTCGATCTGGTCTTCCCTGATGTCATCGAGCGTCTGCATCAATAGTCCTCCGACGGCGAGCCATCTTATCTTGGTTTGCGTTGAGCGTCGAACCGGCTTCGCCGATAGATCTCTTCGACCAGCGCCAGTGTCTTCATGTTATCATCGGGCACCGTCTCCATCTTTACGCGACCGTCCAGCCCATCGAGGAAATGCGCGATTGTCGCGTCATAAGCCTCCTGATAGACGGTATCCGCATCGAACTCTTCCTCGCGACGAACAAGGCCCGTCGCCGACAAACGGCTTCCCTCCAGCTCCAGCGTTGCCTGCGCCCCGAAGATCCGCAGATGATCACGCGGCGCCGGCGGCGCACCATGCACCGCGAGATTGGCGTTTACAGTGATGATCACGCCGTCGTCCAGACGGCGCAGAACGACGGCAGCGACATCTTCGGCAATGATGTCGTCGTTGCTGCGCTCGAGCCGTGCCGCAATCACCTCCATCTCGCCAAGCAGGTACCGGAGCGTATCCAAGTGATGGATCATTATTTCCATGACCAGCAGACGCTGCTGCCTACGGAAAAACGGCTGGCGGATCAGAGCCGGCCTGTCCCCTTCGGCATCAGCGATCATGCCGCTCGAGAAGAACTCAAACTGCACCTGCCTGATCTCACCAGCCAATCCCTCCTGAAGCCACGCCTTGAGCCGCCGGTAATAGGCGCGGAACCGCCAGTTCTCATGCACCATCAAGCGGGTTGACTTGGGCAGGCCTGCGATGAGAGCGGCAGCCTGATCATAATCGGGTGCCAGCGGCTTCTGACAAAGAATATCGACACCATTGGCTGCCGCCAGTTGCACAAGCTCCACATGAGCCTCACGTGGGGCGCAGATATCGACGGCGTCGAGTGTTTCTTCGGCGAACATCGCCTCCGCGCTGGGGTAGCTGCGAGCAATGCCAAAATTCTGGCTTTTGGCCTCAAGTGCTCGCGCGGAAGGATCAGCAATCGCCACGATGTCGGCGCGTGCGGACTGCTTCTTCCATGCCGGTAGGTGATACTCGCTGACCCAACCGGCGCCAATCATCCCTACTCGTCTTCGCCTGATCTCTGCCATGCCTCACCTCATCTCATTTTATCGATAATCTAGACGCCGCCTCGCCGAATGCCAATGCACAAGCTCGTGCAAAAATAGAAATTATCACGATTTATCTTAGGTTTTTTCCGTAAGATACGACAATCAAGGTGATGGACACGGGTGGGGACGCATCTTCTTTATTGACAATCATGCATATCCCACTAGGCTTGATCTCGAATTAAGAGAGACGAGGGAGGAACAATGTCGAGCGGTCTTCGTCGCAAGCTGACGAGTTACGGCGATCAGGGTTTTTCCCTTTTCCTCAGAAAGGCGTTCATCAAGGCGATGGGCTATTCAGACGATGCTCTGGATCGGCCGATCGTGGGAATTGCCAATACCTACAGCGATTTCAACCCATGCCATGGCAATGTCCCACAGCTGATCGAAGCGGCCAAGCGCGGTGTTATGCTGGCTGGCGCCATGCCGATGGTCTTCCCGACCATTTCCATCCACGAGAGCTTCGCCTCGCCGACCTCGATGTATTTGCGCAATCTGATGGCGATGGAAACCGAGGAGATGATCCGCGCCCAGCCGATGGATGCCGTCATCCTCATCGGTGGCTGCGACAAGACGCTGCCGGCGCAGATCATGGCCGCCGCGAGCAGCGAGATCCCGGCAATCTTCCTGCCGACCGGACCGATGGCCGTCGGCCACCACAAGGGCGAAAGGCTTGGCGCCTGCACCGATTGTCGGCGTTTCTGGGGTCGCTTCCGCGCCGGCGAAATCGACGAGGCCGAAATTATCGACGTCAACAATAAGCTAGCGAGCTCAATCGGCACCTGCACGGTCATGGGAACGGCAAGCACCATGGCCAACCTGACAGAAGTGATGGGCCTCTGCCTTCCTCGGGCAGGATCGGCACCTGCTGCTGAATCCGAGCGTGTGCGTTTGGCAGAGGAAACCGGTCGCGTTGCTGCCGGACTTGCATCGAACCCGGCTGCTCCGACCGTGCGCGATATCCTGACGCCAGCCGCGATCCGCAACGGCCTCGTCGCCCTACAGGCGATGGGCGGCTCGACCAATGCCGTCGTCCACCTTGCCGCCATTACCGGGCGACTTGGCATTCGCCTCGACATGGCCGAACTCGACAGGCTCGGCAAGATCATCCCGCTGCTCGTCGACCTTCAGCCCTCCGGCCAGCATTACATGGAGCAGTTCCACGAGGCCGGCGGCGTGCAAACGCTGCTGAAGGCGGTACGCCACGAAATCGACGGCGGCCAGCGGACTGTCTATGGCAAAACGATCGGCGAGGTGATCGATGCGGCACCCGACGAGCCCGGCCAGACCATCATCCGCACGGTCGAAAGACCACTGAAGCCCATCGGCACGATCGCCGTGCTCCAGGGCAATCTCGCGCCGCGCGGCGCCGTGATCAAACAATCGGCTGCGTCAAAGGATCTGTTGCAGCATGAAGGGCGCGCGGTTGTCTTCGATTCCGTCCAGGACATGACCTTGCGGATCGACAGCGACGATCTCGATGTCAGCGCTGACGATATTCTCGTCCTGCGCAATGCCGGCCCAAAGGGGGCGCCGGGTATGCCGGAAGCCGGCTATCTGCCGATCCCGCGCAAACTCGCCCGCCAGGGCGTCAAGGATATGGTGCGCATCTCCGATGCCCGCATGAGCGGCACTGCCTTCGGCACCATCGTGCTGCATATTGCCCCCGAGGCCGCCGCCGGCGGGCCGCTGGCAATCGTCAGAACCGGTGACCGTATCCGCCTCGACGTCAAGGAACGACGCATAGACCTTACCATCGATCAGGCAGAATTTGACCGGCGGATGACGGAACTCGGAAATATATCGGCAGCCGAACCGGCACGCGGTTATGCGAAGCTCTATCACGCGCGCGTGCTGCAGGCTGATGAAGGCGTCGACTTCGATTTCCTCCAGCATGAGGATCTGGAGGCGAAATGAGCATGGTGGATAGCGATGCCCCGCTCTGCCTGCCGCGCTTGCCATTGACGCGCCTACCGGCGAACCCATTGCCGCAAGACACGATCGACACGCATTTTCATGTCTTCCGATCCGGAGCGCCGCTTAATACGCCGCGCAGCTATACGCCCGATATTGCGACAACTGCCGACTGGATCGCCTTTGCCGACCGGCTCGATATCGGCAGGGGTATCCTTGTCCAGCCAAGTGTCTACGGGCTCGACAACCAGGTTCTGATCGAAGCACTCACCGCCTTCCCGGATCGCCTCCGTGGTATCGTCGTCATCGATCCCGAGACAACACCTGGCGAGATCGCCCGTCTTGACCGGCTCGGTGTGCGCGGCGTGCGCATCAACACCCGCAACAAGGGCGGTCTGCCGCTTGCGGCCGCTGAGGTATTGGCGGCTGCAATCGGCGATTTCGGCTGGTCGCTGCAGCTTCAAGTCAGTCCGGAGCAAATTGGTGATCTTGCCGGGTGGCTGCCCCATCTCGGTATCAGGTTCGTCATCGACCATCTGGGCTTCATCCCCCTCGCTGACGGCGCATGGCGGAACTATGTTCCGGCCTTCCAGCGGCTGGCGGATAGTCCCGGTGGCTACATCAAGCTCACGGCACCTTATAGGCTGACGCGCGAGCGCCGTTATGCAGGTTTTGCCGAGGTGGTGCGCGCACTCGCAGCCAGCCATCCGGAAAAGCTGCTTTGGGGCAGCGATTGGCCTCATACCGAACTCTGGAATGATATGCCCGACGATGCCGACCTGATCGACGGAATCCAGGAGGCGATCGGCGAGACCACGCTCGCCCGCAAGATCTTCATCGACAATGCCGAAAGGCTGTTCTTTGACCGGTAGGCTGGAAGTGCGTTGATGATGGCAAGCAGCGCCTATGTGACTGCGGGTTGCCAAGAAGGCCTACGTGTCGGCGGATGCCAGGCGTGGCATTGAATGCCGCTCATTTCGACGCTATATAACGTCAGTATTAACGACACTGAGATGGAATCATGGGCCTCGCACAATACGCAGATGGCGGTCTGTTTGCGCCACGCAAAATCGCCGATGCCTTCCGCACGACGAGCGAAGAGATCGCTCGTACTGCCGGTCTCGGCAAGGATGCGATCCAACGCAAGGATCGTCTGCGCTCCGACAAGACGCAGCGACGCCTGCGTGAAATGATCGAGGTCGTCAACAAGGTCGAACCGCGCTTCGGCTCGGCGCTGATGGCCTATGCCTGGTATCGTTCCGAGCCTCTGTCCGGCTTTTCGGGCCAGACGGCTATGCAGCTCGTCCGCGACGGACGGGCAGATGAGGTCATGGATTATATCGACGCGATCGATGCCGGTATTCACGCCTAGTGCCTATGCGGTATGAAGGCAAACTCTACCGTGCCCTGAACCCGATCTATGCGCGTGAGCCGCTCTCCGGGCGGGGAGCAGAACTCTACGGCGGCCGGTTCAATCCCAAGGGAATGCCGGCGCTTTATACATCCCTGTCCGTTCTGACTGCGCTCAGGGAAGCCAATCAGGTCGGCAGCCTGCAACCGACGACCCTTGTCTCCTACGAAGCTCAAATCGAGCGCATCTTCGACAGCAGGGACGAGGCTGCGCTAAAAGCCGAAGGGATCGATGCCGAAGCGATGGCCGCAGCGAGCTGGCGCGATGAGATGAAGGCAAGCGGAGAGGCACGAACACAAACCTTTTCCCGTAAACTCGTGTCTGATGGCTATCATGGCCTCCTCGTCAGGAGTTTTGCTCCTGCGGCGAGAAGCGACGATCTCAATCTCGTGCTCTGGCGATGGAGCGACACTGCTCCTTGCCGCCTAACATTGATCGATGACGAAGGCAGATTGTCGTAGCCTTAAGCGTGATCGGCGCCGACTTATCCGCCGGCGCTGATCGCGTCTGGGTCTCAGGCGGCGCGAACCTTGTTCGGCCGTGCCCATTCCGGCAGCCAGTCGCCGTGGGTGGCGAGCAATTCGTCCACCAGCGACCAGATCTGGTCGAGATCGAGTTCGGCGGCCGTATGCGGATCCATCATCGCGGCATGGTAGATATGCTCGGGATTTTCCGTCATCAGTGCCTGGACCGTCAGCTCCTGGACATTGATGTTGGTGCGGATCAGGGCGGTCAACTGCGGCGGCAGGTCGCCGATATAGGTCGGTTGGATGCCGGAGGCATCAACGAGGCAGGGCACTTCGGCAGCGCAATTTGATGGCAGCGAGGTGATGCAGCCATTGTTGCGGACGTTGCCGTAGATAACCGAGGGCTCGCCGGTCCAGACGGAATTGATGATCGAGGAGGCATATTCCTTCGATTCCTTGACTTCGATCTTGTCTGCGGACCGATAGGCTTCCGCCTGGCCTTTCCAGCGGGCGATCTGTTCAATGCAGCGCTTCGGATATTCGTCGAGAGGAATGCCGAACTTCTCGATCAGGTCCTCGCGGCCTTCCTTGATGAAGTAAGGCGTGTATTCGGCAAAATGCTCCGAGCTTTCGGTGACGAAATAGCCGAGGCGCGTCAGCATTTCATAACGCACCTTGTTCGGGCAACGCGGATTCCAGCCAGGCTTCGGCGCACGTCCCTCGCGATAGGCGCGCACGAGATCGGGATAGAGGTTCTTATAGGAACCATCCGGCTGGCGATGCTCGAACTTCAGGTAGAAGGCCATATGGTTGATGCCGGCCGAGCGGTAGCGGATCTCTTCATAGGGGATGTCGAGATCATGGGCGAGCTCCATCGCCGTGCCCTGAACTGAATGGCAGAGGCCGACCTGCTTGATATCGGGATATTTCTCCGCGATCGCCCAGGTATTGATCGCCATCGGGTTTACATATTGCAGCATGATGGCGTTCGGGCAGACGGCGCGCATATCCTCGCAGATTTTCCAAAGATGCGGCACAGTGCGCAGGCCACGCATGATACCGCCGACGCCCAGCGTATCGGCGATCGTCTGGCGCAAGCCGTATTTCTTCGGCACCTCGAAATCGGTCACCGTACAGGGCTCGTAGCCGCCGATCTGGAAGGCGACGACGACGAAATCGGCGCCAGACAGCGCCTTGCGCTGATCGGAGTAGGTCTCAGCCTTCGCTTTCACGCCAAGTGTCGAGATCAGCTTGTTGACGACGATGGCGCTTTCTTCAAGCCGCTGCGGATTGATGTCCATCAGCGCGATCGTGGCGCCCGACAGCGCTGGACGCTGCAGAATATCGCCGACGATATTCTTCATGAAAACGGTGGAGCCAGCTCCGATGAACGCTATTCTGGGATTTGCCATTATGAACCTCCGGCATTCTGAAATTAGGCTACCTCGAAAGCGGCTCTGACGAGCCGTTCGGTGTAGGGTGTCTTGGGATTGGAAAGGACTTCGTTGACAGGCCCCTCTTCCATGATCTTGCCGTGCTGCATGACGATTACACGGTGGCAGAGGGCGCGCACGACCTTCAGGTCATGCGAAATGAAAAGGTAGCTGAGACCCCGCTCGTCCTGCAGCTTGCGCAGGAGTTCGATGATCTGCGCTTGGATGGAGAGATCGAGCGCCGAGGTCGGCTCGTCGAGCAGGATAAATTCCGGCTCCAGAGCGATCGCTCGTGCGATGGCGATGCGCTGGCGCTGACCGCCGGAAAATTCATGGGGAAAGCGTGAGAGGATATTGCCCGGCATGCCGGCAGCAATCAGCGCCTCGCGAACGCGGTCCAGCCGCTCGCCCCTGGTGGCGCCAAGCTTATTGACAACAAGCCCCTCCTCGATGATCTGGCCGATCGTCATGCGCGGGTTGAGGGAGGCGAAGGGATCCTGAAAGACCACCTGCATGCGCGAGCGCAAAGGTCGCATTTCGGCCCGCGACTTGCCGTGGATCGGCTGCCGGTCGAAATAGATCTCGCCGTTGTCAGTGTCACTGAGCCTCAGCAGAGCCTGGCCGAAGGTCGTCTTGCCCGAACCCGATTCGCCGACGAGACCCAGCGTCTCGTGACGCCTGAGTGTCAGATTGAGGCTGTCGACAGCGACCAGCTCGCGCAATTGCGGCTTGAAGAAACCGCCATGGCGCATCATGAAGGAGACGCGTACGCCGCGGGCATCTAGAATAATATCTGATCCCTCAGGCAGCGGATTGGCCTGGCCGCGCGGCTCGGATGCCAGCAAATGCTTGGTATAGGGATGCTGCGGATTGGCGAAGAGCTGTTCAGTGACGTTATGCTCGCGCATCTCGCCGTGCTGCATCACATAGACATAGTCGGAGAATTTGCGCACGACCGTCAGGTCGTGGGTAATGAGGATCACCGCCATCCGTAATTCGGTCTGAAGGTTGCGAATGAGGTTGAGGATCTGCGCCTGGACGGTCACGTCGAGCGCCGTCGTCGGCTCGTCGGCGATCAGCACGTCGGGATCGTTGGCGAGCGCCATGGCGATCATCACGCGCTGACGCTGGCCGCCCGAAAGCTGATGCGGATATTGCCGCAGCCGTGCCTCGGGATCGGGAATCTGCACCTGCTTCAGCAGTTCCAGCGCCTTAGCGTCGGCCTGCTTGCGGCTCATCTTGCGGTGAACGCGGATCGCTTCGACGATCTGGCTGCCGATCGTATAGATCGGGTTCAGCGAGCTCATGGGCTCCTGAAAGATCATCGAGATGCGGTCGCCACGCAGTTTGCGGCGCGCCCTCTCGGAAAATTTCAGGATATTGTTGCCGTCATATTCGACGCTTGAGCGCGGCGAAATCACCGCCCGCTTGGACAAGAGGCCCATCACAGTGCGCGCCGTCACCGACTTGCCGGAGCCGGATTCGCCGACGATGGCGATCGTTTCGCCGCGATAAAGCTGGAAGGAAATATCCTTCACAGCTTCGACGGTGCCATGTTCGACCTTGAAGTTCACGCCGATATTGCGCGCATCGATAACAGGGGCTTCCTTGCGGCCGTCATGGTCGTGACGGACGGGCGGGGCGAAGGAACTGACGAGAGCAAGAGCCATCTTCATCACCTCAGTAGGGGTCGACCGCATCACGCAGACCATCGCCCAGCGCATTGAAGGCGAAGACGGTGATCAGCACGAAAGCGACGGGCGTCAGAATCCAGGGATAGGTTCCGATGACGGAATAGTTGGCCGTGTCCTGCAGCATCAGCCCCCAGGAGATCAGCGGCGGCTTTACGGCAAAGCCGAGGAAGCCGAGGAAGGATTCCAGCAGCACAACGCTTGGAATATGGATCGTAACGGCAACGATCACATGGCTCATCACGTTCGGGAAAATATGCTGAAAAATGATGCGCCGATCGGTTGCCCCGACGGCCATTGCAGCCCGCACATATTCGATACGCGCCAGCGCCAGCGTCTTGCCGCGCACCTCGCGTGACATCTGCGCCCAACCAAGCGCCGACATGACGAAGATCACGAAGGCGAGGAAGACATTCGTGGGCGCCGTGATCGGGATCAAAGATGTCAGCGCCAGATAAAGCGGCAGCTGGGGGAAGGCGAGCACCAGCTCGACGAAACGCTGGACCCAGACGTCGAAAGCGCCGCCATAATAGCCAGAGACCATACCGACGGTCGTCCCGACGATGGTGACGATGAAGACGACGGTCAGCGCGATCATCAGCGAGATGCGTGAGCCGATAATGGCGCGCGACAGCACATCGCGACCAAATTTATCCGTGCCGAGGAAGTGCACCGGCTGGCCGTCCACGGAACCGAAGAAGTGTCGATTGGCCGGGATGAGGCCTAGCAGGTTATAGTCCGACCCTTTCACGAAGAAACCTAGGGAGCGCGGATTGTCGTAGTCAAGGCCGACGATCGGCTGGAAAGTGACGGGATCGAGTTCTTCGGAATCGGCCAGCGCGTAGATCCGCGGCCAGACGAAATTGCCTTCCTTGTCATGGATGCTGATCAGTTGCGGCGGTGCGAAGCCGACATCGGTCGCCTTCGGATCCATTGGCGCAAAGAAATCGGCAAAGACCGCCATGATGATCAGCAGGCCGACGAGGACAAGGCCGATCATGCCGGTCCAGGAGCGTCGCAGCCGGCGCCAGACGAGCGCCATATAGCTCTCGTTGCCGTGACCGGCATTCCTGACGGTTTCCTCATGCGGTGGCTGCGGCGTGGAAGAGTCGAAGGCAAACATATCAGGCTCCTCCATATTGACGGACCCGCGGATCGAGCATGGCAAGCAGCATATCGGCGATGATATTGCCGACGATCAGTGTTGCAGACAGCACCAGCATGAACGTTGCAGTGACATAGACGTCACCGATCGCCATAGAGCCGACGATCGCCGGACCGACGGTCGGTAGCGCAAAGATAATCGCGGTCTCGATCTCGCCGGTCAGCATATAGGGAAGCACGACACCCTGATACATGACGAGCGGATGCAGCGCGTTGGGAACGGCGTGGCGCATGACAACCGCGCCCCCCGAAAGCCCCTTGGCGCGCGCTGTCTCGACATATTGAGCGTTCAGCGTATCGAGCAGGTTGCCGCGCATGACGCGCATGTTATAGGCGAGCCCGCCGAAGGTGGCGATCGCTACGACCGGCCAGACGTGGCTCACGAGATCCATGAATTTCGCCCAGGACCATGGCGCTCCGCCATATTGCGGCGAGAAGAAGCTGCCGATTTCCGTCACATTGAACTGGAAGACGAGCAGGTAGACGATGATCAGCGCCATGAGAAAGCGCGGTACCGTCATGCCGAGGAAAGAGATGCCGGAGAGCAGGCTGTCGATCCAGCTATATTGGCGGGTCGCCGCCCAGATGCCGAAGGTGATGCCGAGGATAGACGCAAAAATGTGGCAGACCAGCGCGAGCGCCAGCGTGCGCGGCAGGCGCTCGCCGACCACGTCGGCAACCGGCTTGTTGTAGAACATGCTGTAGCCGAAATCGCCTTTGGTTACGATGCCCGTGATCCAGTTGACGTATTGGACGACAAGCGGCTGATCGAGGCCGTGTTCGACACGGTAGGCCTGGGCCTGGGCATCGGCTTGCGCAAAGGAAGCCCCGCCCTGATTGATCAACTGCGAACGGATGTAATCAGCATAATCTCCGGGCGGTGCCTGGATGATGGCGAAGGTCACCACGCTCAGGATGAAGAGGACGGGGATCGCCGAGGCGATACGCATGAGCAGGAATCGTAACATCAGACGGTTCGCTTCTCCTTGCCGCCAGTCGCTCGTCTCAGCGCGGCCGGCTTGTTAATTATGACCGGCCGCGCGCAGCACGCGCGACCGGAAGCTCTTGTCGTTCGGGAGGGAGCTCCTCGAGCATCTCCATTTTTCGAGCCATGGAGATGCTCTATCTCTTTGTTTTCACGCAATCCCGCACGCAAAACCGCTGTGCACTTTTGCTGGGAATTGCTCTTAGTTTATCGGACCCTTGTCCCCGGGCTTACCGGGAAGCTGTTGAGGGAAGAGTTCGTACTTGCCCTGCTTGTCGGCAGCCACCCACACACGCTCGCGGATGATGGAATCCTCGGCCCAATTGAACATCATGATCGGCGTACCCTCGGGAATGTTCGAGAAGCGCTTGTTGATGATGAGCGCGCCCGGATATTCGGTCAGGCCGACGGTATCGACATGTTCGGTCGCCGTCTTCTGGTACTGCTTCATGAGCGCAACGCGTTCCTCATTGTCCTGGCTCGTGCGGAACTTGTTGACGATATCGGCAAGCTCCTTTTCGTAAGGCAGGAGGTCGAGCTGATTATCCTTGCCGGCACGGTGGTGCCAGCTGGTGCGCGGGCCGACAGCGGCAAGCTGTTCGGTGTTCTGCACCACTGAGGCGAGCTCGGTTGTGTTGCGCTGGATCAGCCAGTCGAACTGGCCGGCATAATGCGCGTTGTCGCGCTTCGGGCCATCAAGGGCATTGATGATGATCTTGATGCCGAGCTTCTCCATCTGACCGACGACACCCTCGGCAAGACTCTTGTCCGTCGTGTAGTCGTTGTTGACGAGAAGCACGATTTCGACGTCCTTGCCGCCTGCGGTTCCGGCCGGGAAGTTCACGAAACCATCGCCATCGGTATCCTTCAGGCCGACCTTGGCAAGCAGCGCCTTGGCACCCTTTAGGTCGAAGGGATAATAGACGGTCGAGTTGCGATCATAGAAACTCGTCCCGGATGAGAGGCCACCTGCATAGATCGCCGTGAACGGTCCCTTGACGAGGGAGTCGCCGATCGCCTTGCGGTCGACTGCCATGGTCACCGCCTTGCGGAAGTCCTCGTTTCGGTTGAGTTCGCGAATGGCCTGACCGCGGGCGTCGGGATCACCCCAGCCATTGCCCGAGAGGTTCATGCGCAGGTTATAGCCGATAAGGCGCGGGCCGAAGGCGAGACGCGCAGGAGCGGTCTTTTCGGCAGCACGCTTCAGCGAGGCCACGAAATTTTCCGGCTGCTCGAGGTTCGAGAAATCGGCAGAACCGGCAACCGCCTGCACGTCACGGTCGGCCCAGGTGGAGAGCTTGTAGTGCAGCTCGTTGAGATAAGGCAGCTGGTTGCCCTTCTCGTCGACCTTCCAATAATAGGGATTGCGGCGCATGACGATGATGTCGTCGGGCCGATATTCGACCGGCACCCAGGCGCCCATGACCGGCATATTCATGAATTCCGGCGGGAAAGCGTTCTTGAACTGATCGTAGGTGTTCTTGGAATATTTCGGGTGCTGGGGCTTCAGGATATGCGACGGACCCGGGCAGAAGTTCGGATAGGCCATCGTATAGAGATACTGCTTCGGGAAGGCTTCCTTGAAGGTCCATTCGACCGTGTAGTCATCGATCTTCGTAAGGGTCGTTCCCTCGCCGAAAGCTTCCGGCGATGCGCCGCCGCCGAGCGGCGAAACGTTCGGGTCGATGACTTCGTCTTCCCAATAGAACATGAGGTCATCGGCATTAAAGGGCGCGCCGTCGGACCACTTGGCGCCTTCGATCAGGTGCATGGTCAGCTTGTGGCCGTCCTGCGACCACTCCCAGCCCTTGGCAAGGTTGGGCAACGGCTCGGTATCCTTGGCCTCCACCTGGAAGAGCGGTGCTGTGCGCGTCAGGCATTCGGAGAGGCCGATGTCGATGCCGCCCCAGCCCTGCGTCTGGCCGGCGCCGTAGTTCCAGCCCTCCGGCCGGCCGCCGATGACATGGCGCATCACGTCGCCATAGACGCCGGGACCATCAGGCATGTTCTCGGTCTTGAAGACCATCGGTTCCTTAGGCAGGCGATCCTTGACCGCCGGCAGCTTGCCGGTATCGACGAAATTCTTCGTCACCCAGTCCGGCTCATGGTATTCGGGCAGCGCCTTGAACTCCAGGATGGAATCGCGGGACACATATTTGATCTTGCCTTCCGCCGGGAAGGCCGGCGGAGCCGGCGGTACCGTCGGCTCGGACGCATAGGCATGCAGCGCCGCGACTGAAACGCCAAGCGCCAGTCCCGCCAAGATGCCGATCTTACGGAATTTCGTCATCGTCTCTCCCTCTTGTTCCGGAGCGCTTGCTCGCGTCTCCGCTTCTCCTCAAACGACGATGAAGGAAGCTTCAGCGCGATGGTCTTCCTCCCGAAGGACCGCCGCAGCTTCTTTCATCTAATTCAAACAGCCTGCTTCAGCGCCGCCTTTTCGACGCGAAGCTCCTCGATGGAGCGGACGTGGCGACGCGCGGCCCCTTCCCACTCCCTCGTCTTCACCTTCGCGTTCGCCAGCCGCTCCTTGGCAGCCGGAACGGCATCAGCATATTGCGGCAGCCAGCGGGCCTGGGCGACGACCATTTCGTCCACCATCTGCCAAACTTCTTCGGGCGTCGAAACCGCACCAACCAGCGGGTCGTGCAGGACCGCAAGCTTCAGAAGATCGATATCGCCCGAAATAGCCGCATGAACCGACATGCGCTGGACATTGATCGATGAGATGCAGGTCGCCGCACAGGCTTCTGGAATGGTGATGCCGGAGACCATGTTGATGCCGAAGCGATCGACGAAGCCGGGCGACTCGATGATCGCGTCTGACGGCAAGTTGGTGATGACACCGGTATTCTTGACGTTGAAATGTCCGCGATAGACGCGACCGGTTTCCAGCGCCTCGAGGATATGGCTTGCATGCTCGTTGGATCGCTTGGCCGGATCGATGGGCTTTTCGGCCGAGGCGAGGAATTGCGGGAATTCCGTCTCGAACCAGTTGCGGGTCTCGGTCGAGTGGCGCAGATAACCGCCGGTTTCGCCGTGGATCCAGTCAGACATGTCGATCCACTTGGTGATTTCGTCAGGCCGCTTGCGATACCAGGGCAGGTATTCGGAGAGATGGCCGTTGCTTTCGGTCGAGTAGACACCGAAACGCTTCAGGACGTCGATGCGCAGCTTCTCCTGCTGCGAATAGACCGGATGGGCCTCGAAGGCTGCGACCAGCTCATCCTTGCCGATCTTGCGGCCATTGAGACGCAGATCGACGAACCAGGTCTGGTGATTGATGCCGGAGCAGATGTAGTCCAGTTCGTTTGGTGACTTGGCTCCGAGCACTTCGGCAATCTGTTCGGCGCCGTGCTGGACCCCGTGGCAGAGGCCGACCGTATCGATCTTGCCGTATTCGATGGCCGCCCAGGTGTTCATCGCCATCGGATTGGCGTAGTTCAGGAATTTCGCACCGGGTGCCGCGACCTCGCGGATATCTTTGCAGAAATCGAGGATGACCGGAATATTGCGCTGGCCGTAGAGAATGCCACCGGCGCAGATCGTATCGCCGACGCACTGGTCGATACCATATTTCAGGGGAATTCTGATGTCGTCGGCATAGGCTTCCAGCCCGCCGACGCGCACGCAGCTGATGACATAACGGGCACCTTCCAACGCCTTGCGGCGATCTGTCGTCGCCGTCACCTTTGTCGGCAGCTTGTTCGACTCGACGATCTTGTCGAGGATCGCCTTGATCATCTGGAGGTTATGCTCGCTGAGGTCAGTCAGCGCGAATTCGATGTCCTTGAATTCCGGCACGCAGAGAATGTCCGTGAACAGCTTCTTGGTGAAACCGACACTGCCTGCCCCGATGATAGCGATTTTGAAACTCATATCCTTCACCTCGAT
Organism: Rhizobium sp. BK529; assembly: GCF_014194105.1. Lineage (NCBI taxonomy): Bacteria > Pseudomonadati > Pseudomonadota > Alphaproteobacteria > Hyphomicrobiales > Rhizobiaceae > Rhizobium > Rhizobium sp. BK529. Next base: position 266,351 of record NZ_JACIAU010000002.1, on the reverse strand, counting down.
CCGATCAAATGCTAGGGAGAAAGACAACAAAGGAGGGCCGGACGGCATGCTAGCACATGTCGGCTAAAAATACCGGAAATGGTGCCTGTATTCCTCCCGGCCATTCTTTCGACCGCGATCTCTTCCTCTTGTGAGAGGGGATTATGCGCATATTCGAAGGAGCGGCCAGAGAAGGATTATGCTTTCGAGGGTAATTTTGTGCTGCAGGATTTGATCGCCAACGGACAGTCGATGAGGACAGTTTCGCTGCCGCGCGGGCGCCAGCGGCTGCATGCCATGCCGACAAGCGCCGGCTACGAGGTGCGCGAAGACGAAACCTATGACTGGGACGGCAGAAAGCGCGGCCAGACCCCTTTCACGGTGCTGCAGCACACGATCAGCGGCACCGGCCGCCTGCGCTACCAGAACCGCAATTACAAGCTCCAGAGCGGTGACACGATGATGGTGCTGGTGCCGCACAACCACCGCTACTGGCTGGAAAAGGGCGAGCGCTGGGAATATTTCTGGATCTCGATGAATGGCGAGGAGACGCTGCGCATCCATAAGATGGTGCTGGCGCTCGCTGGCCCCGTGCTGAAGCTGCAGCCACAGACCATCGACCGTCTGGCCGATTGCAGCCTGCGCCTCGTCAAGGGCGCAAACACTCCCGGTTCTGCCTCGGCAATCGCTTATGAAGCCGCAATGGCGCTTTACGACGATATTTTTGGCGCGCCGGCCTTCATGGCCGAACAGAGCGCCATGCAGCCGGTGATCGACCACATTAACGCCAATCTGGAAAAACCGCTGCCGGTCAATGATCTTGCGGCGATCGTCGGCCTGAGCCGCGCTCATTTCTCCCGCAGCTTTGCCGAAAGCGAGGGCGTGCCGCCGGCCGAATATGTGCTGCAGCAGCGCCTGCAGCGCGCCGCAAAACTATTGACCAAGGCTGATTTTCTGCCGGTCAAGGAAGTCTCGATCATGTGCGGCTTCGAAGACGCCAACTACTTCGCCAAGGTTTTCCGGCGCGTCTATGGCATCACTCCGACCGAATTCCGAACGACCGGCATGTATGCGAGCATCGGCCGCAGCCGGTAGGGTTACTTTCCATTCGTGCTTCCTGATTGTTTGGTGGCTGCCTTGGTGCCTTCCCGCAAATCCGCCTCGTCAGCAAGAATGGCGGCGGACTCGTTCAGCAAGACGTCTTTTGCATTCTTGCGGGCATTTTCAATGGCAATATCAGCGCTCAGACTGCGCTCGTCTGACTGCAGACCGTCATCTCCGCCGGTATCTTCGCCATCGCTTGATTGCGCTCGAGACTTGAGGCGCTGTGCTCGGGCAGCCGCTTCTTTGCGGCGCTCGGCTTCATTGAGGGAGATAACCCCTTTCTCACGCTGCGCCTTCAGGTCGGCAATGTCCTTTACCAGGCGTTGGAAATCCGGGTCGCTCGCAACCCGCGCATCGTGGCGGCTTTGCAATGCCGGCAACAAAGTCGAGACAGTGTCGGCGGGGGTGTAGCTGGCGGGCTTGATCTGCGCCCACGGCAGGGCATTGTCATAACTGGTCTCGCCGAGGCTCGTCGGATCGGAAAGTCCCGGCAAGCTGATATCCGGCGTTACCCCGCGCAGTTGCGTCGTACCACCATTGACGCGGAAAAACTGCGCAATCGTCACCTTCAGTTCGCCGAATTCGGGTTTGCTGTTGCGAACCACCTGGTCGAGATCGACCACGGTCTGAACCGTACCCTTCCCGAAACTGGGTTCGCCGATGATCACACCTCGGCCGTAATCCTGGATGGCCGCGGCAAAAATTTCCGAAGCCGACGCTGAGCCGCGATTGATCAGGACACCCAGCGGGCCCGTCCAGACAGGCGCCGAAAGGTCAGCGCTTCTGACCTCGACCTTGCCGTCGCTGCTGCGCTGCTGAACGACGGGGCCATTGCCGATGAACAGGCCGGTCAAATCAATTGCCTCGTCCAATGAACCGCCGCCATTGTTGCGAATATCGATGAGAACGCTATCGACCTTTTCCTGCTTCAGTTCGTCGAGAAGCTTTGCGACGTCGCGACTTGCACTTTTGTAGTCCTTGTCCCCTTTGCGTCGGGCTTCAAAATCCTCATAGAATACCGGCAGAGTAATCACCCCGATTTTGCGTGTGGCGTCACCCACTTTTACGGATAGCACTGTTTTGCTGGCAGCCTGCTTTTCGAGACTGATTTTATCGCGCACCAGGCTGATGATGCGATGAGCGCCATCCGCTCCGGCATCGGCCGGCAGGATGTCCAGACGCACGACGGAACCTTTCTTTCCGCGTATCAGCTGCACGACCTCATCGAGACGCGTACCCACCACCTCTTTGACCGGCCCATTCTTGCCTTGGGCAACGCCGGTAATGCGGTCTCCGACTGCGAGCTTGCCGGATAACTGTGCCGGCCCGCCGGGCACGAGCTCACGGATCGTCGTGTAACCGTCGCGGTCCTGCAGCACCGCGCCGATACCAAACAGCGAAAGCTTCATCGAGATATTGAAATCGGCCGAAGCAGCTGCGCCAAAATAGTCGGTGTGCGGGTCGACCGACGTTGCATAGGCGTCCATGAACGACTGGAAAACATCGTCGCTTTTATATTTGTAAACGCCATCGAGAGTATTTGCATAGCGTTTGTCGAGCGTTTGACGAATATCCGCGTCGGTCCTGCCGCCCAATTTCAACCGCAACCAATCGTTTTTGACGCGCTTGCGCCAAAGCTCATCGCTCTCGGCCTCCGACTTCGGCCACGGCTCTTTGTCGCGCAGCACGGAGTAAGTTTCCTGCGTGCTGAAATCGAAGCCCTGCTTAAGCAGGTCGCGCGCATAGGTCATGCGGTCGATAACGCGCTGTTCGTACACATTGAAGATCGCAAATGGGATCTTCAAGTCCTGCCGTTCGATGGCATCGTCGATCTCGTTGCGGTCAGACATGAATCTGTCGATATCCGCTTGCAGGAAGAGCATGCGATCCGGATCAAGTGATTTGATGAACCGATCCATGATCTTGGCCGACATGGCATCGTCGAGAGGAATGGACTTGTAGCTGTAACGCGTGAGAAATTGCGCACTCAGCTCAGCAGCCTGCGCCTGTCGCTTCAACGGCGCCAGAGCAGGCGGTGATGCGACTTCAGCATAAGCGCACTGTGCGATTGCAAGAAATGCACCAAGAAAAACGTAGGGTATGCGCATTCAGCCGTGATCCAATTTTCAATGCCGGTGGTCGATGTGAGATCTAGGTGGAGCAATTATGGTTTTTTGGCAACCAAATGGTTCATCTGTGCCGATTCTTCTCGGCCTCATTGGTTACAAATTGGAAAACCTTCGATCGTCCGCCAGATCTCACTCGCAAGGTCCGGACGCCAGGATCATGAAGTGGGCTGTCACCGAATCCACATTGGCACTTCGTTTCTCGTCGAGGCTCGGATCCATTACGGTTTCACCCTGTCGGGATGCGCCTCCTGGAAGGCCGCTAGCTCGGCACATCTGGCGTCGACGGCGACGATGCGCCTGAAATCGGTCATATCGACTCCCCAGCGGCGGGCATTATAGACTTGTGGAACAAGACAGAGATCCGCCATTGTCAGCGCATCCCCAAGGCTGAACTCTCCTTCGAATTTGCCGATCATGGCTTCGAGTTTACGAAGTCCGTCCGTGATGAAGTGTTTCATCCATTCCTCGCGAGCGTCAGCCTTGTCAGTTATGCTCGTAAGATGCATCACGACATGCATGTTGCATATCGGGTGGATATCCATGGCGACCGCATATGCGACGGCGCGAACTTTCTGACGAGCGGCAATATCCGCTGGCAGCAATCCGCATTCCGGCCGAACCTCGGCCAGATATTCGATGATTGCCAGTGACTCGGTCAAAATTCTACCGTCGATCACCAATGTCGGCACGAGCCCCTGCGGATTGAGCGCCAGATATTCAGGTTTCTTATGCGCTCCCTCCAGCAGGTTGACGGGAATTATCTTATAGTCGATCGCCAGGAGATTGAGCGCGATGCGGACGCGATAACTCGCCGATGACCTCCAGTAGTCGTAAAGAACGACCTCGCTCATCGCAGCCCGGCCCCCTTGTATCTTTCGACCGTCTGCTCGATCGCCCCGAAGATTGAATGACCGGCATGATCTTTCATCTCGATGCGGACCTGATCCCCGAACTTCATGAACGGAGTCTTTGGCAATCCAGTTTCTATCATCTCAATCATCCGTATTTCAGCGATGCATGAATAGCCTTCCCCTCCGTCTTCGATCGCCCTACCCGGACCGCCGTCCAGCTTGTTGGAGACCGTTCCCGATCCGATGATCGTCCCGGCCGCCAGATTGCGAGTTTTGGCGGCATGGGCGATCAGCTGGCCAAAATCAAACGCCATGTCGACACCGGCGTTCGCCTTACCGAATGCCTTGCCGTTCAAGCTCACAAGCAGCGGAAGATGCACCTTGCCCCCGTCCCACGCCTTCCCCAATTCGTCTGGCGTTACCGCGACCGGAGAAAATGCCGATGACGGCTTGGACTGAAAGAAACCAAATCCCTTGGCCAATTCGTCCGGTATGAGACCGCGCAGCGATACATCGTTGACGAGCATCACCAGCCGAATGGCGCTACGCGCCGTGTCCAGATCGGAGCCGATGGCAACATCGCCGGTGATGACGGCAACCTCGCCCTCCATGTCGATCCCGTAAGCCTCGTCAGCCACCACGATCGGGTCGCGAGGCGCAAGGAACCCGTCGGAACCACCTTGATACATTAGCGGATCGGACCAGAAGCTCGCCGGCATCTCGGCGCCCCGTGCCCTGCGAACCAGTTCAACGTGGTTGAGATAGGCCGAACCGTCGGCCCATTGGTAGGCGCGCGGCAATGGCGACGCGGCATTGTGTTCGTGAAACCGGATCGTCGGCTGGGCTCCAGTCTCGACGCCTTCGGCAATCAACGCGAGCCTCGGGGCGACGTGCTCCCAATCATCGAGAGCAGCCTGCAACGTGCAGGCAATGTGAGTGACTTCGGAGCAGCGGGTGAGGTCGCGGGAGACGACAACGAGCCGGCCGTCTCTCGTGGAGTCTTTCAACGTCGCAAGCTTCATGTTCCTTCCCCGTGCCAGAAGATGCTTGGCCGATCATCACTTGATGCCATCATTTGATACCAGGGGTTCCGTCGAACTTGCGTTCCAGGCCGTCCCAACACTCCAGGTAATTGTCCTGCAGCGTTTCAAGCTCGGCTGCGTATTTCGTCAGTTGCTGCGGGTACCGGGTCTCGAACATGAAAGCCATGGTATTATCCAGCTTCACGGGTTTGAGCTCGGAATTGGATGCCTTTTCGAAGGCGAGCGCGTCCGGCCCGTGGGGAAGCATCATATTGTGCAGGCTCATGCCGCCCGGCACGAAGCCCTCCTCCTTGGCGTCATACTGGCCATGGATCAGGCCCATGAACTCGCTCATGATATTGCGGTGATACCAGGGCGGGCGGAATGTGTGTTCGGCGATAAGCCAACGCGGCGGAAAGATCACGAAGTCGACATTCGCGGTCCCTGCATCTTCAGTCGGCGCGGTCAGCACGGAAAAAATCGACGGATCGGGATGATCGAAGCGGATTGCGCCGACTGGCGCAAAGGTCCGCAAGTCGTATTTGAAGGGGGCGTAATTGCCATGCCAGGCCACCACATCGAGCGGCGAGTGGCCGATATCAGTGACGTAGAATTTTCCGCACCACTTTACATGCACGCGGCACGGCTTTTCCTTGTCCTCAAAAGCCGCCACAGGTGTCTTGAAGTCGCGCGGGTTTGCCAGGCAGTTCGCTCCGATGGGTCCGCGTTCCGGCAGCGTGAATTTCGCGCCGTAGTTTTCGCACATATATCCGCGCCAAAAAGTCTGCTCGCCGCTGCGCAGGACCTTAAACATCATGCCGCGGGGGATCAGGCATATTTCCAGGGGCTCGACATCCATGATGCCCATTTCGGTGAACACTTTGATGGCACCGAGCTGCGGCACGATCAGCAATTCGCCGTCGGCGTTGAAGAAATAATCGTCGACCATGTCCTCATTGAAGACGTAGGCGTGTGCGGCCATGCCCGCCTGGGTCGTGACATCGCCCGCCGTCGTCATCGTCCGCACCCCCTGAAGAAACGTCAGCGTCTCCGTGGGCGTGGGGATGGGATTCCAGCGAAGCTGCCCAAGGGGAAGCGAATGTTCGTCAAGACAAGGTGCGGTCTTCCAGTGCGGATAGAAGGCATTCGAGAAGCGGCTTGTGTGACGCACGCTCGGGCGAATGCGATAAAGCCAAGACCTTTCATTCGTGCCGCGCGGTGCAGTGAAAGGGGAGCCGGAAAGCTGCTCGGCATAAAGACCGTAGTTGCATTTCTGAGGGCTGTTCTGCCCTTGCGGCAAAGCGCCGGGAAGGGACTCGGTTTCGAAGTCATTGCCGAAGCCCGGCATATATTTCAGTTTATTTGCCGTCAAGGCTTCACCATCCGATGGCTGGATCGATGTCTGGTCCATGCTCAGCTCCTCCCCGAAAACTCTGCGGTACCCGCGCGTCGCTCAGACGCGCGAGATCGCTCCGAAAGTTTACTCCGCTGCAGTGCCGATGACACCACGTTTGATCTGATCGGCCTCGATCGACTCGAAGAGGGCACGGAAGTTACCCTCTCCGAAACCCTCGTCGCCCTTGCGCTGGATGAACTCGAAGAAAATTGGCCCGATGACGGTTTTCGAGAAGATCTGGAGCAGGATTTTCGTCATGCCGCCGTTCACCACGCCTTCGCCGTCGATGAGGATGCCGTGCTTCTTCATGCGGTCGACAGGTTCGCTATGGCCGTTCACGCGTTCATAGGACATGTCGTAATATGTCTCCGGAGGACCAGGCATGAACCGCAGGCCATTGTCGGCGAGCCTGTCGGTCGCCTCGTAGATATCTTCCGTCCCAACGGCGATGTGCTGGATGCCCTCGCCCCTGTATTTCTTCAGATATTCCTCGATCTGGCTGGTGTCGTCTTTCGATTCATTCAACGGAATACGGATCTTGCCACAGGGCGATGTGATGGCGCGGCTCACCAGCCCGGTGATACGCCCATCAATGTCGAAGAAATGGATCTGCTTGAAATTGAACAGGTTTCGGTAGAAATCCCACCACTTATCCATGTTGCCGCGAAACACGTTGTGAGTGAGATGGTCGAGATAGTAGAAACCGATCCCCTCTGGATGCGGGTTGCGCTCCCCGAGCCAGTCGAACTCGGCATCGTATGCCGATCCTTTTGCCCCATAGGTCTCGACGAAATAGAGCAGTGAACCGCCAATGCCGATGATCGCTGGCACATCGAGCGCCTTGTCATTCCCTTCATAGGGGACAGCGCCTTTTGACACGGCGTGGTCGAAGGCGTGTTTGGCGTCGACAACGCGCCATGCCATCGACGGAGCGCAAGGACCATGTTCTGCGACGAAACGGGCGGCATGGCTGCCTGGCTCGGCGTTCAGGATATAGTTGATGTCGCCCTGACGCCAGACGGTGATGTCTTTCGTCTTATGCCTTGCGACTGGGACATAACCCATGCGTGCGAAGAGCTCGCGCAGCGTCTCGGGTTCAGGATGGGCGAATTCAACGAACTCGAATCCGTCGGTGCCGGCCGGGTTGTCGGCGGTAATTTCCGAGGGTGGCGCATCATGCGGAAAAGGGCCCATTTTCTCCTCCTGGGAACTGGACTTTGATATGCAAAGTGTGGCCCAAAACGCGTGCAAAGTTCTTGCATTCTTCATGCTGATGGAGAAGATTATGCACGGTTCGTGAGGATTTTGGAGATTTCGCGCAATGGATGAGCAGCTCGACAAACTGGATTTGCGCCTGCTCCAGGAGCTTCAAAAAGACGGGCGATTGACGAACAACGAACTGGGGGAGCGGATCGCGCTTTCACCCTCGCAATGCTCGCGCCGGCGCACGCGACTGGAGGCCGAGGGATATATTCGCAGCTACCGGGCCTATCTGGATCAACAGAAGTTGGGGCTGGATATGCTGGTGGTCATTTCCGTGACGCTTGCGACCCACAACAGGGATAATGCGCGCAGATTTTCGCAGCTGATCAACGGTTTGCCGGAAGTTCTCGAAGCCTATGCGCTGACCGGTGAAATGGACTATCACCTGAAGGTCGCGACCCGCGGGCTCTCCGACCTCTCCAAATTCGTCAACGACGTTTTATTGCCCCACGAGTCGGTACAGCACGTCAAGACGTCGATCGTGCTCGATACGCTGAAGACCTTCGAAGGGTTTCCGATACACATGCCGAGCAGCTGGCATGGCGACAGCACGCGGTGACCCGGCACCAAGTCTCAGAGCGGCAGTTCGGTCGAGAATTTCAGCTCGCGCAGCACAAAGCTGGATACGACCGTGCGCACATGCGGATTGCGCATGAGATAGCGGGTCATGAAGGCTTCGTAGCTTTCCACGTCCTTGGCCCTTATCTTCAGCATGTAATCGAAGGCGCCTGACAAGGCGTAGCACTCCATGATCTCCGGCCGCTCCAGCACCACCGACGCGAAAGAGGCAACCGCTTCTTCGTGATGATCTTCCAGCGTCACATGCGCGATGACACAGAGCTTGAGATCAAGTTTTCCGGGATCAAGCAACGTTACGCGTTTTCGGATGACGCCATCGGCTTCCAGCTCCTGGATCTTCCGCCACGCCGAGCTCTGCGACATGCCGGCTTTTTCCGCGAGGTCTGCCAGCGAAAGGCTGCCGTCGGCCTGAATGAGCCGCAGAAGCGTACGGCGAAAATTCCCAGGTTCTTTCATCTTTTGCATCATATCAGGGAATATTTCTCACTATTATGGCAATAGTCGCCTGGAAAGAAAAGAAAATCCTCCAAATTCGGATCATAATGGCAGGAATATCGCTGTGCCTGGGAGGATCAGCCTATGACCAAGGAAAGCACCTACACCGCCAAACTGCCCGGTCTGGATGGTTTGTATTCCTACACTCCCGAAGAAGATGCGATTTGGGGCGAGCTGTACCGGCGTCAGATGAAACTTCTCGCCGATACGGCCTGTCGCGAATATCTTGACGGCGTCAAAATGCTAGGGCTGAAGCCAGACAAAGTGCCTCAGCTTCTCGATGTGAACCGGCGTCTAAATGAAACCACCGGCTTCGGCGTCGAGGGCGTTCCGGCGCTTATTCCGCCCTCGCGCTTTTATGAACTCCTGTCGCAGGGCAAATTTCCGCTTGCAACGTTCCTCCGCCGCCGCGAGCATATCGACTATATCGAGGAACCGGACCTGTTTCACGAGGTTTTCGGGCATTGCCCCATGCTGACCAACCAGAGTTACGCCAATTTCGTCCGGCATTTCGGCGAAACTGCCGTCCGCCTTGGTAAGGGTTACTCATGGCATCTGTTCCGGATCTTTTGGTTCACCGTCGAATTTGGCCTGATCAATACGCCGCGGGGCCGCCGCTGCTTCGGCGCGGGCATCGTCTCATCGCCAAGCGAGGCGAAGGCGGCAACAGAAGGCACGGCGTGCGAATTCAGACCGTTCGATCTATTGACCGTGCTGAGGACGCCGTACCGGATCGATATTCTCCAGCCAATCTACTATGTCATCGATAGCTTCGCGGATCTTGAAGCGATCGTGGAGCAGGATATCGAGGGCACGATTCTGAAGGCGAAATCGCTGGGTGATTTTGCCCCCGCTTTCGAGGCCAAAGCTTCCTGAATCGCCGGATGATCGACCGCCTGAGCAGGACCGAGCCGGACTACCACCGGATTGGTTCATGGAGCCATAAACCCTTTGCCGCCAGTGCAGCGGCATACCTTGCAGGGGGCACAGTGAACGTCACCGAACCAATGACGCTCACGTTGAGCCGCGACAACAAGTAGGAATATTTTTCCTGCGGCACCGCACGAGCGGATAAATATCCCTGGGCAGCAGCAGGTGGCTGCGGGATAAGTGTCATCGACAAGAGAGGCCGATCGCCTCTCGCGATCGCTTGCAGTGAAAGCTCTCTCCTATGCGCCGGACCTCTGTTTGTCTTCGAATGTGCGGCCTGATTGGCTAATCCGTGCATTTGCGGTTATAGAGCCGCCAGTTTATGAAGACGAACGCTTAAGAGCATAGCATGACAACGCAACATCCGGGCCAACAAGCGGCTGCCAGCACCGCGGCAAACGGTCAGTTCGGAAGCGATCCGGCGGGCGCGATACATTCGGTGCCGATGGTGGCTTTCCAAGGCGCCGGAAAGCGCTACGGGCCTGCCGGCGAAGGAGGCTTCACAGCCGTCGAGAGCGTCGATCTCACCGTTGGCCGCGGCGCCATCACCGGCATTATCGGGCGCTCGGGCGCTGGCAAATCGACTCTGATCCGCATGGTCAACGGGCTTGAGACCGTAACGTCGGGCAAGGTGCTCGTTGATGGTGTGGACGTGGGGGCGCTCGGCGAGGACGGATTGCGGAGCCTGCGCCGCCAGATCGGCATGATATTCCAGCACTTCAACCTTCTGTCGTCACGCACGGCTTTCGACAATGTGGCGCTGCCGCTGGAGATCGCCGGCGTCGATAAAAAGACGATCCGCACCAAGGTCGGGCCGCTGCTTGATCTCGTCGGTCTCGGCAACAAGGCCGGCAGCTACCCGTCGGAGCTTTCCGGCGGCCAAAAGCAGCGTATCGGCATTGCCCGCGCGCTGGCCACCGATCCGAAACTGCTGCTATCCGACGAAGCGACCTCGGCGCTTGATCCGGAGACGACGCAGTCGATTCTTGAACTCCTGAAGCGGATCAATGCCGAACTCGGTCTCACAGTTCTCCTGATCACGCACGAGATGGAAGTCGTAAAAACCATCGCCAGCCACGTAGCCGTCATCGACGCCGGCCGGATCGTCGAATCCGGCCGCACCTTCGATGTCTACACGCACCCACAGCACGACACGACGCGAACGTTGCTCGCCTCGGCCCTGAAGCTGCCGCAATGGCTGCGCTCCACCGTCAAGCCGCAGCCGTCTGCCGGCGCCCGGGTGCTAGTCCGGCTGGTGTTTTTCGGGGATACAGCTTTCAAGCCGCTCACCGGTCGGCTGGTCGCCGAACTCGACTCCGACCTCAATATCCTCGCTGGCGCGATCGAGGAGATAGCAGGCGAGCCATTCGGTTCGCTTGTCGTCTCCTATTCGGCTGAGCCGGATGTCGTGGCGCGCGCCAATCGCTTCTACGCCGAAACAGGTCTCGCCACGGAGGTGCTCGGTTATGTCGCCTGATATGCTCTTCAACCTGCTCTCCAAGGCGCTGATGCAGACCCTGCAGATGGTCTTCGTCGCCGGTATCGTCGGCTCTATCATCGGACTGCCGATCGGCGTATTTCTTGCCACCAGCGGCAGAGGCGAGCTTTTTCCGGCGCCCACCACCAATCGCATACTCGGCCTTATTATCAATGCGGCGCGCTCGACACCGTTCATCATCCTGGTCGTTGCCATCGTACCGCTGACACGGCTTTTGACCGGTACGTCGATCGGGACCTGGGCCGCGATCGTGCCGCTCACTATCGCCACCATCCCGTTCTTCGCGCGCCTAGTCGAATCCGCGATCCGCGAGGTCGACAAGGGCCTGATCGAAGCCGCCCGCGCCATGGGGGCGACACCGTTCCAGATCGTCTTCAAGGTGCTGCTCGCCGAGGCGCGGCCGAGCATCGTCATGGCGCTAACGATGACGATCGTCAGCCTGATCGGCTACTCGGCCATGGTCGGGGCTGTCGGCGGCGGTGGTCTGGGTGACCTCGGCATCCGCTTCGGCTACCAGCGCTTCAATCCCGAGATGATGGTGCTCGTCGTCATCGTGCTGATCGTGCTTGTGCAGGCGGTTCAAAGCGCCGGCGACGGGCTTGCCCGGCGCTTCGACAAGCGCAACCGGAAGACCTGATCTCTTACATGCATACCCGATAGACATACCAAGGAGATACCAATGAAGAAGTTCATCATCGCAGCCGCGATTGCGGTCTTTGCTGCTGGCTCGGCCTTCGCCGAAGACATCAAGGTCGGCGTCACGCCGGGCGAGCACGCCCAGATCATGGAAAAGGTTGCCGAAATCGCCAAGACCAAGGGGCTCAACATCGAGATCGTCGAATTTTCTGACTATGTCGTACCGAACCAGGCGCTCGCCGATGGCGACATTCAAGCCAACTCGTTCCAGCACCAGCCCTATCTCGACAATCAGATCGCCGATCGCAAGTTCGACCTCGTCACCATCGGCACGACCATCACCACCCCGATGGGCGTCTACTCCAAGAAGGTGAAGAGCCTCGATGAGTTGAAAGAAGGCGCGACCGTCGCCATCCCGAACGACCCGACCAATGGCGGCCGCGCACTTCTGGTTCTCGCTAGCAAGGGCCTGATCAAGTTCAAGGAAAACCCGGGCATCAAGGTGACTGTCGCCGATATCGTCGAGAACCCGAAGAACATCGAGTTCGCCGAGATCGATGCCGCGCAGCTGCCGCGTTCGCTTGAAGATGTCGATGCCGCCGTCATCAACACCAACTATGCCATGGAAGCCGGCCTGCATCCGAAGACCGACGCTATCGCCATCGAAAGTGAAAAGTCGCCTTACGCTAACGTCATCGTCGTTCGCGCTGCCGACAAGGACGCGCCCTGGGCCAAGACGCTGGTCGAATCCTATCACGATGAAAGCATCCGAAAGTTCATCAACGAGCAATTCAAGGGTGCCTTGATCCCGTCCTGGTAAGGCCGCTACACGCAGTAATGACACGGAACGGTCCGGCCCTGCCGGGCCGTTTTTTGTTGATCGGCGGCTGGAATCGATACGGTTTAAGCCACTGGATTGAATGGCTGGGCGTCCGTGGCGTGAGGCGCCTGAGCCGCAACTCTCAATTTCATCGATATCCGTCCCATTCGCCTCTTTTCGTTGGCTGGTAGAAGTCGGGACGTCGGGATTGCTAGCGGGGCTGTTTCTCATCCGCTTCAACCAACGTTTCGAAGCTGCCGTCCTTTCTAATTATGGAGAATGACAAGACAATCCCGCTCTCCTCTCCCCGAGGCGGGATCGGCAACCTATATCAGCGCCAAATCATTGCGCAGTATTTGCTGCCCTTACACGGAGACCTGTATGAGCCAAGACCCATACGAGCTTCTGGGCGTGAAACGGGATGCGACCCAGAAGGAAATTCAGAGTGCATTCCGCAAGCTCGCCAAGAAGCTCCATCCCGACCTGAACCCCGGCGACAAGAAGGCCGAGGCGAAGTTCAAGGACATTTCTACCGCTTATGAAATCCTGGGCGACGAAGAAAAGCGCGGTCGCTTCGATCGTGGCGAGATCGACATCACCGGAGCCGAGCAGCCGCCCCGCAGCTATTATCGCGACTATGCCTCGGCGAGCGGCCCGGGCGACGCCTACCATAACGGCGCCGGCTTTGCCGATTTCGGCGAAGCCGACGATCTCTTCGCAAGCTTCTTCTCGCGCCGTGCCGCGGGTGGCGGTAGGCAGTTCCGCTCCCGTGGCCAGGACATGCACTTCTCGATGGACGTCGATTTCCTCGATGCCGTCAACGGGACGAAGACGCAGGTGAAGTTGCCGGACGGACCGGCGCTCGATGTGCAGATCCCGCCCGGCTCGCGTGACGGCCAAACGCTGCGTCTGCGCGGTAAGGGCGAGCCCGGTGTCGGCGGCGGCCCCGCCGGTGATGCGCTGATCGATATCCGCGTACGCCCGCACCGCTTCTTCACCCGCACCGGCGACGATATCCGCCTCGACCTGCCCGTGACGCTTGCCGAAGCGGTGCTCGGCGGCAAGGTGCGTGTGCCAACGCCCTCCGGCCCCGTCAATCTGACGCTGCCGCCCAATTCCAGCAGCGGTAAGGTCCTGCGCCTGAAAGGCAAGGGTGTTCCAAAGCGCGGTGGCGACGCCGGCGATGTCTATGTCACGTTGAAGATCATGCTGCCCGATCAGCCGGACGAGCAGCTGGCTGCCTTCGTCAGGAACTGGGCGGGCGCAAACGCGCATGATCCCAGGAGCAAGATGGAGATCTGACCATGGACGATCATGAATTCCGTCTCCACCTGAAAATCGAAGTGAGGGAACTCGACCTTTGGGTAGAGCAGGGCTGGCTAGTTCCTGCAATGCGTGAGGGCCGGCGCCGGTTCGGCGATGCCGATCTCGCCCGCGCCCGTCTCATCCTCGATCTGACGCACCGCATGGGCGTCAACGAGGCCGGCGTCGATCTCATCATGGACCTGGTCGATCAGTTGCACGGTATGCGCGGCACCATGCGCCAGCTCGTGACGGCGATCAACAGGCAGGATGCGAAGATCCGGCAGCGACTGCTTGGCGCACTGGGCGAACTCGACGATATCGGCCGCTTATAGATCAGGTACGGCTTTCACTAATTTCGTCCGGCACTCGCTTGTGCACGTTTCCTGGTCTCTAACGACAATGCTCCGCAAGGGCAAGACTGAGATGCCGCACGACCCGTGACGGACCGGTGACCTGTGGCAAGGCAAGCTGTTCGGGCACCTCAATTCGCCACGACATGCTTGCCTGTGCAGGCCTTCACCGCTGCCAGTCACGGAGCCGCATTTGGATGGCTTGAAGAAGCGGCCGGGCTTCGGCATTCGCAGAAGCGGGCTCCGAACCTTTCTCCCCGATGAGATGGATGATCTCATCGGCGATCCTTTCCGCATGCCGGGTGGCGTCGAGGCGCGGCCACGCAACGGCTCCCGTATCATGCGCAAGCTGATGCGCCAGAATATCAACCGTCGCGTCGGAGGGGCCGCCGATGCGGGTCGCAACGCGCCGCAGCAGCAATGCCGGATCAGCTTCGAGCCAGAAGGCCGAGAAGGGATGGTGGCATTCTTCTGCCGCTACCTCGATCATCCGCCGGTTGGCCGGTTTGTCGAAGACCGCATCGGCCACCGCGGAGCCGCCTTCTGCAAGGATGAGGCGAGCTCGCCAGGCCATCTCCTCATAGACCTTTGCGGAGATCTCGGGCCGATATGCAGCCTGCGGCAGCCTCGTCTCGGCCGGAACGCCATGCATTGCCTTGCGAATGCGATCGCTTTCGATGATCCGCGCGCCCGGCGCCTGGCCGATGCGCGGCGCCAGCGCCTCCGCAAGCGTCGTCTTTCCCGATCCGCTGAGGCCGCCAATAGCCACGAGCCGTCCCGCCGCCGGCTGCAGCAAGGAGCGGGCAAGCTCAAAATAGGAGCGCGCCTCGCCGGCCAGCATCGCCGCCCGTTCACCCGCGTCTTCCGCCTGGGTGGCGGTCACATGCGCCCGCACAGCCGCGCGCACGGCGATGAAGAAAGGCAGCGCGGCAAAGCCGGCTTCCTCGTCCATCTCGTCGAGATAACGGTTCATCACCAGATTTGCGTATTCGGGATGCCCGCGATGCCAGAGATCCATCAACAGGAAGGCAAGGTCGTAAAGGATATCGGTCGTCGCGATCTGATCGTTGAACTCGATACAATCGAACAGGCAGGGTTCGCCATCGAGCAGGAAGATATTGCGAAGATGAAGATCGCCATGACAACGCCGAACCTTGCCCGCCTGTTCCCGCTGGTCCAGCAATTCCGCCAGTTGCGCCAGACGGCGATCGAAGGCCGCTGTCAGTTCGCGAACCTCTTCGGCAGAAAAAACATGGCTGGTCGCAAAGCCGGCCTCGTTGACCTTCAAAACGGCAGCCATATTGGCCGCGCCTGAGCTGTCATGGATGATCGGGGCGAGACGGTGGAACCGGACGATCGCCTTCGCCAGCGAGCTCACCATCGATGCCGTCAGTCCGCCTGACGTGGCGACACGGTCGAGCAACAGCGACTGATCGAAACGCTGCATCTCCACGAGAGCATCGACCAATTGCCCCTGGCCGTCGAGCGCAAGATTGCCGTCCCCTTCCTGCGTGATCGTCCTGACGCCGAGATAGATGCCGGGCGCGGTTGGAGTATTCAACTCGATTTCCTTGCGGCATGCGGCGAGGCGTATCTCCGGAGAGGAGAAATCGGCATAGGGCAGCTTCACGGCGCGCTTCATCTTGTACGCCCGCTCCCCGGCCAGGAATATCCGCGATATATGCGTCTCGATCGTTTCGACAGGCGCAGCATTTCGGGACAACGTGTCCCTGAGAAAGGAAATGGTTGCCGACTGGCCTTCGGTGATCATCTGCAGACCTTTCAGTTCCCCTGGCTTCGTCAGTATTGCGATCCTCCCATGACAACGCATTGACCCGCATCAATGATCGGATCGATGCCGCAGAATAGGGAAGAATCGACAGCGTGGCGCTGGCGGGGAGATGATGATGGGCCTGTCTTTATCAAGACGATCGAAACCGGATCCGATACCGCCCCATCCCGATAGCGCCACTCAAGGCTTCAGGACAGCCGCGCCGCTCAGACGGCCGGCGCGTAGATCGTCAAGCGCCGCATTGGCATGCGCAAGCGGATAGGTTTTCGTGTGGGTTCGGACACCTGCCTGATAGGCAACGGGGAAGAATTCCTCGGCGTCCTTCCTCGTTAGATTGGCGACCGAAACCACCGCTCGCTCCCCCCAGATCAGCGAATAGGGCATTGCGGGCAGGTCGCTCATGTGGATGCCGCCGCAGACGACCCGGCCTCCCTTCCGCACCGCCTTCAATGCGGCAGGCACGAGTTCGCCGACGGGCGCAAAAATGATGGCCGCATCGAGCGCTACAGGCGGCAGTTCATGCGAGCCTCCTGCCCAGACGGCGCCGAGTTCGAACGCGAAGCGTTGCGCTGTCTCATCGCCCGGGCGAGAGAACGCGTAGACCTCGCGGCCCTGCCAACGGCAGATCTGCGCGATGATATGCGCGGCCGCGCCGAACCCGTAGAGCCCTATCCTCTTGCCGTCACCTGCCTTCTTCAGCGAACGCCAGCCGATGAGGCCCGCGCAGAGGAGCGGCGCAAGCGCAACCGGATCGGCCGAACTGTCGAGTACAAAGGCATAGTCGGCATCCGCAACGACATGGGTGGCAAAGCCCCCGTCACGCGTGTAACCGGTAAACTGTGGCTCGTCGCAGAGGTTTTCCTCTCCGCTCCGGCAGAAGGAGCAGCAACCGCATGTGTGACCGAGCCAGGGCACGCCGACCCTTTGCCCGATGCGCGACGGCCCGACCCCCTCCCCGACCGCCTCGACGATGCCGACGGTCTCATGGCCGGGAATGAGCGGAAGCTTCGGATTGGGGAGATCGCCATCGCAGACATGAAGGTCCGTCCTGCACACGGCGCAGGCCTCGACCCTCATCATCAATTGCCCCGCTGCGGGCACGGGATCAGGCCGATCCATCGCACGCAGGGGCGTCCCGATCGCTTCCAGGACCATTGCCTTCATGAGCTGCTCCTCATCGTCAGGATGTCATGATCTTGAAATCACGACAAACGGTCATTGACGGTTGTCAAAAACAGGCCATGTGCGCCCATGGGAATTCGTCTCCGCGAGGATTTGATCCGACGCAATGGGGCCGCCAGCTGTGATTGGCTTTCGTGAAATCAGGGAGATCGAGAAATGGAACGTCGTCGCTGGCAAGACCACAGCGCCTTCATCATCGCTGTATGGCTTATCGCCTCCCCCTGGGCACTTGGAAGCTTCAGTCCGGACTCTGTACCGCTCGGCACTGACGCCTGGAACGTCCTCATCTGCGGCATCGCCGTCGCCATCCTCAGCGCTGCAGCACTCGCCTCCTACCGTCTGTGGGAGGAGTGGGTGAATCTCTTGATCGGTATCTGGCTCATTGTTTCGCCATGGATATTCCACGACGCCGCAAAACCGCTCTTCGTCTGGAATGCACTGATCTGCGGCATCTTTCTTGTGGTTCTCGGCATATCCGTTCTTCGCAGCACGAAAGCGCGAGAAGGCCGCTGAAGAACCCTTACTGCTGTGATCGGACCATCAGACGATGTCGATACTGATCATGGCGGCGCTTTCGGCGACTCAGTCTGGCGCTCAACGTCTGACCCCACCAGTGCTGCCGGATGCCCGTGATTTTTCGGGCCTCTTCAACCCGGCTCGATGTTCAGGCACGCATGCATATGCCCCGGTGCTACCTCACGCAATTCCGGTCGCCTGGAGCAGCATTGGTCCGTCGCCATCGGACAGCGCGGATGGAAATGGCAACCGGAGGGGGGATTAAGCGGCGACGGGATTTCACCGTTGATTGGCATGAACTGACGGCGCTGGAGAGAAATCTTCGGCATACCGTCGAGCAGCATGCGCGTATAGGGATGCGTCGGGGCGGCGAAGAGCTGCTCGGTTTCCGCAAGTTCCACAACACGGCCAAGATACATGACGGCGACGCGGTCGCAGAGATGGCGGATGACGCCGAGGTCGTGGCTGATGAAGATCATGGCGAGACCGCTGTCACGCTTGATGTCCATCAGCAGATTGATGATCTGAGCCTGCACCGAAACGTCGAGAGCCGCCACTGCCTCGTCGCATATCAGCATATCCGGCTTGACGGCGAGCGCCCGTGCAATGCCGACGCGCTGGCGCTGGCCGCCGGAAAACTGGTGCGGATAGCGGTTGATGCTATCGGCCGGCAGACCGACGCGAGCGAGGATGTCGATGACGTAGTCGCGCATCTTCGAGCGCCGCACCAGGCCATGCAACACGGCCGCCTCGCCGACGATCTCGCCCACCCGCAAGCGCGGATTGAGCGAGGAGAGCGGGTCCTGGAAGACCATCTGAATCTTCAGTGCGTCCTTTTTGCGAGCAAGGAAGCTCTCATAGACCTCGCCTCGAAATCGCCGCTCGCCTGAGGAAATCGGCAGGATGCCAGCGATCATACGCGCCAAAGTCGATTTCCCGCAACCGGACTCACCGACGACGCCGAGCGTTTCACCGGCCTTCAGCGACAGCGAGACATTATCGACGGCACGCAGGGCGGCGGGCGGATGGATGTGAGCAAGCCTGTCCGCCAGTTTCTGCAGGGCGCTGCGCCCCACCGTGAAGCTGCGCGACAAATCCCTCGCCTCGAAAATGGTCTCTTTCACGCTTTCAGTCCTCGAATGGATGGTAGCACCAGATGCGGTGCGTGGCAGATGCCTCCGTCGCCGACACCGGCTCATTGCAGACCGCTGTGGCACGCTCGCAGCGGCTCGCGAAGGGACAGCCCTTTCCGAGCGTCAGCAGCGAAGGCATGTTGCCCGGGATCTGCTTCAGCTTTTCGCCCGGCACGTTGCGCGAGGGCACGGAATCGAGGAGCTTGCGGGTATAGGGATGGCGCGCCGCCCCGATGATTTCCTCCGTCGTGCCCACTTCCATCGTCGCGCCGGCATACATGACCATGATCCGGTCGGCGAGTTCGGAAAGCGTCGAGAGATCATGAGTGATCCAGATCATGCCAAGGCCACGCTCGTCGATCTGGCGGCGGATGTGGTAGATGATCTGCGCCTGGATGGTGACGTCGAGCGCCGTCGTCGGCTCGTCGGCGATGATCATGTCGGGATTCATCAAGAGAGCAGTGGCAATGACGACGCGCTGGCGCATGCCGCCGGACATTTCGTGCGGATAGGCATTCAGCCGCTCTTCAGGAGAGGGAATGCCGACCGCTTTCAGCACCTCGATGCAACGGTCGTGCATTTCCCTGCGGGAAACGTTTTCGTGCTCGCCGATTGCCTCATACATCTGGTCCCGCACGCGCATCAGCGGGTTCAGCGTCATCAATGGATTCTGGAAGACCATGGCGATCTTCCGGCCGCGATAGGGGCGCATCTCCTCAAAACTGAGCGCGGTCAGCTCCTCGCCGTCAAGCATGATCGAGCCGGAGACGATACGGCCGGGCTCGTCGATCTGGCCCATGATCGACATGCCGGTCACCGATTTGCCTGAGCCGGATTCGCCGACGATGCCGAGCACTTCGCCGCGGCCGAGATTAAAGGAAATGTCGCGCACCGACTTGATCACGCCCTGACGGGTGAAGAACCAGGTATTGAGGCGGTCGACCTGAAAGAAGGGTTTTGTCATCTCCGGCTCCTCTAGTGGTCGAGTCGCGGATTGTTGAGATCGCGCAGCCGATCGCCGAGCAGGTTCATGGCGACGATCATCACCAGCAAGGCAACACCCGGATAGATGCTGATCCAGTATTTATGCGAGAAGATGAATTCATAGCCGCTGGCAATCAGCATGCCGAGCGAGGGGCGGCTCAGGGGCAGGCCGACGCCGAGGAAACTCAGCGAGGATTCCAGCGAGATCGCAGCGGCGATATTCAACGTGAAGAGCACGATGATCTGCGGCATGCAGTTCGGCAGCACGTGACGCAGCATGATACGCATCGGCGAAAGGCGCAGACAGCGGGCCGCCTCGACATATTCCTTGCCGAGCTCACTCATGGCGAAGGAGCGTGCGGTGCGCGCATAGTAAGACCATTGCACAATGACGATGGCGAGCACCACCTTGCTGACGCCGTTACCGAGGATGGCGAGGATCGCCAGACCGACGAGCAGTGCCGGCAGGCCGAGCATGAAGTCGACGGCGCGCATGATGAGCGCGTCTGTCACTCCGCCCCGCCAGGCAGAAAGCAACCCGAGACCGGTACCGATCACCAAAGCGGAGCCCGCCGCCACGAGACCGACGAAGACGCTGATGCGGATGCCGTAAAGGATCGCCGAAAGCATATCGCGGCCGAAGCTGTCGGTACCGAGGCGGAAGACGAAGCCGGTTTCCTGATCCATCGACTTCGCGATGGCGACGAAGCTGAAATTCGTCGGAAGCGTTCCGGTCAGCCTGACCTTGCCGCCCTCGGGATTGGTAACCGTCCACCAGGGCTGGACGATGTGTTTCTTGCCGCCCTCGATTGTCACACCCGCCGGCAGGTTGCGGATCTGCAGGCTGGCGAGCGGCGTGCCTTCCGGTTGGATGCCGACGCTCAGACAGTTCTCGCCGCAGGACGTCGTGACGATCGTCTCGCGGGTCTGGGCCGTCGCGGCGGGCTGGGCCGAGATCGCGGCTCCTTCAATACGGAAATCGGCGCGGATCTCTTCACCGGGCAACACGTGTTTGGAGCCGGCAGGCTTCAGCGCATCCGAAAGCTGCAGCTTGGTCAGGTCGTAAGGATCGGTGGGTGAAATCAGCGGCGCAAAGAGTGCGCAGAACACGAAGACGAGACAGATGAGAAGGCTGATGACGGCACTGCGGCTTTCTGCAAAACGCTGCGCGAAGTCCCTGAAACCGGTAGTGCTCATGATGCGCGCCTCAGAACGGATTTGACGCGCGGATCGATCGCCATATGCAGGACATCGACGATGAAATTGATGGCGATGAAGAGTAGCGCCGTATAGGTGAGCTGCGCGACGATTAGCGGTCGGTCGAGAACCTTGATCGAGTTGATGAGAAGTTTGCCGAGCCCCGGCCACGAAAAGACTGTTTCGGTGATGACGCCATAGGCGAGTAGATTGCCGAGTTCGATGCCGGTGACGGTGATCAGCGGCACCAGCGCATTGCGCAGGATATGGCCGACGACAACCTTGCGGGTGCGCACGCCCTTGGCATAAGCGAACTTGATGAAATCGAGGCGCGAGATTTCCATCGTTGCAGCGCGCGTGACACGCATCAGGAGCGACATCTTCAGAAGCGCCAGGCTGAAGGCAGGCATGACGATGTGCGACCAGCCATCGAGCGTCCAGAGACTGGTGGTGATGCCGAGATGGGTGGCGACCTGTCCCCTGTCGCCGACGGGCAGGATTGGGAGTGCAATGCCGAAGGCGACGATCAGCAGCATGCCTTGCCAAAAGGTGGGAATGCTGACGCCGATCAGCGAGAAGGCCATGATACCGCGGCCGATCGGCGATTGTGGTCTCAGCCCCGCATAAAGCCCGGCAGGCACAGAAATCGCGATCGCGATAATGAAGGCGACCGCGCCGAGTTCCAGACTTGCCGGCAGGCGCTGCAGGATGATGCTGACCGCCGGCTCCTTATAGACGAAGGAGGCGCCCCAGTCGCCATGGGCGGCATTGTTCAGAAAGACGAGATATTGCTGCCAGAGCGGCTTGTCGAGGCCGAGCGCGGTGATCGCCGCAAGCCGGTCCGCCTCGGAGGCCTCCGAGGAGATCAGGATATCGGCCGGATTGCCGATCATCCAGACACCGACGAAAAGCACGACCGACAGAACAAGGACGACGATTATACTTTGCAGCAGGCGTTGCAGCACGAAGGGGAGCATCAGCGGTCGGCCCTCAGGTAGACGTTGATGTTGCGCGCTTCGGCCGTCGGGATCGCCTCCGCGATATCAGCGGCCAGTGATCCATAATACTGCGCATATTCGGCGCAGATGCCGCTGATGCTGCCCTTTTCGAGTCGGCCTTCGATATCCGAGGCGAGCTGCGCGCCACCCGGCAGATGCGCAAGCTCCTCCAGGAACGGCGACTTCCCATCGGCCGCAGCGATCGCGGCGTCATGCACCAGCTCGTGGCCCCGATGCTTGCCGAGCGTTTTGCCGAGCTGCATCATGGCATATTCGCCGAAGATCGAACCATGCGACAGGTCGAGATTGGCCCGCATCCGTGCCGTATCGACATGGAGGTCACGCACCAGAAGTTCGGTCCGCACGAGGATTTCGGAAATGGCGTTGATGACCTCGGCCAGTCCGTCCTCGAACATCTGATTGGCGCTTCCGTCCGACTCGAAGGGGCGGTGTGCTGTCGCCATCAGCATGCCGGCGCAGGAATAGAGCCTGTTGCTGTTGGCGACGATGCCGTAGCAGAGGATGGGGTTGATCTTCTGCGGCATGGTGGAGGAGCCGATGGTGCCTTCGATACGACCCTCATGCAACTCTCCGTATTCTTCCGATGCGCTCTGATAGACCTCCTCGGCGATCTTATGGCAGACGGAGGCCGCAAGGCTCAGTGCATTGACATATTCGCACATATGCGTGCGGATCGCCCGCGAGGGAATTGCCATCTCCCCCATGCCGAGCAAGGCAGCGACACGCGACTGGAAGGCAGGGCCTTCACGGCCGAGCGCCGAGAAGCAGCCGACCGCGCCGCCAGTCATGACCACGAAAGCCCGCTTTTCGGCTTCCTTCAGCCGGTCCGCGGCCTGCAGGAATTCCTCGATCCAGACGGCGACCTTGAAGCCGAAGGTGATTGGCACGGCGTGGCGGTAATGGGTCCGCCCTGCCATGACAGTATTGGCGTGGTTGCGCGCATGGCGTCCGAGATGACGCAGGATATCGGCGAGCAGTCCGTCAAGCACCGTCTGCGCACGCTTGGCGACCAGGAGCAGACCTGTCTGGATGACGTTCTGCGTCGTGATACCCCAGTGGACGTAACCGCCGTGCTCGGGTCCGCAGAGCCTGACGAGTTCGTTGATGAGCGGCATCAACGGATGTCGGGTTGTGCGGTAGGAGACTTCGAACCTCTGCATGTCGAGACGTTCACAGCGGCAATGGTCGGCGATAACAGTGGCCGAGGCCGCCGGTATCATGCCGAGCTCCCCCTGAGCGAGCGCCACGGCCTTCTCGACATCAAGGAAAGCCTGGTAGAGCGCAGGTGCCGCAAAGGCTTCCCGCAGTCCTCGATAGTCGTATTGCGACGCGAGCGCGTCGTTGAATTCAGTACCCATTTGGCTTCGAACTCTCGTGAGGAAGGAGCAAGGCGGAACGAAGCCGCCTTGCCAAGTTGCCGCGCGTTATTCGGGACGCGCTGTATAGAAAATGTTGGTCAGGTTTGCATTGGCATCGAAATGCACGCCGTTGCGCACGCCCCAGACGCCGAACTCGTGATAGAGCGGCACCAAAGCCTCGTCCTTGCGGGATTGGGCGACGGCGGAACGGAGCAATTCCTCTCGCTTGGCGTCGTCGAGCGTCGACTGCGCCTCTTCCAGGAACTTGTCGGTCACCGGGCTCGAATAGCGGCCACGATTGGCGCCACCCCAGCCGCGATCCGGATTGCGGGTGCCGACGACATTGATCATCTGGCTGAGGCCCTCGCCGGTATCGGCGGCAGCGCCCGCGAGGTAGAGGCTGAATTCGTAAGCGCTCGCCTTGGTGAAGTAGATACTGAGCGGGAAAGTCTCGAGCGTCACGTTGAGTCCGATCTGCGAAAGCATGGCCGTGACTGCCTGGGCCACCTGCGCGCCGTTGACGTAACGGTCGCTGGGCGCGCTCAGCGTCAGCGAGAAGCCGTTCGGATAGCCGGCCTCCGCGAGCAGGCGCTTTGCCTCCTGCGGATCGTAGGGGTAGGGTTCGAGCGTCGGATTATGTCCGAAGATGCCGTCGACGATGATCTGGCTCGCTGGCTGCGCCATGCCGCCCATGATCTTCTCGGCGATCTCGTCGCGGTTGATGGCGAGGCTCAGCGCCCGGCGCACGCGCGGATCGAGGAAAGGATTCTTGCCATTCGTGCCGGAAACTTTCGGCGTCGGTTCCTGGCCCTGGTCTGGCAGCAGGAAGATTAACAACGTCGAAGGCATGGAGGAAAGATGCAGCTTGTCGGAGGACTGGATACTGTCGATGCTATTGATCGGCACGGCATTGATGACGTCCACCGAGCCACCGAGTAGTGCAGCGATGCGGGCACTGTTATCGGGCAGCGATTTGACCAGCACGGTATCGTAGGCGGCGGGCGTGCCGTAATATTGTTCGTTGCGCTCCAGCGCGATCTCGACATCGGGTGTGAACGTCTTGACCTTGTAATGGCCAATACCGGGCGAGACTTTGCCATTGTTGAAGCCGGCCGTATCCAGCCAGTTGTCATTGCCGCAAGTCTTGTCGTCATAGGCCAGCGTACGGCCCGTGGGGTTTTCGACGATGCCGATATTGCTGAGGCTGCGCAGAAGGTTCGGATCGGGCTTCTTGGTGTCGATCTCAATCTTTCCGTCGCCGATATCCTTGATGCCCGCGATCGTGGCGATGAAACTGGAAAAGAGACCGGGGCAAGGCGGCTGACGAACTCTGCCTGACGGCCGGCGCCGTCAGTCGGCAGATCCAGAATCTCGAAACCTTTCTCGGCTGCGATCTCTTCGAGCGGTCGCATCGGCGCATTTCGTTTACGCCTGCCGGTGAGGTCTACTGGGCGAAAATTCATGGCTCGCTCGATGCGATCCGCGGTGTGACGAGCGATCTTGCCGTCGGCATTGAACGGCGGCCGCTGGTAATCGGCAGCCCGCGCGTCTTTTTGCAAAAATGTATCATGCCGGCGCTCGGCACACTTTACGCCTGCAGCCCTGATATCGTGGTGAAATTCGTCACCGGCGCTCAAGAGATCGAGAGCGTTGACGGCACCATTCATGTCGGCGAAGCGGTCAGCCGCAAGGGCTTCGTCTGTGAAATGCTCGGCGACGCCGACCTGACACCGGTCTGTAGCCCCTCGTATCTGCGCCGCGCCCCGAAACTCGAAACACCTGACGATCTGGAGTGCCATACACTTTTACGCTCGGCCGAATTCACCCGCAACTGGGAACGCTGGCTCGGCCCCCGCGCGCCAAGGATCTTCGCCCATACGCGCTTCATTGACATGGAAAGCTCCGGGCTTGAACCGACCGCCGCCGTCGAAGGTCTCGGTATCGCCATCGTGCGCCGTCGGCTGGTCGAGCAGGAGCTCGCCCACGGCCAGCTCGTCGTCCTCTTCGAAAACGAAACGGTACACGAACACTACTTCTTCCTGTTCGCCGAATCGAAGCTTCGATCCAGAACGTTCCGCCTCTTCCGCAACTGGCTTGGAGAGGAGCTGATGGAGTAGCGGTGCACCGTCTGCCGTACGCCGGCTAGCGACCGCCACCGATCCTCAACCAAACAGGACGATCCCGCCTCAGCCGACGCGTTTGGCTTTTGCGAGCGACCAATAGGCCGGTCCCGACTCGACCTTGTAGCCGATATCGACCCGCGGGTTCCTGGCGATCACGTAGGACAGCGCGATGACGCCAAGCAGCGGCAGGTCCGTCAGCACCTTCTTCTCCGCCTCCTGAATGAGGGCGATGCGCTTGTCGAAGTCCGGCTCGTTCTGCGCTTTGGCAAGGAGGTCGTCGATCCCGGGAATAGCGACGCCGTAGTGGCTGTAATTGCCGCCACCCTTGCCGTCGGTCTTGACCTCCGCGGAAGCGGCGAGCTGGGATGCGAGCGTCAGCGTTGGAACCGGCGGGAAGCTCGAGGAATAAAGCGCGAGCGCGTTCTTGTCCTGGCGATTGTCGGAGTGGAACGTGGTGTGATCGATGATCTTCAGGTCGAGCGTAATACCCGAGGTGCGCAACTGCTCCTGGATCATCAGCATGATCGAGGCATAGTCTTCCCGCTGGCTGACATAGCAGGGAATGGTAACGCCGTTGGGAAAGCCCGCCTCGGCAAGCAGTGCCTTGGCCTTTGCCGGATCCGGTTTGTATTGCAGTTCCACAGGTAGATCCGCCACCTTTACCGAGCCTGCAAATTGCGAGGCGATAATCCCGACCATAGGGCTTGCGATGCCCTGGAAAGCGGCGGCAATCGCCGCATTGTCGATGCCATAGCGGATCGCTTGACGGACCTTCAGATTGTCCAGCGGCTTGCGCGTCAGATTGATGTTCAGCGTGTTGTGCGAGCCAGGAGCCGTCGCGTCGAAGATGGTGTCAGCCGACCGCTGCTTCATCGTCTCGATCCATCCCGGCGCGCGCACGCCTTCGATCATGTCGACCTGACCGGCCGCGAAAGCGAGCGTTCGTGCGGTCGTATCGGCGATGAAGGTAATGCGAAGATTGGGGGTCGCCGGCGGTCCGTCGAAGTGTTCAGGAAAGGCAGTGAGAAGAAGGCCGTCATTGGCATCAAAGGTTTGAAGCTGATACGGCCCAGTACCGATCGCGTCGGTATTGAACCGCTCCCCTTTTTCCTCGAATGCCTTCTTCGATAAAATCGAGACGCTGAGTGTGGAAGCGCAGCTTCCATTGAAGAGCGGGTCAGGGCTCTTCAGGGTGAAGCGGACGGTCATGGGATCGACGGCTTCGCAGCTGGCGATATTGGCGTAGATCACCTTGTTTGCCGTCACCTGCTTGGGGTCGAGCTGCCGCTGGAAAGTGAAGACCACATCGTCGGCCGTGACCTCGCCGTAGTTCTTGTGGAATTTGACGCCCTTGCGGATCTTGTACGTCCATGTCTTGGCATCGGCCGACGATTCCCAACTCTCAGCAATGCTCGGCAGGAATTCATCCGGCTTGACGGCCCAACGACCCTCCGGTGGCTTCACCAGCGTGTCGAAGAGCTGGTTGACCGCCCAGTTGTCACCACCGTTCAGGCCAGTCTGTTGTGGATTGAGGCCGACCGGTGCGCGGGATGCGAGCGCGATCGAAATCGTGTCCATATCGCCGGCTCGGGCTCTGCCCAGACCGATCGTCGAAGCGACGGCGGCCGTCGTGACGGCCAGTCCGGATTGAACCAGAAATTCTCTACGTGACGAGCTCATTTCCTTCCTCCCAAGGATAGTGTTGCTGCGGCTAATGCTGAATTGCGATTTTGCGCCGCTCCATTTCAGCGGCATCGAATTCCATACCGAGGCCCGGTGCCTGCGGCAGTTCGAACCGGCCGTTCTTCGGCTCCGATGGATTGACAAATACGGGAGCTCCTCTCTCCCAGTTATCCGCCAGTTCAACCGGCTTGGCTAAATGCATGATGGTGCTGAGAACGTGAATATTGGCGAGATGGCCGACGGTCGGCTGCGTCTGGTGCGGCACGAGCTCGACGCCGGCGGCATGTGCGATGGCTGCACATTTCATGATGCCGGTAATACCGCCCATCTTGACGATGTCGGGCTGGACCATACGGACACCTGCATCGATGAGATCGCGCAGGGCCTGCAACGTGTAGGTCTGTTCTCCGGCCGAGACGGTAATGTCGAGCCGTTGCGCGACCTCACCCATGGCGCGGACGTTATAGTGCTGCACCGGCTCCTCAAACCAGGTGTAGCCCAGATCCTCCAAGACGCGGCCGACGCGCATGGCGCCGCCGACGGAATAGCCATTATTGGCGTCGAAGCCGAGAACGAAATCATCACCGAGCAGCTTGCGCACGGCTTTTGCCTTGGCGATGTCGCCGGGGATATCGACATCTTGACGGCTACGGTCGCCGTCCCAGCGGATCTTGACGGCAGCTGGATTTTCCTTGGCGACGCGCCTTTCGACGATGCGGACAACCTCGTCGACCGTTCTTGCCGCGTTACCGCCGATCGATGAATAGCAGGTAAGGCTGGTTTTCCAGGCACCGCCGAGCAACTTATAGACAGGCTGCTTGAACAGCTTTCCCTTCAGATCCCAAAGAGCAATATCAAGAGCGGCAAGAGCCGCAGTGGTAATACCTTCCGGTCCGAGCTTCACGCAGCGATGAAAAAGCTGATCGAGCAGAACCGCATGATCGAGAACATCTTTGCCCACCAGAAACGGCGCCATGTCCCGGGCGATGACGACCAGCGAGGCATAGCCCCCCTGCATGGGCGAGGCTTCGCCGAGGCCAAATTCGCCATCCTCCGTCTCGATGCGGACGAACGCGCTCTTCGATGAGCCGGCACCTTCGCCAAGCGTTATCTGAAAAGGTTCAACTTTGGTAATCTTCAATGTTCTTCCTCCCTAATGCGGCCTACCAGGTGGCCGCGATATATTTGGTCTCCGAAGATTCCAGGATGCCGTGATGAGCGCCTTCGCGCCCGAGGCCGCTCTGCTTGACGCCGCCGAATGGCGCGGCGGGTCCGAGACGATGCCGCGGTTGAGGCCGATCATGCCAGCCTCCAGTCGCTTCGAAACGCGCAGGCCGCGGGCGAGATCGCGTGTATAGACATTAGGCTGATGAGCTCGGCAAGCATGTCCTTGCCTTCGATCATCAACTCGAAGCAACGGCGCAGGATCTCCGACTTCCTGCGCGGAGCCGTCGCTGCCCAGGCCGGTCCAGCCTCGTAAGCGGCACTCACAGCATCGAGCGCATCCTCGATCGAGGCGTCCGCCACAGCGGCGATCACCACACCGGTCGAGGGGTCGAAGACATCGAGACGCTTGCCGGACGAACCGTCCCGCGATTTGCCGCCGATGAAAAGATCGGTCGGAACAGATTTGAGATCGAAACCGACCTGCGGGGTAATCTTCTGCGTCATTGTCATCGTCAGTTTATCTTTCGTGCACCTGCGTTGGCTCTCAGGCGGGCCCGATCGCCTGTGAAGGCAGCGTTCACCAGGATCGCCATCGTCGTCAGGTCGAGAGGACGCGGATTGTTCTTGATCAGCCGGGCGCTGCTCATGGCCTGTTCAGCCACCTGGGGCAGTTGCGCCACGACGATGCCTAGATCGGCAATGGTTTTCGGGATACCGATGGACGCGAAGATGGTGGCGACAGCATCGATCGTGGCGTCAGCCCTTTCGGAGATGGACTTGTCCGCAAGCTCCAGCCCCATCGCCTGGCCGATCTCGGCAAGCTCCAGTTCGCAATAGCTGCGGTTGAATTCCATCACATAGGGCATCATTACGGCCACCCCTGCTCCATGTGCGGTATGCGTCATCGCGCCTACGGGATATTGCACGGCATGCGCCGCCGCCGTCCCGGCCGTGCCGAAGGCAAGCCCGGCGGCGGTGGCTCCTAACATCAGGCGTTCGCGGGCTTCCCGGTCATTGCCGTTCTCACACGCGCGCTTCAGGCTGGCGGAAATGTGGGAGATCGCCATCAGCGCATAGGCGTCGCTCAAGGCATTTTTGCCGAGGAAGACATGCTCGTGGACGATGCTTGCCGTCGGCTGGCGACGGATCGTCGTATAGGCTTCGATTGCATGCGTCAGCGCATCCGCGCCGGAGACGGCAGTCAGGACGGGCGGGCAAGAATAGGTCAGTTCGGGGTCACAGATCGCGGTATGGCAGATCAGGTGCGGGCTGGCGATACCAACCTTGATCGCCCGGTCCGGGTCGGTGATCACAGCGACCGGCGTCACTTCCGAACCGGTTCCCGACGTGGTCGGCAGCAGAATGAGCGGCAGGACGGGCCCAGGAACCTTGAATTCGCCGTAGTAGTCCGAGGCCTTGCCGGGATGGGCGAGCAGCAGGGCCGCGACCTTGGCTGCATCGAGGCAACTGCCGCCGCCGATTCCGATGACAAGATCGACGCCGAAGGCCTTGCCGGTTTCGACACCCTTGGCGATACATTCGAGCGGCAGTTCGGCAATCGTGCCGTCGAAGATGCTGAACTCGACGCCTGCGGCCTTCAGCCCATCCATGAGCCTGCGGAAATCGGCGTCTTCACTCAAGCGGGCATCCGTAACGACGAGCGCACGGCGGCCGAGCCTGGCCGCATAGCCTGGAAGTGCGCCGCGCTGACCCGCCCCGAAGACGAGATTGCGCGGTGTGCGCATGGCTCCAAATAGCGACAAATCCAAACCTCCTGAATTTCTATGCCGCGGCCTTGACGCCGGCCAATACCTGTAGGCGTTCCCAGACCTCGTCCGCGATCGGGACGCCTTCGCTCAAGCGCTTGTCGCGGCAGGCGCGGCCACGCTCGCCCGGGACGAGCACCTCGGAAAAGCCTTCCGCCGGCAGTGCATTGCGAATGTCTTGAAGATATGCCTGCAGGTCGCGGCGCGGGCCGTCGATGACGATGAAGAGATCGCCCTTGTTGCAGACGCTGGTATCGTCAAGCGTGCCACGGACGTCACGGCCGAGCGCGGCACACGTCAGGCTGCTGACCATAAGCTCGAAGCCGAGGCCGAGCGCATAGCCCTTGGCCTGTCCGAAGGGCGCGATCGAGCCGTTCTTTGCCGCATTGGCATCGGTCGTCGGATTGCCGTCGGCATCGAGCGCCCAATGGGGCGGAATCGCTTGCCCGCGGCTGGCGTGATCGTGGATCTCGCCCATAGAGACTAAGCTGGTTGCGGTGTCCATCATGAATGGCTGACCGCCGGTCGGGACGCCGATGGAGATAGGATTGGTGCCGAGCATGGCCTTGCGGGCACCCCATGGATGCACCAGCGCCTCGCTGGTCGAAAGCGCGATGATGGTGAAGCCGTCCGTGGCGATACGTTCGGCGTACCAGCCAAGCATGCCGATATGATTGGAATTGCGGATGGCGCCAATGGCGACGCCGGTCTCCGTCGCCCTCGTCTTTAAGGCCTCCAGCGCCGCATTGGCGATCACAGGCCCAAGGCCCCGTTCGCCGTTAACTGCGAGGAAGGCGCTTCCCCGCCATTCGTGGCTGCCGCGCGCCTTCGGATTGGTCACGCCATTCTGGATACGCCGGATGATACGGTCGAGCCGCAACAGCCCATGGGACGATACGCCGCGCAATTCCGCTTCCATCAGCAGATCGCGCTGTTGGATCGCATGGTCACTAGGGACGCCAGCCCTCTCAAGAGCACAGTCAGCAAGATTCGCGAGACGGGCGGCATCAACAACAGTCACGACGTAAAATCCGATCGGATATCTGATTGCAGCGAGGCCACTATGCTGATAGGAGGATTTGGCGTCAAGGGAGCATATCGAGAATGGCAAAAGAGATTAACGGCTCAATTCGAAACGAGACCGGCCTGCTGCGTCGCCCGCCGCGCCTTGGAGACGAGGTCTACAGCGCCATCTATGCGCAGCTGATGTCGCTCAAGATTCCACCCGGAGGCCGTATATCCGTCGATAACCTCGTTCGCGAGCTCGGGGTTTCGCAGACGCCGATCCGCGAAGCGCTTTCGCGGCTGGAAGCTCAAGGCCTCGTCGTCAAGACGCATCTGATCGGCTACAGTGCGGCCCCGCAGATGGATCGCTACCGATTGCAGGAACTTTACGAACTGCGGCTGCTCGTCGAACCTTTCGCCGCAGCTCGCGCCGCCGAAATGATGAGTGAGGAGATGATTGCCTCTCTCGAAGCCATCGATGGCGAAATGCGTAGCATCCGGCAAGAGGATGCGCGGCTAGCCTATGGTCGGTTCGCCCAGAGCGACGGCGCCTTTCACGACATGATCGCACTCGGCAGCGGGAACGGCCTCATCCACGAAACGCTGACGCGCCTGCACACGCATGTGCATCTGTTCCGCCTTTATTTTCATTCGCGCGCGACATCCGACGCGAACGATGAACATGCCCGCATCATTCTCGCCATCAAGCAACGGGATTCGGCTGCGTCCGAAGCAGCGATGCGCGACCATATCGAACGGTCGCGCAAGCGCTTCATGGTCATCTTTACCGGAGAATAGGGCCGCCTTGCTGTCTTGCACGGCTCGATGAGCTCGAACGCGATGTCACCGAACGAAGCCGGCATCGGAAACCGGTCCGCTGGATCTAAAGTTCGAACCATACGCGCGGGTCTTCGCCAGACTGGATCATCAGCCAGCGAAGATCGGCATCCTTCCAGTCCCTGATTTCATTCGTACGGTTGTCAAGCACCAGGTCGCCACGGTCGGTCCTGACGACCAGGACCGCGTGGCCTTTGCCGCTGGACGTCTTGGTGACGGCAATGCGCAATGCTTTCGACGGCCAGCCCAGCGCGATCAGGTGGTCACGCTTTGTCAGCGCATAATCCTCGCAATCGCCGGACTCGACGTTCTCCTGCCAGACATCGCCCTGATCGGACTGCTCGTCGACCGGACGAATCGAGCCGTTGACCGAGGCGTTAACAGCGTGAAGCTGCTTGTCTGCAAAAGGGCTCAGCAGGATTTGCGAAGCTTTACCGCGAACAGAGCACTCATCCGGATGTCGGGCACAAAACATTACGTGCGCAAAGGGCGCGGCAGTCCGGCGTCCTTCGGAAATATAAAGGAATATTGGTGCCGACTTGAAGCTACGGGCAACACCGCCGGGACCGTCCGCTTCTACAGTCTGGGCAGCAAGCAGCGATGCAAGCACGAGAACGAAAGACAGCTTATGGCGAGACATTTGCAACCTCCATGCGCTACCTCATCGACCGATGTTCGAGTCAACTGGCGTCGGTGACGAAACCATTGGGCAGTCGTCATTCGAAAGCTGGCCCGATGATCGCTGATCCCATCCGAAGCCGCACCGACGACCGCCTCGGAAATGCAACTATTCGATCATATTCCACGATTCAACAATTTAAACTAGACTGTCGCAGCCATTTCAATAGGAGCGCCGCACTATCCGAAGATGGGCAACCTGCGCGACTTTCTGGGTCCGCGGGTATTCAGGCCAATGCTCGACATAGGTCCAATTCTATTTCCAGATGCACATTCATTGAGCAACTGGATGCACTTTTTAAGCAACGCTCCGCAGGAAACGTAACTTTATCATTAAAAATCAACCGGATGTAAGATCTGGCATAGCGCTTGCTTCGATATGAACAGAGTTGGTGGCTAGGGTTCCGGCGCTTTCTGAAGCGCGGCTGGTCCGAGAGCCATCACCGGCGGGGGAGAAATCCTGTCGGGTGCACGGCGGGACAAAAGCCCGGGAGACCTCGTAAGCCAAGGGATTGGCGGCACGATGGTCATTGCCGATCCCTTTTGAAGAAAAGCAAAAGGGGAATTTCAATGCAGACTTTTTCGAAGATCCTTTCCATCACCGCCCTTTCGGCGTCGCTGGCGCTGGGTTTCAGCTCCATCGCCACGGCCGAGCAGAAGAGCGAATTCAAGGTCGCCTGGTCCATATATGTCGGCTGGATGCCCTGGGGCTATGCCGCAGATCACGGCATCGTCAAGAAATGGGCCGACAAATACGGCATCAAGATCGATGTCACACAGTTCAATGACTACGTGGAGTCGATGAACCAGTACACGGCGGGAGCCTTCGATGCCGTGACGCTGACCAACATGGATGGCCTGTCGATCCCGGCCGCCGGCGGCGTCGATACAACAGCGGTGATCGTCGGCGACTTCTCGAACGGCAATGATGCGGTCATCCTGAAGGACAAGACTGCCCTTGCCGATCTCAAGGGCCAGAACGTCAACCTCGTCGAATTCTCCGTCTCGCACTACCTGCTCGCCCGCGCGCTCGAAAGCATCAAGCTGACGGAGCGTGACGTTAAGGTGGTCAACACCTCCGACGCCGACATGGTCGCGGCCTACAAGACACCAGACGTTACCGCCGTCGTCACCTGGAACCCGCTGGTCTCCACCATCCTCGAAGACCCCACGGCCAAGAAGGTTTTTGACAGTTCGCAGGTGCCGGGCGAAATCATCGACCTGATGGTCGCCAATAGCGGCGTATTGAAAGACAATCCGAACTTCGGCAAGGCGCTTGCCGGCATCTGGTACGAGACGGCCGCCCTGCTGCGCGCCGAAACCGCCGAGGGCAAGGCAGCCCGCGAGGCCATGGGTTCGGCATCCGGCACCGATCTTGCCGGCTTTGACGCTCAACTCGCCGCCACCAAGCTTTTCGACAAGCCGGCAGATGCCGTTGCCTTCACCGCCTCGCCGAGCCTGCCGAAGACTATGGATCTGGTGCGCAACTTTCTCTTCGAAAAAGGGCTGCTCGGCAACGGTGCGCCGTCAGCCGATGTCATCGGCATCGAAATGCCTGATGGCAAGGTTCTTGGCGATACCGGCAATGTGAAGCTGCGCTTCACCGAGACCTACATGAAGGCCGCCGCCGACGGTTCGCTCTAATCGCAGGGAGGCGTGGTTTACCGCCGCCTCCCCTCCTTCACCAGCGGAGCATTTCCCATGCGTTGGATCAACACGAGGCCGAGCCGCGGGGCACAGTTAGCCTTGATGATGCTGCCCTTCGTGCTGCTTGCCCTTGCCTATGCCTTCGGCTCGGCCACACGACTGGCTGCGAACGCCAATGACAAGCTTCTGCCGAGCCTTGCCGGCTTTGCCGATGCGATCAATCGTCTGGCCTTCGTCGCCGATCCGCGCACCGGCGAATTCCTGCTCTGGTCGGACACGGGCGCAAGCCTGATCCGCCTGCTCTCCGGCCTCGGCATCTCGACAATGATTGCACTCGTCATCGGCATGCTGATTGGCATGCTGCCCTATCTCAGGGCGCTTCTTGCCCCTTTCATTGCCGTCATCTCCATGGTGCCGCCGCTGGCGCTCTTGCCGATCCTCTTCATCATCATGGGGCTCGGCGAAACCTCGAAAATCACCCTCATCGTCATTGGTGTCGCGCCGACGATGATCCGTGATCTCGCACTGAAGGCTCTGGAATTGCCGCGCGAGCAGATCGTCAAGGCCGAGACGCTCGGCGGCTCCTCCTGGCAGATCGGCCTGCGTGTCGTGCTGCCGCAGATCCTGCCGCGGCTGATCACCTGCCTAAAACTGCAGCTCGGCCCCGCATGGCTGTTCCTGATTGCGGCCGAGGCGATCTCCTCGGAATCCGGCCTCGGCTACCGCATCTTTCTCGTCCGCCGCTATCTCTCGATGGACATCATCTTTCCCTATGTCGTCTGGATCACCCTGCTTGCCGTCGTCATGAACGCCCTCCTCGACCGCCTGCGCATCGCCGTCTTCCCGTGGTCGGAACTGGAGAAGCAAGGATGAGCGAGCTGAAGATCGAAAGGGTCTGGAAGGAATATGGCGACCAGATCGTGCTCGAGGACCTGTCGCTGACCGTCGCCTCGCGCGCCTTTCTCGCCCTTGTCGGCCCGTCGGGCTGCGGCAAAAGCACCTTCCTGCGCATGCTGCTCGGCCAGGAGCGGCCGACCAGGGGCAAGATCCTGCTCGACGGTGAGCCGCTGCCGCCTGAGCCGGGAGCGGATCGCGGCGTCGTCTTCCAACGCTATTCCGTCTTTCCGCATCTGACGGTGCTCGGCAATGTGCTGCTCGGCAAGGAACTATCCGCCGCGCGCTACAAGGCCAGGCTCTTCGGCGCTGCGCGCCGCAACGCCATTGCGGAAGCGCGAGAGCTGATCGCCGAGGTCGGGCTCGCCGGTTCGGAGAGCAAATATCCGGCTCAGCTCTCCGGCGGCATGCAGCAGCGCCTGGCGCTCGCCCAAGAGCTCATCATGAAGCCGAAGGTGCTGCTTCTCGACGAACCCTTTGGTGCGCTCGATCCCGGCATTCGCGCCGAAATCCACACGCTGATGAAGCGGCTCTGGCACGAAACGCAGATGACAGTCGTCATGGTCACGCACGACATGCGCGAAGCCTTCACGCTGGCAAGCCGCGTCGTCGCCTTCGAACGGCGCCGCGACCGACCGGAAGAAAAAGAGCGCTAC
Organism: Rhizobium sp. BK529; assembly: GCF_014194105.1. Classification (NCBI taxonomy): domain Bacteria; kingdom Pseudomonadati; phylum Pseudomonadota; class Alphaproteobacteria; order Hyphomicrobiales; family Rhizobiaceae; genus Rhizobium; species Rhizobium sp. BK529. The sequence goes on along the minus strand of NZ_JACIAU010000002.1, from coordinate 230,357 downwards.
GGCGCCACTATCACCAAGGACATTTCCATCTGGCCGCCGCGCCTTGCCGGCGAACCATCGATGTTCAGCCCCGACCGGGACGGCCCGGTCGCTTCCCTGGGGCGCAGCCGGGACGACCTGGCACCGTCAGGAGAGATGCGATGATGCATGTGAGACGTTCCCCCGAAGAGATCGCCGCCAATCGCGCGCGCTATGAGGAGCATCAGAAGAAGGGGCTGGAATTCGCCCCCAAGGCCCTGCCTAGCCCAAGCCCTTTGCCGGCTCCGGTAATCGCCGCCGCGGCTATCATCCATCAGGAAACCGTCCCCGGCGGCTGGTATTGGTCGACGAAACTTCAACGCGGCGAGGCGATCCGCGTCGATCAGGCCGAGGGCAATTCCACCGTGGCCCTGGTCGCCTGGAGCGCCGCCGATACCAGCGAACGGATCAATCTTGTCGATACGGCAAAGGTCCAATGGACGACGGCGCTCGGCAAGGGGCGCGTGATCTTTTCCGACATGGGCCGCGTCATGTTCTCGATGACGGAGGATAGTTCCGGCGCCCATGACTGCCTGATGGGCGGCTCGACGGCTGCCTCGAACGCCGCCAAATATCCCGGCGAGAAGACCCGCAACACCCGCGACAACCTGGTCCTCGTGGCCGGCAAGCTCGGTCTCGATCGCCGCGACATCCCCGGTATGCTCAATCTTTTTGCCCCTGTCCGCCTCGCCGAGGCCGGCGGCTTCAGCTGGCAGGGCAAGCGTTCCAATAGCGGCGATTACGTCGAGCTGCGCGCCGAGATGGACATGCTGGTCGGCTTTTCCAATTGCCCGCATCCGCTCGATCCGGATCCCGCCTATCAGCCGAAGCCTGTCGTCATCACCCGCTACAGGGCGGCCGTGCCGGCTGCGGATGATCTTTGCCGCACGGCAACGGCCGAAGCCGTGCGCGGCTTCGAAAACAATGCCCTGATGCTGGCCTGAGGAAACGATCATGTCCGATTTCATCCAGACCTCCCCTACCCGCAGCCTGGAGGATGCCGCTCAGGACCATTTCATCGCGGCCGAAGCCCCATGGTCCGGCATCGTGCGCAAGGGTCAGACGATCCGCATAGAGGACAGTTTCGGCCAACAGGCGATCGACACGCTCTTCTACCGGGCCGATGATTTCTCCGAGCGCTATTCCAATCAGGACACGATGCGCACGCAGGGCGCCGCCTATATCGGCATCGGCACGAAGATCATGTCGAACGAAGGAAACGTCATGCTGACCATGACGGCCGACAGCTGCGGCCGTCATGACACGTCGGCCGGCGCCTGCTCCTGCGAGAGCAATACGGTGCGCTTCGGCCACGGCACGAAATATCTGCATGCGTGCCGCGACAACTTCCTCCTCGAGGTCAGCAAACATGGCATGAGTAAGCGCGACATCGTGCCGAACATCAATTTCTTCATGAACGTGCCGATCAAGCCGAATGGCGAGATGACGATCGTCGATGGCATCTCCGCGCCCGGCGACTATGTCGAGCTCGTCGCCGAGATGGATGTGCTCTGCGTCATCTCCAATTGCCCGCAGATCAACAATCCCTGCAACGGCTTCGACCCGACGCCGATCCGGGTGCTGATCTGGGACGGCGAGGACTGAGCATGTTCAAGAAAGTCCTGATCGCCAACCGGGGCGAAATCGCCATTCGGGTTATCAAGAGCCTGAGACGGATGGGCATCGCCTCCGTCGCCGTCTATTCCGATGCCGACCGCTTCACAAAACCCGCTTTAATCGCCGATGAAGCGGTCCGCCTTGGGCCGGCGCCGGCCAGCGAAAGCTATCTCAATGTCGACGCCGTCATCGCCGCCTGCAGGGCGACGGGCGCGCAAGCGGTACATCCCGGATACGGCTTCCTTTCGGAAAATATCAGCTTTGCCGAGCGCCTTGCCGCCGAAGGCATCACCTTTATCGGCCCCCGACCCGAACATCTTTCGGCCTTCGGCCTCAAGCATACGGCCCGTGAACTTGCTAAGGCGAGCGGCGTGCCGCTTTTGCCCGGCACGGGTCTGCTTTCAAGCGCCGATGAAGCGCTTTCGGCCGCCGAGACGATCGGCTATCCTGTCATGCTGAAAAGCACGGCCGGCGGCGGCGGCATCGGCATGCAGCTCTGCGCCGATCCGGAGAGCCTGAAAGCTTCCTTCGAGAGCGTGCAGCGTACCGCGCGGGCAAGCTTCGGCGACGCGCGTGTCTATATCGAGCGTTTCGTTGCCGAGGCCCGCCATGTCGAGGTGCAGATCTTCGGTGATGGCAAAGGCAAGGTTATCGCGCTTGGCGAGCGCGACTGCTCGCTGCAGCGGCGCAACCAGAAGGTGGTCGAGGAGACCCCTGCCCCCGGTCTTTCGGCAGCGACCCGCGCCCGCCTGCACAAGGCGGCCGTCGATCTTGGTTCGGCCGTTTCCTACGAGTCTGCCGGCACCGTCGAATTCATCTACGATCCCCAGCGCGAGGAGTTCTATTTCCTTGAGGTCAACACGCGCCTGCAGGTCGAGCATCCGGTCACCGAAGCCGTGTTCGGCATCGACCTCGTCGAATGGATGATCCGTCAGGCTGCGGGCGAGGATGTTCTTTCTGGCGCGGAGACCTTGCAGCCGAAAGGGGCCGCGATCGAGGTACGCGTCTATGCCGAGATGCCGCATGCCGATTTCCGCCCGAGTGCCGGCCTGCTGACGGAGGTATCCTTCCCTGAGAATGCACGTGTCGATGGCTGGATCGAGACCGGCACGGACGTGACGCCTTTCTACGATCCGATGCTCGCCAAGGTGATCGTCTCAGCCGACGACCGTCCGGCGGCGATCGAGAAGCTGAAGACCGCCCTTGCCGGCACATTGATCTCCGGCATCGAAACCAATCTCGACTACCTCAGAACCATCGCCGGCTCCGAACTGCTTGCCGGTGGCAAGGTCGCGACGACGGCACTGCGTGATTTCTCCTTCGTGCCCGATGTCGTCGAGGTGATCGCGCCCGGCGCGCAATCGAGCATCCAGGAGCTGCCGGGCCGGCTTGGCCTCTGGCATGTCGGCGTGCCGCCGAGCGGCCCGATGGACGAACGTTCCTTCCGCCACGCCAACCGCCTCGTCGGCAATGGCGATATGGTCGCGGCGCTGGAGCTGACGGTGTCCGGGCCAGTGTTGAAATTCCATACCGATACGGTGGTTGCCCTTGCCGGCGCCAGGATGGCGATGCACGTCGACGGCAGGAAATTGCCGCATGACGAGGCCGTCACCATTCATGCCGGCCAGATTATCGCGATCGGCAGCATCGACGGGCCAGGACAGCGTGCCTACCTTGCCGTGGCAGGCGGCTTTGCCGCTCCCGTCGTGCTCGGTTCGCGCGCCACCTTCGGCCTCGGTCAGTTCGGAGGCAATGCCACCGGCACGCTGAAAACAGGCCATGTGCTGCATCTTGCCCGCCAAGCCGCGGCCGAGGCGCCGAAGCCGGCGAACGAGCCGGCGCAGCTGACGCGCGAATGGGAGGTCGGCGTCGTCTATGGCCCGCATGGCGCGCCCGATTTCTTTCAGGAAGGCGATATCGAGACGCTGTTTTCGACAAGCTACGAGGTGCACTTCAACAGCGACCGCACCGGCGTGCGGCTGATCGGTCCCGCGCCGAAATGGGCGCGCAGCGACGGCGGCGAGGCTGGCCTCCATCCCTCCAACCTGCATGACAATGCCTATGCGATCGGTGCAATCGACTTCACCGGCGACATGCCGATCATCCTCGGGCCGGACGGGCCGAGCCTCGGCGGCTTCGTCTGCCCGGCAGTGATTGCCCGTGATGAACAATGGAAGATGGGCCAGTTCAAGCCGGGTGATCGCATCCGCTTCCACCCCGTCGCGCGGCCCGAAGATCCCATCGCCGGTCCGGTGGTGCATCGGGTAAAGGAGGAGGTCGGCTCGCCTGTTATCGGCAAACGCGAGGATGGACCGGTCTCCGTCGTCTATCGTCGTCAGGGCGATGACAATCTGCTGGTCGAATACGGACCGATGACGCTTGATATCGCCTTGCGGCTCAGGGTGCATCTTTTGATGCAGGCCGTCTCGCAGGCGCGCCTGCCCGGAATCATCGATCTCACACCCGGTATCCGCTCGCTGCAGATCCATTATGATGGGATGGCACTCACCCGCAAACGCCTGCTTGGCCTGCTGGCTGAGATCGAAGCGAGCCTTCCCGCAGCCCAGGACGTCAAAGTGCCGAGCCGCATTGTGCATCTGCCGCTTTCCTGGAACGATCCGGATGCGGAACTCGCCATGCGCAAATATCAGGAACTCGTGCGACCGAACGCGCCCTGGTGCCCGTCCAATATCGAGTTCATCCGCCGCATCAATGGGCTTGCGGACGAACAGGCTGTGCGTGATATCGTTTTTAGCGCTAATTACCTCGTGCTCGGCCTCGGGGACGTCTATCTCGGCGCACCGGTCGCGACCCCGGTCGATCCGCGCCACAGGCTGGTCACGACGAAGTACAATCCGGCCCGCACCTGGACGCCGGAAAATGCCGTCGGCATTGGCGGCGCCTATATGTGCATCTATGGCATGGAAGGCCCCGGCGGCTACCAACTCTTCGGCCGCACCATCCAGGTGTGGAACACCTGGCGGCAGACGCCGGTCTTTGCAAAAGGCAAGCCATGGCTGCTCGATTTCTTCGATCAGATCCGTTTCTTCCCGGTCGACCACCGGGAACTGGCGGACGCCCGTAGCGCCTTCCCGCATGGCGGCTATCCCGTCCGAATCGAGGAGAGGGAATTTTCCTACGCGGCTTATGACAAGGAATTGCTGGCGAATGCGGCTTCGATCGGAACCTTCAAGGCAAGCCAGCAGGCGGCTTTCGATGCCGAGCGCCAGCGCTGGAAGGAGGCAGGCCTCGACAGCTTCGTGGCCGACGAGGGCACCGGCGAAAGCCCAGATGGGGACATTCCCGATGGATGCTTCGGGGTTGCCAGCGCCGTGCCCGGCAATATCTGGAAATTGCTGGTCGAGCCGGGCGCACCGGTTGCTGCCGGAGACACGCTTGCCATCATCGAATCCATGAAAATGGAAATCAACGTCACCGCACATGCGCCGGGCCGTGTCCGCGACCTGCGCGCCGGCCCCGGACGAAACGTCAAAGCGGGCGATATCATCGTCGTTCTAGAGGAGTGCTGACCAATGCTGCAGACCATTCTTGATCTGACAAGCCTTCGCGCAGCCTATGAGGCAGGTACAACACCGCTGGAGGTCGTCGAGACCGTCATTGCCCGACGTGCAGCCTCGGAGGATCCGGCAATCTTCATCACGCCGACACCGGATGAAGCAATGCGGGCCGAAGCCCGGGCGCTGATGGAGCGTGCGCCGCAGCCGAACAGCCTGCCGCTCTGGGGCATTCCCTTTGCCGTCAAGGACAATATCGACGTGTCGGGATTGCCGACCACGGCGGCCTGCCCGGCTTTCGTCTACCTTCCCGAGAAGGATGCCACCGTCGTCGCAAGGCTGCGGGCAGCAGGCGCGATCGTCGTCGGCAAGACCAACCTCGACCAGTTTGCAACGGGCCTCAATGGTACACGCTCGCCTTACGGTGCGCCGCGCTCGGTCTTCGACAGGAACTATGTGTCGGGCGGTTCGAGCTCCGGCTCGGCGGTCGCCGTCGCCTCGGGCTTGGCAAGCTTTTCGCTCGGCACGGATACAGCCGGCTCCGGTCGCGTGCCGGCGGCTTTCAACAATCTCGTCGGCATCAAGCCGACACCGGGACTGGTGCCGAATGTCGGGGTCGTGCCGGCCTGCCGCAGCGTCGATGTCGTCACCGTCTTTGCCCCAACGGTCGGCGACGGCGTCGCGATCCGCCAGGTGATGGAGGGCTACGATGCCGCCGATCCGTTTTCGCGCAAGGCGGCTCCATCCACCCTGCCCGCCTCGGGTTTGCGAATCGGTGTGTTAGACGGTGCCGAGCGGGAATTCTTCGGCAACCGGCAGGTCGAAACTCTCTATGACGCCGCAATCGAAAGAGCGCGCGCGCTCGGCGCCACCATCGTTCCCTTCGATTACGCGCCGTTCCGGCAGGCCGCCGAACTGCTCTACAACGGTCCCTGGGTTGCCGAACGGCTGGCGGCGGTCAAGGAGTTCCTGGCGACAAACAGCGACGACTTTGATCCCACAGTGCGGGCCATCATCGAGAGGGCTGGAGCTTATGATGCCGTCGCGGCCTTTGAAGGCCGGTACAAGCTGGAAGCCTTGCGGCAGAAAACAAGGGTCGAATGGGAGAAGGTGGATCTGCTGATGCTGCCGACGTCCCCCACAACCTATACCGTCGAGGAGATGCAGGCCGACCCGATCGTCAAGAACAGCCATTTCGGCCGCTATACCAACTTTGCAAACCTGCTCGACTGCGCGGCGATCGCCATTCCCGCCGGCTTTGACGCGAGCGGCCATCTGCCTTCAGGCGTGACGCTGGTCGGACCTGCCTTCACCGACGATGCGATCGCGCCCTTCGCCGACGCCATGCACCGGGCAGCGGAAACCGGCATGGGGAAGGACCGCAGCGTCGCGTTACCGGAGGCAAGCCGCGTGATGCCGCCCGCCGATGGCTTCGTCCCGATCGTGGTTGTCGGGGCGCATCTGACGGATATGCCGCTGAACCATGAGCTGACGCGACCGGGCGGATACAGGGTGAAAGCAGGCCGGACGGATGGCAGCTACCGGCTCTTTGCCCTCAATGGCACGATCCCTCCCAAGCCGGGGCTGGTGCGAGATCCGGACTTCAGGGGCGAAGGCGTCGAAGTTGAAGTCTGGGCCCTGCCACCGGCGGCATTCGCCCGCTTCGTGCAGAATATTCCGGCTCCACTTGGCGTGGGCAAGATCACCCTGAACGACGGAACTTGCCTTACGGGATTTCTCTGCGAGGGGCATGCCGTGACCGGCGGACGGGAGATCACCGAGTTCGGCGGCTGGCGCAACTATATCAGGGCAACCAGTCCGTCGGCCTGAAGGGAGACGAGATGCAGAAACTTCTGTCAAAGGCGATGCAGCTCGTTCTCCGGGGTCTCATTGCCAGGACCCGCGCGATCTGAATGGGTAGGCGGGAGCGACGGAGTGCTTTTGCTTAGATTTGGGTCATTGATTTCTGTGCGTCGCTGTCCGGCATCGGCGCATATTTTCATAAGGCATGCCCTCAATTCAAACCTGTCCGTGATAGCAGAGGCTCCCGAAAGCGATAGGGCTTCTCCAGCCTCTAAAAGGCATCGGCATGGGCGCAAATTGATGCTTTTCGTGCGCAATAATTTTCCCTACTCACTGCTTGATAAGCAATGAGAGGTGCGCAGATGGCATTGCCATTCTACTGGAACGAACTGAACAGCTACGATTTTGCCGGACTTTCAGCCGACACCACAATCGCCGTGCTTCCCATCGCCTCGACCGAACAGCATGGCCCCCATCTGCCTATTGCAACCGATGTCGCCATTGCCAACGGCATGCTTACCGAGCTGCAGAAGCAGAAACCCGCCGATCTCGATTGTCTGGTGCTGCCGACACAGGAGATCGGCAAAGCCAACGAGCATGTTTACGGGCCGGGAACGTTGTCGCTCGCCGCTGAACTGCTCATCCCGGTCTGGACCGCGATCGGCGCCAAGGTGGCGGAAGCCGGCATCCGCAAGATGGTGATCGTCAATTCGCATGGCGGCAATGTCGATATCATGAGCATCGTCGCCAGAGAGTTGCGCGTCCGCCACCAAATGGCCGTCGTCTCGACGCAGTGGGGCCGCTTCGGCCATCCCGATGGCATGATCAGCGAGCACGAGTTGAAATACGGCATCCACGGCGGCGAGGTCGAAACCTCGCTTATGCTCCATTTCCGCCCTGATCTGGTACGAATGGACAAGGCGCAGAACTTTGCGTCCAAGGCGGAGTGGATGGGCGAGCAATCGAAATACCTTCAACCGCTCCCCCCCCATTCGCTCGCCTGGATCGCTCACGACCTCAATCCCTACGGCGTCGTCGGCGACGCGTCGCTCGGCACAGCCGAGAAGGGCGACGCTATCTGCCGCCATCAGGTCAAGGGTTTCATCGAACTGCTTTACGACCTCAAGCGCTACCCGCTTTCCGATCTTTTCACGAAGTAAGTCTGTTTCTGCACGCGGTTCAGATCGCGGCGGATTTTTCTGCCACGATGTGTCCCTTCGCCTGCAGTTCCTCCACCAGACCAGCCAGCTCGGCCAGCAGATATTCGACGAAGAGGCTGGTGGCGGAATCGAGCGGGGCCCGCGCGCGGGCAAAGAGCTTCATCGCCTGATGGCGCGCGTGCGGCTCGGCGATCAGCCGAAAAACCAGTTCGCCCTGCCTGCACTCGACAATGACATCGAGCGGGTTCAACATGGTCACCCCTGCTCCGGATTTGACCAGTTTTTTCAGCATCTCCGATGCATTGGTTTCGAGAACGGGCTCGACGTGCACATCGAGGCGCGCCATTGCCAGATTGATCACATCGCGCAGACTTGTTCCTTGCTGTGCCAGCACCAGGCGCTCCTGGACGATATCCGCCAGATTGATCGGGCCGGGGCCGATCAGATGATGGCCGGGCGGCAGGACCACGCCGATCGGAATGTCGAAATTGCCGAGGGTGCGGATGCCGGGCGTTGCAGGAATATTGAAGCCGAGGCCAATGTCGACCTCGCCGGACAACACGGGATTGACAGTTAAAGTGCCGGCGTCGTTGCGCAATTGCATGAAGACGCGTGGATGTTCCGACTGGAACCGCGCGATGATGTCCGGCAGCGGGCCAGCCGCAAGGCCAACCGTCGTTACCAGCCGCACCTTGCCCGCCTGCTGCATCTTCAAGCTGCGGATGCGCCCCTCCAGCCGCTCGTAGTTCTTCAAGACGTCGCGAATATGCTCGATGCAGAGCTCGCCGGCGGCCGTCAGACGCAGCCCGCGCGGCAGGCGCTCGAACAGCGGCGCCCCCATTTCCTCCTCCAATGCGAGGATCTGCCGGTTGATCGCCGAAGACGCCACGTTCAAACGCGCCGCCGCCTTGCGGATCGAGCCCGATCGCGCGATCTCGTTGATATAAAGAAGCTTTCTGGAGTGCAGCATCGGGACCTCGTTGCACAAAAATCAAGCACGCAGCATAAATTAGGCACAGGCTTTGGGTGAGATGCCGAAAAGGCATCATTGCGCACGAAATTTGATGCTTTTCAAAGAGCAAAGCAATCGCTCCTATGAAGAAAATCGGACGTCGGCTCAGACGTTGCGAATTCAGAAGGGGAACGTCGACATGTCCAATATCTTGAAGCACAGCGTCTCTTCCGCACTTATAGGTCTTGGCGGCATGTTGGCCTGGATGGCCGGCGCGCAAGCGGCCGATAAAGTCAGCTATGGCACCAACTGGCTCGCGCAGGCCGAACATGGCGGCTTCTATCAGGCGGTTGCCGATGGCACCTACGCGAAACACGGTCTCGATGTGACGATCGTCCAGGGAGGCCCGAACGCGGCAAACAGCGCACTGCTGATCTCCGGCAAGATCGATTTTTACATGGGTGGGCCGCAGGGCGAGATCTCGGCCGTCGAACAGGGCATTCCGCTCGTCGACGTCGCAGCGATCTTCCAGAAAGATCCACAGGTGCTGATCGCTCATCCTGATGCCGGCATCGAAAAATTCGAAGACCTTGCGAAGCTCAAGACGCTGTTTCTCGGCAAGGACGGCTACCTCACCTATTTCGAATGGATGAAGGCGAACTTCAAAGGCTTCAGAGACGAGCAGTACAAGCCCTACAATTTCAGTCCGGCGCCGTTCCTCGCCGACAAGGAGTCAGCGCAGCAGGGCTACCTTACCTCCGAACCCTATGAGATCCAGAAGCAGGCCGGATTCGAGCCAAAGGTCTTCCTGCTTGCCGACAACGGATACTCTCCCTACTCGACGATGATCACCACGACGCAGGCGATGGTCGACAGCAAGCCCGATGTCGTTCAGCGCTTCGTCGATGCCTCGATCGAAGGCTGGTACCATTATCTCTACGGCGACAACACCAAAGCAAACGAACTGATCAAGAAAGACAATCCGGAAATCACGGACGGTCAGATCGCCTACTCCATCGCCAAGATGAAAGAATACGGCATCATCGAATCGGGCGACAGCCTAGACAAAGGCATCGGCTGCCTGACGGACGCCCATTACAAGGCCTTCTTCGACGAGATGGTGGCGATCAAGGTGTTCAAGCCGGAAACGGATTATACGAAAGCCTTCACGACGAAATTCGTCTGCAAGGGCACCGGAATGGCGATGAAGAAGTAAGCCGAAACGCCGCCCGTGATCCACGGTCAATGCGGATCACATACTATTGCGCAAACGAGACAGGCAATGCCCCCAGCAGAAGTTCAGGCCCTATTCCCGAAAGAGACGCGCAAGCGGCCGCTGGTCGTCATGCAATCGGTTTCGAAGGTCTTCTCCAGTGGAACGGTGGCCCTTTCGAACATGTCGCTCACCGTGGAAAGCGGTGAGTTCATCAGTCTGCTTGGGCCTTCCGGCTGTGGAAAGTCGACGGCGTTGCGCATCATCGCAGGCCTCGGCGATGCCACGTCGGGCGCGATTGACTGGCCGAGTTCGCGCATCAATTCCAAGGGTCTCCCGGAGGGAGATATCAGCTTCGTATTCCAGGAGCCGACGCTGATGCCCTGGAAGAACGTGTTCGACAACGTCCACCTGCCGCTGAAGCTCAAGCGCATTTCGAAGGCGGCGGCGCATGATCAAATCCTGGACGTCTTGAACACCGTCGGCCTGCAGGATTTCGCCAAGGCTTACCCGCGCGAGCTCTCCGGCGGGATGAAGATGCGCGTGTCCATTGCCCGCGCGCTCGTGACGAAGCCGAAACTCCTGCTGATGGACGAGCCTTTCGCCGCACTCGACGAGATCACCCGCCAAAGGCTGAACGATGACGTGCTGCGGCTTTGGAAGGCGACCGGCATCACCGTCATTTTCGTCACGCATTCGGTTTTCGAATCCGCGTATCTCTCCAACCGCATCGTCGTGATGAAGGCAAGGCCGGGGCGCGTGCATGCCGACCTTCCGCTGACGACCCGCCTGGAGAGGGACGCACATTACCGCACTTCGGAAGAATATCGCAAAGCCTGCGAAACGGTCTCACATTCGCTCATCGGGGCGATCAACTCGGCGGAGGATCATTGATGAATGACGAAACCGAGATCTCATCGCTGCTCCTTGCCGGCGCGGCAAGGGCAAGGCGCCGCGATCTGGCTCTGCGTCTCTGCATTCCCTTCCTGTTGATCGCTTCCCTGATCCTGGTCTGGTACGCCTATGTGAAGCTGTCGGGCGTCCCGCCTTACATACTCCCAGGCCCGGCGGCCGTCGCGAGCGCCTTCGTGACCGACTGGGGCACGCTTGCCCCTGCTCTCTGGGTCACCGCAAAGATCACCTTCATGTCGCTGATGCTCGCCCTCATCGGCGGTGTCGGCTTTGCCATTTTCCTGGTGCAGTCGCGCTGGATCGAGCTCGCTTTCTATCCGCTCGCCGTCATTCTCCAGGTCACGCCGATCGTGGCGATCTCGCCGCTCATCCTGATCTATGCGCCGTCAACGCAGGTGGCGCTATTGATCTGCGCCTTCCTCGTGGCCTTCTTCCCGATCCTTTCGAACATGGTCCAGGGGCTGAAGAGCGTCGATCACAATCTGATCAATCTTTTCGAACTCTATGGCGCCTCGCGGTGGCAGACGCTGCTCTTTCTGAAGCTGCCGGCCGCCCAGCCGTATTTCATGACCGGTCTCAGGATCGGCGGTGGCCTCGCGCTGATTGCCGCCGTCGTCGCGGAATTTGCCGCCGGCTCGGCGGGCGCCGGCTCCGGGCTCGCGTTCCGCCTGCTCGAAGCACAGTATCGGCTCAACATTCCGCGCCTCTTCGCAGCGCTGCTGATGCTCTCCCTGCTCGGGGTCGCAATCTTTGCCATAACCTCGTTCATTTCCTGGCTTGCCCTGCACCGTTGGCACGAGAGCAGCCTGAAACGGGAAAACTGATGACCTATTCCTTCCTCTCCCCGCCTAATGCCGGCCGGTTCGTATTGAGCAATGCGACCCTGCCTGCCATCGCCGTCGCCAACTATGACGCGCCTTCTGCCGAAGGGCTGGTCAAAGCCGACATCGTCATCACGGACGGCATCGTTTCCGCCGTGTTGCCGCCGGGTGAAGCTCCGGTCGAATTCGCGAAATCGGACCTGAAGGAGGGCATGGTCTGGCCCTGCTTCGCCGACATGCACACTCATCTCGACAAGGGCCATATCTGGCCGCGCAATGCCAATCCGGACGGAACCTTCATGGGAGCGTTGGAGGCGGTGCGCGCCGACCGCGAAACCTACTGGTCGGCTGCGGATGTGAGAAAGCGGATGGAGTTTTCCCTGCGCTCGGCCTATGCGCACGGCACCAGCCTGATCCGCACCCATCTCGACTCGCTTGCTCCCCAGCACCGCATTTCCTTTGAGGTTTTTGCGGAAATGCGCGAAATCTGGAAGGACAAGCTTGCGCTGCAGGCGGTGGCGCTTTTTCCCTTGGATGACATCGCGCACACAAGCTATTTCGCCGACCTCGTCGCCGTGATCCGGGACACGGGCGGACTGATCGGCGGCGTCACCCGCATGAACCCCGATCTGAACAGCCAGCTCGATGTGCTTTTCAAAGCCGCCGCCGACAATGGGCTCGATATCGACCTCCACGTGGATGAAACCGACGATCCGAGCGCGGAGACATTGAAGGCGATCGCCGAGGCGGTGCTGCGAAACCGCTTCGAAGGCAAGGTGACTGCCGGCCATTGCTGTTCACTTGCCCGCCAGGACGAGGAAACGGCCAAGGGGACCGTGGAACTCGTCGCCAAGGCTGGCCTCTGCATCGTTTCGCTGCCGATGTGCAACACCTATCTGCAGGATCGCTATGCCGGCCGCACGCCGCGGTGGCGTGGCGTCACCTTGTTCAAGGAACTGGCGGCGGCCGGCGTCGCTACCGCGGTCGCCTCCGACAATACCCGCGATCCGTTCTACGCCTACGGTGATCTCGATCCGGTGGAGGTGTTCCGAGAGGCGGTTCGCATCCTGCATCTCGATCATCCGCTGGACACGGCCGCGCGCGTCGTGACCACCTCGCCTGCCGATATTCTCGGCCGGCCGGATATGGGTCGCATCGCCGTTGGCGCAGCGGCCGACCTCGTGCTCTTCAGCGCCAGGCGCTGGAGCGAATTTCTTTCCCGTCCGCAGTCCGACCGCGTCGTTCTTCGCCGCGGCAAGGTGATCGACCGCAGCCTGCCGGACTATCGTGAACTCGACAGTGTCGTTGGAGCCTAACATGCCGGATTATCAGACGATCAAGAAGGACCTCGAAGGCATCGCCATCGAAGATAATCCGGCGCTCGTGCGCCAGAAGAGCCGTGATTTCTACTGGTATTCACCGATCCTGAAGGCCCAGCTCGACAATGTGACGGCCGATCTCGTCGTCACGCCGAAAAACGAAGACGAGGTCATCCGGACGCTGAAGGTCGCCTTCGCGCATGGCGTGCCGGTCACGCCGCGCGGCGGCGGCACCGGCAATTACGGCCAGGCGATGCCACTCTCAGGCGGCATCGTGCTCAACCTTGCCGCTATGGACAAGATCAAGGAAATCCATCCCGGCCGGGTGATCTGCGAGCCAGGCATCATCATTGCCCAGCTCGACAAACAAACCAAGGCTCATTCCGGCCAGGAGCTGCGGTTCCACCCATCGACGGCGCAGATGGCGACCGTCGGCGGTTTCATCGCCGGCGGCTCCGGCGGCGTCGGCTCGATCACCTGGGGTGGCTTGCGCGATCTCGGCAATATTCTGCGCCTGCGCGTCGTCACCATGGAAGCCGAGCCGCGCGTTCTCGATCTCACCGGCTGGGACTTGCAGAAGGTCAGCCATGCCTACGGCACCAACGGTGTCATTACCGAGATCGAAATGCCGCTGGCGCCCGCCTATGACTGGGTCGATGTACTCGTCGGCTATGATGACTTCATGGCCTGCGTGCGCTTTTCGGACGCGCTTGCCAAATGCAACGGCGTTCTCGTCAAAGAAATAGCGCCAATCGCTTCTCCGATCCCCCATGACTACTTCACCCGCCACAAACCCTATATTCGCAAGGGGCAGTCGGTGGTGGTGCTAATGATCGCGCCGCATGCGATGGACGCCTTTCTCGCCTTCACCTCGGCCCACAAGGGCGAGGTCATCTTCCGCTCCGATAAGGCCGAGAGCATGAAGGGCATTCCGCATGCCTATGAACTTGCCTGGAACCACACGACGCTGCGTGCGCTGAAAGTCGATCCGGGTCTCACCTATCTGCAGGTCCAGTATCCTGGACCGGATCACGTGGCCAAGGTCGCCAAGATGGTAGAGATCTTCGGTGACGAGGTGCCGGGCCATCTCGAGTTCATCCGCTTCGACGGGCAGATCCAATGTTCCGGACTGCCCCTGGTGCGCTATACCACCGAGGAGCGGCTCGAGGAGATCATCAAGATCCACCAGGATCACGGTTGCCCGATCTTTAACCCGCACCGCTACACGCTGGAGGAAGGCGGCATGAAGCGCACCGACAAGGTGCAACTCGCCTTCAAACACGAAACCGATCCGAAGGGGCTTCTGAACCCCGGCAAGATGATCGCCTGGGAGAACCCAGACTTCGATTTTAATGCCGGCAAGAACTATCTCTTCCCAGGCCTTGCGAGCGTCATGGAGGCCTCATGAGGGTTCTCGTGCTGCACTCGCATCCGGTGGAGGAAAGCTACGGCAAGGCGCTCTATAGGCAGGCGCTGGAAAGCCTGCGCCATGCCGGCCACGAGGTGGATGGATGCGATCTCTACGCCGAGGACTTCGATCCCGTTCTTTCCCGGCATGACCGGCTCGCCTACCACGACTATCCCGGCAATACCGAGTTGGTGAAATCCCACGTCGAGCGGCTGAAGCGCGCCGAAGCGCTGGTTCTGGTCACGCCGGTCTGGAACTTTGGCTTTCCGGCAATCCTGAAGGGATACTTCGACCGCGTCTGGCTTCCGGGCGTCTCCTTCGAACTCATCGACGGCAAGGTGGAATCGCGGTTACGCCATATCAGGAAACTTGCCGCCGTGCTGACCTATGGCGCAACGCCATTCCGCGCCTTCGCGGCCGGCAATCCGCCAAAGAAAATCGTCAAGCGGGTTTTGCGGGCGCAGACCAATCCTCTGCGCCCGGTCACCTTCCTTGCTCATTACGACATGAACAACTGTACCGCGGAGACGCGAGCGCGTTTTCTGGCGAAGGTGAAGACGTCGATGGAGAATTTCTGAAAGCGCATGGCGCCACTGGGCATCATACTATCTTGGCGGCTGTGACTTCGACTTCGACGAGAAATTCCGGCCGGGTGAACCCGCTGATGATGACCAACGTCGAGACGGGCTTCGGTTCCAGCGTATATCTGTCGCGCACCGCCATATAGGCTGGGAAGTCCTCCCGTTTGGTCACGAATCCGGCAATGCGGATGACGTCCGCAAAACTCATCTGCGCATCAGCGAGAATGGCTTTGATCGCTTCGAAGCATAACTCGGCCTGGCCGCTGATGTCCTGCGGCACCTCGTCGTCGAGACCAATACCAAGCTGACCTGAGGTGACAAGAAGCGAAGCGCCCGGCGGCACAAGCAAACCATGATTATAATTTCCGAACGGACGGCGAACCGACGGCGGATTGAAGATCTTCTTCATCGGCATTTCCTCCTATAATCTCAAGACGACGCGTCATTCCATGTTGTTGGATAACAGGAGCGGAAATGGCTCGCGGGTGAGCGCACGACCTCAACTGTTTCGCGCGTTCGCCTCGCCGGTTGCGGCAAACACCGCGCTCGCATCACTGACCATCTCCACATGCAAATAGGCTGCCTGTGCGGCAGCAGTGCCGTCTGCTCGCATGATCGCGATCACGATCCGGCCATGCTCCTCGTAGGATCTTGCCAACCGGCCAGGCAGCCGAAATTGTGCCCGCCGAAATGGGGCAAGCCGCGCCCGCGTCTGGGTCACCATCTCCAAAACATGATCGTTATGCGCGCCGCGATAAAGGCGTGTGTGAAACTCGGTGTTATAAGCCGCATAGTCCTCTTCCGCGCCGGCATGCACGAGCCTCATCGAGGCCTTGTGCTCCAGTTCCAGCGTGCGCCGCTCATCGACCGTCATACGCTCTGCCGAGAGCCTCGCACAGATCGCTTCGAGTTCGGCCATCGCCTCAAACATGGAATGCAGATAGGTTTCGGTCACGGTGGTGACGACGGCGCTGCGATTCGGTTCCCGGTCGACGAGCCCCATCGCACCGAGCTCACGAAGAGCCTCACGGACGGGTGTGCGTGACACGTCAAAGCGCGCCGCCAGCGAAATTTCGTCAAGCTTGTCGCCCGGCTGCATCTGCCCAGTGACAATCATATCGGCAATCGCCCGTACCATCTGCTCGACGGTGGTTCCTGCCCTGATGAGCTCTCTGCGCCTGATTTGCTTCAATTGATGATTCTGCGTTGTACGGTTGCATACACATGCGCGCTCGACCGAACAAAGTCAAACGTCGGCACATATAATTGATATGTCGAGAGAAACTGTACTTCTTCACTGGCCCTCCATATGGAATCCCACGCAACACTGCAGACGCAAGGCTATTTTGCAGGCTATGCATAATTTTTAATCTACTTTCTGGATGAAATTGCATGCACCTTTTGGCGTGCGGTTAGGTAATGGAAATTTCTTCTGTAAAATCAATAATAAGCTAAAATCTGGCACGACCGTTGCATACACTTTTCTGTGACCAGTTGAATCGGCCAAAACCGCCGCAAGGGGAGCATTTCGATGACCAGTTTCCTTTCCATGAAACGACGCCATTTCCTTCAGGCTTCTGCCGCTGCCGCTCTCGCCGGCGTCGTGCCCGGTCTTTCCTCGCGCGCGCTTGCGCAGACGGCCCTGACCTTGGGCTTCATCTATGTTGGGCCCAAGGATGACTATGGTTACAACCAGGCGCATGCCAAAGGGGCGGCGGCGGTCAAGGCGCTGCCCGGCATCACCGTCGTCGAAGAAGAAAATGTTCCCGAGACGGTAGACGCTCAGAAGACGATGGAATCGATGATCAATCTCGATGGCGCGACCCTGCTCTTCCCGACCTCCTTCGGCTATTTCGATCCGCACATGCTGGCCATGGCCGCCAAATACCCCGATATCCAGTTCCGCCATTGCGGCGGGCTTTGGCAGGAGGGCAAGCACCCGGCCAATACCGGCTCCTATTTCGGCTATATTTTCCAGGGCCAGTATTTGAACGGCATCGCTGCCGGTCATGCGACGAAGAGCAAGAAAATCGGTTTCGTCGCCGCCAAGCCGATCCCGCAGGTGCTGCAGAACATCAATGCCTTCCTGCTGGGTGCGCGCAGCGTCGATCCGATCATCACCTGCCAGGTGATCTTCACCGGCGAGTGGTCGCTGGCGGTCAAGGAAGCGGAAGCGACCAACGCGCTGATCGACCAAGGCGCCGACGTCATCACCTGCCATGTCGACAGCCCGAAGGTGGTGGTCGAAACCGCTGCCGGCCGCGGCGCCTTCGTCTGCGGCTATCACGCCAATCAGAGCCCGCTTGCGCCCGAGAAATACCTCACCGGCGCCGAATGGGCCTGGGGAAATGTCTATAGCGACTTCGTCAAGAAAGCGCAGGCCGGCGAGAAGCTCGACAACTTCGTGCGCGGCGGCCTGAAGGACGGTTTTGTCAAGATGAGCGCGCTTGGTCCGGGTGTTCCCGAGGCGGGCCGCAAGGCATTCGAAGCAACACATGCCGGGATGATGAAGGGCGGCTTCTCGGTCTTCAAGGGGCCGCTTAAGGATAACAAGGGCAACATCGTCGTCACGGCCGACAAGAGCTACGCCGAAGATGCGATCGAACTCGAAAGCATGAATTATCTGGTCGAGGGTGTCGTCGGATCCACGGCGTAAACCGCAGCAGGGAGAAGCGCCATGACCGTTCAGGCCGATGATCCCGCAATACCAGTCGCTTCCGGCAAACAAGCCTCAATGCGTCCGCTGCTCGAATGGACAGCGCGCAGGGCCGAAGCTGTGGTCATCGGCCTTGCGGCCATCCTGATCGGTCTCGGGCTCTTCTCCCTATTCATCCTGGCGATCGGCAAGTCGCCGGCCATGCTCTTCCAGCTCATGTACACCGGCGGCTTCGGTAGCTGGTTTTCCGTACAGAACAGCTTAAGCCGCGCCGCACCCCTTCTCCTGACGGCGCTCTGCGTCGCCCTGCCCGCCCGCCTCGGCCTCGTCATCATCGGCGGGGAAGGAGCGGTCGTGCTGGGCGGCGTTGCAGCCGCAGCGATGGCCATGCCGCTCGTGGGGACGGCTGCCGTCCTACCCTCCCTTGTTCTCACGGCGATCGCCGCCATGGTGGTCGGCGGCGCCTGGATCGGCCTTGCCGGTTTCCTGCGCCATTACCGCGGCGTCAACGAGACCATCTCCTCGCTGCTGCTTTCCTATATCGCCATCGCGCTGATGAACCAGTTCGTCGAGGGGCCGCTGCGCGATCCCGCCAGCCTCAACAAACCCTCGACCAAGCCGCTGCCGGCGGACTATATGCTCGGCAATATCCCCGGCATGGATGTGCATTGGGGCCTTGTGATCGGGATCCTTGCCTGCATCCTCTCCTGGGTCCTGATCGAGGTAACGAGCTACGGTTTTGCCGCCCGCATCGCCGGCGGCAATATACGCGCCGCCCAGATCCAGGGATTGCCGGTCGGCAGGCTGATCGCAGGTTTCACCGCGATCGCCGGCAGCTTCGCGGGGCTTGCCGGCATGATCGAAGTCGTCGCCGTCCAGGGGAGCGCCAACGCCTCGCTCGCTGCGGGTTACGGCTATACCGGCATCCTCGTCGCCTTCCTTGCCCGCCACAATCCGCTGGCGATCATCCCGGTTGCAATCCTGCTGGGGGGCATCGATGCTTCCGGCGGCCTCATTCAGCGCCGCATGGGCCTGCCGGATGCCACGGTGCTGGTACTGCAGGGCACGCTCTTCATCGTCATCCTCTTCTGCGAAACCTTCTACGGCCGCTTCAAGATCTTCAATCCCGACCTCTGGAAAAGGAGCCTCTGATGGAAGAGACGGGCATCGGCATTTGGGGCGTGCCGCTTGCGATCCTTGCGGGCGCCATCCGCGTCTCCACTCCCTTCATCTTTGTCAGCCTCGGCGAGACGATCACCGAACGCTCCGGGCGCATCAATCTCGGGCTTGAAGGTACGCTCGTCTTCGGCGCGATGACGGCCTACGCGGTCGCCGTCATGACCAATTCACCTTGGCTCGGCGTGCTTGCCGCCATGGCGACTGGCGCCGTCTTCGGTCTCCTTCACGGCTGGATCTGCAAATGGCCGAAGGTGAACGACATCGCGATCGGCATTGCCATGATGCAGTTCGGCTTGGGCCTCGCCTTCTTCCTCGGCAAGTCCTTCATTCAGCCGGCCGCTCCGCATCTGCCGTCGATCCCCTTCGGTTTCTGGTCACGCCTGCCGCAGATCGAGGCGGCGCTGAACATCAACGTGCTCTTCCTGCTTGGAGCGGCACTCGCCCTTGTGCTCTGGTGGGCTTTCAAGAATACCCGTGTCGGACTGATCCTGCGTGTTGTCGGCGACAGCACCGACGCAGCGCGCGCCATGGGCATCAATCCGGATCGCGTGCGACTGCTCGCAACCGCCGTGGGAGGTTCGCTGGCGGCAATCGGGGGCGCCTACCTCTCGCTCTATTATCCCGGTTCCTGGAACGAGGGCATTTCTTCAGGCCAGGGCCTGATGGCAGTGGCGCTCGTCATCTTCGCCCGCTGGAACCCGATCGGCTGCTTCCTGGCAGCTCTGCTCTTCGGCGGCGCCGGCGCGCTCGGGCCGGCGCTCCAATCGATCGGCGTGACCCAGGGCTATTACCTGTTCTACGCCGCCCCTTACGTGCTCACGCTCGCCATCATGATCGTCACCTCCTCGCCCACGCGCTCGCTGTCCGGCGCGCCCGGCGCGCTGTCGCTGACGAAATGAGGAAGGAGGTTCGGCGTATCGAACGGGTCGAAGCGATCGAACCGCGACGGCAAACATTCAAACCCACGGGTGAATAGGAGAAGAAGACGATGGACGCCATGGTCGCGACCAAAGGACATTATATCGACGCTGATCCCTATCCCTGGCCTTATAACGGTGCCCTGCGACCGGATAATACGGCCCTCATCATCATCGACATGCAAACCGACTTTTGCGGCAAGGGTGGCTATGTCGATCACATGGGCTATGACCTGTCGCTGGTTCAGGCGCCGATCGAGCCGATCAAAACGGTCTTGGCCGCCATGCGCGCCAAGGGCTATCACATTATCCACACCCGCGAGGGCCATCGGCCCGATCTTGCCGACCTGCCGGCCAACAAGCGCTGGCGTTCACAGCGCATCGGCGCCGGCATCGGCGATCTAGGCCCTTGCGGGCGCATCCTCACACGCGGCGAACCCGGCTGGGACATCATTCCGGAACTTTATCCGGTTGAGGGCGAGACCATCATCGATAAACCCGGCAAGGGCTCCTTCTGTGCTACCGATCTCGAACTGATCCTCAACCAGAGGCGTATCGAAAACATCGTCCTCACAGGCATTACCACCGACGTCTGCGTTTCCACGACCATGCGCGAAGCCAACGACCGCGGCTTCGAATGCCTGCTGCTCGAAGACTGCTGCGGCGCAACCGATTATGGCAACCACCTCGCCGCCATCAAGATGGTGAAGATGCAAGGCGGCGTCTTCGGCTCCGTCTCCAATTCCCCAACGCTCGTGAGCCAGCTGCCATGAGAACGATCCGTGACACGCCGCTACCGCAAGCCGGCAAGGCTGTCGGTCTCGACACGATCGACATGACGATGCGCTTTGGCAGCTTCACCGCACTCGACCATGTCTCGATCAACGTATCCTCGGGCAGCTTCCACGCTCTGCTCGGTGAAAATGGCGCCGGAAAGTCGACCCTCGTCAAATGCATCATGGGCTTCTATCACGCCACCTCCGGTTCTCTCTCGGTCGATGGTCGCGAGGTGGCGATTGCCTCGCCCAAGGACGCGGCGAGCTACGGCCTCGGCATGGTCTATCAGCATTTCACGCTGGTCCCTTCGCTGACTGGTGCCGAAAACCTCGTCATCAGCCGCGCGGAGGTCCCCGCTATCATCAACTGGGCCAAGGAGCGGAGGGATCTTTCCTTCTTCATGGAGCGGATGCCATTCGAGATCCCGCTCGAGCGGCCGGTGAGCGAGCTTGCCGCCGGCCAGAAGCAGAAGCTGGAGATCGTCAAGCAGCTGTATCTCGGCCGCTCCTTCCTCGTCCTCGACGAGCCGACCTCAGTGCTGACGCCCGCGGAAGCCGACGAGATGCTTGGCCTCGTGCGCGCGATGACCGAGCGCGGCGAGCTGACCGCGCTGATGATCTCCCACAAGTTCCACGAGGTGACGAAATTCGCCGATGCCGTCTCAATCCTGCGGCGCGGCAAGCTGGTCGGCACAGGAAGGGTCGGCGAGCTCTCTATCGCGGATATAGCGGCGATGATGATCGGGGACGTCAAACTGGCCAAGCTCGATACCCGCGTTCCGGTCTCCGAGAGCGCCGGTCCGGTGCTGAAGGTCGAACAGGTGAAGGCGCCGGATCGGTCCGGTCTCAAAACCATCGAGATCGACAATCTGATAGTCCGTTCCGGCGAGATCGTCGGGATCGCCGGCATCTCCGGCAACGGCCAGAAGGAACTGACGGAAATCCTCGCCGGCCAGCGGCCGACCGATGCCGGCAGCATCAGCGTCAAAGGCGAGCCCTACGGCGCCACACGTCGCGAGACGCGCAAGAACAATGTCCGCTTCATCCCCGAGGAACCGCTGCAGAATGCCTGCGCGCCGCGCATGACGGTCAGCGAAAATCTTGCCTTTCGCACCTTCGACCTCAAGGCGGACGGCAAAGACGCGATCTGGCTGAACAAGGGCAGGATGAAGAAGCGCGCCACGACGCTGATCTCCGACTTCAAGGTGAAGACGGCCTCGTCGTCCTCGCCGATTGCGTCGCTTTCCGGTGGCAATGTCCAGCGCGCCGTGCTTGCCCGCGAACTGACCGGCGAGGTGGATCTGTTGATCGTGTCGAACCCATGTTTCGGACTCGATTTTTCCGCCGTTGCCGAGATCCGAACTCGCATCATGAAGGCGCGCAATTACGGCGCGGCAGTGCTGCTGCTCTCCGAGGACCTCGACGAACTGCTCGAGATGTCCGATCGTATCATGGTCATTTCCGAAGGAAGACTCGTCTACGAGACGCCGGCGCGTTCGGCTGACGTCGGCGTAATCGGCGCCCATATGGCAGGGCATCACTGATGGGGGAAATCAAGGCAGAACCCTTCGTCTTTCCGGTCAAGCCCGATCGGCTCGCCCTCATTGTCATCGACATGCAGCGCGATTTCGCCGAGCCCGGCGGCTTCGGCGCCAGCCTCGGCAATGATGTCAGCCGCATCACGAGGATCGTGCCTGATGTGAAGCGCCTCATTCAGGGCTTCCGTTCTGCCGGGCTGCCGATCATCCATACGATGGAGTGCCACAGGCCCGATCTTTCCGATCTGCCGCCGTCCAAACGCGATCGTGGCAATCCCTCGCTCAGGATCGGCGACGAAGGCCCGATGGGCCGCATCCTCATCTCCGGCGAACCCGGTACGGCTATTCTCCCGGAACTTGCTCCGGTCAAAGGTGAAGTGGTTATCGAAAAACCAGGCAAAGGCGCCTTCTATGCGACGGAGCTCGGCGAAGTGCTGCAGCAGAAGGGCATCCGGCAGCTCGTCTTCGCCGGCGTGACGACGGAGGTTTGCGTGCAGACGACGATGCGGGAGGCGAATGACCGCGGTTACGAATGCCTGCTCGCCGAGGATGCGACGGACAGCTATTTCCCCGAATTCAAGGCCGCCACCATTGCAATGATACGCGCCCAGGGCGCGATCGTCGGCTGGACGGCCCGCGTCGACGATATTCTGGAGAGCATGGCCCATGCCTGAAACCACGCGCGAACTCCTGACTTCGGGCGGCTGGAAGGACCTTGACTTCGGCCCCTTCCGCGAGGGGGTCACGATTCACTGGATCCGGTCCTTCGAGGGTGACCAACCGGGCGTGGCGCTCTTGAAATATGAAGCCGGCGCCTCTGTTCCGCGCCATCGGCACGAGGGACTTGAAACCATTCTCGTACTCGAAGGCGTCCAATCCGATGAGGCGGGCGACTACGGCCGCGGCACCTATATCGTCAACGCTCGCGGCACCGAACATTCTGTCTGGAGCGATACAGGCTGTGTCGTGCTCATCCAATGGGATCAGCCGGTGAAAATATTGGAAGAAAAATAGGCGCCGCCCATGGGCCTGCGCATGGAAGAACCGGCCGGTTTGCACCGGCCGGGCTGAAGTCAGGCCTTCACAAAAAGGTCGCTGGTGAAAAACTGCTCGGGCGGCAGCGGATCCTTAACCGTACCGAACTCCGCAAACATCTTGTTGAAGTCCAGCAGCCACTTGTTGACCGTGCCATCCTCGGTGAAATCGTCCAGTTCCTTGCTGGTGAGGATCTTCCGGCTGCGGGCAACCTTCTCGGTTGTTTCCGCCGGCGCGTTGATGAAGGCGGTCGTGATCTCGATAGAACGATCGAGATTTGCCGCGCGATAATCCATCGCCTTTTTCATGACGCGCAGGAATTTCTTCACAAGGTCAGGATTCTGTTCGACGATCTCGTTGCGGGCGACGAAGGTGTTGATGAACGAGGTCTGGGGATAGAAGTCCTGGTTGGATGCCAGTTCCTTCATCTCGGGAACGCGCGGCTTGATCGTATCGATCAGCGGGTACCAGATGCCGGCGCCATCGATCTGCTTCGAGGTGAAGGCGGCTACCACGGTCGACGGATCCATCGGCACCACCTGAATGTCGCCGATCGTCATACCGGCTTTGGTCAGTGCCATGCGCAGGATCATGTCACCGGATGTTCCCTGCGGAACGCCCACTTTCTTGCCCTTCAGATCCTGGATCGATGCGATATTGGCTTGCGCGATGACGCGATCGGAGAAGCCGATATCGTTGACGCCAAGCACTTTGGCCTTGCCGCTTGCAGGAAGCCAGAGGGCGCCGGGGCCGATCGTACCGAAATTCAGGCTGCCGGCACCCATGGCCTGGATCTGGATCGGACCATTGGTGAAGACCTTGATTGACGGCGTTACGCCTTCGGCTTCCCAGAGCTTCTGATCCTCGGCAATTGCCAGCACGCTCGCATTCGGAAAATCGGGAATGTAGCCGATTGTCATGTCGGCCGATTGTGCATTGGCCCTTCCGCCGATGGAAAACGCGCTCACCGCAGCCACGGCCGCTGTGGTCTTCATCAGATTACGTCTCGTCAGCATGTTCATTTCCTCCTTGTGACAGCCGATGATGAACGCAAAGGTCAGGCGGCGGCCGGATGGTAGACCGACCGCCAGACCTCGTTACGCAATGTCGAAAATTCCCTTGAAAGGCGCATCTCCTCCGTGCGCGGATAAGGCAGATCGACCGGTATGATCCGGTGGAGACGGCCCGGCCGGGCGGCCATGACGACGACGCGGCTCGCCAGATACACCGCCTCGTCGACATCATGGGTGATGAACATGACCGTGCGGCGCTCCTTGCTCCATGTGGCAAGCAGCTGGTCCTGAAGCTGTACGCGGGTCAACGCATCGAGAGCACCGAAAGGTTCGTCCATCAGCAGGATCTTGGGGTTCACCGCATAGGCTCGCGCAATTGCGCAGCGCTGCTTCATGCCGCCGGAAAGCGTCTTCGGCAGCGAATCGGCGAAATCACTGAGGCCGACGAGACCGATGAAGTGATCGGCAATCCTGCGCCGCTCCGCCTTGGCATGACCTGCAACCTTCAAGCCGAACTCGACGTTCTGGCGAACCGTCAGCCAGGGAAAGAGGGCATATTGTTGAAAAATCACGCCGCGTTCAGGCCCAGGGCCTTTCACCGGTACATTGTCGACCAGCACCTGCCCTGACGAGGGCGCAATAAGGCCGGCAGCAATGTTCATGGCAGTCGACTTGCCGCAACCGGACGGACCGACAACGGTGATGAACTCGCCATCCTCGATGTCGAGGTTAAGACCTTTGAGCGCAGCGAAGGATGTCTGGCCGGCAATATTGAAGGTCTTATTGACGTTCTGGAACGAGATCTTGGTGCTCATAGCTTTTCCTGCCATGCCGTCAGCAGACCATCGATCACGATCACGATGCGGTCCATGATGAGACCGAGCACACCGATGGCGATGAGGCTGACGAAAATCGTCGGAAGATCATAGTAGAGTTGAGCCTGTTGCATGCGGAAGCCGAGACCCGACTGTGCCGCGATGAGTTCGGCAGCGACCACTGTCGCCCACGATGAACCGAGACCGATGCGTATGCCGACCATGATATAGGGCAGCGAGGCCGGCACGATGACGCGACGGAAGATGGTGAAGTCGTTGGCACCAAGCACACGGGCGGCGTTGATCAGCGTCTTGTCGACATTGACGACGCCCTGGTTGGTCGCAACGACGCTGGTCAGGAACGAGGCCAGGAAGATGACGAAGATCTTCGGCGTTTCGTCGATGCCCATGGTGACGATCGCCAGCGGAATGATAGCGAGCGGTGGGATCGTGCGAAAGAACTGGACATAGGGTTCGACGATGCCGCGAGCAATACGATACCAGCCCATCAGGAAACCGACGGGGATGGCGACGATGATTCCAAGGGCGAACCCAGTAAAGACGCGGCCGAGGCTTGCCAGCGCATCCGACCAGAGAAGGCCATTCTCGGCCTGGATCACGGCCTGTTTGGCGACTGCGATCGGTGTCGGCAGACCGACAACGCCCTGGCTGGTGACGAGCGCCCAAATCGCAATTCCGACGACGACCGCGATGATGTTGATGATCAGCATGCCTGCCGACCCCGACAGAAGGGATGGCCGTACCGCGGGCTCCGGCTTTTCTTCACTTGTTGCAACGGACAATGTCATGCCTCCCTCGCGAAAACATGTCTGAATTGCGGAAGCCGACCGTTCATCGGGCACCTGCCATCACGTCACGCGTCTTGAAGTTCGAACTGATCAACCAGTCGCGCATAACGTCGAGAAGCTCCTGCTTCTGGCCAGCGTAAACGGGGTCGCTCCAGAGGTTGTTGACCTCCTTCGGATCGTTTTCGAGGTCGAACAGCTGACCGTCCGTCGATCCTTTGAAGTGAACGAGCTTCCATCTCTCGCTCCTGACCCCTGTCATGAATTCCACGCCTCCAGCCATCGCAACGTCGCCGATCTGCTCGCAAAACACATGACTGCGCGGGATCCAGTCCCGGCCTTCGAGCGCCGCCTTGAGGCTCCGGGCCTCGAAGCTTTTTAGCGGGGCGATACCGGCATATTCGAGGATTGTCGGGCCAAGGTCGAAGAGCTGGCAGAGCCCATCGATGGAGCGGCCGCCTTCGAAGCGATTGGCGGTCGACCAGATGACCGTCGGTACGCGGGTGACGATGTCGTACATCGACCACTTCTGGATCAACCCATGCTCGCCGAGGCACTCGCCGTGGTCGGACGTAAAAATGACAATCGCATCCTCCAGATAGCCGCGCTCCTTCAGCGCGGCCAGAAGCTCGCCGATTTTTTCGTCGATCAAGGTGACGTTGCCGAGATAGTGCGCCCAGAGCCGGTGCATCTGGTCCGGCGTCGGATCGAGGCTCCAGACGACGGAGTCATGATCGACTTCAACATCATGCTGCCGCTTGTCCTTCAGCTCCTGGTGCAGCGACTGCAGCTCTTCCGGCGCGGGCTTCGGCAATGGCAGGTCGTTGCGTTTCAGATAAATTTCCGAGTAACGCGCCGGCGGATCGAAGGGCGGGTGCGGTCCAGGGAAGCCGACCTGCAGGAACAGTGGCTCGGTTAGCGGATAGGTGTTGACCCACCACTTGGCCATGTTGCCGACAAAGGCGTCGGCGTGCAGTTCGTCGGGCAGTTCCCAATCGAAGCAGCCAAGCCGCTCGCGATAGTCATCGCGCGTGCGGTAGGATTCGCGCTGCTGTTTGACGAGGCCATTGGCGGCAAGCGCCTTGTCCCACTCGTCAAAGTACCAGCGGCCTTCTAGGTAGCGGTCCTTGTTTTCCACGACGTACCGCTCGTGGAAACCTGAATCCGAATTATAGGGGATCGTGTGCATCTTGCCGACATTGACGCAACGATAGCCGGCGTCGCGCAGTTGCTCGACCCACGTTCGCTGCCATTTCTGGCCATTTGCCAACACGCCGGTCGTATGCGGGTAGTAGCCGGTAAAAAGGCTTGCACGCGAGGGAACGCAGCTCGGCGCGGTAATGTGACAGTTGGTCAGTGCCACGCCTTTTTCGATAAGCGCATCAATATTCGGAGTCATGGCATACGGAAAACCGAGCGCCGCAATCGTGTCGTAGCGCTGCTGGTCCGTCATGATCAGAATGATATTCGGCCTTTCAGCCATGCTTTCTCCTCCAGCCCGCCGATCCCGGCACTGGGCTTCCGACTGTTGAAATGGGCAGACGCCGTTCCTCTCCGCTTGCCTCTCGATCAAAAAAATGGCATAAAGTTATCGATAACGCAACGCTCACTTTGGCGAGTTTCACGCGAATGGAATTTGAGACTGTCGAAAAGGATGCGCGCAACGCGCCGACACTTGCCTCGATCGCGGAGAAAGTGGGCGTTTCAGTCAACACCGTTTCACGCGCATTGCGCGCGCCCAACACGGTCAGGCCGGAACTTCGCCGCCGCATCAATGCGGCAATGGAGGAGCTAAACTACGTACCGAACCGCCTTGCCGGCGGCCTGTCGAGCACGCGCTCCGATATTGTCGGCGTCGTCGTGACATCGCTTTATTATTCGGAATTCGCGAGCATCATCGATTCATTGCAATCGGCACTCCTGGAGCGGGATATGCAGGTCATGCTCGCCAATACGAGGTACGATGCCGCTCAGGAGCTGCGGCTCGTTCGTTCGCTTCTCAGCTGGCGCCCCGCAGCGGTCGCCATCATCGGCGTAGATCACGCGCCGAAAGTAGTCGAACTCCTCAAGGCATCCGGCATTCCTATCATCGAAATGTGGGATACCGGCGGCGAGGTGATCGACACGGCCGTGGGCTTCGATCATACCGCAGTCGGCGCGGCGCAGGCCAGCCAGCTGATTGCCGGCGGCTATCGGCGACTTGCTTTCCTCGGCAGCGTCCGAGAGAACGACAGGCGTGCGCAGAAGCGCCTGAAAGGGCTGCAGTCAGCCGCCGCCATGGCCGGCCTGCCGGAGATCGTCACGCATACCGATCAGCAGGGTGGCAGCTCCGAACTCGGAGAGCGCCTTGCACACGAGCTTCTCGAACGTCACCCGCACATCGATGCGATTGCCTGCAACAGTGATGTGGTCGCATTCGGCGTACTTCGTGCACTCAAGAAACGCGGCAAGCGCATACCCGAAGAGATCGGCGTGATCGGCTTTGGCGATAACGAGGCGGCCGGTTGCGTGAGCCCGGCGCTCACGACGATCCGCCCGGACCGCGAGACGATCGGTCGGCTGACGGCCGAAGCCATATTCGCGCGGATCAATGGAGCGCAGCCCAGCACGACATTGGTCGAGTGGAAGATGATGGTGCGGGAAAGTGCCATTCGCAAGGAAACACGATGACAAGCTGAATGCCGCAGGCGATGGTGGCCTGGTGCGCCTTGCGAACGTTTCCGTGGCTATGCGGAGCAGGAGATAGCTTCCGGCGATCGCAAATAGATCAGAAGATATTATCGGCATCCCGCCTTATTTCGCTAGTATCATCCAGTCGTCGAAGTGACGGGCTTTCCAATACTATTTCACCGGTACAAAGAGTTTCTCCCTCATCACTTGCGGTCAAGTCCTTGGCGCGTCGCTTGGCCGCAAACCGTCGAGAAATTCCTCCGTCATCGCAATGATTTCCTGCAGCCACAGATGAATGCCAAACAGGCCGCCGGCCTCTTCGACAAGAGCCGAAGCGAAGCGCTGGCCGTGGTCAACAATCTCATCGAGCGAAAGGTGATCGGACAGCTGAGCGAAGCGCAGACATTGCACCGGTACAGCGAGGAACTCGACCGGAGGCGTCGGGAGGCAGTCGGCGAGACCTTCTAACCGTCGGTGGATGAGGCAGGTCGTCTTTCCTTGATGAGCAGAAACCGGCGTGCAACGTGTCTACGCACCCGAAAGGCGTTCAAACGCCGCTACGGCGTCCTTTTCATTCCCCGCCCTGTCGCGCGTTGCTTGTTGGCGTGCGGCCGGAATGGGGGCCGAACTTGACGCTCGCCAGCGTCCAGCCTTGCGTCTTCAGCGCACTTCTGATCCGCCATTTCAGGATTTCTGCGATCAATTCCTGCTTGGTGCCTTGATGGGTCGCATCGTCCCAAAGGTTGTGGATCTCCTTCGGGTCGCG
Organism: Rhizobium sp. BK529; assembly: GCF_014194105.1. Classification (NCBI taxonomy): domain Bacteria; kingdom Pseudomonadati; phylum Pseudomonadota; class Alphaproteobacteria; order Hyphomicrobiales; family Rhizobiaceae; genus Rhizobium; species Rhizobium sp. BK529. Next base: position 200,867 of record NZ_JACIAU010000002.1, on the reverse strand, counting down.
TTCCATGTCAAACAGCTGGCCTTCATCACTATCGACGAAATGCACGAGCTTGTAGCGCTGGCTGCGGATCATGGTCATGAATTCGCTGCCGTTGAAAATGCGATCGCCAGCATGTTCGGAGAAGACGAACTTGCGCGGCTCGCAGTCCTTGCCTTCGAGGTAGGGCGTCAGCGATTGCGCCTCCATCCAGTCGGGAACGGGCAGACCGGCCATTTCGAGAATGGTAGGCGCAAAATCGAAGAGCGAGACGAGGTCGTCGACAACTCGGCCCTGGGCTACCCGCCCCGGCGACCAGACGATAGCAGGAACGCGGACGCTCTGCTCGTACATCGACCATTTCTGGCTGTGGCCGTGATCGTTAAGGCTGTCGCCGTGATCCGAGGTGAAGATGATGATCGTATCATCAAGAACACCCCGCCGCTCGACAGCCTCAATCAGCTTGGCCATCTGCGCGTCGATCATCGAGACATTGGCGAAATAATGCTGCCGCTGGCGGCGCAACTGCTCCCTGGTCGGCTCGGCCAGATGCACGACGGCATCATGATCGACGGCGAGATGCTGCGCTCGCAGCTTCTTCAAGGCCATCGGCTGCGCGGCAAGGTCGTCGTCGCTGAGGATCGGCTCGGGGAGATCGACGCCTTCATAAAGGTCCAGATAGTGCTGCGTGGGGTCATAGGGCGGATGTGGGCCCGGGATGCCGATCTGCAGGAAGAACGGCTCGCTACCCGTGTAGCAATCCAGCCACATCTGGGCGAATGCCGGGACGAAATTATCCGAATGGAGCTCGTCCGGGAGTTCCCAGACGAAGGCGCCGAGCGATGAGCGATAATCTTCCCGCCGGCGATAGGTGACCCGGCTCGGTTTTTCAAAACCGCGAGCCCAGATCGCCTTGTCCCAATGATCCAGAAAAAACGGCAGTCTCGCCGTTGCCCGGTCCTTGTTCTCGACCACGTGGCGCTCGTGGAAGCCGAAGGCATCCTCGAAAGGGGAAGTATGCATCTTGCCGACATTGACACAGCGATAGCCGGACTCGGCCAGTTGCTGCACCCAACTGAAGGCCCATTGTTCGTCATTGCGAAAGACGCCATTGGTGTGCGGGTAGACACCGGTAAACAGACTGGCACGCGACGGAGCGCAGGAGGGTGACGTTACATAGCTCTGACGGAAATAGGTCCCTTCCCTTGCCATCCGGTCGAGGGTCGGCGTCTTCATATGCGGAAAGCCGCCGGCGGCAATCGTATCGAACCGCTGCTGATCCGTTATGACGAAAATGATGTTCGGACGCTTCTTGGCCGTTCCCACCTATTCCCTCCAATGCTTGTGTCTTCGTCCGCCACACGCCCTTGGGACATGCGCTACGGAGCCTCAACTCCGTCCGGCTGGACATCGTAGGCGATGCGGAAACCGGTATTGCTGGATGCGCTGTCTGGAGACAGACCCATTCTGGCTGCGATACGGTAGCGGAAGCAGTAGCTCTTGTGGCAAAGAAAAGAGCCTCCCTTCAGCACCTTGTCCGCGCTTTGCCTTGCCTGCTCGTTGCGGATCTTCGCCTGGCGCGACAAAGAGCGCACGCGAAACGGATCGCTCGTCCATTCCCAAACATTGCCGGAGAGATTGTAGAAGCCGTCCTCGGTAGGCGCAAAGCTGCGTGCCGGTGCCGTACCGTAGAACCCATCCGCCCGTGTATTGTCATGCGGGAAACGCCCCTGCCAGATATTGCAGAAGATCGTCTCGTCGGTCGGTTCGTCGTCACCCCAGGGATACCGTCGCCTTCGGGTGCCGCCGCGTGCGGCGTGCTCCCATTCCGCCTCGGTCGGCAGGCGACCGCCAACCCAGCTCGCAAAGGCGACCGCATCGTTCCAGGAAACCTGCGTGACGGGATGGTCCAGGCGCTCCTCGACCGAGCTCCCGGGACCTTCCGGCATGCGCCATATGGCGCCGTCCACCCTCCCCCACCATGGGGTCAGCGTAACGCTTTGCGCAAGCAAAGCCTTGTCCCGCAGCAGGCCGGAAAAGACCGCAGCACAGCCGAAGGTTTCGGCGTCCGTCACATAGCCGGTCGCCTCGACGAACGCGGCAAAGCGAGCGACGGTGACCGTCTCGGCTTCGAGGAAAAAGTCGTTAATCGTGACTTTGCGTTCCGGCCCCTCGCCGTCCACAGCAATTACGGCATCATTCGTTCCGACGAAACTCTCACCGCCCTTGACGGCGATCACCGCGCCGGCCTTACCGCGGGAGACGATCTTCGTGACGTTTTCCGGCCCGTTGGCCTCATTGTTGCGGCTGACTGCCGAACAGCATGCGCTCATACTTACATCCAATATTATCGACCAGTGCCACGCGTTTTCACGAGCTACCTGCCACTGTCGAATTGCATTTCGAGGTGGAAGAGATGAGAGACTCCGCGCGGTATCGGTACCAGCGCCCCACTCTCGCGCAACTGATGTCGCCGCAATCGATCGTGAGCCGCAGCTTCGATGCAGAATAGATTTATTCCTTCGTCCGCGTTGCGCAAGGTCTGCAGGAAGGATAGTTCGTCGCCATCAGAAAGCTCGACCTCGCATCGGGTCGCATCGGAGGGCCGCACCTTAATACCGTTATACGCCAGGCAATCACGCGATATATCGTCACCGTTGAAGCATTTAATCTTCGAGGACGGGGCCGTTCCAGCCTTCGGAGATCAAGCCGCGCCGCATCAGGAAATAGCTGTAGCGCCTGCCGCCAGGACAGCACCTATGAATCGGTGGGCGTTCAACGCGTCATCCCCGGTAACGCGAAGCAACGCACCGTTTTCGATCGCATCGATGAAATTTCCGATCAATGCGCGGTGCATCTCGTGGCCAAACGCCATCGGATTTGCCCCCGCCCCGCTTCCAGTCGTTTCACCGCCCGCTATTTCTCTGCTACCGTCGATAAAGGCAGCGTCCAATCTGTCACCGGTCAGGACAGCGGTGCCTTTTGTACCGATCAATTCGATGCGCTCTGGAAGACCCGGATAGGCGCAGGTCGTGGCGATGAGCGAACCGATTGCGCCGCCTTCAAAGGAGAAGGCTGCGGTAACGAGGTCCTCCGTTTCCATCCTGTGAATAGGGGTTGTGCGGACGAATGCGGAGATCCCTGCGGGCGTACCCGCATAGTTCAGCAGCAGGTCGATCGTGTGAATGCCTTGGGTGAGCAGCACGCCGCCGCCGTCGCGCGCCACCGTCCCGCGACCTTCGGCGTCGTAATAGCTTTGCGGACGCCAGTTGCGGATCGCAGCCGATGCTTCCACGAGATCGCCCAGGCGCCCGGACTTAACGATTTCATCGAGTTTGAGCGCGGCATCGCGAAACCGGTTTTGCAGCACCACCCCGAGGAGTATGCCGGCGTCTTTCGCTGTCTTCACGATCGCTTCGGAGCGGTCGAGGGAAATGTCCAAGGGCTTTTCGAGCAGAACATGTTTTCCGGCCGCTGCGGCGCGACGGACGAGTTCCAGATGACTGCCCGGGGGCGTCACGATCAGGATTGCCGCAATCGACGGATTTTCAAAGATCGCATCGAGGTTGTCGCTTATGGGGATGGTCGGAAACTGTTCGGCAAAAGCCTGTCGTCGGCCGGCCGTCCGGCTGTAGGCGGCCACGCATTCGATGCGGTCAGAGAGATCTAACAGGGCGCGGGCATGATGGCCCGCTGCCATACCGAGCCCGATTATCGCGACCCTTGTCTTCGCCATTGTCTCCATCCGTGTTCGTCGTCGATCCCAGCCGAGGGCTTTTCGCCGGCGGCTGGCATGCCCAAGAAAGATGGCGGGACGGACATTTTCACCCGCCTATGAGAGCCGTACGCCTGACGCTGCATCGAACAGATGACTGTTTGCCGGAGCAAGCGTCAGATTGAGCAACTCACCCGTCTTGATGACGAGACGTTCGCGTAGCTGTGCGGAGATCTTTTGGCCATCGACCATGCCTTGAACGAACGTCTCCGAGCCGGTGGGTTCGATATTGGTGACTACAACTGGAATGCCGTCCCCGTTTGGCGCGATCGTCAGGTGTTCGGGGCGGATGCCGTAGCTGACGGCGGCGCCGGACGCAAGCAAAGCCTCAGACTCGACAGGCAGACGAATGCCGTTCTCCGTCACGACCGACTTTCGGTCCTCACCGATCCTGACCGACAGGAAATTCATCGACGGTGACCCGATGAAGCTTGCAACGAACGTATTGACCGGCCTGTCATAGAGGTCGAGGGGCGAACCGATCTGCTCGACAATACCGTCGCGCATGACGACGATACGGTCGGCCATTGTCATTGCCTCGATCTGATCATGGGTGACGTAAACGGTAGTGGTCTTGAAGCGCGCGTGGATATCCTTCAATTCGGCTCGCATCTGGACACGCAGTTTGGCGTCGAGATTGGAAAGCGGTTCGTCAAACAGGAAGACTTTCGGATTGCGTACGATAGCACGTCCCATGGCGACGCGTTGGCGTTGGCCGCCGGATAGCTGCTTCGGGTAACGCTGGAGATAATCGCCAAGACCGAGGATGCGCGCCGCATCGGCCACCCGTGTGGCGATCTCCTCCTTGGAGGCTTTGGCGAGCCGCAGCGAAAAGCTCATATTCTCGGCAATAGTCATATGCGGATAGAGCGCATAGTTCTGAAAGACCATGGCAATGTCGCGGTTCTTCGGCTCGACATCGTTGATGACGCGACCATCGATACGGATCGTGCCGCCGGTGATCTCTTCAAGCCCCGCGATCATCCGCAGCAAGGTGGACTTGCCGCAACCCGAAGGCCCGACCAGCACAACGAAGGCGCCGTCTGGTACTTCGACAGAAACGCCCTTGATGGTTTCGAAGCCGCCATAGGCTTTGCGGACATTCTGGATTTCAACGGAAGCCATAAGTTCATCCTGATTTTCGAGTGGTCGGCTGCAGACGGTCGACAGCGTGAATGGCTGCAAGCAGACTAAGACCGGTATGATAGCCGGGGTCGAGATCGGGTGTGGCGGGCACGAAGTCGACCGGCCCGTCCGTGGTCATGGTCTGGTAAGCGATCGGCGGCGTGCCGCGCCAGTAGTGCTTGAAGAAGGCAGCATGTGCTGCCGTCCACACCCGCAAGCTCTCGGCGCTGCCGGTGCGGGTATGCGCAAGCGCAGCCGCCCGGATCGTTTCCGGCAGCGACCACCAAGGGCAATAGGGGCTCTGTGCCTGACCGGTCGCAATAGAAACCGTCAGCGCTATGCCAGGCTCGACAAAGCCCTTGTCGAAAGAGGAGATTACGATGCGCTCCAACATCTCGATCAGTGCCGGATCGGCATTGTCGTCGAGATAGTCAAATGCGAAACCGGCGAACTCAATGCCGTGGCCGACATTGCAGAGATCTTCTCCTGGCACATTGCGCAGCAGACCGGTCGCGGGGTCGAAATGCCGGTCGATGACATGGGCGATGAAACGATCGGCAAATGCCAGATGAGCCGTATGGCCAAAGCGCTTCAGCATGGCTGCTGCGCCAAGCAGGATCATGCGCGGGCCGAAGTCATCGGCCTGATCGGCGAGACTGTCGAGGGACAGCGGACGACGTTCGTCGATTTGGAAGCGACCGCTCTCTATTGCAGCGATGACCCTGTCGAAATAGGCGAGATGATCGGCAAGGCCCGGCAACCCGTAGCGGCTTGCGGCTACGACCAGTCCCTTGGCAACGAAGGCGTCCGAATAGGAATAGATCAGCGCCGGCTTCTCCTGCGCGAAGATGCGATTGGCGCCATCGGCATAAATCGCGGTCATGGCACGATCGTAGCAGAAATAGGCATGGCCGTCCGGCATCTGCAACGCGGCCAGACGATCATAGAGCCGCCGGCCAGCTCCATCGAGCTTTTCGGCGAGCGGCGGCAGTTCCGTCTCGAAGAATTCGGCGTGACCGACCAGTGCTTCCAACCCGCGTCCCTGGATCCATCCATAGGTGTAATCCGGACCGCGCATTGCGTCTTGCCCGCTGTAATCTTGCAGCGTCAGGCTGTTCTGCTTCGTGTTCAAGAACCCGCCATGGAGCACCGGTCGCTGCAGCATCCAATAGAGCGTGCCGGCATTGGCTGCGGCATAGGTCTTGCGTGCCTCGTCTAAAAACGCCACTGCCGCTACTCCTTGAGACCGGTGCTGGCGACGCCCTGAACGAAGTTTCGTCGCAGGATGACAAACAGCAGGATGGATGGGATGAGGACGATGGCGGAAGCGGCGCTGAGGCGCCCGAGATCGACGGTAAAGCCGGTCTGGAAGAGCGCAAGGCCCACTTCGATCGTGTAGCTCGACCTTGTCGTCGCAATGATGATCGGCCAGGCGAAGGCGGTCCAGGCCTGGAAGAAGGCAAGCACGGCGAGAGCCCCGAGCGCGCCGCGAAGCAGCGGCAGGACAATGCGGAAGAAGATCCAGAACTCGCCGGCGCCATCGATACGCGCAGCCTCCAGCAACTCGTCCGGGATCGAATGGATGACGTTCTGGCGGACGAGAAAGATGCCGAAGCTCATCACCAGATAACCGAGTAGCAGACCCCAGACGGAGTTGAGGATGCCGAGGCTCTTGGCCTCGAAATAAAGTGGGATCATATAGACTTCGAACGGCACAATCGCGGTTGCCAGGAACAGCGCGAAAAGGATGTTCATCGTCCGGAAACGGAACTTCCCGAAAACATACCCGGCAATGGACGAGGTCGCGACGATCGCGATCGTCGACATCACCGCGAAGGCGATGCTGTTGCCGATCCAGCGGATAAGCGGCGTGTCGGCAAGGACAGCCCTGAAATTGGCGGTCGTCGGGTCGTGCGGAATGACGGTCGGTGGCCAGGCCAGCATTTCCGCCGGCGTCTTGAAGGCATTGGCAACCAGGAAGACGAGCGGCAGCAACATGAGGATCGAGACGATGAACAGAAACACGTCGATCGCAAGATTGGTCAGCTTTTTCTTGCGGCGCAGGCGCTGTCCCTCTGCCAGTTCCTCGGCGGTGGGTTCGACATGGATCAAGGAAAGTTCTGCGGTCATGCCCTTCCCCTTTCTCTCAGCATGGAGAACTGGATCAGTGTCAATACCAGGACGATAACGAGCAGCACGACCGCCTCGGAAGCCGCATAGCCGACGCGGTAATTGCGGAAACTATTTTCCAGCATGTCGAGCACGAGCACCCGCACCTGGCGTCCCGGCGCGCCTTGGGCGTCCGAGGCGAGCACGAAAGCCTGGGCATAGACGTTGAAGCCAGAGACCAGGGTCACGACCGAAACGTAAAGCGTGATTGGCTTCAGCATCGGGATCGACAGATACCAGAAGCTCTGCGGTCCGGAGGCGCCATCGAGCTTGGCGGCTTCGTAAAGCGAAACCGGCAGGTTCTTGAAGCCGACGAGATAGATCAGCACGGCATAACCGAGCGCCTGCCAGGAGCATAGCACGATAATGCAGATGACCGAGAGGATGGGATCAAACAGCCAGTTCTGCGCCGGAATGCCGATGAAGGTCAGCATTGCATTGAGCGGCCCGAGGCGAGCATCGAAGATCCACTTCCAGGCCATGGCGGCCGGGACCAGCGACACGATGTGGGGAATAAACACGGCGGTTTCGTAAAACCCTGCCATGCGCGAGCGTGTGCGATGGAAGATCAGCGCGGCAATGATCAGCGCCATCGGTATGGTCAAAATCAGCACTCCGAAAGCGATGATCGTCGTGTTGACCAGGGCGTCGAGAAACAGATGATCGCCCATCAGCTCGCGAAAATTGGCAAGCCCGATAAAGGGCTTGTTCTTCGAGAGGATGTTCCACTGGAAAAGGCTGAGCCTCAACGTGTCGGCGATTGGATACAGCCGCACATAGGCAAAGATCGCCAGTGTCGGCAGGATCGCGAGGATCGCAAAGAGGAATCGTTTGCGCTTCAGCATTCAGGTAACCTGTAGACGAGCGGCTTGGCGCACCGGGAGCAAAGCCTGATTCTCGGATGCGCCCGGGACGATGCGATGATGCCCCGGGCAGGCGATGTCAGCCAGAACTGCCGGCGATTATTTCGCGAGCAGACCTTCGCGATCGAGAATCGTGTCCACTTCGTCGCTCGTCTTCTTCAGGAAAGCATCGATCTTGGCATCATCGTTCGCAAGCGACGGATCAGCGAAGGCGACGACGAGCTGGGCTGCAACGCGGGTGAGGATTTCCTCGATTGGACCGATCGACGGCAACGTGAAGAACTTGTAGCCTTCGGGATAGTCGACGAAGGCCGCAAAAGCCGGCTGCTTGGAAGTGACCGGCGCGTAGTCGACGCCTGAACGGTTCGGAAGCCAGCCGACATTCTGCAACAGCCAGACGAGGTTTTCCGGCGAGTTCGCCTCCTTGGCAAATTCCCAGCCGATCTTGGCGGCGGCGTCGTCGCCGACGACATAGAGATTGGTCGGCAGCGCGATCGATCCGGTCGGAAGCGGTGCGGTCGCATATTTCAGGTTGGGCGCCTTCTGGCCGATGTCTCCGATGACCCAGGATTCGCGAATGAACATCGCGGTCTGGCCGCGCTCGAAAGCATCGGCATCGGCAGGCATTTCCGGCGTTACCGTTTTGTCGGTGAAGACGAGCTCGAGATATTGCTTGAGCGCCTTGCGGCCAGCCTCATTGGCGAAATCCGTCTTCCATTTGCCGTCGCCGGCCGGTACCAGGATCGCACCGCCATACTGGTGCATGTTCGTCCAGAATTTTTCGGCAATGCCTTGCCCGCCCCCCGACAAACGCAGGCTCCAACCGGAAACGGTCGGCTTGCCCGATCCGTCACGCTGGGTCAGCTTCTTGGCGTATTCTGTGTAGTCTTCCATGGTTTTCGGCGGCGTTGTCAGGCCGGCTGCCTTGAACATGTCGGTATTGTAGAAAAGCGAACCCTGGCCGCGAAAAAGTGGGACGCCGTAGACCTTGCCCTCATAGCTGGCGATATCGGTGAAGAACGCATCAAAATTCTTCGGATCCTTGACGAAGGCGGAAATATCTTCCGGTGCCTCCGGCAGGATGCCGTTTTCAAGATAGCGGGTGGCCGTTGAGCCGGATAGCTCGATGACGGTGGTCCCTTCCTGACCGCCGCCGGTCAGGCCGAGCGCGACGCGTTTTTCGTGCTCGCGCAGAGCAATCGCCTCCACCTTTACATCGAGGTCCGGATGGCTGGCCTTCATCCCCTCGGCGACGTGCTGGTAAAAGGGGGCCATTTCCGGATAGCCGCTCCAGACCGTCAGCGTTTCGGCCGAAGCGGCGGTCATGCCGGCGGCGAACGTTCCGGCAAAGACTGCGCTCAGAAGCAATGCCCGGGTAGAAACCCTGGTCGTGACTGGTGTGATTTTCATATCCTGTTCCCTTGTTGTTATTGACAAAAAGCTCTCATGCAACCGGTTGCGTGTCAAGCTTTGCATGGTTTTTGACGATCACATGGATCATCCCTTCTTCCTCCTCAACCGCGGGTCGCAAGTGCGATCGCGCATTCGGCAAGCGCTTCTGCGGCGCCCGGAGCAAAGCTCATCGGCAGCCCGTAATAACGGTGGGCCTCATCGATCTCGTAGCCACCGAACCGGAACTCGCTCGCCGGCGGGATGTAGCCCGGATTGTCATCTGCAAACCCGATGATGAAGGCCGGCCTGTCGCGACCGAGCGCAGCACGGATGGAAAGCGCCGTCTCGGCAAAAATTTCCCCTGGCAAGGCGACAACCGGCACGCCGCCCCAGTCGAGGACAGTGACACGGGCCGCAATGGGTTCGGGCATCACTGGCGCGATGGTTTTCGCCCAGTCTGCCCAATAGGACAGAAGCGCTCTGTGGGCTGGTTCAGCCGTCAGAGCCTCTGTTCGCCAGCGCCGTTCGAGGACAGCAGCGGCTTCCGTTTCACGCCGCTCGAAACTAAGCGCAACGGTGCAGTTGCGAACGCTCGCCAGATCGGACACCGGCTGCTCGCCGGCACGAAGAGCGGCCTCGGCGATTTTGCGGCCGATCCGGCCGGCCATGTCGAACGTCCGATCCTGACTGGCCGAAAGCGTGATCGAAGCGTGAGCCGAGTGACCTGTATTGGCGTCACCGACGCAGCCGGTCATGAACAGTGCGACAGCCCCCGGATACACCTCCTCCAGGCACTGACGGACGAAGTGCGGATAGTCCGCGGTCCAATGGCGGTTGTCTGCGCCAAGCACGACCGGATGGCAGGCATAGGCTATAACAACCGCGATCATCACGTCGTCTTCGCCACAAATACGCAGTATGGGCAGGCATGTGTCCACCGGCCCGCCGGGATGGCGCCGGTTGCGGGCGACCTCCGGGTCGGCGCCCTGCCCGACCGTGATCATGGCTGGCCTTCGTGCGCAAACTGCCTTGTCGATTGCGGCGACGCAGGCATCCTCCAGACGCTCCAGATAGGCCGGATCGGCAGTAAGACTGAGCCTTCCCGCCATCGAAACCGGGCCGCCATGGGTGTGAAGAGCCGCCACAACGACATTTTCGGCCGCGAGCATACACCGGTTGCGGATCCGCGCACTCATCGTCGCATCGATGCCGATGACATCGGCAACGACAATAGCAGTTTCGCCGATCACCACTGCGCGTGCCGTCAAGCCATCATGCGTGCCCTCGGCCGGCAAGGTTCGGGCCGCAAAGCCGGACATCGGCAAGCCTGGCGTTGGCGTGATATCGACGATGGCAGCTCCGGCCAGGATCATCTGCAAAACGCCCTTTCACCGTGGACCCAGGTTTCACGGACTTGGAGAGCATGATCGCCTTGCGACCAGTCGAAGCGTATGAGATCGGCCCTCGCACCAACCTGCAGCCGCCCGCGCCCCCCGACCAGCCGGCCTGGGTTGCGCGTAGCGAGCAAAAGCGCCTCGGCCAGAGGCAGGCTTGCCATTTCGGCGGCAATCGCGACATTTGCCGACAGCGGCAGGCTGGCACCGGCAAGATAGGGGGTGCCGGCAATACCGATGCGCCCCTCGGCCGAGACCTCGACGGTGCCGCCGACAGAATGCTCGTAAAGGCCGGCCGGCATGCCAGCTAGAGCCACCATGTCGGAAACGAGGAATGCCCGTTCCATGCCCTTGGCGCGCAGCATAGCCTTGAACGTATCGGCAGGCAGATGCCAGCCGTCGGCGATGAAACCGGCCGTCAAGCGATCATCGGCAAGCTGCGCCCAGATGACGTTTGGATGGCGTGGCAAGACAGCCGCCGCGCCATTGCCAAGATGCGTGGAGACGCTCGCGCCTGCCTCCGCAGCCGCATGGATTTGCTCCGGCGTCGCTGCCGTGTGGCCGAGTGCGACAAGGATGCCTTTGGCGCTCAAAGCCCGGATGTAGTCGCTGCTGCCTTCCAGCTCCGGTGCCAGGGTTACCATGAGGACGAGATTGCCGGATACCTGCTGCCAGCGCTCAAATTCGGCAACCGAGGGCGGCCGGACATGTGCCAAGGGATGCGCGCCTCGCGGACCATCTTCCCTGGAAATCGATGGTCCTTCGACGTGCACGCCCGGCACCATCTCAGCAATCAGCCGGTGGCCGGCGCGGCTTTTGCCGATCACCTGGAGCGCCTGCAGGATCGCCGATTCCGGCGCCGTGATGAGTGTCGGGAGCCAAGTGGTCACGCCGACGCTCAACAACTCCTCGCAAAGCGACAGCATGATGTTTTCCGTCACCTTGCCGGCGTTGAGATCAAAACCGCGAAAACCATTAACTTGTAGGTCGACGAGGCCCGCAGAAAGAAAACTCTTGTCCGTCTTCTCCGCCGGTCGGATCGCGGCAATCGTCCCGTCGAGGATATCGACGCTGATACCGTTGCCGCTGCTCGGATCGATACCGTCGACGGTGACCATCAGAGCGCCTTCACCCGACCCTGGAAGTTTGCGAGGAAGCGGCCGTTCGCCTCGTCGCCGCCCGGCGCATTGCCGCTGCGCCAGACAGGTGGCTCGATGCCCCTTTCGACGAGCTTCGCAACCGTCCGAATGACGAGGCAGTTCAACGTGAAGGCGTTGGCGAAGGTGGAAACTGCCGCGATATTTTCGCCCATGCCCGGCACACGGACGACGGCATCGCCGATCGGTACCTTGCAGTCGATCGCGACATCGACGATGTCGTGCAGATTCTGTTTCGTAGGATGGCGGGCTGGATGATCCGCGGAGGTGTTGATCGCATGCTGGCGAGAGCTGACGCCGATCAGGAGGACGCCACGCTGGCGCGCCTCCAACGCCGCATCGATCAGCGCGGCATTGATCCCATAGGCGTTTACCAGGATCAGCAGATCGCTTTCACCGAGACGCTGATTGGCGATCACCACCTTGCCGTAGCCTGGCGTACGTTCAATCGCCATGGAGCGCAGCGCACCGTTTGAGAGCAATGTGCCTTCATCGAGGATGGCGCTGATATGCATCAGCCCGCCGGCGCGGAAAAAGACTTCTTGGGAGGCGAGGTTCGAATGGCCGCCGGGGCCGTAGATGTACACCAGACGATCGGCGACAATCTGGTCGGCAAGCTTTGACGCAGCCTCATCGAGCGGCGCCCTCTCCTCTTCCAGCACGCGGCGCATCAGAGCCTGCGTGGCGGCAAAATAATCTGCGCAAAGGGCATCGGCATCTATGGCGTCGGTTTCATGCATCGGGGTCGGAGTCCCTGTCGATATAGAGGGTGCAAGCCTCGTGGTTGCGCAGGATGGTGGCCGGGCAATCGGCGCTGAGCGGCCCGTAAAGGGTCTTCGACACCGCATCGCGCTTGACCGCGCCCGGCACGACGCAGAACAGACGACGTGCGCGAAGCAGGCGCGGCACGGTCAGCGTAATGGCTTGGTGCGGTACCGATGCAAGATCGGGGAAGCAGTCGTCATCTACCTGCTGCTTTCGGCAGACATCGTCCAATTCAACGATCTTCACGTCCAGCGGATCGTTGAAATCTGCGACCGGCGGGTCGTTGAAAGCGATGTGGCCATTCACACCGATACCCAGGCACACCAGATCGATCGGCGCCTCGTTCAACAAACCGGAATAGCGAGCGACTTCCGCCTCGACATCCGGCTCCGGGGTTATCCGGTGAACTGCGGCAAACGGCAGCCGCGTGAAGACATGGGTGTCGAGCCAATTGGCAAACCGCGCCGGTGAGGTCGGATCAAGGCCGATATATTCGTCCATGTGAAAAGCCGTTACCCGCGTCCAGTCGATGCCTGGCTGAGCGGCAAGTGCCGAAAGCATCTCGGCCTGGCTGGGGGCGGCCGCAAACACCATGCGCACGGTCGACTGCCCGGACAGACATTTGATGAGCGCGCCGGCAATGTCTGCGGCAGCGGCAGCTCCCATCTCGGTTCGCGTGGCGAAGCTTTCGACCGTCAGCCTGTCGATGGCCCGGCTTGTTCGCGGCGACGGACGGTGAGCGGTGGCAACGTTCAAAATGGGCTCCATGTCGGCAATGGGAGCAAGCGTCGCACGGCCGCAGGAACGGCGGCGTCCGTCATGTTCCCTTTGTTCTAATTGACCTCAGAATTCCATGCAACCGGTTGCATGTCAAGCGATTGAGTGGCAGTGTCGGTGCGTTGATTGATGCGGCTCCAAATTTCATGGTAAGCGGAGCCGAGGGGCAAGGGTTCCGGTGACCATGATTAAACGTGCCAAGGGCGTTACCATCAGTCAGGTCGCAGATGCGGCAGGCGTCGCAAGATCCAGCGTTTCGCGCGCCTTTACGAGGCCGGAGATGCTGCTGCCGGAGACCGTCGAACGGATTATGAAGGCCGCTGAGGCCCTGGGCTATGTGCCCAACCATACGGCCCGCGCGCTCAGCACGGGGCGCCACGGAAATATAGGCCTCATCGTGCCCGATATCGCCAATCCGTTCTTCCCGCCGCTCATTCAGGCCGCCCAGCTCGAAGCGGATCGGTCCGACTTCTGCATCTTCCTCGGCAATACCGGCGAAAGCCCGAAGCAGGAAGACAAGCTGGTGGGGCGCTTTGCCGGCCAGGTCGAGGGTCTGGTGCTGGCGTCTTCGCGACTTTCGGAAGAGCGCATCCGCGCCCATGCTGCGCAGCTGCCGCTCGTGCTGATCAATCGCGATATCGAGGGCATTCCCCGCGTTCTCATCGACAGTGGCCCGGGTGTGCGCGAGGCTGTCGACCATCTGGCAAGGCTCGGTCACCGCAAGATCGCCTATGTCAGCGGACCGGCAAATTCCTGGTCGAACAATCAGCGGCGCAATGCGATCCGCAGCGCCGCGGCACCGGCGGGCATCGAGGTCGAGATCGTGGCGGCAGCCCTGCCGAGCTACGAGTCCGGTCGCAATGTTGTCAAGGCGATCCTTTCGACCGGCGCAACGGCGGCTGTCGCCTTCGACGACGTGACGGCGCACGGCGTTCTGGCAGGGCTGTCCGAAAACAAGGTCTCGGTTCCGCGTGACTTCAGCCTCATCGGCTGCGACGACGTGCTGGGCGCCGTCACCTACCCGGCACTCACCTCGGTCTCGAACCGGTCCGTAGAGGCCGGCCGTGTCGCCGTGTCGCTGCTTCTCGATATGCTGCGGGCCCACGCCATGCGGGATGAGCGCTGCGTGCTTGAGACCAATCTCGTTGTTCGCAGCACGACGGCTGAGGTCGATTGACGTGCCTCGGTCCGGCCTCCGGCAGTCTATGCTCGCTCACGTCTCTCGGCCATTGTGCCGGTCAGCGGGAGCTCCCGACCTCCGTCATCATTTGCGACGAGCAATGACTTCACGAAGAAGAGGAAGAAAGAAGGCCTTGCTGGCACCGGCGCCTGTCGAGAAATAGCAGCCAAGCGATCCCAATGAGACCAGAGAGGGCACTGACCACCGCGGTGCCGGAATAGCTGGTGATGGCTGTGCCAACCGCAAAGAGAAGAGCGCTCAGTCCGGCGCTGAGAAAGATATTGACGGAAATGAGAGCGCTGCCGAGACCGGGCCGCTCGGCGATCAAATCCTGCAGATAGGTGATTGGAATGGAGATCAGCGACGCCGCGCCGATACCGCTGATTACCGTGAGTGCATAGACATGCCACGGCTCGTGGGCAAGCGACAGAAGCAGCAAATAGACGGCATAGATCACCGCGCCGGCGGCAAGCGCTGCGAGTTGGCTGATGCGGCGCAACAGACGCGACCAGACAATGATGAAGACGACCTCGAGCAGAGCGACGATTCCGACTAAAATACCGATATCGGCGACGGTGCCGCGTGCGGCGTCGGTTACGACGAGCGGGAAGACGGCGTCGTTGACATGCAATGTGCTGCTGATGAGCGCAACGGCCGCGATCCGGCTAAAAATTTTCGGTGAGATCACCTGGCCGAGTGCGGCGAGATAGGAAAGATGGTGTGTAGCTGTGCGAAGCGTACCGCTTTGTCGGGGCAATAGGAAGCCGACGAGCCCCACACAGACGAGGCAGGAAATTGCGGCGAAGAGATAGGCCGGCAGCATCGTCGCAGAAGAGGAAAGCAGAACGCCAGTAAGTCCAGGAACCAGGACCCAGGAAAGCGAGATCATTGCCCGCACGCCGGAATTGACGGTCGCCACGTCGGCTGGTGCCATTCCATGCGTTGTAGCTCGGACATTGGCAAAGAGCAGCGAGTTCAGGCAACCATAAACCGGCAGCACCAGAAGCGCGCTGAGGACAAATATGACCTGCGTCGGAAAGAAGAAGACCGCGCCATAACCGATAACACCGAAGGCCGCCGCGACAAGCATCATCGTGCGGTACTCACCGAGCCGGTCGGCAAGATTGCCGAGCAGAATGCTGACGATCACGTTGACCGCCGCTGCGGCGAAGATCAGTGCGGCATAAAGCTCATTCGACAGGCCGAGCTCGCGGATGCCGACCACCGATCGATAGGGGGTCGTCGTCGCTCCAGCAAATCCGAAGGTGAAGATGGCGATCATGCTCACCCGGATTGCAGGATTACGGAATACGTTGGGAATGTAGCTGTTCATTATCGTCGTCAGCCGGCTTTAAGGCGATCCTGGTGCGGACGTGGAACGAGCGTTCCCGCACAAGGATCGTCAAGATCAATCTCGGTCGCGCCTGAGGGTGGGAAGGCGCGCGTGCGGCGTGTAGCCGAAATCCTCATTCAATGGAAACGCAAAGCGGCGGTGCCGGACGCTCAGCCGATATCGATGCCCTGACCGACCAAACCCTTTGTAAGGACCGGCGGTCATTTACCGACGTCCATCTTCGTCATTGCCGGCTCAAAGCCTCGGGCTAAGCGGCACGATCGCTACAAAACGCTCCCAATTCTTCGACGCCTTCGGCGTCCACGCAGCTTCAGCAATTGCCGGAAGCCGCGGGAAAACGAGGCGGTTGAAATAGCCGCGCGAGAGGAAGTGCTCCGACCAGATGCAGGCCTGAACGCCTTTGAGCTTGTGCTTCAACGTGTCAGGAAACTCGCCGGCTGCCTCATAGCCATAGGTGTGGACCGGCGGTACCGTACCGGCCCAGCTCGCACCCGGTTCCTGGAAGGCTTCGGCTTGAACCATGTCGAGATAATAGGCTTGGCCCGGCGTCATGACGACGTCATAGCCTTGCTCGGCAAGCTCGATGCCGACCTGCGGATTTTCCCAGGCCATCAGCAGGCTGTCCTTCGCCGCAACCCCACCGCCGTGGGCGACCTCGTTCCAGCCCGCGAGCTTGCGACCGCGCTTGTCGAGCATCGTCTTGATCTGCTTCAGGAAGTAGGACTGCAGGCCGAACGTGCCGGAAATGCCTCGTTCCGCCATCAGCTTTCTGGCAAGCGGCGAGGCGAGCCAGGAGCCGTCTGCCACTTCGTCGCCGCCGATATGGATGTAGGACGAGGGGAACAGCTCGACCATTTCGTCGAAAACCTTTTCCAGGAATTCGTAGGTCAGCGGTACAGCCGGGTTCAGCGCATTGTTCGGGTAGCCCTGTACGGAATGGTAGCTTTCCGGTGCCTCCTGTCCATCGGTCAGATCGGGCAAGGCAACCAGCGTCGCCGCATTGTGGCCGGGAATGTCGATCTCCGGAACCACCTCGACGTTGAGGGAACTCGCATGCGCGACGATGTCCCTGACATCGTCCTGCGAATAGAAGCCGCCGACCGGCTCGGCACCATTGCCGAGTTGTGGCAGCAGCGGCTCGTCCGGACCTCGCAACACGCCTGCTGTCGTCAGTTGCGGATAGGCCTTGATCTCCAGCCGCCAGGCCTCGTCATCTGTCAGATGCCAGTGGAAGATGTTGAGCTTGAACCAGGCAAGAATGTCGATCAGCCGCTTGACGTCATCAACCGGATAAAACTGCCTGGAAACGTCGAGATGGCAGCCGCGCCAGCTATAGCGCGGATGATCGGAAATCGTACCCGAAACAGGGAAACGGAATTTGCCATTGGTGACGCGCGCACCGTTCAGCATCTGCGCGAGCGAGGTCAATCCGTATTGGCGCCCGGCGGAGCCGGAATAGGAAAGTGTCACGTGATCGGCCGCGAACGTGAGCCGGTAGGCTTCGGCGTCTAGCGAGGCGTCCCTGTTGAAAATGAGAGCGCAGCCTTGCGGCGAGGCCACCAGATTGAAAACCGAATGGTCGCTTTCGAAAAGGCGGCGCGTCAGGGCAATGCATGTCGATATCGCCGACAATTCGTCTGCGCTGGCGCCTTGCGGATAAAGGATGACCGGAAAACTATCGCCCGGCTTCGCATTGATCTCGGCAGGCCACGGCTGCAAGGCAAAGGGCAGGTCGAGCCGGCCTTCAGGCAGGAGCGAAGGCGGAGGCTCGCTCACTCGGCCTTCGAGAAGCAGATCGGAAACGGCGACCGGCACATGCTTTCCGGATGACAGTGTCAGATAGGCGGACTTGGCGCCGTCAGTGCAATGGCGCGCCGGGCGATGCAGGCCGGCGACCGTAAAGGTCCAGCTTTCACCGGGGGCGAGGACCAACCCGGCGGGCGGCTCGAATTCGTGAAAATTGGCATTGCGTCTCAGAAACGTGGCGTTGCCGCATGCCGTGGCATCGATGACGCGAGTGAGGGAGGTGTAGACGAGCTTGAAACCGGAGAGTGCCTCACCAGATAAATTGAAAAGCGTGAAAGTAAACGAACCATGCGGCCCGCCACCAGGGTTCCAGCTGCTTTCCAGGCGATAGTCGGCCGGCTTCATATCTCGTTCCTCTTGTTGTCTATTTCGATTTCAATAGCGCTCGGACTGGGAAAAGGTGCGGGCAAGCTCGGCCTGGCCGGCCGTCAGGCCGCAGTCGACCGGCAGGCAGACGCCGGTGATCGCCGCAGCCTGCGGCCC
The DNA here is from genome assembly GCF_014194105.1 of Rhizobium sp. BK529. Taxonomy (NCBI): domain Bacteria; kingdom Pseudomonadati; phylum Pseudomonadota; class Alphaproteobacteria; order Hyphomicrobiales; family Rhizobiaceae; genus Rhizobium; species Rhizobium sp. BK529. Next base: position 182,651 of record NZ_JACIAU010000002.1, on the reverse strand, counting down.
GGCCAGAAAGGCGACGGCATTGGCGACATCCTTCGGATCGACGACACGCTGCAGCGGGTACCACCGACGCGCATCCTCGAACACATTGGGATTGGCGGCCGCCCGCGCTTCCCAGGCCTGTGTCTTCACCGTTCCGGGAGCAACGGCATTCGCGCGGATGGAGAATTTTCCGTATTCGACGGCGACCAGCCGGGTGAAGTGCAAAAGTCCGGCCTTGGCCGCGCTGTAGGCCGGATGGCCGAACACGTTCATGCCGTTGACCGAGGCAATATTGACCATCGAGCCCCGCGACGCCTTCAGCTGGTCTTCGACGGCGCGAAAACAGAGAAATGCCGCTTCGAGGTTGAGCGCATTGTCGGCACGCCAGATTTCCGGCGTCGTATCATGCAGGCTGACGGCGCGGGCAGCACCAGCATTGTTGACGAGCGTGCGCAGACTGCCGAGCCCGGCCGTGCGCGCGGCAAGAGCGGCAACGCTTGCCTCGCTGGTCACGTCGCATTCGACGACGACGAAGCGGTCAGCTGGCCCCAGTGCGCCGGCAACGGCGGCCGCGGCATCAGGATCGATGTCCGCGAGCACGATAATGTCATGATCGTCGGCGAGCCGACCAGCAATTGCCGCTCCGATATCGCCTGCGGCTCCGGTCACGATGGCCACTGATCGTGTCATTGCTGGTTCCTTCTGTTGATCAATCGCCGAGCAGTTGCTTATCGTCATCGCCGTCGCGGTAGGTGATCAGCTGTCGCTTGATGCGCCTCAGCGTGACCGTCGCCTTCGGCTGGACGGCGTAGGCGACAAGGCTCGCCAGGATATCGACGGTCGCGATATAGGCGATGCGCGTCGATGTCGGGCGGTAGATGTTCGTGCCTTCGGGAATATCGATCGGCACGACGATCTCGGCGGCCTTGGCGACGGCGCTGCCAGTCTGGGTCAGCGCAATGGTTTTGACCTTGGCTTCGCGTGCCAGCGCAAAGGCTCGAACGAGCTCGGCATTGCGACCGGAAAAAGACGAGCCGATGATGACGTCGCCGGACCTTGCCGCTGCTGCCATCATCAACTGCATGCCGTGGTCGGAGCTCGCCGTGATGCGCAGGCCAAGCCGAAAGAGCCTGTTTTGCAGTTCATCCGCGATCATCGAGGAATTGCCGCCCGAACCGAAGGCATAGATCATCTCCGCCTTGGCGATCTGCGCGACAGCGGCTTCGATAGCGGCGAAATCCAGCGATCGATGCACCAGAAAAAGGGCGTTCTGCGCCTTGGTGATGATGTCCTGGGCTACATCGGCCGGATCGCTGCTCTTTGATTCCGGCTTCAGGTAACGGACGCCGACATGGGCGGTGCGGGCGAGCTGCACCTTGAAATCGGAGAAGCTCTCGCATCCAAGGCGGCGGCAGAACCGTGTCACCGTCGGTGGCGAGACCTCCGCGCGTTCGGCAAGCTCAATGATCGAGGCATTCACGGCGAATTCGAAATCGTTGACGACAATGTCGGCGATACGGCTCTCGGAGGCGGAGAGCCGGGCCCTGTCTTCCTGCAATGTGGAAAAGATGTCCAAGCCGCTCCTCCAGCCGATCCGTCAGTCAACTCTTCTTCTTGTAGGCAACGCAGTCGATCTCAACCTTGCAATCCACCATCATCGACGATTGAACGCAGGCGCGGGCCGGCGGATGCGCGCCGAAATAGTCCTGATAGATCTTGTTGAAGGTCCAGAAATCGCGCGGATCGTCCAGCCATACGCCGACGCGCACCACATCCTCGACCCCGTATCCGGCTTCCTCGAGAATGGCGAGCACATTGGCGATCGTCTTATGCGTCTGGGCAACGATATTGCCATCGATGATCTCGCCGTTTTCCATGGCCACCTGGCCGGAAACATAGAGCCAGCCATCGGCCTCCACGGCGCGCGCGAAAGGCAAAGGCTTCCCGCCGGCGCCGGTCTGAACAGTGCCATACCGCTTGATGGACATTCCTGATCCCTGCAAATTATTTTCTTGATAAGTTGACAAGGGACCATAGAAAGCGGATTTTGACCAGTGAAAAACGCTGTTTATGAAAAGAATTTAAATCGGGGACGGAATATGCGTGATCCTTTCGAAAATCCTTTCCCACTCTCCGATACCGCGCGGCACGCGATCTGGGAGATGCTGGTGCCCCGCGACATCGATGCCTTTCTGACCGCGGACTGGTCGATGGTTCAAGATGATTTCATCGAGGAAGGCTTCATCGGCATCGATGGCCGCAAAGAGGTCAGCCCTGACAAATGGCGCCTCGCATTTCCGACGCTTTCGGCCTATCGCGACGAGTGGCTGAGGCAGGCAAGGGACTTTGCGACGCAGAGCTTTGCCGAGGATACCCGCACGGCGATCTTCACCACAACGACGCTCGAGGACATCGAGATCGAGGGCGACATGGCGCTTGTCCGCAAGAAGTTCGATGGGGGCCTGACGAAGAGTGATGGCACTCGCGATATCATGCAGTGGCAGACGCTCTATTATTGCAGGCTCCACGAGGGACGGTGGAAGATTTGCGGATTTACCGGCTATCTGCCGAACCCGATGGGTTGAGGCGGCGGCGCGAAACAAGGCTAACCCACTTGCGCATTTTCACGGCGGCACTCGCGACTGAAACCAACACGTTTTCCCCGATCTGCGTGGATCGCCGCGCTTTCGAAGCGTCTCTCTATGCGCCGCCCGGCCAGCATCCGGAAACGCCGACCCTCTGCACTGCGCCGATTACGGTTGGCCGCCGCGTCACCGCTGAAAAAGGCTGGGCGCTGATCGAGGGCACAGCAGCCTGGGCGGACCCCGCCGGCCTCGTCAACCGCCAGGCCTATGAAGGGCTGCGAGACGAAATCCTCGACCAGCTCCGCGCTGCAATGCCCGTTAATGCCGTGGTGATGGGCCTGCATGGCGCAATGGTGGCTGCAGGATATGAAGATACGGAAGGCGACCTCCTGACCCGCATGCGCGATATCGTCGGGCCGGACGTGTTGATCTGCGCCGAACTCGACCCTCATAGTCATCTCACCGCCAAGCGCCTCGAAGCATTGAATTTCGCCGTCTATTTCAAAGAATTTCCGCATACTGATTTCGTCGATCGCGCTGAGGATCTCTGGCGCATTGCCGTCGACGCACTTGAGGGCCGGGTCAAGCCGGTGAATTCGGTGTTCGACTGCCGCATGATCGATGTCTTCCCCACCTCACGCGATCCAATGCGCTCCTTCGTCGACAAGATCATGCGGATCGAGAAGGAAGACCCGGAGATCCTGTCGATCTCGGTGGTCCACGGCTTCATGGTCGGCGATGTGCCCGAGATGGGCACCAAGCTGCTTGTCGTCACCGACGACAATCCAAAAAAGGGCGCGGCGCTGGCGCGCGAACTCGGCATGGAGCTGTTTTCCAAACGCGGCACCTTCATGGTGCCGCAGATCGACGAGAAGGAAGCCGTGTCGCGGGCGATGGCCGCCCAAAGCTGGCCGGTCGTCATTGCCGATGTCTGGGACAATCCGGGCGGTGGAACTGCCGGCGATGCCACTGTCCTTCTCGAAGAGCTTCTGGCCCGCGGTGTCAAGAGTGCCGCGATCGGCACGATCTGGGATCCGATCGCCGTTCAGATCTGTTTTGCTGCAGGCGAAGGCGCTGAAATACCGCTGCGCTTCGGCGCAAAATCGGCACCGGGGACCGGTAACCCCGTCGACGGCACGGTAAAAGTCATCAAACTGGTGAAGAATGCCGAGATGCAGTTCGGCGAGAGCCTGGCACCTTTCGGCGATGCGGCCCATATCGTTTTGAACGGCATAGACGTCATTCTCAATTCGACGCGGGCGCAGAGCTTCGATCCGAGCCTGTTTTCTGTGATGGGCATCGATCCGACCAAGCAGAAGATCCTGGTGATCAAATCGACCAACCATTTCTTCGCATCCTTTTCGAAGATCGCTGCTGAAATCCTGTACTGTTCGGCAGGAACACCCTATCCCAACAACCCGGCGACGACCCACTATCGCCGGGCGCCGAAGACCATCTGGCCGATCGTGGCCGATCCCCATGGAACCGCACGCGGAGCTGCCTGACATGCATGACAACCGCTTTGCCGTCGTCGCCAAGGCTGGAGACAGGGTCGCAGATCTTTCCACACCCCGTCCGATCATCGACGAGGACAAGCTGGCCGCCAACATTTTTCGGGTCCAATCCTACATGAACGAGCACGGGCTGAATTTCCGCCCGCATATCAAGACCCATAAGATACCCGCACTTGCCGCGGCCCAGGTTGCGGCCGGCGCCAAGGGCATCAACTGTCAGAAAGTGACGGAAGCCGAGGTCTTTGCCGAAGCAGGTTTCGACGACATCTTGATCACCTTCAACATTGTCGGAACTGCAAAGCTTGAACGGCTCGCTGCCCTGAACGACCGCATTTCGGCTCTCAAGGTCGTCGCCGACAGCGACGTGACGGTCGATGGGCTGGCGGCACATTTTTCCGGCCGCAAACCGCTAACCGTCCTGGTCGAATGCGATACCGGCGGTGCACGCTGCGGCGTCCAGACGCCGGAGCAAGCTGTCGCACTGGCACGGCGTATCGCTGCTGCCGATGGACTGGTATTCGGCGGCATTCTCACTTATCCGAAGCCGCAGGCGGCTGACGCCGTCGAAGCTTTCATCCAGGAGACATTGAAGCAGTTGGCGCCAGAGGGCATCGCCTGCCCGATCGTCAGCAATGGCGGCACGCCGAGCCTGTTTCAGGCGCATCTGGTCAAATCGGCGACGGAGCATCGCGCCGGAACCTATATCTACAATGACCGACAGATGATCCGGATGGGGCATTGCACGCAGGACGATTGCGCAATGCACGTCCTGGCAAGCGTTGTGTCGCGGCCGAATGCGGATCGCGCCGTCATTGACGCGGGCTCGAAGGCGCTGACCTCCGACCTGCAGGGATTTACGGATTTCGGCCTCGTCGTCGGCTATCCTGAGGCGAGAATAGTCTCGCTCTCCGAAGAGCATGGCGTCATCGACCTTTCGGCCTGCACCGCCGCCCGGCCCGGGATCGGCGAAAAGCTCTTCATCATCCCGAATCATACATGTGTGGTTTCGAACCTGTTCGACACGATGGTCTTCCATCGCAACGGTGTCGTTACGCGCGTCGAGGACGTCGCCGCGCGCGGGCTTGTCTGGTAACCGATCCCGGGGATGGAACGGCTGTTCACGCCGTGACAGGAGCCAGAAGGCTCATGTCGATATCGGTGAGCTCGACGCGGCGTTCGAAGGCGCCCCCTTCCTCGTCGAAGAGATGGCAATCGGCAGAATTAATCCCGACGGCAACCGGCGCGTCCGCACGGATGCCGACACTGCCGGGAAGCATGGCACAGAAATTCTCCGTTTCGCTGCCGAGTGCCGCATAGGCCACGGTGTTTGCGCCAAGCCGTTCGATAACACTCGGCGTAACCGTCAGCGAAATGTCGCCGCCGCCGAGCTGGATATGCTCCGGCCGGATACCGAGCGTCATCACCTTGCCGACCATGCCGTCGCGGGGCTTCACCGGCAGGGTTGCCGTCTGACCGCGATAGTCGATGGTCGCGCCCGCCTCGCTTGCGGATGTGCAGGTCACGGGAAGGAAATTCATCCTCGGATTGCCGATAAAGCCGGCGACGAACTGGTTGGCGGGCTTGTGGTAGAGCTCGAGCGGTGCGCCGGTCTGGGAAATATTGCCGGCATCCAAGACCACGATGCGGTCGGCCATCGTCATGGCTTCCACCTGGTCGTGCGTCACATAAATCATCGTCGCCCTCAGCTGCCGGTGCAATTTCGCAAGTTCGATGCGCATATCGGCGCGAAGCGCGGCATCGAGGTTGGACAGCGGCTCGTCAAACAGGAAGATCTTCGGCTCGCGAACGATGGCGCGACCGATCGCGACGCGCTGGCGCTGTCCGCCAGAGAGCATGCCGGGCCTCTGCTGCAGGCGCGTGTCGAGATGCAGGATGCGTGCGGCATTCTCGACTTTGGCTTTGAGCTTTTCCTCCTCCATCTTCTCGACGCGCAGCGGAAAGGCGATGTTTTCGAAAACCGTCATATGCGGATAGAGCGCGTATGACTGGAAGACCATGGCGATGCCGCGCTTGACCGGCGGCAGGTCGTTGACCCTGACGCCATCGATGATGATGTCGCCTCTGCTTGTCGCGTCGAGACCTGCGATCATGCGCAGGAGCGTAGACTTGCCGCATCCAGAAGGCCCGACGAAGACGACGAATTCGCCGTTCTTGACGTCAAGCTCTACGCCTTTGAGAACTTCGTAGTCGCCATAGAATTTTTGAACCTTATTGAGCTGAAGCTGTCCCAAAAATCTGTCTCCGGTCCCGGCCTGAATGCGCAAGAGTTTGGTCGGTGAGGACCGCAGATCGTGAACCTGCGATCCTCAGGATCGATTTATTTGAAGGCTTCGATCTCGCCGGCAGCTTTCTTCAGCGCGGCTTCGGGCTCGGCCTTGCCGGTGACCACGGACTGGATCATCTCGATCATCGAGTTTTGAAAACCCTTGTAGTCGGTGAAGAGCGGCTCAGGACCACCATAGCTGATGCCCTCGATGAACGGCTTCCAGAAAGGATCCTTGGCGACGAATTCGTCGACCTTTTTGGACGGACGCAGCGGGGTGAGGCCTGCGCCCCCCTGCAGTTCGTATTCACCCTGGATGTCTGGCGAGGTGATGTACTTGGCGAATTCGATCGCCTTGTCCTCGACGCCCGAGCCCTTGAAGATCGCAAGGCTGTCAGTGATCAGCAGCGTGCCCGCACCCTTGGCATCCGGACCGAGCGGCAGTGTGGCGACGCCCCAGTTGATCTTCGTATCCTTCAGACGATAGGCAGCACCGGAGCCTGCCTGAATCATCGCAACCTTGCCATCAAGGAAAATGGCGCGGACCTCGTTTTGTTCATAGGCGGTCGGGCCTTCCTCGGCATAGGCCGAAATATCCTTGTATGCCTTCAACGCAGCAAGGATCTGCGGGCTGTCGAGCGTGATCTTGCCTTCAGCGTCGGTTACGGCGCCGTTATTGGTGTAAACCCAATGCATGAACTGGTGCATCGTGTTGTCGAAGGTCTTGGCAGAAAGACCGAAGCCCGGAATGCCGGTCTTTTCCTTGATGGTCTTTGCCATCTGGATTTCTTCATCCCAGGTCTTCGGCGGCGTCTCCGGGTCGAGGCCGGCCTGCTTGAAGAGATCCTTGTTCCAGTAAAGCGCCTTGGTGGAGAAAGCGATCGGAACGCCCCACTGGTTGCCCTCGAAGGTCACCGTGTCGACGATGTGCGGATAGTAGCCCTTCTTTTCGTCGTCCGTCATCGGAACGGGAACGATGAGGTCGTTCTGCGCGAATTCCTTCAGCGTGCGCGAGCCGACATAGGCCATGGCGACCGGCGTGCCGGCGGCAGCCAGCGTCGTCGCCTTGTCCTGGCACTGGGCCCAGCCGACGACCTCCGGCGCGATCTTCCAGCCGGCGTTCTTGGATTCCCATTCCTTGATGTATTTCGTGTGGATCGGGTCGATCGTGTCGCCGCAATAGATCCAGCTGATTTCCTTGTCGGCTGCCTGGGCCGTGACCGCAGTCAACGCTGTCGAACCAAGCAGGGCGAGCGCCATAAGGCCTGTCTTGATGGTAATGCTCACGTCGTTACTCCCATTCTCTGTGTTAGCTGTTCACTCTTATTGTTGGTCTTATTGTTTCACCGCACCGGCGGTCAGCCCGCCGACGAGATAGCGCTGAAGGAAGAAGATGACGATCATCGCCGGCGCGATGCCGACGAAGGAGGCCGCCATCAGTTCGTTCCAGATGACCTCCTGCTTGCCGAAGTAAGCGAAGAGTCCCACCGGCAGGGGCATGTATTCGGTCTTCGAGTTGAAGGTCAGCGCGAAGATGAACTGCTGCGCATAGGCGCCGATGAAGGTGGTGATCGCGACGACGATAATCCCCGGCATCGCAATGGGCAGAATGACGCGGCGCAGCGTATAGAAATGGCTGGCGCCGTCCATGTAAGCGGCTTCGTTGAGTTCCTGTGGGATGCGGATCATATAGGTACGCAGCAGCCAGATCGCCGAGGGGATCAGGAAAGCGACGCCCGGGACGATCATGGCGAGATAGGTATTCAGCACGCCCATGCTGCGCATCAGCCGGAAGAGCGGGATGAGCAGAACGGCGCCGGAAAACATGTTCACCGTAAGGAAGGCGCCGAGCAGGATGCCCATGCCCTTGAACTCGAATTTCGCGAAGGCATAGGCCGCCGGAATGACGAGGCAGAGCACGATTACCGTGACGATGATCGAGATGAAGAAGGAGTTGAAGATGTAGCGCCCGAAACCTGGCACGCTGATCCACATGGTCCGGTAGGCTTCGAACGAGCCGTTTTCCGGCCAGAAACGATAGGGCGAGGAAAAGAGCTGGGCGAGCGGCTTTAGCGACACCAGGAAGCCTTCGACAAAGGGCGACAGCACGAAGAACAGGAAGAGCGCTATGCCGCAATAGATGAGGATGATTTCCCACCAGCGGTAGCGATCGATCATGGGACGGCTGCTCATGCGCGCTTCTCCGGGTTGAGGCGGCGGGTGACGCGGAAATAAGCGAAGCAGAAGAGCGACAGGAAGATGCAGATCAGCACCGCGCGCGCTGCCCCTTCGCCATATTTCTTCGAACCGATCGCCGTATGATAGGTGTCGATGATCATCGTCGTCGTTTCGCCGCTTGGACCACCTTGCGTCAGGATCCAGATGATGTCGAAAGAATTGAAGGTCGCAATCAGCGACAGCATCGACATCGTGATGATCGCCGGAACCATCAGCGGCAGCGTGATGCGGCGAAACCGGTACCAGCGGCCGGCACCGTCGGTCCATGCGGCTTCGTAGAGGTCCTTTGGGATCGACTGGATCGCGGCGAGGAAATAGATCGTCACCAGCGGCACGCCGATCCAGACGTCGGTGACGATCGTCGCCCAGAAGGCGGTGCTGTCATAGGCGAGGAAGGCGACCGGACCATCGACGAGGCCGAAACGCTGCAGCAATCCGGAGATCATTCCGAATTGGCCATTATACATCCAGCCCCACATAAAGATGCCGATGGCCATCGGCACGATCCATGGCGGCATGGTCAGCAGCCGAAACAGCGACCGCCCCGGCACGGCGGCATTCAGCATTGCGGCGCCGAACGTGCCGATGATCATCTTCAGGGCGACCGAAAAGAAGGTCCAGATGAAGGTTCGGGCGATGACTTGCACGAAGGTGGCGTTGAAGATCTTCTCGTAATTGGCCCAGCCGACCCAGTTCGTCACCTTGCGCAGCGATGCATCCGTAAACGACAGGATGAACGTATCGACGAGCGGATAGGCGACGATCGCGGCCACGTAAAGGACAGCTGGAAGGAGAAGGATGCAGGCGAAGATGACGGCACTCTTCTGGGCACTCATCTTGCCGGTCTCCTCAGGCCGCTCTTGAGTGAAGCGCCTCGTCGAACCGGTCCCAGATGGGACGAAGGTCGATTACGGCCTTTTTCATGCGAGCTTCGTCCATCGCGAGCGCCAGGATGCCTGCCTCCAATGCGTTGAGCGTGGAAACCGGAAGTTCCGACCCCGTGCGCACGCTTTGCAGAATATCGGCTGCCATCTGCTCGTCGGCGCCATAGTGCTGCGACAGCTCGGTCGCGGCATATTTGTTCTCGACGATCTTGTTGCCGGTCAGTTGTTCGTGGACGTCGAGATAGCCGCGGACGAAATCGCCTTCGGCCATTCCACGCGAGCCCATGATGGCGAAGCGGCGGAACTGGTCTGGAACATTCAGATTGGTGTGGAAATTCATGCCGACGCCATTGGCGTATTCAACGATTGCCACCTGATAATCGATAATGTCGGCATCGCTGTCGAATACCTTGTCCGAGCCCATCCAGCCGCTCGGCTTGCGGTGGAAGAGCTCCAGATCGTTGATACCTTCGCGCGTCGGGTCGTTGGCGGGGATAAAGCTCTTGCGGCCGCCGAAGCTTGCAACGCGTTCCGGGCGGGCGCCGACGACACCATTATAAAGGTCGAGGTCGTGGCAGCACTTTTCCAGCATGAAACTGCCAGAATAGCGCTCGTAGCGGCGCCAGTCTCGCATGAAGAAGGCGCCGTGATAGGGCTCGATATGTTCGCTGGCTTCGATGGAAACGATATGGCCGAGCTTGCCTGCGGCCTGAATGGCGCGCAGATCCTTGTAAAGCGGCGAGTAGCGCAACACGAGACCGACCATCAGCCGCTCATGGCCGAACTTCGCCATCAGGTGAGCAAGTTCGATGCTCTCGCCGATTGTCGTAACGATCGGCTTTTCGCAGAAGACCTTGAGGCCAGCCTCGAGACCGAGGCGAATATGATCGAGATGCATGTGGTTGGGAGAGCCGATCATCAGGAGATCGAGCTTTTCTGAAGCGAGGAGCTCTTGCGGCGAGTCATAAGCCTTGCCGACGGGGATGCCTTTTTCCGTCAGTCCGGGAAGTCCCGCAGGGTCGGGATCGAAGTAGCCGACAATCTCGAAGCTGTTGTCGATAGTTTTGAAAACATGGCCAAGATAGCCGAGCCGGAAGCCTAGCCCAATGATTCCCACTCTCATGCCAAAATGTTCCCAACTCGTAATTTATTTTCTTCAAGTTGGGACAAAAAACGAAGCCCGTCAACTAAAAATGGGGTTAGAGCGGAAATGATGAAATTAATTTTCATCATCGATGATGTAAGCGTTATTTTGCGGCGAGACGCAAGTAAGACGTGCAGCGGCACAAGCACCAGCGCCTTTCGCGTGAGAAGTGTTCCTGGGCAGGACAAGCAAGCTCGCCCCACGGATGGCCGCCCTTCTTCCTGGAAATGCACCCTAATCCCTTCAGTCAGTTCAGAGCGACGCGCGGTAATGTCACCACGATGAAGATATTCGACAGTATCGATAGCGGCAGGATCAACCATTCTGTTCCTGTTGGAATCCTCGCCAACGCGGCCGCCGCGCGCGGAGGAATCGATTTTTGCTGTGCTGCCTGCGGCGCAGGCAAGATTGGGGGTGCCGCGATGTCCTCAACGGCGGAACGGAGGGCGCAAAATGGAAAGTCAGAGAGGTAAATCCGCGCCCTCAAGGGACGCGGCCGCTTGCCATCATCGATGGCCAGACACGTCGGCCCCGCATCCGCAAGAAGGCTGGAAGCGGCTTCGATACCGGCTCCGAAGCCCATGTTTCGGAAGGCCCCGCCTCTCCGGCGGTGCCGGCTCGTGTCAGTCCTGGCTGACGTGGCGCGACCAGATCAGGCCGGCAGCCGAGCAGCATTCACTCATTGCTCACGTCCAAACTAGTCGGCCCCTGGCGGCTACTCCGACATCTCTGCCGCTATCCAACTGGATTTGGAGGTGGAAGAGATGCACTCCCCACAGGCGCTCAGCCGGATCAGCAGCTCTCCCTCGGGATAAAGCGCCACGGTGTGAAAAAACGCTTCGGTGAAGATGGCTCGTTCGTTAAGAGGCAGTCGATGAGATATTGGCCGGCTTCCTCCAGCGGCAACCATTCCGGGCCGATCGTCGAAAGACGTGGCTGGCAATAGTAGCCCTCCTCCGCATTGCCGCAGCCGACGACGGCAATGTCGGTCGGAACCTTGACGCCAAGCCGCGCGAATTCCTCGATAACCGTCACGGCCGTAAAGTCGGATTCCAGCAGGACGGCGGTCGGACGTTTGCGCATCTTCGCAATGTCCTGGGCACAGCTTGCAGCCGCGGCCCGGCTTTCGGCTCCCAACATCGCCTTGATGCTGACGGAGACACCGGCGCGTTCAGCACTATTCAACATAGCGACGAGCCGTGGGTTTTCATCCGCACCTGCGTTCTGAATATAGGTGAAATCCCTGTGGCCCTTGGCGAGCAGCGCGTCGAATGCCGCTTCGAGGGCGGATACGAGGCCGTTGTTCAGCACGCTGAAAGACGATGGGCGGGCCGTTGCGTGGATGACCAGACATTTTCTGGTAAGTCCGCTGAAGACCTCCTCGACCTCCTCTTCGGTGAGATAGCCGACATCGGCGACAACACCATCAGCCAGACCGGCTTCAACTTCACCCAGCACCTTCTGCAGTTCAGCTACGCTTGAGGCGGTTGATACGATCGGCAGCAGACTACTTGCGACGGCAGCGCGACCGAGATCCTGGATCATCTTATCGGCATAGGGAATGCCAAGCTTCGGAAGGATGATGCAGAGCCGCTCACTTTTGAGGCGACGCAGATGCCGGGCGGTCTTGTTTGGTACATAACCCAGCACATCGACGGCAGCACGGATGCGTTCCCGCGCTTCCGCTCCGACGCGTTTCAAATGTTCCGCCCGGTCACTGAAGTAAAATGAGACCGCAGCTGTCGAGACATTGGCGAGACGCGCGACATCCGCAACGGTCGCCGATCGTTCATGTCGAGTAGGAGCGGAACGATCAGTCATGCTTGCGTACTCATTCAGATCGGAACAATCTCAGGTCGAGGCTCTCCGGCCTCGACAATGCGACGCGACAGGTCCCTTCGCAAGATCTCGCGTACATCAGCATATTCTCCATGCCGGCACAGGTTGTCCAGTTCGTATGGATCATTCTCCAGATCATAGAGATGTGTTTCCACGTATCGCGACGCGTTCTTGTCATCCCAGCCGCTGAGCTCAGGCGCCCCAACCTCATATTTCCATCGTCGCGTGCGAAGCGCCCTCCCGACATGGTGTTCGCTGATCTGTATGAAGACGGCCTCATCGTCAGAGACCTTCCTGCCCAGAATCGACTGACCCTGCATCTCTGGCGGAACCGGAAGGCCGGCGGCCGCAAGCAAGGTCGGTGGCAGATCGATCAGGCTGACCAGGCCTTCATGCGGTCCACGGCCCATGAAGCCGGGGCCGTGAAAGAATGTTGGCACCCTGATCGACGCCTCGTGGCAGGAACGCTTGTATTCGCTGTTGCGGGTCTTGAAGTGACATCCGTGATCGGACGTGAAGAGGATGATCGTATTGTCGAGCTGGTTGAGACTGATCAAGGCGTCGACGAGGCGTCCGAGTGCTTCGTCGAGCCGTTGGATCATTCCCATATAACCGGGGTAATGCTGATCGGACGATCCGCCGAGCGCGGCGAGATCCATCGGCAGTTGCATCTGCTTGCGGATCCGGTCTTCGTAGCCGACCGGTGCCGGATAATTGTCGAACTCGTTCTGGTGATGCGGCTCGATAAAGGACAAAAATAAGAAATAGGGATTCTCCCGCGGCCGCGAGATGTAACGGATAGCGGCGTCCGCCAGTGCGTCGACGCGGTATCCCGGCAGCTTGACCGGTTGGCCTGCCGCGTCAAACATCGTCGTATCATAGGCATAGGAGGTGAACTCGAGAATGTTCGAGGCCAGCCAATGCTGATAACCACCACGCTGATCCGCTGGCACCGGCTCCTGCGACGCCAAATGCCATTTGCCGATGTAACTCGTCTCATAGCCGCCCTCGGCAAACCGGTGAGCCAGAGTCTTCTGCTCCTTCGGCAGCGGAATATCGTTGCGGTAGCATCCGGTAGTGGTGGGATAAAGTCCGGTCTGCAGTGCGGAGCGCGCCGGAGCACAGACAGGCTGGCAGGTAAAGGAATTCGGTACAAACATGCCGCCTTGAGCCAGACGGTCGAAATTCGGCGTCAGCTTCAACGGGTGACCGTGCAGGCCGACAGTATCCCAGCGCTGCTGATCGGTGAAGAAGACGATGACGTTCGGAGAGCTCTTCATGGATTCCTCATCTTGACTACTTCATGCCGGACATCATCACCGACTGGACGAAAAAGCGCTGCATGAACACGAAGAGCAGCAGGCTCGGAACGAACAGGATTACCCCTCCCGTCGCCGTGAGGTTCCACTGGGTGAAGAATTCCGAATTGAACAGGGTCAGGCCCGTTGTAATGGGCCGCATCTCGACCGAGCTGACGACGACCAGCGGCCAGAGAAACTCGTTAAACTGGAAGACGAAGGTCAATAGTCCGAGCGTAGCCATCGGCGGCCCGAGTTGCGGCAAGACGATGGCGCGGTAGATCCGCCATTCCGATGCCCCGTCAAGCCTTGCCGCGTCGAGAAGATCGACCGGGATCGGGCGGATGAACTGCCGCATCATGAAGATACCATAGGCGCTCATCGCAAACGGCATGATGAGCCCTTGATAGGTATCGAGCCAGCCAAGCTCAGCCGTCAGAATGTAAAGCGGGATCATGCGGATGAAGAAAGGCAGCATCAGCGTCGACAGAAGGGACGCGAACATGAAGCGCTTGCCGGGAAATTCGAGCTTCGCAAAGACATAGCCGACGAGCGGATCGAAGAGCAGGTGAAGAAACGTGATGCCGCCGGCGATCACAAAGCTGTTGACGATGAAGCGGGCGAATGGCGCCTTGTCCCAGATCGTAACGTAGTTGGAAAACTGCAGCTGCGAGGGGATGATGACTGGAACACCGCTGAACAGGTCGGCATCGCTCTGCAGCGATAGCGATAGCATGTAGAAGAACGGAAACAGGGCGAGAAGGACGAACACGCCGAGGACCAAGTAGGTCAATATCGATATGGCGGGGGGCCGCCGGTTCACGACACGCGTCATCAGTAGGTAATCTCCCGGTTCAGAAACTTGAACTGGAGGGCAGTCACAACCAGGATCACGATCAGCATCAGGAACGAAAGCGCCGAGGCATAGCCGATGTTGAGCTCGACGAAAGCGGTATTGTAGACGTGCAGCGCGTAGAGACGCGTTGCCTCTGCCGGTCCGCCTCCCGTCAGAAGATAGGGAGCAGACAGATCCTGCAGATGGGCAATCATGCTGATGACGGCGAGAAACAATGTCGTCGGAGTAAGGAGCGGCACCGTAATACGTACGAACTTCTGCAGTGGCGACGCGCCGTCGACGTCGGCCGCCTCATAGAGATCCTTGGGGATGGACTGGATGGCGGCGATATAGATCAGCATCGCATAGCCGATGTCCTTCCAGACGGTCATACCGATGATGACGGACAATGCAGTCGAGGGCGTGCTCAACCAGCTCTGCATAGGCAGGCCGAGGGTGGCGAGGACCGCATTGAGCATACCGGTATAGGGATCGAGAATGCTCTTCCACATCAGCGCGACGATGACGAAAGAGATGATATACGGAAAGAAGATGATCGCACGGATTGTCGTGGCCGCCTTCACGGGGCCACTCAGGATCGCCGCCAGACCTAAGGCAGGTAACAGAGTGAAGATGGTCCCACAGGTCGCAAAGATCGCGGTTCTGAAGAATGCGTCACGGACACGTTGGTCCGTGAGCGCCTGTATATAATTGTCGAAGCCGGCAAACTGGGACTCCCCGATCAGCGGCTGTCCCCGATAGAAACTGGCCCAGAGTTCGACCGCAATCGGGTAGAAGAAATAGATGACGAAATAGAGGATCGCCGGCGATAGAACGATGTAGGCAAAGGCTGCCTGACGGCCGCTATGACTTGCAAAGAACTTCATGCCGACGAACTCCGTCGTTGGTTTCGATCACTTCTTTTGAAGTTCCGCGTTTGCCTTGGCGGCATAGTCCGACAGCACGGCCTGCGCTGGCTTGTTGTTGTAGAGGATGTCCTGGACGGCTGCCGTAAAGAGGTCCTGCACGCTGGCGTTTTTGCCGGTAAGCGAAATATCGGCACTGTAATCGACGGCATACGGGAGGCACTGGCTGAATTTGCCGAGCACCGGATCTGCCTTGACCTTCGGATCTGCAGCCCAGGATTTGCGCGGCATTGTCATCCCGTTGGGGATGGAAGCGGCAAGCTCGGTGTCAAGCGCGACGAAACGCTTCAACAGATCCCATGCCTCGGCAGGATGCTTGGCATCTTTCGGAATGAAGAGACTGACGCCACCGGACATCGTCGCCTGACGCTTCTCCGTCAGGGACGGGGCAACATCCCAGTGAAGATTCGGATTGCCGGTTTTGATCGGACCGACGTCCCAGGGACCGGTCAGGATCATGGCGGCACGGCCGGCGGTGAAAAGTTTTTGCGGCCCTTCGTAGTCGGCACCGGCGACCGGAGCGGTCGCAGCCTTGTCCTTGTGGATCAGATCGGCAACGAACTGCAGCGCCTCGGCCGATTGCGGACTATCGAAGGCAACTTTATTCGATGCCCTGTCGTAGAACTTGCCGTCATTCTGATAGATCCACGGCGTGAAATAGGCGGCGACCTGATTGGGCGCAAAACCAAAGCGCCCCGTCTTGGTCACAGCGATCGCCGCATCGCGAAATTCCTGCCAGTTGGATGGCGGCTTCTCGATCCCTGCCGCCTTCAGGAGGTCGGTATTATAGACGAGGGTGGCGCAGGTCAGATGCAGCTGGATGCCATAATATTTGCCGTCGATCGTATTTCGGGCGACCGAAAAATCTTGCCAATCGTCGGGATAGCCCATCGCCTTCCCGTCCTTGGCGATATAATCGTTGAGTGGCGTTATTTTTCCCTGAAGGGCAAATTCCGGAACCCAACCACCCGGTTCAGCGACAAGATCCGGTGCATTACCCACGGAAAGGTCCGCCACCAGCTTGGTGCGCAGGTCGGGCCATTGGAACCGCCCCCACTCGACGTTCCATCCCGGATGATCCTTCTCGAACTGCTTTATGACATCGGCGTAGGCCGGATAGGCGTGGCCAGCGTTCCAATAGATTTTTAAAGTCTCGGCCTTTACAGTCGTTGCGACACTTGCGAGCGCGAGCCCGAATGCGCCGACCATCAGTCGTTCAGCGAGTTTCATGCTATCTCCTCCCTAGCATATGGCAAGCCGCTACCGGACCGGTCACCCCTCCTCAAGAATGCCGGAATGCCAATAAGTTAATGGATTAACTTAGAAACATTGAAAAGTCAATTCTTCAGCCGACTCAGAAATCTCGAGCGCGTGGGATAACCGCAGATTGGACGCGCAATCAGTTAATCAGGCCGGATGCTGCTGAACGCTCAAGCCGCCATCGACGGTTAGGCAGGTAGCGTTCATAAACGGGCACTCGTCGGAGATCATGAAGACGGCCGCCATGGCGATCTCCTCCGGCGCGGCAATTCGCCCGCCAGGATGTAGTTTCATAGTCTCGGCTTTGGCCGCTTCCGGATCGGGAAAACCGGCCCAATAGTCGATGACTTTCTGGGTCGCGACATAGCCAGGAGCAAGCGCGTTAACCCGGATGTTCTTCGGTGCATATTCGAGCCCAAGAGACTTGGTCATGCCAAGAAGCGCGTGCTTGGCGAGCGGATATGGGAACGTATGCGGGATGATCGTGAAGGAGTGCGTCGAGGTAATATTCAGGATCACGCCGCCGCCCTGTTCGATCAGCCCGGGCAGCACGGCTTTCGAGCAGTTCCACGCACCCTTGAGATTGATATCGAAACAGCGGTTCCATTCCTCGTCGCTGGTCTCCAGCGGCTCGGCAAAGACGTTGACGCCGGCGTTGTTGACGAGCGCGTTAATCCGTCCGATCTCTGATTGCGCCTGGGAGACGGCAGCGGCGATGGCTTTCGCGTCGGTGATATCAGCCGCTTGAGCGCCGACGCGATATCCCTCGTTCTTAAGCTTTGCAGCCTCTTGGTAAAGCAGAGTCTCATCGCGATCGATGAGAAAGATGCTCGCGTCCTCGCGGACAAAAGCATTTGCGATCGCAAGACCAATTCCTTGGGCCGCGCCTGTAATCAGGATGCGTTTGTTGCTTAGGCGCCTCGACATAGGACCCTCTCTTCTCACCATTCGGCAAAGCTGCCGTCTTCATGACGCCAGATCGGATTGCGCCAGCGGTGGCTTTGCTTGGCGCGCTCGATGACATAGGCTTCGTCCACTTCGACGCCGAGGCCGGCGCCTTGCGGAATGGAGACGAAACCGTCGGCATATTGGAAGACGTCCTTGTTGGAGATGTAGTCCAGAATGTCATTGCCCTTGTTGTAGTGGATGCCGAGGCTCTGCTCCTGAATGAAGGCATTATAGGAGACGGCATCGACCTGCAGGCAGGCAGCAAGTGCGATCGGCCCGAGCGGGCAGTGGGGCGCCAGCGCTACATCATAGGCCTCGGCCATGGCGGCGATCTTGCGGCATTCGGTAATGCCGCCGGCATGCGACAGATCCGGCTGGATGATGTCGACATAGCCGTCCGACAGGACCGACTTGAAGTCCCAGCGCGAATAGAGGCGTTCGCCGAGCGCGATCGGCGTCGAGCAATGGTTGGCGATTTCCTTCAGGGTTTCGCGGTGTTCGGAGAGAACCGGCTCCTCGATGAACATCAGCTTGTAGGGCTCGAGTTCCTTGGCGAGAACTTTTGCCATGGGCTTGTGCACACGGCCGTGGAAATCGACGCCGATGCCGATATGCGGGCCGATCGCCTCGCGGATCGTGGCGATGGTCTCGACCGCCTTGTCGATCTTCTCGTTGCTATCGACGATCTGCATTTCCTCGCAGCCATTGAGCTTGATGGCTTTGAAGCCGCGGGCGACGACATCCTTGGCGTTGCGGGCGACATCGGAGGGACGGTCGCCGCCGATCCAGGAATAGACCTTGATGCGGTCGCGCACCTGGCCGCCAAGCAGCGAATGAATCGGCTGGCCGAGCGCCTTGCCCTTGATGTCCCAGAGCGCCTGGTCGATACCCGAGATCGCTGACATGTGGATCGCGCCGCCGCGATAGAAACCACCGCGATACATCACCGTCCAGTGGTCTTCGATTAGGAAGGGATCCTTCCCGATAAGGTAATCGGCGAGTTCGTGGACGGCGGCCTCGACGGTCAGCGCACGGCCTTCGACGACCGGTTCACCCCAGCCGACGATGCCTTCATCGGTTTCGATCTTCAGAAACAGCCAGCGCGGCGGGACGATATAGGTGGTCAGCTTGGTGATTTTCATCTTGGAACCTATTAGCTAAGGATCAGGTCGGCGGCCTTTCCGGCCGCCGCCATAACGGCTGCGTTGGTATTCCCGCTGACGATTGTCGGCATCAGCGAGGCGTCGACGACGCGCAGACCGCGCGTTCCGCGAACCCGAAGATTGGTATCAAGCACCGCCTCCGGATCGGCGTCAGTCCCCATCTTGCAAGTCCCGACCGGATGGTATCCCGTCTTTACGGTCCGCTTACAGTGAGCGGCGATCGCCTCATCGCTGGTTACGTCTGGACCCGGGAATATCTCCTTGTCGATGAACTCCTTCATGGGCATCGCCTCCAGCACCGTTCGAGCGAAACGGAAGCCAGCCATTGTCAGACGCAAGTCGTCCGGATGGCCAAAAATCTGGGTATCAACGATCGGATCAGCGAATGGATCACTGGAGGCCAAGGTCACTGAGCCGCGCGCCTTGGGACGAAGCAGGAGCGAATTGATGGTCACACCGTCACCCGGCTCTGTCCCCATGACGTCACGGTCTAGATAAACGGTTGGCACGCAGAACATCTGGATCGTTGGCCGGTCGTTGTTTCCATCGGGATCGTAAAAAGCGCAGGTCTCGACTCCAGTAGTCGAGACAGGTCCCGACTTGAACATGAGATACTGCAATCCTGCCTTGATCATTGGCCATCCGCGATCCTGCCCGTAGTAGCCGAACGAGCCCCTGGTGGTCGCGACGACCGGGCATTCGTAGTGATCCTGCAGATTTTTTCCGACGCCTGGCAAGGCGACGGTAGTTTTTAAACCGTGGCGCTTCAGGTCCTCCTGCGGGCCGATACCGGAAAGCATCATCAGCTTGGGAGTTTGATACGCACCGGCAGCAAGAATGACTTCGTTGCCGGCCTTGGCTTGCTTCCGCGCACCCTTCTGCACATAGAAAACGCCCACGGCGCGGTCACCATCCATTTCAAGAGACGTGACGGTCGCCTCAGTCTCGATCGTCAGCAACGGGTCGTTGATGACGGGAGCGAGGAAAGCGTCGACGGCGCTCGAGCGCTTTCGTGTCGTCCAGTCGATCGTATGCTGCATGAATCCGACGCCGAACTGATGCGCGCCGTTGAAGTCGGGATTGTACGGTATGCCCATTGCCTGAAGCGTTTTCACATAGGTTCGCGTCATCGGGCTGGTGTGACCGAGATGGGAAATCTTGAGCGGCCCACCAACCCCGTGAAATTCGTTGGCGAGATGGTCGTTGTCTTCCTGGGCCTTGAAGTATGGGAGCAGATCGGCGTAGGACCACGCATTGTCATTCGATCCTTCCGGCTTGATCAGCGCGTTCCAGAGGTCGAAATCTGCTGCCTGCCCGCGCATATAAACCATGGCATTGACCGTGCTGCCGCCGCCGAGCACCTTACCTTGCGGGACGATCGGGCCGCGTCCGTTCAACTGCGGCTGCGGCTTCGTCTGATGCATGGACAGGTAGGTGTCTTTGGCAAGGAACTTCATGTAGCCGGCAGGAAAATGCATGATTGGGCTTGCCTTGGCGGGTCCCCGCTCAAGCAGAAGGACTTTCGCCTTTCCTTCTCGAACAAGCTTAGCCGCGACCACACAGGCGGAGCTTCCGCCGCCAACGATAATGTAGTCGTAACGGTCTTCCGTAGACATTCATGAACTCCGATATGGATATCTGTTAGATATTTTCGGGATGCAATCGGACACTTCCGGACAGGTGCCCGCCCGGGCCAAGAACCTTCAGGCCGCCAAGATCGGGAAGGTTATGGCCGTTGGCCAGATGCGTCATGGGCTCGAAGCAGAAGTAATCACGCTCGAAGTTCGGATCGAAGGCCGTATCAGACACGAAAACAAACGCATGCTTGAAGATCGGATCCGCCGAAAGCCTCAGCGCGGTGCGGCGTTCGGGCCATGCGATCCTCGCCTCGCCATTCCAGTCCTCGAATCCGTTATTGACCCATCGATGCGGCAATTCGGCAGGTTTGCTGAAATCAAGATCGGCCGGAATATCGGTGTGCTCACCTGGCAACCACTCGTCCACTTCGGTCCAGAATTTCTCCGATCGAGCCTGAAGCGTTGTTTCCGGCGTCATCGGGAAATACGGATGCCAGCCAAGACCAAACGGCATAGCCCGTTCACCAAGGTTCTCGACTATAAGCGTCATCGTGAGGCCGTCGTCGTCCAGCACAAAACTCTGGCTCGCGCGGTAAGCGTAAGGCGTATTGCCTCCACGGTGGAGGAAACTCATTTCGACTGAAGTCTCTGTTTGCCCGTCGATCGACCAGTCCGCCTGCCAGCCTTCGCCGTGCAGGTAATGCTTATCCCACTTGGTATTTGGCTCGAACCGATATTCGATGCCCTCAAACGCGAACCGGTTGCCTTTGACACGGTTGCCAAAGGGGATCAATGGATAGCAGGAGGACGAGAGTGCATCAGCCTCGGCCGATGGCGCAGGCCGCAATAGCGGCACTTTGCCGACATCTGCTTCTTTCCAGAAACCCAGCACCAGCCCACCCTTCGATGAAACACGAAGCGAGAGCGGTCCGGACTGCAGGTCCACGATCGTCATCGCCCTCACCCCCTGTTGCGTGACATGCTGCGCTTGATCGCCTGGATATTGGCGAGAACGGCGATGACGATGATGAGACCACGGACAACCTGCTGGAAGAACGGGTTGATACCGAGAAGAACCAGGCCGTTTCCAATCAGGGTGATGACGAGAACGCCAAGCAGCGTGCCAAGCATCGACCCGCGTCCGCCCGAAAGCGAGGTGCCGCCCACGACGACAGCCGCGATGACGTCAAACTCCAGTCCCGTTGCTGCCGTGGCATTACCAGAGCCCAGACGTGAGACAAGAAGGATGCCCGAGATTGCAGCCATTGCTCCCGCGATCGCAAAGAGCGCTACGCGGATGCTCGAGACTCTGATACCGCTCAGAAAAGCCGCATGCGCATTGCCGCCGATTGCAAATACGGAGCGGCCGAATGCGGTTTTCCGGCTCACAAAGGCAAAGATCGCGAACAAGACCAACATGATGATTGCGGCTGGCGGTATCCCCAGAACCGAGCGATCGAGGGCGTCCAGCGTGTCGTTTCGACCGATGGAAACTGGCAGCGCGTCCGTTACGAACAGAGCCGTGCCCCTGAGCGCGCTCCAGAGCCCGAGCGTCGCGACGAATGAGGGAACGTCACAATATGCTCGCAAGGCTCCGGCGATGGAGCCGAGCAATGCTCCAACCACGATCGCAAAAGCAAAGGAAATTGGTGTCGGCACACCCCATTGAAGCAGGAACGCCAGCACGACCGAAATAAAGGCGACCATGGGGCCGACGCTGACGTCGATTTCGCCGGCGATGATGATCAGCGTCGCCGCCCAAGCCGCAATACCAATCGTGGCCGCATCACGCAGGATATTGATCTGGTTATTGAAGGAAAGGAAACCATTGGCAGTCGATGTGAAGACCACGTAGAGCACGAGGATTGCCACAAACAGGCTTAGCTCGTTCATGTGCTGCGAAAATGTAAAACCCGATTTCTTGGAAGTCCGGGCGGATGTGGGCTTTGCAGCCTGGTCGAGTGACATCATATGTCTCCCTCAATGTCCGGCGATGCAGGCAGCCATCAAGGCATCCTGATCGATGTTTGGCGATTTGAATTCTTCGCGAAGCCTACCGTCCCGGAGCACCAGCACACGGTCGCAAACGAGTGGCAATTCTTCGATTTCGCTGGAGACGAAGATGATGCTGCGTCCTTCAGCCGCCAACTGACGGATGATCGCGTAAATCTGCGCCTTCGCCTCCACGTCAACGCCTCTGGTGGGCTCATCGAGCAAAAGGACGCGGCTGTCAGCGTAGACCCAGCGCCCGATGACGACCTTTTGCTGGTTTCCGCCTGACAGCGTGCCGATCGGAGTATTTGTCCGCGCCGTCTTGACGTGCAGCCTTTCGATAACCCTGCGTGTCGCATCGGCCATCATCCTGGCGGAGAGAATCCCGCTCCTGCTCACTCCGGAAAAATTTGTCGCCAGAGTGTTTTCGTCGACACCCAAAAGTGGGATGATGCCCTCCTCCTTCCGGCTTTCCGGCGTGTAACCGAAACCCCTGGAGATCATCCGCTTGTAGTGCCCTGGCCTAACCGTAACACCATCGACCAGCACGTCGCCTTGGTCTTGCGTTCGCACCCCCATGATAGCCTGGAGCAGTTCGGTCCGGCCAGCGCCGAGAAGACCTGCAATACCGAGAACCTCACCCTCCTTGAGCTCGAAGGATACCGAGCTCAGTTTCGGGGCAAGCGCAAGGTCCCTGACTTCAAGCACGGTCTTCTCAAGGCTTCTGTTTTCCAGCCCATCGGCTTGCGAAGCGTCCGACCCGAGCATGAGCCTGACGATCTCGCGGGTATCAGCACCCTTCACATCGACCGTGTCGATGATGCGCCCGTCCCGCATGATCGTCGCGGAATGCGCGATCTGGCGTATCTCGTTCATCCTGTGGCTGACATAGATGACCGCGATGCCTTGCGAAGCGATCCGTTTCACGGCCGCCATCACCTTCTCGGCCTCCGCCGCTGCGAGCGAGCTCGTCGGCTCATCAAGAATAACGAGTTTGGGTTTTCCGAGCAGGACACGGGCGATTTCCAGCAACTGACGCTCTGCGGGGCTTAAGCTCGCAACCAGCGTATTGGGAGCTCGATCGAGACCAAGGCGGCTCATTGCCTCGGATGCCTCAGCTTCCATATCGGCATATTGGATGACGCCAGCCCTTCCCGGCCATCGCCCAAGGAACAGGTTTTCGGCAAGCGTCATTCCAGGCACCAGGCTTAGCTCCTGGTAGACGACGCGGACACCTTTGTCGAACGCATCCTGAGCACGGCTCGAACCGCTGTGCCGCAGCTCTTCGCCATCGATCTCCACGGTTCCGGCATCCGGAATTTCGGCTCCTGTCAGCAGACGAATGAGCGTCGATTTGCCAGCGCCGTTTTTGCCAAGTAGCGCCCGCACCTCACCGCCGGCCACTTCAAACGTCGCATTGTCAAGAGCAAGCACACCGGGATACTGCCGGGTGCAGCCTCTAACCGATGCAAGTGGGCGATGCGGCCCTTTGCTCGAACGGGATGTCTGCATAATACCTTCCACCGATCAGACGCGCCGCCGGTTTCCCGGCGGCCTCAATATATGACCTTCAGACGGGGCCTCACGGAATTCCGTCGGCATGAGCCTTGAGCCAAGCCTTGCCATCTTCCGATGACTTGTACAGATCGATGTCGTAAGGAACCTTGATGTCGGCGGGAGCTTGGCCATCGATCGACTTGATTGCCTGCGCAAGCGCGAGCTTGCCAAGACCCTGACCCGAGATGTCGACGACAGCCTTGATGACCGTAAAGTCTGCGAGTTCCTGGGCGATCTCGGTCGTCATGTCGCCGCCGAAGACCACGACCTTACCGGTTTTGCCCTGGCTCTTGACGGCCCTAGCTGCGCCAAGCGTGGCACCGCCGGCTTCGCCAAAGAACGCATCGATGTCAGGATTCGAGGACAACATCGTGCTGGCGACCGAGACCGCCTTGTCGAGAATTGCGCCTTCCTGATTGGCAACGATTTGAGCGCCTGGAACCTTTGCCTTCAGTGCGTCTTCAAAGCCCTTGCGGCGCGTTACGCAAACCTCGACGAACTCGCAGTTCAGGACCGCGATCTTAGGTGCATCCTTCTTCTCAGCGACGAAGTAGTCGGCCGCGGCATCGCCGAGCTTGTGACCAAAATCGTATGGGTCGCCGACGGCGTAAGCGGAGATGTATTGCTTCATGTCGGCATCGTTCAGGCACGTATTGTAGCACACGACCGGGATGCCCGCGTCATGCGCCCGGCGGATCGCGCGATAGGAGCCGTCCGCCGAAACCGGGGAGACGATGATCGCCTGCACGCCTGACGAAATCAGCGAGTCGATAAACGAAGATTCTTTGCTGACATCACCCTGAGCGTTGGTCTCGACAATGTCCAGCTTCCGGCCGGCATCGCTCGCTCCGGTCTGAATACCCTTGCGAACGCCGGCATAAAAGCCTTGAGCGTCCATATAGATCGCACCCACCTTGAGGTCCTTATCCTGCGCAAAGGCAGGCGTTGCGCCAGCTGCTACAAGTGTTCCCAGCGCCAGCATGGCGGCGCGCGTGATGAGCTTCATCGCTCCCTCCCTTTAAGATCGACGGCATCATTGAACTCGGACGCATCCGGTCCCTCCAGCCGGACCCACCATAGTCCGGGTCGTATCAATGTCAATATAAGTACGATTTATTTTTTCAAACGTGTGGTTTTTGGTTGGATTTCTATGATAAATGATTTCTTAGAATGGAATGCGCGTGGAGATACATAATATTTTGGCACCAGCGCTTGACTGGCCTCCGGCCGGAAGCAAGTTGGAGCCAACCGAATGGGGAGGGAAATCGGTGGCGATTACGCGAACTGATTGGAAATTGACTGAAGGCGGAGATGAGATTCTCTCCCGAGGAAAAAGGACAGTTCGCGAATCCCTCCTGTCCCGCTTCGTTCACATGATTGTGGCGGGGGAGTTCGTCGAGGGATCAACGCTTCCCAATGAAGCCGAGTTGGCCGAAAAGTTCGACGTCAGCCGGACGAGCCTGCGTGAAGCGATGCAATATCTGGCCGCTCTCGGAATGGTCCGGTCTCGCACGAGAGCAGGGACAATCGTTCTGCATCGGGAGAACTGGAACTACCTCGACCCACTGGTGCTCGACGTTATGCTTTCAATTGGCGGCGACGAAGCATTCTACACTTCGCTGATCGATGCTCGCCAGCTTCTGGAACCGGCCGCAGCCGCACAGGCGGCGGCCAAAGCCACGGCCAAGCAGCTGGCGCGAATTGCCCAGGCGTTTGAGGACATGGTTGACGCAAACGCGCGCGATAACGAAGAATGGAGCCGGGCGGACCTCGAGTTCCATACGGCAATTATCAATGCCAGCGGCAATTGGGTGTATCGCCAGTTTGCCAGCGCAATACGCGCAGCGCTCCTTGCAAGCTTCCGCCTGACAAATCGCGCCAGCCAATCGCACGAGCAGGCGATCCAAAAACACCAGGACGTTTTAGAAGCCATTCGCATGCGCAATCCTGAAGATGCAAGGCACGCAATGGAAGTCCTGATCGGGGTTGCCCGCGCCGAAATCACAGACGCCCTCAAGCGAAACATCTGAATTGCGATGATGTCGCGCGTGGGAAGGTCATGGCAGCGCATCAAAAGGACACTGACGTTCCGGACAACTGGGCGCTCGACGGCGATGGGAAACCAACCACAAGCCCCGGCAACGCTTTGAATGGTTCGATGATGCTGCTTGGCAAAGCGAGGGACACTGCACTGCGCTTATGGCGAAATCCTTGCGGCGGGCATTATCGGCAGCAATTACTGCTTTGAAGCTACCTCTCTCTTCGATGACCGCGGCAACCGCCTGAGCTTGGGCAGATGATCTTCGCGATCGATCGCAAGGCAACGGGCGGCGCCGGGACGGTCCCCCGCCTTACTCTGCTTGCGTCTGCGATTACGGCCGATCCGAAGGTCAGCCTGCCGGCCCGACGCAGCCAATGGTCCGCTGACTATTCGAAGAGAATGAGGCTTGCCGGAGTTGGCGGCATCGGTTTGACCATGACGCCGGCAAGGCCAGCCAATCTTGCCATCTCTGTCAGTTCGCTCTGCGAATAGGCCTGACCTGCAGGCGTGCCGGCGAGCATCTCCCAAGAGAACGCCGCGGGAAAAGGAGGCGAAACGCCATCTTCATTCGGCACGAAATCGACCGCGACAATCCGACCATCCTCTGCAAGGCTCGCTCTGATCTTTCGTAAGAGCTGGGCACATGTTGGCAGATCGAAATGGTGCAGAAAATTCGGAAGCAGGACGAGATCATAACCCGTACCCCATTCCACATCGAAGGCACTGCCGGTGATCGTCCGGTACCGGTTAGCCACGCCGGCTTTTTCCGCATTCTGCTTCGACAGCTCCAATACGGCCGCCCAGTCGACGGCGACGATCTCGGCAGACGGAAAGGCCTTCGCAATTTCGATCCCGAAAACACCTGGACCTGCAGCGATGTCTAAAACCTTTTGGGGAGGCTTAGTCCAGCCGGAGATTTCGTCCGCCAGTATTTTGGCGCTTAGACCCGTAAAGGAGCCCATGCCGCGCGCAAACTTCACCCAGACGGGGTTGTCTGGCGACATGTTCGCAAGCCCGGCCGAACCGCCGTTTCGCACAACGGCGGCCGGATCGCGCAAAAAGTTATCCAATATTTCGGGCGCGGCTGTGAACTCGACGGCAGCGCCCATATAAGCCGGCGAATTGCGATCCAGGAACATTCTGGTCGAGGGCGTCATTCGGTACTGCCCGCTATCCTTTGTCAGAAAACCATGGACCACGAGGTAGTCGCACAGGATGCGCACCCCACGCTCCGAGGCGCTTATTGCCGCTGCCAGCTGCGCTGCAGACTTGCCCTCGCCAATATGAGTGAAGAGATCGAGCTCGATGGCCGCCCTGATCGCTGCAGTCTTTCGACATGCAAACAGTGCATCGACCACGAGTTCCGGTGACACGACGCCCGCATGGGCATCCTCAACGATTGTTTCCATGAGACCCTCCCAGAGCTCTCGATTGCTCTTGCCTGGCAGCGCCAGCCCGAGAAATTATGCGTGCATTCGCATATTCTACAATACTTACCGAGCTAACCCTATCTGGTACCCCCTCGTCCGCATAAACTACTAGTCTGATCGTACCACGTTGGCGTGTGCCGGAATCCATTCCGTTTGCGATAGACGCCGCGGCAGCTCTTCGCCTGGCGGCTGCCGCGCCCATCGATAATATGGACGACGTCGCCGGCGCTACCAAACATATGCCTTTCGTGCGATGAAAAAAGGAATCGCAACACAGGGTAGTATTCGCGTATGATTTGATTTAGCGAGCACTAAAGGGAAAAGCCGATGACCGCGATCGTCCAGACAGTGAAGAAGCTCGATCTCGAACATCTAAAAGTCTCGCCGGAGCAGATCAGGACCTGTCCGTGCCGCACGAAGTATTGATAGCGGAAGAGTAGACGGGGCGCCTATGTCGACCGTAATTGCCATTCTCGGCGGCGTCGGGCTGTTTCTGCTCGGGATGACCGTCATGACCGACGGACTGAAGGCGCTGGCCGGCTCGGCCCTGCGCTCGGTCCTCGGCAAAGCGGCGGCCAACCCGTTCACAGGCGCCTTCTGGGGCGCCCTCATCACGCTGCTCGTGCAATCGTCGAGCGCTGTGACGATGACGACGATCGGCCTCGTCAATGCCGGGCTCCTGACCTTCCCACAAGGGCTCGGCCTCGTGCTCGGAGCCAATGTCGGAACGACGGGCACCGGCTGGCTCGTGGCGTTGCTGGGTGTGCGCGTCTCGCTGTCCGCCTACGCCCTGCCCATGATCTTCGCCGGCGCGCTGGCCAAGCTGTTGGGCGGCGGGCGGACTGCGGCAGCGGGCGGCGCGGTCGCAGGCTTTGCGTTGGTGCTCTACGGGCTCACGACACTGCAGCAGGGCATGGGGGGCCTTGCGGAAAGCCTGCACCCATCCGATTTGCCTGCTGTGCTGGGTGTGCCAGGAGTTGGCTGGATCTCAGGCTCGATCGGTCTCCTGACGCTGATCGTCGTCGGCCTGGCGATGACTGCGGTCATGCAGTCATCGACGGCTGCCATCGCCGTCACCATTGCGGCTTTCTATGCCGGAGCAATCAGCCTCGAGCAGGGCTCTGCCCTGATCATCGGCCAGAATATCGGAACGGCGACGAGCTCTGCATTGGCAGCCATCGGCGCCAGCTCAACGGCCAAGCGCCTGGCGCTTGCCTATGTGCTGTTCAAGCTCATAGCCGCACTCATTGCAATTATCTCCTTTCCTTTTACTGCGAGTGCGATGAAGGCATTTGCCGCGTCCGCCGACGGGACGACGCTCCTGGCCGCCTACCACACGGCCTATAATATCGTCGGTGTCGCGGTTCTCCTTCCGGCAACGCAATGGTTCACCCGTGTCGTGGAGCGACTTCTGCCTTCCCGGGAGACGCCGCTCGAGCGTGCACTCGATCCAAGCGCGCTCGTCAATCCGGTGATCGCGGTCGAAACCACACGACGCGTCGTGGCGGAAATCCTGAAGACATCGGCTGCTTCAATCGCCGCCGCCCTTTCGTCCGAGGGCGGCCGCGGGATGCAGGATACGGCAGCGGCAGCCGCCGCACTCTCACAGGCACGGGATTTTCTGTCCGAGCTGAAAGAACCACCCGAGACGGAAGAGGAGCGGCTGCGCATGACGAGCACGCTGCACGCGCTGGAACACGCCTCCAGGCTCGTGGAGATCCTCGGCGAAGGCGGAATCCCTGGACGAACGCCCGGTGCTTCCGACGATCTGAGCGCTACTGAGCTTTGCAGACAGGCGATGCGGGCGACGCAGATGGTCAGTGATTCGATTACCGCCGAGTCTGCACTCACGGCACGAGCCGAGCCGATCGGCTGGACCGTTTCGGCCGAGGTTGACGCCTCGTTCGCAGACATTGAACGCGCGGCGAAGGATCTTGATGCCAAGCAGCGCGATCACCGCGCCGAAACTCTCGCCGCCGTTGCGCCCGGAAAATTGACCGCTACCGAAGCCTTTGCCCGCGTCGACGCTGTTCGGCGGCTCGATCGGATCACGCATCATGCCTGGCGCTCGGCGGCGCATCTCCTCGGCCGACACGAGGCGATCGATCCCTGAACCTGGCAATCGAGACCAGTGGCCCGACCTGAAACCCAGCAACAGGAAGGGAAGACGATGCGTCAGGAGAGACGATAGCGATAGGTTCGGAGGCCTAACGTCCTCTGGTTTCCCGTGATGCCGGCAGCGTCGTGCTTTCCCAATGCCATTCGACATTTCCGGGTACAAATCCGAGCTTGGGGTTCCTGCGGCCGATAATTCGACGGCTTCCGGTATTCGGCGCCAGGTGATCGACGTCGATCAGAAAGGCGTCAAAACTGTCGCGCCAACGTGGATCGATGTGGTGGTCGGACGCAAGCATGCGTCGATACTGTTCCCGCAGGAACTTGTGTTTATGAGTTTTTGGCATGGCGCTCAGGTGGGATGCTGGGAGTGTCGAAGCAATAGTGAGCGGGCCGTATAATTTGAGTTTACACGCGTTGTAAAGTGCCTCTTTTCGACGAGATGGGTTAGCCGCCGCTTTCGTCGGGCTCGCTGCGTCCCGCTGAGTCTGGCCGCGAGGCGACGTATGCAGCGCAAGCCAGGATGAATGCACCGACGATGATCGCGAGAAGAAGAGAGGGTCCCGCGGTCACAAGGAAAATCGCGTATCCAGCCAACATCCCCACCAGGGCCAGCATCTTGGATTTCCGGGAAATTGCGCCATTCTCACGCCAGTCACGTAACGAGCTGCCGAAACGACTGTCCATCAGATAGGCCTCCAGACGAGGCGATGACCGGCTGAAGAACCACGCGGCCAGGATGAAGAAGATCGTCGTCGGCATGAGCGGAAGGATGGCACCAATAATTCCAAGGCCGACCATCAGGAGACCAAGGCAAATGTAGATCGCTCGTCGGAGCGAACTGCGCGATGGACTTGGTGTAGAATTCAATTCGCGCACTCCTCATCGGGATGATTGACATCGACGCTCACCTGGTTGACGCGTAAGCTCATCGAACCACAGGATCGCTTCGCGCAAAACATTCCAAACATCTGATCGGAACATCTACAATGACGACCCACCATTTCGTCGCAACCGCCTTTTACAATGTCATTGGGACCATGCCTCCGGCCTTGGAGATCGCGAGCGGCGACACCGTCGTGACCCGCACTATCGATGCATGGGGCTATGATGAGAATAACGTGCAGCGGGCACACGGCCCCAACCCCATGAACGGGCCGATCTTCGTCGAAGGTGCGGAGCCTGGAGATGCCCTCAAGGTCGAAATCCTGGAAATGAAACCCACCAGGGATACCGGCTTTACGCGAAGCGTATTGGCGGCAAATGTCATTGATCCGGAGGCGGTTCGCGATCTTCCAAGGCCAGAGAAGACGCTTTGGGACATCGACCGGCAAGCAATGACTGTGAAGCTCAGGGAACCCGTTGCCGGCATCGAAAACCTTGTGCTGCCGCTGTCGCCGATGATCGGATGCTTCGGCGTAGCGCCGAGCCATGGCCAGGCGATCTCGACGGCGACCAGTGGCGCCTACGGTGGAAACATGGACTACCGCCTGCTGGGCCCGGGCGCAACAATCTGGTTTCCGGTCTCCGCGCCCGGTGCCTTGTTCTTTCTCGGCGATTGCCATGCAGTCCAGGGAGATGGAGAAATTGTCGGCACTGGCGTCGAGACCACGTTCGAAGTTACCGTCCGTCTGACCGTTGAAAAGGGAAGGCCGATCTCCTGGCCAAGGGCCGACGTTGCTGACGATATCGTCACTATCGGCAATGCGAGACCGCTGGATCAGGCTCTGCAGCATGCAACGAGCGAAATGCTGAACGTGCTTGTCGCCGACTACGGTCTGACGAAGGTCGCGGCCAGCCATTTGCTCGGCCAGGTCGTCCGCTACGACATAGGCAACGTCTTCGACCCCGCCTATACGGTTGCCTGCCGGGTTGCAAAGAAATGGCTTCCAGTGCGCTGATTAATCCAGATAGATCGGTGCCGAACTTCCGAGCCTTCATCAGGGAGCCAGACCAGCCCATGCGGGAAAGTGATTTCGTCAGCGGCTTCGCCCGCGGCCTCAAAGTGATCGAAGCCTTCGGCGAAATGCACCGCCGGCTGTCTATCACCGATGCCGCAAAGCTGACCGGCCTCGATCGGGCAACCGTCCGCCGTTCGCTGCTGACGCTTGCTGAACTCGGTTATGCCGACTACGACGGCAAGTTCTTCACCCTGACGCCCAGGATCCTGCGGCTCGGTCACGCCTATCTGGAAGCGACACCGCTGCCGGTGCTGATCCAACCGCATCTCGATGCGCTCTCCGAAAAGGCCGGCCAAAGCGCCTCGGCCTCGGTGCTTGAAGGCACAGAGATCGTCTATATCGCCCGCGCCTCGCAGCGCCGCGTCATGTCGATCAATCTGACACCTGGCAGCCGGCTTCCCGCCTATTGCGCTTCGATGGGCCGGGTCCTGCTTGCCGCTTTGCCTCAAGCTGAAGCCCTGGCCGTTCTTTCCAGGAGCGAACTGAAAGCGAATACGCCGAAAACCAAGACCGATATTCAGGAACTGATGGCTGAGCTCCATAAGATTCGTGCGCAGGGCTACGCCTTGATCGATCAGGAACTGGAGCTGGGCCTCTGCTCCATTGCCGTACCGGTCCAGAACGAGCGTAGCCAGACAGTTGCCGCGATCAATATCGGTGCGCCGGCCGCTCATGTGCCGGCAAGCGAGATGGTCGCGCGCTACCTGTCGCTGTTGCGGGAAGCCCAAGTCACCCTGCGCACAGTGCTACGCTAGATGATGAAATGTTCTAAAAATGCCGGACCATCCAGCCGGCGGAAATCAGGGCGCCGTTCCAGATCAGACAACCGAGGAAGGTGGCGATCGCAAAGCGGGCAGCATCGATCGTGACAACCGCCGAGGCGAGGCCTGAGTAGACGCGGGCGGCCGGCACGAGCTGCACCAGCGCCATGCGCGTCACGCTTTCCGAGTACCAACCCGAAGCCTGCCGCACGGCCGAGAAGCGCCCAAGCCAGTTCGACAGCAGCCGCAACTGTGGATGGGCGCCCGAGAACCGGGCCAGATAATACCAGCAGAGCGAACCCGACATCGAGCCAAAAGCCGAGATGACGATGAGCGGCACCACCGCGGAAAACTCCGAACCCGCCGTCAGCCCGAAGAGGAGATAGAGGCCGAAAGAAGGGACGACAGGCACAAGCTTTTCCAGCATAGCGACGATCATCACGCCTCCGAGCCCTGTTGCGAGCAGGCAGGTGACGAAGTTCGGTAAGACCATCTTCGCTCACTCCTCTATGCGCGAGATACGGAAGACGCTTGCGGGCGGGAGATTCAGGCGCACCCGGCCGAGCCTCTCCGCCCGCAGGCCGAGTTCGCCGAGCACATCTGACGGCACCGAACAGGATTGTCCGTAGGTGAACTGGTAGAAGGCACCGCCACGTTCCAGCAGACTGAATCCACCGCCGACGATGGCGGTAATGACCTCGATCGGCATGTTACGAAAAGGCAGACCGCTGACGATTGCCACCTGTAACCCGAGCTCAGCCCTGCAGGAGGCAAGTTCGCGCGCATCCCGCTGAAGAACGGTCACATTCGGAAAGCGCTGCTGCAGCGGAGCGATGAAACGGGTTTCGAGCTCCACCAATGTCAGGTCTCGGGCCGGCAAGCCACGTTTGAGAAGTGCCGCTGTGAAAACCCCCGTGCCCGGGCCAAGCTCCAGCACTTTACCTGCCGTGGGCTCGATCTCGCTAGTCATCAGCCGCGCCAGCCGCCCTCCGGAGGGCACAATCGCGCCGATTTTCCTGGGCTCGGCGAGAAGTGCGCCAAAGAAGGCGGCCAGCGGCGGCTGTTTCATGCAGTTCTCCGGTATCGATCGGTCGACGCCCGATATCAGCTCTTCAAATGATGCGAGCATGACGCCCTTCCTCAGCGCCAAAAGATTTAAGCATTCTGGATCGCTGGTTCGAAGCTCATATTGAACGCCGCTCCGCCGCCAGCCGCATCCGATACCCACACCCGCCCGTGATGTATTTTGACGATCTCACGCACAAGGTGGAGGCCGAGGCCAATACCCTGGCCGCCCGCGTTGGCGCGCTGGAAGGGTTCGAAAATCCGCTCCCGGTCTTCCGGCGCAATGCCTAGGCCCTCATCGCTGACGCAAATCTGCGCCGGACGCTCCACGGCAATGGTGATCGTGCCGCTCCTGCCGCCGTGCTGAATAGCATTCTGCACCAGATTGGCGATTGCCCGTTCCAGCGCGGTCTCGTCGCCGAGAATGCGTTCCGGCATCGAGCGCAGCTCGAAATTGGCCTGATAGCCGGCAGCGATGATCAGCGGCGCAAGCTCCGCTGCCTGTCGTCTTGCGACCGACGCAAGGTCGATCGTGCAGTTTGGCACCGGTTCCTGATTAAGCCGCTGCAGGTCGAGCAATTGCTGGGCTAACGTCGAGAGGCGAGCGACATCCTCCAGGAGCCGATTGGTCGCGTCCGTTGGCGGCATGGTCTCCAGCCGGTTCTGCAGGATGGCAATCGGTGTGCGCAATTCATGGGCAGCGGCCAGCATGAAACGCCTCTGTTTGTTGTGATCATCGTCGAGGCGCTGTAGCGTTTCGTTCATGGCAATGACCAGCGGCGCCACTTCCTCCGGCACGTTTTCGAGCGGCAGGCGATAGCCGCGTGTCGTTCCGTCAATACCTTGTGCTGCCTGCGCCACCTCATTCAATCCTTGGTGGATACCGCGCGCAACGAAGGGCGTAACCGCCAGTGTGATCAGACCCGTCAGCAAAATGACCGGCAGAACAACACCGGAGGCGATCGCCACGAAGACGACAAGAAGTTTTCCGGCCGAGAGACTGCCCTGACGTCCGACGATGACGAGGAGATCACCGTGATCGGTCTTCACCTTTTGGAGGCGCGCGGCAATTGTCGCCGGATTGTCCTCATCACCGTTGAAACGCGCCTCGGCGATATCCGTGCCCGAGTTCGCTATGGCTAGATATTGCGCCGGCACATTGCCGTCTGTCAGCACCTGCCCCTGCTGATCACGCACCAGGAACCAGAAATCGGCTGCTTTGTCGCGCTGGTAATCCAGATCATCCGTGTTGGTGATGCGCATCGAACCATCGGGATTCCAGGCTAGCGATTGCGTCACCGCGTCGATTGCATGTTCATCTGGAGCGAAAATCCCGCTCATGCCCGAGATCCAGAAGACGAAGGCGAAGGCAATCGCGATCAGCACAAGCGTCGCGGCCTGCAACGCCACCAGCCGGCGGATCAACCGCCATTTTAGCGAGTAGAACTTCATCTTCTTCATGGCCGGGCCTGTCGGATCAGGTAGCCCACGCCACGGATCGTATGGATTTCGACACGCGCGCCTGCCGTATCGAGCTTGCGGCGCACACGGGAGACATGCGCATCGAGCGCATTAGACTGGATCTCGTCATCCATGCCGTAGACTGCCTCTTCCAGGCTCGATCGCTCAACCGTACGGCCGGCGCGGCGCATAAGCGCTTCCAGCACCAGCAATTCACGCCGCGGCAATTCCAGCGGAACGTCGCCGACACGCGCCTCGCGGTTACGCAGGTCGAAATATAGCCGGCCGAGGCAAAGGCTCTCGATCTCGATGTTGCCCGGGCGGCGTAGGATGGCTCTCAGACGCGCCATCAGCTCCTCGACGGCGAAGGGTTTGGCAAGATAATCGTCGGCGCCGAGATCGAGCCCCTCGATCCGGTCCTTCAGATCGCCGCGCGCCGTCAGCATAATAACGGGAACGGCGGCCTGAATGCGGCGCGCTTCGGCGATCAGTTCGAGCCCATCACCATCGGGCAGGCTGCGATCGAGCAGCAGGGCATCGTAGCTGTTCAGCCGTACGGCCTCCTCGGCCGCCTCAATGGTTGAAACGTGGTCCGTGATGATATTGTTGTTACGAAGCGCCGCCGTCAGCACGGCGGCCATTTCCGGTTCATCTTCCGCCAGCAAGACGCGCATTCGATCGTCCAACTTCAAAAGCCGCTCTCTGCACAGACAAGATTGCGTCAGCATGACGCGAAAGACTAGAGCCACGCGGCGTTTCAGTCTCCGAATGGCAGCTTCAGTTCTTCCGTCCGGGCTTCGAGGGCGTAAATGACGGCCGCCATGTCCTCGCGCCCGAATCCTAGGCTTTCGGTTTCGGCGTAGAGCTGATGACAGGCATCGAGCAGCGGCGAAGCAATGCCCGCCTGCCGCGCCGCTTCGGCCACCAGCCTGTTGTTCTTCAAAACGTCCGATATTGCCGCCTGCACGGAGAAATCCCGTTCGACAAGCTTGCCGCTCTTGATCCGCGATATGCCGCTTGCCATCTGGCCGGCATCGACCACCGCCTTGAAAAGCCCCATATCCAGCCCCTGGCGGCCGGCAAAGTGTGCTGCTTCGGCAAGCCCCGTGACCGTGCTGATCAGGAAGATATTGACGGCAAGCTTCATCAGAAGTGCATTGGGCACGGCGCCGCAGACGACCGTCTCCCGGCACATCGGCCTCAGGAGCAGGTTGAAGCTTAGTGCTCAGGCGCGGGCTCGCCTGAAATTTCCAGCGCCGCCTCGCGGATCGTCTGCATGAGGATGGAAAGCGGAAGCGAGGGAATGGAATCGGCGCGCATCGTCAACCCGACAGGCCCTTTCGTTTCACCGGTATCGATCGGAAGAGCGGCAAGCACGCCATCGGCGATATCCCGCGCGACCACACCATTGGAAATGATCCAAATCGCGTCGCTATCGCGCACGAAAGCGCGCCCGAAGGCATCGGAAACGGTTTCGATCTGACTCGGCAGGCTGGCGACACCATTGGCAATGAGGAAATTCTCGACAACCGGCCGGATAATCGAACTGCGGGTCGGCATCAGGAGCGTATAGCGACCAAGTTCGGCAAAGAGCGATTTTCTGGCGTTAAGCAACGGATGGCCGGCGCGCACGGCAAAGACAACTTGTTCGGAATACAGATGCTCGAAGGAAAAGCCTGCCATCCTTTCCGCTCCCGCCAGGCGCCCGACAACGAGATCGAGATCGCCAACACGCAACTGCTCCAGGAGCACGGCATTGTCACCAGTGACGATCTTCACCCGGCTCCAGGTCTTTTCCTTCAGAAACAGATCCATCGCCCGCGGCATGATGCGCGTCGAAACCGTCGGCAGCGCGCCGACACGGATCGGCGGGGCGTCACCGAACTGCTCCTGAGAGACGGAGTCGAGCCCTTGCCGAAGCGCCGTCAGCGCAGCACCCGCATGGCGCAGGAAGACTTCCCCGTGACGAGTGATCCTGATGCCACGCCCCTCGCGCTCGAAGACGCCGACGCCGAGCGCCTGTTCCAGCTCACGGATCGTCTTCGTCACCGCCGGCTGGCTGACATGCAGGAGTTCAGCCGCCTTCATGACGCTTTTCTGCCGCGCCACCTCGACAAAGGTCTGGAGATGGCGAAACTTGATGCGGCTATCGATCATTGCTTTCATAACTCATGAGTTATCGGAAAGCCAAGAAATATCATTTTACTTAACCGGATCAACTCATCAAAATTGGTGTCGAGGAGATTTAAAGTGCAGTTTGCCCGTATCAACGATGTAACGATCCACTACCAGCTCATTAGTGCGCCGGCGGACCGACCGGTTATTGTCTTTGCCAATTCGCTCGGCACCGATTTCCGTATCTGGCGTGACGTGATCGTGCGTCTTGCCGGCGATTTTGGCATCATCCTATACGACATGCGCGGCCACGGTCTCTCCGACGTTGGCCAGGTGCCCTACGCCATGGAGGATCATGCCACCGATCTTGCCGGCCTGCTTGATCTGCTTTCGGTCAAGGATGCCCTCATCTGCGGGCTCTCGGTCGGCGGCCTGATCGCCCAGTCGCTCTACCAGCGCCGCCCGGATCTGGTGAAAGCGCTCATCCTCTGCGACACCGCCCACAAGATCGGCACCGCCGATAGCTGGAACAGCCGTATCGCCGCCGTCGAGGCGAATGGCATTGCCAGCATCGTCGACATGGTCATGGAACGGTGGTTCACGCCGGCGTTCCGCAGACCGGAGAACATCGCCTATGCCGGCTATTGTAACATGCTGATCCGCCAGCCCGTTGAAGGTTACAACGCGACCTGTGCGGCGATCCGCGACGCTGATTTCACCGAAGCCGCGGCCAGGATCAAGGTGCCGACCATCTGCATCGTCGGCGATCAGGACGGCTCGACGCCACCGGATCTGGTGCTCTCTACGGCCAAGATGATCCCGCACGCGCGCTACGAAGTCATCAAGGATTGCGCCCATATTCCGCCCGTCGAGCAGCCTGAAGCGCTCACCGCAATCATCCGCGCCTTCCTCTCATCCATTGGAGACAAGAGCCCATGAGCGACACAGCGTCCGAACGCTTCAGGCAGGGCATGGCAACCCGTCGTTCCGTTCTCGGCGATGCCCATGTCGACCGCGCCCAAGCCGCTGCGACCGAATTCGACAAACCGTTCCAGGAGCTGATCACTGAGGCCGCCTGGGGCCATGTCTGGTCCCGTCCGGCACTGACGAAGCGTGAGCGCTCGATGATCACGATCGCGCTGCTTGCCGCGCTCGGCCAGGACGACGAGGTGGCCATGCATGTGCGCGCCACCGCCAATACCGGCGCCTCCCGGGAGGATATTCGCGAGGCGCTGTTGCATGTGGCAATCTATGCCGGCGTGCCGGCAGCCAATCATGCGATCAAGATCGCAAAACAGGTTTTCGAGCAGATGGACGCCGGCAAGGCGGCCTGAGGGGGAGCGAATGTCCGACTTACCGAACCGCAAGCCAGAAACCGGCGCCTTCTTCGCCCGCGACCGCGCCTGGCATCCGCCAGCCTATGCGCCGGGTTACAAGACCTCCATCCTGCGTTCGCCGCAGCGCGCGCTGCTGTCGCTGGACGGCACCATCTCCGAAATCACCGGCCCGGTTTTCGGTCACTCGATGATCGGCGAGATGGATAACGACCTGATCCATAATTTTGCGCGGCCCGGCGAGAGCGCCATCGGTGAACGCATCATCGTGCACGGCAGAGTGCTCGATGAACGCGGCCGTCCGCAATCCGGCGTTCTGGTGGAATTCTGGCAGGCCAATGCCGGCGGCCGTTATCGCCACAAGAAAGAGACCTATCTTGCCGCCATCGACCCGAATTTCGGCGGCTGCGGCCGCTTCGTCACCGACGAGGAGGGCCGCTACTTCTTCCGCACCGTGCGCCCCGGCGCCTATCCCTGGCCGAACGGCGTCAACGATTGGCGCCCGGCCCACATCCATTTCTCGATCTTCGGCCATGGCTTCTCGCAGCGCCTGATCACCCAGATGTATTTCGAGGGTGATCCAATGATCTGGAAATGTCCGATCGTCGGTACGATCCCTGACAAGGCGGCGATTGAGCAGCTCATTGCGCCGCTCGATTGGGGCAATACGATCCCAATGGACAGCCGCGCCTACAAGTTCGATATCGTGTTGCGCGGTCGCCGCTCGACCATGTTCGAAAACAAGATGGAGGGGAACTGACATGCAGGAACTCGGCTACCTCAAAGAAACCCCGTCCCAGACCGCCGGCCCCTATGTGCATATCGGCCTGACGCCGAATTTCTGCGACATCACCGGCGTCTATGACAGCGATCTCGGCACGCAGATGGTCAATGACAAGACGCTCGGTGAGCGGATTACCGTCAGCGGACGTATCTTCGACGGCGCCGGCGCCCTCGTTCGCGATGCCGTCGTCGAGATCTGGCACGCCGACAGCGCCGGTCTCTACAACAGCCCCTCGGAAATGCGTGGCACGGCCGACCCGAATTTCACCGGCTGGGGCCGCTGCCCAACCCGCGCCGAAGACGGCGTCTACTCTTTCGAAACCATCAAGCCCGGCAAGGTCCCGTTCAAGGACGGCCGCAAGATGGCGCCGCACATCACCTTCTGGATCGTCGCCCGCGGCATCAATATCGGCCTGCACACACGCATGTATTTCCCGGAAGAGCAGGATGCCAATGCGGCAGACCCAATTCTGGCGCGGATCGAACACCGCGAGCGTGTGGCAACGCTGATTGCCGCTCGCGATGGCGCGAAGCTGAGCTTCGATATCCACCTGCAGGGACCGAAGGAAACGGTGTTCCTGGATATTTAAGCGATCTCGACTGGCGACTTGCCCGCGGTCCGTCGGGCAAGTAGCGTCGGCTTCGCCCTTCCGTGTTTGGGTCGAGATAAGCCGACGAGTGGACGGGGATTGCCATGAAACGAGTTGCCACATGACCACATCCCCTTTCGACCATCCCTTCCTTTCCGGCCTGCTCGGCGACGCTGAAATCGCCGCCTATTTCTCAGCCGAGGCTGATATCAGGGCGATGCTCTCCTTCGAAGCGGCACTTGCACGCTCCGAGGCAACGCATGGTATCATTCCGGCGGAAGCCGCGCTAACGATCGGCGAGGCCTGCGCTGGCTTTACCGCAGATATGCAAAGCCTGAAGGTTGCAACGGCCAGAGACGGTGTCGTTATTCCCGACCTCGTCAAGCAACTGAGAGAAGCGGTCGGCAACGAGGCGGGCGAGCATGTCCATTTCGGCGCGACCAGCCAGGATGTCATCGACACCAGCCTGATGTTGCGGCTGAAATCCGTGACCTTCCTGTTCGGCGGACGGTTGCATGCCATCGTCACGAAACTGGCAGCGCTCGAGCGGCAGCTCGGCGCCAACCGCCTGATGGGCCACACGCGCATGCAGGCGGCAATCCCCATTACCGCCGCCGACCGCATCGCCGCCTGGCGGATGCCGCTGGAGATCTATCGCGACCGGCTGACGGAGCAAACTTTCCCCGTGCAATTCGGCGGTGCTGCCGGCACACTCGAAAAGTTAGGAGCCGAGGCGTCCGCTGTGCGCGCCTCGCTGGCGCAGGAACTGGGATTGACCGATGAGCCGCAGTGGCACAGCCGCCGTAGCCGCATTGCCGATCTCGCCAATCTCTATTCCTTGATCTCAGGCAGTCTCGGAAAATTCGGGCAGGATATCGCATTGCTCGCCGAAGCCGGAGGCGAGATCGAGCTTGCGGGTGGCGGCACGTCCTCGGCCATGGCCCACAAGCAGAATCCGGTCGCCGCCGAAACGCTTGTTGCGCTCGCCCGCTTCAACGCCACACAGCTTTCTGCCATTCACCATTCGCTTGTCCACGAACAGGAACGCTCGGGGGCAGCCTGGACGCTCGAATGGCTGGTGCTGCCGCAGATGGCCATGGCGACTGCAGCCTCGCTGCGGCTGGCGGCGGAACTTATCGGCAATATCAAGCGTCTGGGGGCAGGCTGATCGCCTTTGCAAGAAAGCGGCAAAACCGGCTATGCAGGGGCGTTGATTTCAGGAGTGATCCCGTGACCTTTCCCCTCTTCGATCTTTCCGGCCGCCGCGCACTAGTGACGGGCTCCAGCCAGGGCATCGGTTATGCGCTCGCACTCGGGCTTGCTGAACACGGCGCCTCCATCATCATCAACGGCCGCAACGCCCAGAAGGCGGAGGCTGCCGCCGAGACGATCCGCGAGCACAAACATCACGCCGTCAGCGCTGCCTTCGACGTGACCGACGCCGAGGCCTGCCGCTCGGCAATTGCCTATATCGAAGCCGAGATCGGCCCGATCGATATCCTCATCAACAATGCCGGCATGCAGTTCCGCACGCCGCTGGAGAGCTTTCCCGTTGAAAAGTGGGACGAGCTCTTCCGCACTAATGTCTCCAGCGTCTTCTACGTCAGCCAACCGGTCGCGCAGGCGATGATCAGCCGCGGTCGCGGCAAGATCATCAACATCGCCTCGGTGCAGGCCGAGCTCGCCCGGCCCGGTATCGCGCCCTATACGGCAACCAAGGGTGCCATCCGCAATCTCACCCGCGGCA
The DNA here is from genome assembly GCF_014194105.1 of Rhizobium sp. BK529. Taxonomy (NCBI): domain Bacteria; kingdom Pseudomonadati; phylum Pseudomonadota; class Alphaproteobacteria; order Hyphomicrobiales; family Rhizobiaceae; genus Rhizobium; species Rhizobium sp. BK529. Next base: position 141,225 of record NZ_JACIAU010000002.1, on the reverse strand, counting down.
TGGCAACCGACTGGGCAAAGCATGGCCTGCAGGTCAATGCCATTGCGCCTGGCTATTTCAAGACGCCGCTCAACCAAGCCCTCGTCGATGATCCGAAATTCTCGGGCTGGCTTGAAAGCCGCACGCCGGCTGGCCGCTGGGGCGATGTCGAGGAGCTCGTCGGCGCGGCCGTCTTCCTGGCCTCCGACGCGTCGTCCTTCGTCAACGGTCATACGCTGATGGTCGACGGTGGGATTACGGCATCGCTCTGATGTTAATCGCCTCCTCCGTCACCGCCGCCATCACCTCCATCGTCGCAGTCAAAACTCACTTCGAGGCCGCCCTCGCCTTGGCCAAGAACGAAACGCCCTGGAATACGAAGGCTCCTCCACCAGCTAGGGTTCCAAGACAGGAATACGGCAAATGCGACGATGAGGATGGAGACGACCGCGAGGCCTATAAGGATCTCCGTGACAGGAGCCATGTTCACTCCAAAGGTTGTGCGAGGAAATTATCTCAGCAATTTCCGCGAGAAACAAGAACGTTTCGATGTCGCTCGCGCCTCAATCCGCAACCATATTGCCGCGGCGCATCAGCCCCATCAGGATCAGTGGCAGCAGCGTGGTAATGCAAATGGCGATGAAGGCCATCGCCATGCCAAGGCCGATCGAGCCTTGCTCGAACTGACGCCAGATGAAGGTCGCGATCGTCTGCATGCCAACGGGTGCGACGACGACGGAAGCGACGAGTTCACGGGAGGCAAGCGCAAACACAAGCAGCATGGAGGAGGCAAGGCTCGGGAAGACGAGCGGCAACAGGATACGACGGAAGGCCGTGACTCCGCTAGCACCGCAAACGCGGGCAGCCGCCTCCAGATTGTCGCCGATCTGCTGGAAAGCTGCGGTGGTATAGCGTACCGGCTGCGGCAGCAGGATGCAGCAATAGGCCAAGAGCAGGATGAAAGCAGTATTGTAGGGCGTGATGGGTAGGCCCGGCATGTTCCAGGCGAGGATGAGGCCGACAGCAACGACGATACCGGGCAGAGCATTCGGCAGGACGGTCATGACATCGATCGCCATGCGGCCGGGCATTTTCGTCTTCACGCCGGTATAAGCGGCCGTGACCCCGATCAGGCCCGTTATCAGCGCCGTGCCGATACCGAGCGAGAAGCTGTTGACCAGCGCCGTCACGGCGCCGGCACTGTTGCCGAACACTGCCATGAAATTGTCGAGGCTGACATTGTCGAAGGATAGGCCACCGGAGATCGTGCGCGCCAGCGCCGTTGCGAGGATCGCAAGCAACGGCACGCCGGTCGCAAGGAAGGCGACGACGCTGAAAGCTATCATCACGGGCGCCTTCAGCGCGCCGAGCGGTCGCTTGTCTTTCGCCGTCGGCTTGCCGCTGACCGTCTGGTAGGAGCGGCGCGCGAGAATCCAGCGCTGCAGCAGGAAGGCGGCGAGCGACATGGCGACCAGCACCAGCGACAGGATGGCCGCACCTGGCAGGTCGATCGGCCAGTCGGTAACCCGCAGGTCGATGCCGGTCACCAGCACCTGGAAACCAGCGCGGCGGCCCAGCGCTGCCGGTGTGCCGTATTCTTCTATCGCGGCGGCAAAGACCAGCATTAGGCTTGCCGTCAGGCCCGGTGCAGACAACGGCAGCGTGATGCGCCAGAAGGCGCGTGCCGGCGAGGCGCCAAAGACGCGGCCGACCTCGGCATAACGCGCACCGACGGCCTCGACCGTGCGCGATACGGCGAAATAGACGACCGGAAAAGTATTGAAGGCCATGACGAGCGTCATGCCAAAAATCGAAAACAGGAAAGGTGCCAGATTGAAGCCTGCAAACTGCTGCAGATAACCGCGCGGCTGCAGGGTCATGATCCAGCCGAGTGTGGCGATATAGGGCGGGATCATGAAGGGTACGAGCAGAAGCACGTCCCAGAGAGGCGCAAAAGGAATTCTATAGAGAGCGCGAAAGACACCGAGCGGCACAGCGAGGAGAGCCGAGGCAAGCACGACGCAGGCACCGAGCAGGATAGTGTTCCCACCCATGCGGATCAGCGAACTGTCGGCAAGCGTCGCATAGAGTGAAGAGAAAGGGCCTGCAAAGGAGCCCTGTCCGAGTTCAGGAAAAATTCCTTGCAGCACCACCGCGATAAAGGGAACGGCAACGACGAGAACAAGACCCGCTGTTGCCAGCCAGGCGGCCGGAGCCGTGCCGCCGATGCCGTTTCCTCTCATATGCCAAGACCTTACTTCGCGCCGTAGAGATCGGCGAAGGCCTTCAGCGTTTCCTTGCGCTTGCCGTAGACAGCAGCCGTGTCATACTTCAGCAGCGTCAGGTCGCCGATCAGCGGACGGCTGGCAGCTACGTCGGTGCGCGACGGCATCAGCATCTCGTCGGCAACCAGCTTCTGGCCTTCCTCAGAGAGCATGTAGTCGATGAACTTCTTGGCGTCGTCCTGGTTCTTGGACCAGTTCATGATCATGGCCGGGCGCGGGGCGATAACCGTGCCGGACTTCGGGAACACGACTTCGATATTCTCGCCCTTCTTCTGGGCGGCGAGAGCGATGTAGTCGACGGCGCCGAAAACAACGGCCTTTGCGCCCTGCAGAACCGGGTTCAGGGCGTCGGCGTTGGCGCCGGCAATGATTGCGCCGTTGGCCTGCAGAGACTTGAAGAGCTTCCAGTCGTCCCGGCCGGCGAGAGCGGCGGTCAGTTCGAAGGAAGAGCCGGACTGTGCCGGATCCGGAATATTGACGAGGTCCTTGTATTCCGGCTTCGTCAGGTCAGCCCATTCGGCCGGCTTCGGCGTACCGCTCTTGGTGTTCCAGACGATGCCGAGAGCAGAGATGCCCTGAGCGACAGCGCCTTCAGATTTCAGAAACTCGGGAACCTTGGCAGCGTTGGGGCTGGAATAGTTGACGAGCCAGCCGCGCTTGGCGAAATCTTTTGCCGTATCCCACGAAGCCGAAATGACGACGTCAACAACCGGGTTGGCGGCTTCGGCCTCGATACGGGCCATGACCTTACCGGTCGTTGCCTGGAAAACATTGACCTTGACGCCGGTCTGCTTGGTAAAGCCGGCCGACAGCTTGTCGATCAGGCTCTGCGGGCCAGCGGTGTAAACGGTGACGTCGGCATGGGCGACGCCTGCCATCAGGGCGGCGGCGACGATGCCAAAAGTAATGCTCTTCAATGACTTAAACATGCTCCAGCTTCTCCTCTATGGATTGGGGTATTTTTTGTCGAAACCAGCGGATCTGTGCAGCGTCGATCGCTAGGCCGATCGTCTCACCGGCACGCAGCTTAACTCGGCTCAGAACCTGCAATTTCAGGCCCGGCAAACCGGGGAGCGAAACGCTTGCCAGATGCCCGTCGCCGCGAAACTGCGAGCGAAGCACTGTGGCCGCGAGCCGATCGGAAGAGGCCTCGCCGGCCGAGATCGAGGCGACCGGGATCAGCACGCGAGCGGTGGCTCCCGCTATGCCTTCGGCTTCGGAGAGCACGATGTCGCTGCCCTTGAAATGCCAGGCTGGTCCGCGCCGCTCGACTTCGGCAAGGCAGCCAAGCCGCAGGAAATCCGCGACCTCAGGCGTTGCAGGCCGTTCGATAAGATCGTCGGGTGAAGCAAGTTGCTCGATCAGGCCGGCGCGCATGACAGCGACCTCATCGGCGAGCGTCAACGCTTCGCTATGGTCGTGTGTCACATAAATGGCCGTCAGGCCGAGCGAGGAGATGAGCTCGGCAAGCTCGCCCACCATGTTTTCCCGCAGTTCGCGGTCGAGATTTGAGAGCGGTTCGTCGAAGAGGATGAGCTGCGGCTCGGCAACAATGGCGCGGGCTATCGCCACGCGTTGTTGCTGGCCGCCCGAGAGATCGCTCGGCCGCCGGTCGGCATAGGCTGAGAGACCGACGCGTTCGAGCGCCCGCATCGTCCGGGTCTGACGCTCGGCTTTGCTTACGCCGCGCATTTCCAGCGGAAAGGAAACGTTGCCGCCGACCGTCAGATGTGGCCAGAGCGCATAGTCCTGGAAAACCATGCCGAGCCCGCGCCGCTCCGGCGGAGCGAAAGCGCCGGTCGCGCCATCAGCAACTGTCGTACCAGCGATTGAAACGGACCCCTTCGTCGGCGCAAGCAGGCCAGCCACCAACCGCAGAAGCGTGGTCTTGCCGCAGCCAGATGGGCCGAGCAGCGCCAGCGTCTTGCCCTTTTCAAGAGAAAAATCAATACCTTTGAGAATCTGCGTCGACCCGTAACTCAATTCCAGGCCCGCCGTGGCAACGGCAGAAGACGATCGGATTGAGGGGGCGTTCATGGGCAGACCAAATGTCGCTTTAAAGAAAGTATGGCGACATTTAGGCACGGCAGATGACAGCTTTGCGACGGTTTGGTTTCGGTTTCGTGACAATATCGTCGGCAGAAAGAGCCTCGGCTCTTTAGCGCAGTAATTGTAATCCCGGTGCCAACATGCCGGCTTTTCCGACATATCGTTTGATCAGGCAGCCTATCGTTCACACGGCATCAAAACCGGTAAAAGCCAAGAATTTGCATTTTCAGTCGCGCGCAACCATTTAAGATGCATGATCCGCGGAAATGTCGCGAGCTCGCCCATGCCGGAACGTTTACAGAAAACAAACCATACCGGCTTGCATTCTGAGCCAAAAGCCGATTGCTTAGGAAAATCTACTTCTTCTTCGGCTAGCCGTTGGAAGAGTGCGAGGAGACATAGGCAAACCCGTGGAATTCTGCAGCTTCGCATCGGGATCGATGGTGACTACGATGGTGAAGCGGGAAAGCTGGTTTGAAAGAAGATGAGTAACGATCTGTTTCAGGTAAAATTTTGGGGCGTACGGGGCAGTATCCCCGTGTCAGGCCCAGAATTCGACCGCTATGGAGGCAACACCTCCTGCGTTGAAATCCGCTGTGGGGAGCACCGGATGCTGTTCGACGCAGGCTCCGGCCTGCGTGAAGCCGGCCTGTCTCTCATTGCTGATGACGTCCACGATGTCGATCTCTTCTTCAGCCACTGCCATTACGATCACATCATCGGCCTACCCTTCTTCAAGGCCATCTACTACCCGTCGATCAACGTCAACATCTGGTCTGGTCATCTCGACGGCAAGATGAGCACGCGCGAAATGGTCGAGCAGTTCATCAGCCCGCCCTGGTTCCCGGTAAAGACCGATATCTGTCAGGCGACGATGAATTTCCGCGATTTCCATGCGGGCCAGACACTGACCCCGCATGACGGTGTAGAGATGCAGACCTATATGCTGAACCATCCCGGCGGGGCGATCGGCTATCGCATCCGCTGGAAGGGCCGCACCGTTTCGCTGATCTACGACATCGAGCACACGCCCGGTACCTGCGATCCGGTAGCCCTCGAAATGATGAAGGACGCCGATCTGGTCGTCTACGACTGCACCTACAATGAAGACGAGATGCAGCGCTTCAAGGGCTTCGGCCATTCCACATGGCAGCACGGCACCGAACTTGCAAAGATGGCCGGCGCCAAGCGTTTCGCTCTCTTCCATCATGCGCCTTCGCGCACCGATGAACAGCTTGGCATCATGGAAAGCCAGGCCCAGGCCGCCTTTGCCGGCGCCTTCGCTGCCCGCGACAATCAGGTTCTCGATATCTGATCCTGCACGAGTGCGGCAGCGGAGGCCCATTCCACCGCCGGATGGCCCGACGTCGCCTCGAAGAATTCGGCAAGGAAGTCCCAGGCCGCCGCATCATGCACCAGATGATGCCCGAGTATGCCGATGGGCTCGTTGCGACCGTTAAACCGATCCTGCAGTTCCGCGACCACTTCGCCGATCAGGTCTGCCGCCGGCCGCCCGCCGCGCGTGCCGTGCCAGTCCATGAGGTCAACATGGGAATTGACGATGGCGAGGGGGCTTTCGCCCCTGATGCGTCCGTAGGTGGAGAGGGATTCAAATCCGAGCGCAGGCAGCTTGCGAATGAGGCCGTTGTCGATCCGATTCCATGGCGGAACCAGCATGGCGAGAAAATGCGACGGATAGAGCCCCTTCAACTTCAGGAAGCCCTCATAGAGCTCGCCGAGAATCGCCTCTTCCGGGCGTGCTCCGCCGAGCTCCTGCTTCTTTTCGTGGGGTCCGGCATAATTGTGATGCGCCCAGCCGTGAACGGCCACGCCGACATGCACCTCATCTGCAAGCCGCGCGGCCAGCGCCTCTCCGGTCGACGCCGGGATGACCGCGAGCGTAACAGGAATGCCATAGCTCTTCGTCTCGGAAAGCAGCCGCTCCAGGGCCGCCGTCGGCTCGACCGCATCGTCATCCCGCAGCCAAAGCCGCGCCATGCGGCCGGCGTCGTGCCAGCGATCCAGCTCCCGATATAGCGGCTCGCGGATGGTGCTATCGATCATGTGCTGCTCCTGCATGATTACGTAGGATCATATCCAGTTCTCGTGCCGCGCCGGCAAGCGAACGTTTGTCGATGACGAAGCGGCGGGCGGCGGCGGCCAAGGCGTCACGGCGCGCCCGGTCATCCAGCAGTCCGGCAATAGCCTGCGCAAAAGCTTCCACATCGCCATCGGGCGTCAAGAACCCTGTCATATCGGCTTCCACCACGGCAGGCACACCTGCGGTCCTTTGCGCCACAACAGGAAGGCCTGCCGCCTGCGCCTCGAGATAGGCAAGTCCGTAGGCTTCTCCGCAGCCCGGCCAGACATAGATGCCGCCCTTCGAAAGCAATAGGGCGATCTCTTCCGGCCCCCTTTGGCCGAGCCAGTCGATTCGGCCGGGCGCAAAGCCGGCAAACAGCGCCTCCACCTCAGTCCTGAGCGGACCGTCGCCGATAATCTCGAGCGTCCAGGGCCGATCCTCGATTACGTGCAGTGCCGTTGCGAGCAGCTTGTAGCTCTCCATCTTGTCACCGGCCCGCATCATGGCCACGGTCATCAAGCGTAGCGGATCGGGCGCGGGCGTGATCGCTTCGAACAGCGCCGCGTCGATGAACGGCCTTACTTCAGCAATTCGCGCTTCTGGAAAGACCTCTTCCAATCCTTTCCGGTCGCGTTCGGTGAAGGCGATATTAACCGCTGCCTGGCGGATCGCGTCCCCCACCGGTTTCTGGAAGAAGGCCCAGCCCATCCCGTCCCGCTTGCGCGAATAAGAGGCTTCCGCCGTGACATAGGGAATGGCGAACTGTTCCGCGAACGCGGGACCGAAGAGATCCGGGGACTTGTAATAGGGATGGTAACTGAACCAGAGTTCCGGCCTCGTCTCGTTGCGCCATTTGCGTCGCAGTCGCTCGAATTCTTCTTCCGTCTTCGCAAGCACACCGGCCGCCGCCTCCGACGTGCCGGCGTGGACGCGGAACTCGGACACGACTTCGACCGTATGTCCGGCCATCTCCAGGGCACGGATCAACAGCCGCGCCATCAGCCGGTCGCCTGAAGGCACTGGATGATTTGGCGATTTCATCGGCGCATAGAAAGCAATCCGCATCGGACACTCCGCGTATGACAGTGTGTTTCCAATCGGCGCTCACGCCGTAAGCGAAAATTTCCGCTATTGTCACTATCCTTGAGCGATACGGGCAGGCATATCGAAGCAATCGTGATCAGACGAGACGATAATTCCACCCTTTTCGTCTTCTCTAGTGCATTTGCGATTTGAGCTTCAAGAACAGGAATTGATGACGACGGACTGGGCCACAGGGATTTTTTCGGAACGTACGATCAGGAGGGCCAGACTCGCTTCCGGCCTCGTGATGTTCGTCTTCATTATCCTGCATATGTCGAACCATGCGCTGGGGCTCGTTTCGCTGTCAGCTGCCGATGACGGGCGCCGGCTCTTTCTGGCGATCTGGCGCAATCCGCTGGGCACCCTGGTTTTCTATGCCTCCGTCCTCGTCCACATGACGCTCGTGCTGCGTGGCCTCTATGTGCGCCGCAGCCTCGTCATGCCAAAAAACGAGATGGCGCAGATCGCCCTCGGCCTTTTGATCCCGCTACTGCTCATCGACCATGTCGTCGGCACGCGCATCGTCCATGCGCTCTACAGCTATACCGACAATTACGAGACGATCGTCCGCACGCTCTGGATCAACTCGCCCGATAATGGCGTACGCCAGACTTTCGCGCTGCTCGTCGTGTGGATCCACGGCTGCATTGGCGTACATTTCTGGCTGCGCTATCGGCCCTGGTACGACAATTCCGCTTCGCTGCTTCTGGCGGTCGCCATCCTTCTGCCGGTGCTGGCGCTGCTCGGCTTCGTCGAGATGGGCCGCACGCTGTCCGATCCCTCCTTTATCAAGGCGGAATCCGGTCACTATGAGGAAACGATCAACACCCTCTATTACAACGATCCGGAGGCGCGCGAGCAAGTCGCGACGATCCGCGCCGGGCTCTATGGCAGCTTCTCCGCTGCCCTTGGCATCGTCATTCTGGCACGCGCGCGCCGCAGGCTGAAGGAGCGGGCGAACCAGGTAGCGGTTCGCTATGCCGGCGGAGAGACAGTTCGAGTACCCCGCGGTTTCACCGTGCTGGAAGCAAGCCGGCTCGGGGGCCTGCCGCATTATTCGGTCTGCGGCGGCAAGGGCCAGTGCTCCACCTGCCGCGTGCAGATCCTCAGCGATTATTGGACCCTGCCGCCGCCCGACAAGCTGGAGCAGACGACATTGAAGCGTATAAATGCCGCACCGGACGTGCGCCTTGCCTGTCAGCTCCGCCCGGACAGGGACGTGACCGTCGCACCGCTGCTCGTGCCACAGACCGAAGCTGCCCTTCCTGCCAACAGCCAGGAAACCAGCCCCGGCCGCGAGCGCGAGATCGCCGTGCTCTTCTGTGACATGCGGCATTTCACGACGCTCACCGAAACCCGCCTGCCTTTCGACGTCGTTTTCCTGCTCAACCGCTATTTCGGCATCGTCGGCAAGGCGGTGGAACAGGCCGGCGGACGGCTCGACAAGTTCATCGGCGACGGCGCAATGGCACTCTTCGGCCTCAATGCGTCACCCGAGGAAGCCTGCCGGCAAGCAATTTCGGCCGCGACCACGATCGTTGCCGAAGTGGACAAGCTCGCCGCCGAACTCTCCGACGAACTGCCTTTGCCGCTTCAGATCGTCATCGGCATCCACACCGGCCCAGCTGTCGTCGGCACGATGGGCTACGGGCGCGTGCGCAGCCTCACTGCCGTCGGCGACACGGTCAATGTCGCCAGCCGTCTGGAGACGGCCGCCAAAGAACTCGACGCCGCGATCGTCATATCCGAGCCGGTCGCGACGCGTGCCGGCATCGACCCTCGTACAGTTGAAAGCTGCGAAATCAACGTGCGCGGCCGGGCCCTGCCCTTGAAAGTCTATGTCATTCCGAGAGAGAAGGCGGCAGAACCGCTCGAAGGAAAAGCCTGATGTCCGGCAAGCCCTGGCTTACCGCCAAATACTGGAGCCGCCGCCTCCGCAAGGCGCGCAATGCCGCTGCCTCGCGCCTCTTCGATACCCGTTTCGGCCGCCGCCTGCTGATCGAGAACATCGGCCCGCGCGTGGTCTCGATGACGGTCGACGCCGGCGACCATCTGATGACTTTCTCGCCCTCGGATTATATCGGTCGCAAGATCTTCCGAAAGGGCCATTTCGAGCGCGAGGCGGTTGACCGCCTCATTGTCATCCTGCGCGAACGTGGCCTATTGAGAAAGGACACGACACTGCTTGAGATCGGCGCCAATATCGGCACCCAGACCGTCTATTTCGCGCTGAGCGGCGCCTACGCCCACATAGTCAGCATCGAGCCCGACCCGCGCAACTTCCCGCTGCTTGCGCTCAATATCCGCCAGAACCGGCTGGAAGAGAAAGTCCGGCTCGTCAATTGCGCTGCCGGCGAGATCGAAGGCGAGATCGACTTCTTCCTGAACAGCGCCAATCACGGCAAGAGCAGCGCCATCCGCCAGAGCCCCAGGGATGCGAAGATCAGCGTGCCGGTGAAGCCGGTTCCCGAAATTCTTGCCGAACTTTCCGTCGATTCGGACTCGATTGGTCTTGTCTGGATGGATATCGAAGGTTACGAGCCGGTCGCCTGCCGATCGATGCAGTCGCTGCTTGCTCGCCGCGTGCCACTTTATATGGAATTCTCCCCTCTCTTTTACGGCCCGGAAGGCACGAAGGCCTTCATCGATATGCTTGCAGGCTTCTACGAGCATTGTCTCGTCGTCTTCGAGGACCGCGAGGATGAAATGAAGGTCCGCGACCTGCCTGGCAGTTTCGATCAATACAACGTGCTTTTCCTGCCCTAGCTCTCCAGGTCCGAAGCAACGGGGCTGTATTGAGCCGGCATTATTTCCTGCGGTAGAGGAAATAACGGCCTTCCTTGATGCCATCGGGCAATGGCAGAGACAGAAGCTCGGGATGGTCCAGCGGCAGGCCGCTGACGGCAATGCCGCGATGGGTAAGCACGCCGGCGATCAACTGCGGCAGCCAGGTCAGCGTCACCGCGTCGATTTCATCATGGCCGGTGCCGATATCGGCATGGGCGAGCGCTGCATTGATCCCAAGGAACGCCTGGCCGGTATCGCGGATATTACCCGTCACGATGTTTTCCGCTGGCGGCGTGGAGGCGGAATAGGAGCGTATTTCCCAATCGAAGGCAATGATACGGCGGTCGGAAAAATGCTCACGCAGATGGTCGTAGGTGCGTCCGTTGCCGAGGCCGAATTCGAGCACCGGCCCGTCAACTTCGTCTACCAGATCGATGATGGCGTTGAGAATATCGCGTTGAGCCGTCAATCGGCGAATGAAACTGTCGAGGCGGCTCATCTTGTCCCGTCCGTAATAAAATATGTCAGCGGTGCTACCATATCGAGACGGTGCAAGTCGATTGCCACAAACGCAAATTGCCGTTGCAGCGGTAATGCGGGTCTGTGATAAACTCGACGCGATGAACGAGATGTCCAACGACGCATTCTTCGCCGGCGTACCGGTCTTTACCGATTTCGAGGGCGTGACCGATGAGAGCAATTACCAGCCGCTCCCCGAAGGATGGGTGCTGGCGATGGCTGATATTGTCGGTTCGACCAAGGCGATCGCCGGCGGGCGCTACAAGGACGTCAACATGGCCGGCGCCAGCGTCATCTCAGCGGTGCTGAATGCCGTCAGCAAGGGTGATTATCCCTTCGTCTTCGGCGGCGACGGGGCGCTGATCGCCTTGCCTGGATCACTCGAGGCGGCCGCCCGCGAGGCACTCGCCGCTACGCAGGTCTGGGTGAAGGAGGACCTTGACCTCGATCTGCGCATCGCCATCGTGCCGATCGCCGATATCCGCTCGGAAGGTCTCGATGTGCGGGTGGCCCGCTATTCGGCAAGTCCTTATGTCACCTATGCGATGTTTTCAGGCGGCGGCACGAGCTGGGCCGAGAAGAACATGAAGATGGGCCGCTATGGCGTCGAGAAGGCCGCGCCGGGCACCCGGCCGGACCTCGCCGGCCTCTCTTGCCGCTGGAGCCCGATCGAGGCGCATAATGGCGCAATCGTCTCGATCATTGCCGTGCCGGGCGAAGCCGGGCCGGGGCCGGAATTCCAGGCCCTCGTTGCCGGCATCGTTTCCATCACCGCCGAACAGAACCGCAATGGTCATCCGGTGCCGGAAGATGGGCCGGAGCTTGCCTTTTCGATGAAGGGCATCAATCGCGAGGCGAATGCCACGGCGCCTAAAGGCAAACGGCTGCGGCAAAAGCTGTTCATCCTCCTGCAAACCGGCCTGATCATTTTCCTGCACAAATTCGGCATCACCTTCGCCCATTTCAACGCGCGCCGCTACAAGCGGGACGTCTCGGGCAATTCGGATTTCCGAAAGTTCGACGACGGCCTGAAGATGACCATCGATGTGGATGCAGCCCACCTCGCCCGCATCGAGACGCTGCTGAAACAGGCACAGGAAAAAGGCGTGGCGCGCTACGGCCTGCACCGCCAGTCGTCGGCCTTAATGACCTGCTTCGTGCCCACTCCCCTGTCGCGCGATCACATGCACTTCATCGACGGCGCCGCCGGCGGCTATGCCGTCGCCGCCAGCCAGATCACCGGCAAGCAGCTTTCCGGCGTGCTCGTCACGCCTTGATGACGTGATCGGCCGAGAGACCGAGGCGGCTGAGGACGTTCCGGGTGTCGACGATCAGTTTGGCGCTCTTTGAAAGAGCTGCATAATCGATGATGTCGTGATCGGTCGCGATGAGAACCGCGTCATATCCCGCAATGGCATCCGGCGTCAGACCGATGGATTTGCGGCCCTTCAGCGCCTGGTATTCACGGGTAGGCGGAATCTCCGCGACGAAGGGATCATGATAATCCGCCTTGCCGCCGCGCTCCTCGATGATTTCGATCAGCCGCAGTGACGGGCTTTCCCTGATATCGGCAACGTTCTTCTTGTAGGCAAGACCAAGGACAAGGACGCGAGAGCGGCTGAGCGCCTTGCCCGCCTGGATATCCAGAGCCTCAGCCAGCTTGCCGACGACATAACGCGGCATTGCCGAGTTGATTTCGCCGGCAAGTTCGATGAACCGGGTCGGCAGCTCATATTCACGCGATTTCCAGGTGAGATAGAAAGGATCGATCGGAATGCAGTGGCCGCCGAGGCCGGGGCCGGGATAGAAGGGCATATAGCCGAAGGGTTTGGTCTTCGCCGCATCGATGACTTCCCAGATATCGATGCCCATCGCCGCATAAACGGTCTTCAACTCGTTGACGAGGGCAATATTGACCGAACGGAAGATGTTTTCGGTGAGCTTCACAGCCTCAGCTGTCGCGTTGGAGGAGACGGGAACGACGGTCGAGACGGCTGCCCCATAGAAGGATTTCATCAGCGACAGGGCTTCCGCGCCATCCCCGGCGACGACCTTTGGGATGGTCGCGGTGCGGTAATGCTGATTGCCAGGATCCTCGCGCTCCGGCGAAAAGCCGATGAAGAAGTCGGAACCGGATTTGAGCCCCGTCTCTTCGAGAATGACCTTCACGATATCATCGGTCGTACCGGGATAGGTGGTTGATTCCAGCACGATCAGCTGACCCGGCCGCAAGTGGGCGCCGATCGAACGCGACGTCGTTTCCACGAAGGAAAGATCGGGATCGCGATGTTTGGTGAGCGGCGTCGGAACGCAGATGACGATCACGTCGCAATCCGCAAGACCGGCGAAATCGGTCGTCGAGAAAAAACGTCCCGCATCGATCTCGGCTGCCAATACCTCATTGGTCACCGCATCGATATAGGAGTGGCGCGCATCCAGCGCGACGATCTTCTTCGGGTCGATATCGAAGCCGATCACTGCAAAGCCGCTGCGCGCCACAGCCATCGCCAAGGGCAAACCGACATAACCAAGGCCGATAATGCCGGCGCGTGCCGTGCGGTCCTCAATCCTTTTTGACAGCGTTTCGAAGGTGGAAGAGCGTGCGTCCAAGGCCGTGCCTCATGCGAAAAGTGAATCCGACCGTTGATCTAATGCATGATCGCGGCAAATTAAACCCGGCTCCGTTGCGCCGCCTGTCCGTGCCGCGCGCTGGCCTCCTTAGCCGGGTGTGGCGGAAATGACTCGGCTTGGCCAATCCCGACAACCAAGACGCACAAAAAATTCTAAATCCCATTGTTTCGCATCTACCGCGTGCCTATCTGGCAGTCGATAATAAACCATTTGCGAAGATTGCTCGCCCCGTTTCCAGGAGGTCGGAAGCCGGCGGGTGTCATGGCTGAGCCATAGGCATATCGTTGACACGATAATACCGCTCGTACATCCTGAATTCCTTTGATCTGCGCGTCATGAACGTGCAGGTCCGGGCGTTTTTTGTTTTCAGGATGGACGTGCGCCATGAGGATAATACCAAGAATGAGCACGATCGAATCCAGCGTATCCTCCATTTTGTTGGACCGTGTTGCTGAATGGCTGACGAATTCATCGCTGGCCGGCGACGACCTTGAAAACATCGTGCGCGGTTTCTGCGAGCGGCTTGCCGCCGCCGGCCTGCCACTCGCGCGCGTGCACCTGACGTTCTCGATGCTGCATCCGCTCTACGACGCGCTGAGCTTTACCTGGAAGCGCGCGAGCGGGGTCACGATCGAGGGCTTCCGCATGCCGGCCGGCCAGAAGCCGGACCGCTTCCTGCAGAGCCCCTATTTCTATCTTCTCGACAACAATCTGCAGCATATCCGCCGTCGCATCATGCCTGACGGCCCGAATGAATTTCCGATTTTCGAGGATCTGAGGCAGGAAAAGATCACCGACTATCTCGCCTTCGTGCAACCGTTCGGGGATGGCTCCGTGCAGGGCATGATGGGTTCATGGTCGACCGACAGCCCGGCCGGTTTTTCCGACGACATGATCGACGCGCTGCTGCGCATGCAGAACCATCTGGCGGTCGCCGCCAAGATGGCGGTGCTTGCCAAACTCGCCAACAATATGCTGACCACCTATCTCGGCGGCGATGCCGGCAAACGCGTGCTGAACGGCCAGGTCCGCCGCGGTGACGGCGAAACGATCCGTGCGGCCCTCGTCATGGCCGACATGCGCGAATCGACCATGTATGCCGAGAAGGAAGGCCGGCAGGCCTATATCGATACGCTGAACCAGTTCTTCGACGCGATCGCCGCGCCCTTCAACCGCAATGGCGGCGAAATCCTGAGCTTTCTCGGTGATGGCTTTCTCGCGGTCTACCCCTGTGGCCGGCACAAGGATCCGTCCAAGATCGCTTGCGAGGCCGCACTTTCCGCCGTGCACCATGCGCAGGCGCGCGTTGCAGAGCTTAACAAGGATCGCGAGTTCAAGGGGCTCCCGAAGATTGGCTATGGCATCGGCCTGCATGTCGGCAACGTCATGTTCGGCAACGTCGGCTTGAAAGACCGGCTCACCTTCTCCGCTTTTGGTTCGGCAGTGAACGAGGTACAGCGCCTGCAGATTCTGACGAAGAAATATAACCGCGAAGTCGTCGCGAGTCAGGCCTTCGCCGGCTATTGCGGCGGCGAGTGGATCACCCTCGGCGAGGAGAAACTGCGCGGCATCCGCCAGAAAGTGACGGTACTGCAACCGCGTGCGCCGGCATCTACCATCCATGTCGACGAAGGCTTCCGCGAATCCGTTCAGAATGGTCTTTCTGAAGCCGAGCAGGTCATCATGCTTCACCGCGACAAGAAACAGGTAAAACGCACACCGATCGAAAAGTTCATTCAGTAAATACGCGCTGACATTGCGGCCGCTTTAGCGGTTGCATCGTATAATGAGATCCTTCGCACCCGACGCCTCGTAAAACAGGCGCAAGGTGCTGCTTTTTCCTCACGCCTGTCATCAACTGGACACCCCGTTTACTGTACGATAGTGTGCCTTAACGGGAACACATAAGGACTGGGGAATTTCATTGGTATGGCGTCTGCAGCCGATCTGTTGCGTATTGAGAATCTGGATGTCGCCTTCTCCGTTTTCGGCGATCGGCTACGCGTCGTAAAGGAAGCCAATCTTCGCATACTGCCGGGGAAAGTGACTGCCCTCGTGGGCGAAAGCGGTTCCGGCAAATCCGTCATCAGCCAGTCGATCATGGGCATCCTGCCGGCGCCGGCAGACGCGAGCGGTCGCATCCTTTTTACCGATCCGCTGGATGGTAAGGCGACGGACATCTTGGCTCTGTCACGTGACAGTCCTGAGATGCGCGACCTGCGCGGCCGTCGCATGGCGACCATCTTCCAGGAGCCGATGACGTCGCTCTCACCGCTCCACACGGTCGGCAACCAGATCAGCGAAGTGCTCCTGATCCACACGGACGCCGACAAGAGGGAAGCGCGCGAGCGCACCGAGGAAATGCTCGGGCTTGTCGGTTTTTCCAATCCAAAGCGCACTTACGACATGTATCCGTTCGAGCTTTCCGGCGGCATGCGCCAGCGCGCCATGATCGCGATGGCGCTGATCTGTAAGCCGGCGCTGCTGATTGCCGACGAGCCGACGACAGCACTCGACGTGACGATACAGGCGCAGATCCTCGAATTGCTTCGCGACCTGCAGGCCAAGCTCGGCATGGCCATGCTGCTCATCACCCACGATCTCGGGGTTGTCGCCAATATGGCAGACGAGGTGGTGGTGATCTATCACGGCGAGATCATGGAAGCCGGCCCCGTCGATGCGATCTTCCGTAATCCGCAGCATCCCTACCTCAAAGCGCTGATGGCTGCGGTTCCGCATTTTGACATGAAGCCGGGCGAGCGGCTGAAGGCGCTTCGCGAGGTCCCGGTCAATCTGGAATCGCTGATCGGCAAAAAGAAGCTCGTCGAGAAGGAAGCACCCGGCGTGCTGCTTTCCGTCTCCAATCTTTCCAAAACCTACAAGACGCGCAAACGCGGTTTCTTCGGTGGGCAGGAAGCGGCCGTCGTACACGCCGTCGATGACGTCAGTTTCGATATTCGTCGCGGCGAGTGCCTGGGACTGGTTGGTGAGTCCGGCTGCGGCAAGACGACGGTGAGCAAGATCCTGATGCGCGCAGTGACACCGGATCGCGGCGCGGTCGTCTTCAACGACGGCAAGGAAGCCATCGACGTCCTCTCAGTCAAGGGCTCGGAACTGCAAGAGCTGCGCACCAAGATTCAGATGGTCTTTCAGGACCCGGTCTCCTCGCTCTCGCCGCGCATGACAGTGCGCAACATCCTGAGCGAACCGCTCGAGATTCACGACCGTGGTAACAGTGCCGAACGCCAGCGGAAGGTCGAAGCGTTGATGGGCGCAATCGGCCTAGACCGGCGCTATCTCAACCGCTATCCGCATAGCTTCTCCGGCGGCCAGCGCCAGCGCATCGGTATCGCCCGCGCGCTCGCCCTCGGCCCCAAGCTCATCATTCTGGATGAACCTGTCTCGGCTCTCGACGTTTCGGTCCAAGCACAGATCCTCAACCTTCTGAAGGACCTGCAGAAGGAGCTAGGGCTGACCTATCTCTTCATCTCGCATAATCTCGCCGTCGTCGACTATATGGCTGATCGTATCGCCGTCATGTGCAAGGGCCATATCGTCGAGATCGCGCCGCGCGAGATCATCCTGCGCAACCCGATCCATCCCTATACGAAATCGCTGCTTGCCGCCGTTCCCTTCCCGGATCTCGACCGACCGCTCGACTTCAAGGCGCTGCAGGAAAACGGCGCAGCCGAAAAGCAGAATTGGGGTCGCGTCTTCTCGCCCGATCATGACGACGCCTCGGAACTCGCCTTTGCCGATCTTGGTGGCGGTCATCTGGTGCGTGCCCGCAAGGGCGCCGATGCCAAGGAGCTGGTCTGATGGTGACCCGCCGCATCTTTCTCGGCGGCCTAGTCGGCTCGGCCATCGCGCCTTCGCTGCTTCGAGCACAGCAGATCGACGAACCAGAATTCCTGAAGGCGAAGCTCGCCGACGGTAGCCTGCCCCCGATGGCTGAGCGCATTCCGAGCGAACCGCGTATCGTCAATCTCAAGGACATGGGTCGGGTGCCTGGCACCTACGGCGGCAACGTGCGGACCATCATCGGCGGTGCGCGCGATATCCGCTATATGACCGTCTACGGCTATTCTCGGCTTGTCGGCTACGATACCAAGCTGCAGTTCCAGCCCGATATCCTGCGCGACTTCACCTCGGAGAATGCTACGGTCTTCACCTTCCGTCTGCGCAAGGGACACAAGTGGTCGGACGGTCATCCCTTCACGGCGGAAGCCTTCCGCTACTGGTGGGAAGACGTCATCCTCAACAAGGAACTGACGCCTGGCGGCGGCGCTCTGGAGCTACGCCCGCACGGTTCCTTGCCCAAGTTCGAAATGCTCGACGAACTAACGGTGCGCTATAGCTGGGACAAGCCCAATCCGGTGTTTCTGTCGTCGCTTGCCGGCCCGTTGCCGCTCGTCATCTATGGTCCCGGCCATTACCTGAAGCAGTTCCACAAAGAATTTCAGGACAAGGCCAAGCTCGACGACCTGATGAAAAAGAACCGGGCTAAGAAATGGGCCGATCTGCACATCAAAATGGCGCTCGCATCCCGGCCGAACAACCCGGACCTGCCGACGCTGGATCCCTGGCAGAACCGCACTGCGCCACCTGCCGACCAGTTCATCTTCGAGCGCAATCCCTTCTTCCATCGCGTCGACGAGAACGGCAGGCAACTCCCCTATCTCGACAAGTTCATTCTCAACGTCTCCTCCTCGTCCATCATCGCCGCCAAGGCGGGCGCGGGCGAATCCGATCTGCAGGCGACCGGCATCGATTTCAACGACTACACCTTCCTGAAGGAGGCTGAAAAGCGCTTCCCGGTAAACGTCGAACTCTGGAAAATGGCGCGGGGCTCGCGCATCACGCTGCTGCCGAACCTCAATGTCGCCGACGAAACCTGGCGCGCCGTCTTCCGCGACGTGCGCTTCCGTCGGGCTTTGTCATTGGCGATCGATCGGCATGAGATCAATATGGTCGCCTTCTACGGTCTCGGCAGGGCGAGCGCCGATACGGTGCTGCCGGAAAGCCCGCTCTTCAGGCAGGAATATGCCGACGCCTTTGTGAATTTCGACCCGGATACCGCCAACAAGCTGCTCGACGAACTCGGCCTCGACAAGCGCGCCAGAGACGGTATCCGTTTGCTGCCAGATGGCCGCCGCTGCGAGATTACCGTCGAGACGGCCGGCGAAAGTAACCTCGACACCGACGTTCTGGAGCTGGTGCACGATCATTGGGCCAATATTGGCCTGGCACTCTTCACCCGCACCTCGCAGCGCGACGTGTTCCGCAACCGCGCCATGAGCGGTTCGATCATGATGTCGATCTGGTACGGGTTGGATAATGGCGTGCCGACCGCCGACATGTCTCCCTATGGACTAGCCCCTACACTGGATGACCAGCTTCAATGGCCGCTCTGGGGCATGTATTATCTTTCGGCCGGCCAGGAGGGCAAGGCGCCCGATCTGCCGGAAGCGGCCGAACTTGTGGACCTTCTGAACCAATGGGGCCGAAGTGCTACGACGCAAGAGCGTGAGGTTATCTGGCACAAGATGCTGTCCCTCTATACCCAACAGGTCTTCTCGATCGGCCTCATCAACAGCACGCTGCAGCCGATCCTCAGATCCGCCAAGATGCAGAACGTGCCGGAGCACGCGCTTTACGGCTTCGATCCAACCTCCTACCTCGGCGTCTATATGCCGGACACCTTCTGGTTCAAGGAGGCCTGAGCGATGATCCGCTATATCCTCTGGCGTATCGCCGCCATGGTGCCTACGCTGCTGGTGATATCGGCGCTGGTCTTCGTCATCATCGAGCTGCCGCCCGGCGACTTCTTTGAAAGCCAGATCGCGGAAATGCGCGCCCAGGGCGAGACCGCAAACCTGCAGGAAATCGAGGAGTTGCGCCATCAATACGGCTTCGACCAGCCGGAGATCGTGCGCTATTTCTATTGGGTCGGCGGCATGTTGCGCGGCGATTTCGGCTATTCCTTCGAATATCAGCTGCCGGTTTCCGACGTGGTGGGCGACCGCTTGTGGTTGACGATCCTCGTCTCCTTCTCGACCATCCTTCTCACCTGGCTGATTGCCTTCCCAATCGGCATCTATTCGGCAACCCATCAATATAGCTGGGGCGATTACGGCCTGACCTTCCTCGGTCTGCTCGGCATCGCGATCCCCAACTTCATGCTGGCGCTGATCCTGATGTACTTCGCCAATGTCTGGTTCGGACTCTCGATCGGCCATCTGATGGACCAGCAATTTCTGAACGAGCCGATGAGTTGGGCGAAGGCGCGGTCCATCCTCGCGCATCTCTGGATCCCAGTGATCATCGTCGGCACTGCGGGTACAGCCGGTATGATCCGCCGCCTGCGCGCCAACCTGCTCGACGAGATGCAGAAGCAATATGTGACGACGGCACGCGCCAAGGGTCTGCACCCGGTGCGCGCGCTTGTCAAATACCCGCTGCGTATGGCGCTCAATTTCTTCGTCGCCGATATCGGCTCAATCCTGCCGTCGATCATTTCCGGTGCCGAGATCGTCGCCATCGTTCTGTCACTGGAAACCACCGGACCGATGCTCATCAAGGCGTTGCAGAGCCAGGACATGTATCTTGCCGGTTCGTTCCTGATGTTCCTCGCCTTCCTGAATGTCATAGGCGTACTGATCTCCGACATAGCACTCGGCTTCCTCGATCCCCGCATCCGTCTGCAAGGCAGGAGCACCAAATAATGTCGCCCCTACCCGCACCTGGCGCAGCACTGCCGCACTACGTCTCGACTGCTCCCTTCGATCCGATAGCAACGGAAACGATGACCTCGGCGCAGTCGCGCATCCACCTTGCCTCGCAAAAGCAGCTCATGTGGTGGAAGTTCAAGCGCCACAGGCTGGCGCTCGTATCCGGCATCTTCCTCGCCGCCGTCTATTTCATGATCCTGATCGTCGAGTTCCTGGCACCCTACGGTCTGCACACTCGCAATGTCGATTTCATCCATTCGCCACCGCAGCGGGTCCGTCTCTTCGATAGCCAGGGCAATTTCGTCGGCCCCTTCGTTTATGGCCGAAAGATGACGCTCGATATCGACACGCTGCATCGCGTCTATACCAACAACGAAAACGACATCCAGCCTATCCGCTTCTTTTGCCGCGGCGATGGCTATAAGTTCTGGGGACTTATCGCGTCCGACTTTCACCTCGTCTGTCCGGCAATCGGCGGACAGATGTTCCTGCTCGGGACCGACCGACTTGGTCGCGATGTGCTGTCGCGTATTCTTTACGGCGCGCGCATTTCGCTCACCATCGGCCTCATCGGCATCGCCATCAGCTTCGTGCTCGGTATCGTCATCGGCGGTCTTGCCGGCTATTGGGGTGGCATCTTCGACCTCGTCGTGCAACGACTGATCGAAGTGCTGCAATCCCTGCCTTCGCTGCCGCTGTGGATGGCACTTGCCGCCATCATGCCGGTGACTTGGAGCCCGATTGTCATCTATTTCGGCATCACCGTCATTCTCGGCATCATCGACTGGACAGGGCTTGCTCGCGCCGTGCGCTCCAAGCTACTGGCGCTGCGCGAGGAGGATTACGTCCAGGCTGCCCAACTGATGGGCGCCAGTACGCCGCGAATCATCGGCCGACATCTGGTGCCGGGCTTCATGTCGCACCTCATCGCGTCCGCCACCATTTCCATTCCGGGCATGATCCTCGGCGAAACGGCGCTCTCCTTCCTCGGCCTCGGCCTGCGACCGCCCATCACCAGCTGGGGCATTCTGCTGACCGAGGCCAAGAGCGTCAGCGTCATCGCCTTCTATCCATGGTTGCTATTCCCAATCGTTCCGGTAGTACTGGTGATATTGGCGTTCAATTTTCTGGGAGATGGCTTGCGTGATGCGGCAGATCCCTACAAATAGCCTCGGGCTGGATAAAGCGCTTCGCGTCTATCGGCTCACGGCCTCCGAACCGCGGGGGTGGTAGAAGTATGTCGTCCACCTCAGAGGGCACGCCTATGGCCAGACGTCTCGAAGATGCACGCATCCTCATGTACAGCCATGATACTTTCGGCCTTGGCCACCTGCGCCGCTGCCGGACAATCGCCCATGCCCTCGTCGAGGATTATCGCGGCCTTAATATCCTGATCATTTCGGGCGCGACGATCGCCGGCGCCTTCGATTACCGCGCCCGCGTCGATTTCGTGAAGATTCCGAGCGTCATCAAGCTTCGCAATGGCGAGTATACGTCGCTCGCCAGTCATATCGATCTTCAGGACACGCTGAAGATGCGCGAGTCGAGCATTCGCCACACCGCCGAGACTTTCCAGCCCGACATCTTCATCGTCGACAAGGAACCGATGGGCCTTAAGGGCGAGGTCGAAGATACGCTTGCCTATCTGAAGGCACAAGGCACCGTTCTCGTGCTGGGCCTTCGTGAAATCATGGACGCGCCGCATCTGCTCGAAGCCGAGTGGAAGAAGAACAGTGTCATGCAGAAGATCGACCAATATTACGATAGCATCTGGGTCTACGGACCGCCGGATTTCTACGATCCGCTTGTTGGTCTCGATGTGCCGGCCGGGGTTCGCCGCAAGATGGATTTCGTTGGTTTTCTGCAGCGCAGCGTTTCCAAGGGCAAGAATTCGCTGAACGCCCGCAAGGACGATTATATCCTCGTCACCACAGGCGGCGGCGGCGACGGCTCCGACCTCGTCCACGACGTGATGAACGCTTATGAAGCCGACGAGACGCTGACGCAGAAGGCGTTGGTGGTGCTCGGTCCCTATATGCCGGCAGCCGAGCGGACGAAACTTGTCAGGAAAGGCGAAAAGATCCCCTATATCGAGGTGATCGAATTCGACAATCATATGGAAGAGCTCATCGATGGCGCGACCGCAGTCGTCGCCATGGGCGGCTACAACACCTATTGCGAGATTCTCTCCTTCGACAAGCCGGCGCTTATCGTGCCGCGCGTCGCTCCCCGCGAGGAGCAGCTTCTGCGCGCCCGCCGCGCGAGCGAACTCGGCCTCATCGATATGCTGCTGCCCGAGCAATCCGCTAACCCGGCCATCATGGCGGAGACGCTGAAGCGGCTCCCCTCACGGCTTCCACCGTCAAAGAGCGGCAGCAATATGCATCTCGAGGGGCTAAATCAGATTTCGCGGACCGTTGGCGCATGGCTGGACGGTCATGGACGTCATCTCTCCCTCGTCGGCGCAGAATAAAAGAGCCTTCCTTTGCCGCCACGCCGCAAGATTCTCGTCGTGCTGAAAGGCTATCCCCGTCTTTCGGAAACCTTCATCGCCCAGGAATTGCTCGGCCTCGAAAAGGCGGGCTTCGACCTGACGCTGATCTCCATGCGCCGACCGACCGACAAGAAGCGTCACCCCGTCCATGACGAGATCAAGGCGCGCGTCGTCTATCTGCCGGAATATTTGCATGAGGAGCCCATCCGCGTGCTGAAGGGCCTTATCGCCGGCTTTTCAAAACCCGGCTTCGGCGCGGCGATGAAGCGTTTCTTTGCCGACCTGCCGCGCGACATATCCCGGAACCGCTTTCGCCGGCTCGGGCAGGCGCTGGTCCTGGCGCGCGAATGGCCCGATCAGGGGGAGTGGCTGCACGCCCATTTCATCCACACCCCGGCCTCCGTTGCCGAATATGCCAGCATCCTGACCGGCACACCCTGGACCTGTTCGGCCCATGCGAAGGATATCTGGACCTCGCCCGACTGGGACCTCGGCCAGAAGCTTGACAGCGCCCGCTGGGCAGTGACCTGCACGCGTAATGGCTACGAGCATATGAAGGCACTGACGGGGCGCAAGGATACTGTGCACCTCAGCTATCATGGCCTTGATCTTGCTCGCTTCGGCCATTTTGCAGGCGAGCGCTCAAACCGCGACGGCAGCGATCCCGCCGACCCAGCTGTCATCCTCAGCGTCGGTCGGGCGGTGGAAAAGAAGGGCTACGACGTGCTGCTGCGCGCCCTCGCCCTACTGCCTGCGGAGATCAACTGGCGCATGGACCACATCGGCGGCGGTGAGCAACTGTCCAAGCTGAAAAAGCTCGCCGCCGAGCTCGGCCTTGCCGAGCGAATTACCTGGAAAGGCGCATTGGCCCAGGAAGACGTGCTCGATCATTACCGTCGCGCCGATCTTTTCGTCCTCGCGTGTCGCATTGCCGCCAATGGCGACCGCGACGGACTACCGAACGTGCTGGTCGAGGCCTGCAGTCAGCGGCTCGTCTGCCTCTCCACCAATGTCTCCGGTGTGCCCGAACTGTTGACCGACGGCGAGAACGGTCTTGTCGTGCCGGCCGAAGACCCGGCAGCCCTCGCAAAGGCACTCGAAACGGCGATCCGCAATCCGGATCTGCGCAAGCGGCTCGGAGATGCGGCCGAAGAGCGCGTGCGCACCCACTTCGATTATCATTCCAGCATCCGGCAGCTGAGCAGCCTCTTCGAGGCAGAATGGCAGAAGGCGTCATGACGGCTCCACGCATCTTCTTTTATGTCCAGCATCTGCTCGGAATCGGCCATATCGCCCGTGCCAGCCGCATTGCCGATGCGATGGCGAGCGACGGTTTCGATGTGACGGTCGTCACCGGCGGCCTGCCAGTACCCGGCTTTCCGGGCGACAATATCAGAACGATCGAGCTCCCACCGGTCGTCGCCAGCAACGTAGGCTTTTCCGGTCTTGCAGATGCCAACGGACAAGCGGCGGGCGAAGAATTCCTCTCCAGGCGCCGCGACCTCCTGCTGCAAGCCTTCGACGAGGCGAAGCCTGATGTGGTCATCATCGAAGCCTTCCCCTTCGGGCGTCGGCAAATGCGCTTCGAACTGCTGCCGCTGATCGATGCGATCGAAAATGCCGAACCCCGGCCGAAGCTTCTGAGTTCGGTCCGCGACATCCTGCAGGAAAATCGCAAGGCTGGACGCGACGAGGAAACAGTCAAACTCATTAAGGACCATTTCGACGCCGTGCTCATCCACGGCGATCCGAATTTCGTGCGCCTGGAAGATACTTTTCCGCTGACGAGCGAAATTGCCGCCCGACTGCGTTACACAGGCCTTGTCGCGCCGCCGCCCGCGCCGGAACCAGCCGAGGTATTCGACATCATCGCGTCAGCCGGCGGCGGTGCCGTCGGTCTTGAACTGATCCGAGCCGCGCGCGACGCAGCTGCGTCGCTCCCTTCTTATCTGAGCTGGCTGCTGATTACCGGCCCCAATCTTCCGGAAGCCGATTTTTCCGCGCTTTCGGACGATGCGCCCGCCAATGTTACGCTGGTCCGCTTCCGCAAGGATTTCCCGTCGCTGCTGCGCGGTGCGAAAGTCTCGATATCGCAGGCCGGCTACAATACGGTCGGCGATCTCCTGCGCAGCGACTGCCGCTCGATCCTGATTCCGTTCGTGGCAGCGGGAGAGACGGAACAGACCGTACGCGCCGAACGACTGAAAGCGCTCGGCCTTGCCGATATCCTGCCGGAAAAGGGGCTGACACTCGAAGTCGTCAAGACTGCTATCGAAAAGGCGCTTGCCGCGCCACGGCGCCCAGCCGTTTCCCTCGATCTCGATGGAGCAAAAAAAACTGCAGCCATCATTCGCTCAATGATCGGCTGAAACCCTCGCCTATTCCAAAATTCATGTGATATAACACAATTTCCGGCGAGAATCGGCGTTTCGACATTAGTCCGCTCCGCCTTGTTTTCGTTGCGATATCGGCGGTCTGACTGCATGATCCTGTACTCGGAGATTTCCCCTTCCTCAGCATCAGGATCGCTGTATGGACTTTCCCCACAGTCTGATGGTTAGCCATGGAAAAAAGCCTCGCGCGCTACATCTGGAAGAACACGCGGCTGCAGCAGCTTTGGATTCTGCTGGTCGTC
Organism: Rhizobium sp. BK529; assembly: GCF_014194105.1. Lineage (NCBI taxonomy): Bacteria > Pseudomonadati > Pseudomonadota > Alphaproteobacteria > Hyphomicrobiales > Rhizobiaceae > Rhizobium > Rhizobium sp. BK529. The sequence goes on along the minus strand of NZ_JACIAU010000002.1, from coordinate 115,949 downwards.
GCAGCCTCCATGGTACCCTACTTCCTGTCCTTCGACCTGCCGAAGCAGATCGTCAACGGACCCATTCAGGGTGACGGCTTCGAAGGACCGGGCGCAAGACAGACGTTCATGCACATAGCCTACGACATCCCGCTGATCGGGCATGTCGAATTCTTCAAGGGCCTGGAACTCAACCGCTTGCAGATGCTGATGGCGCTGAGCCTCGTCTTCCTGGCGCTCGTCGTGCTGAACGGCCTCTTCAAATTCTACATCAACACCTACAAGGGCCGGCTCGGCGAGCGCATGTTGCGCCGCATCCGCTTCGAACTCATCGATCGCGTGCTGCGCTTTCCGCCCGCCCATTTCAAGCGGGTGAAATCCGCCGAGATCGCCACCATGATCAAGGACGAGGTGGAGCCGATGGGCGGCTTCACAGGCGACGCCTTCGTCTCGCCCGCCCTGCTCGGCGGCCAGGCGATCACCGCGCTTGCCTTCATCATCATCCAGAATTTCTGGCTGGGCATGATTGCGGCTGCAATCGTCGGCGTTCAGGCGGTAGTTATCCCTCGCATGCGCAAGCGCCTGCTGGAGCTCGGCCGTCAGCGCCAGCTGACTGCCCGCGAACTTTCTGGCCGCGTCGGCGAAATCGTCGACGGTATCGGCACGATCCATGGCAACGACACGTCAAATCTCGAGCGTGCCGATATCGCCACCCGCCTCGGCCGCATCTTCTCGATCCGATACGATCTCTATCAGTGGAAGTTCCTGGTGAAGTTCATCAACAACTTCCTCGCCCAGGTCACACCATTCCTCTTCTACGCAATCGGCGGTTACCTGGCGCTGCAGGGCCGGCTCGACATCGGTCAGCTCGTCGCCGTCATTTCCGCCTATAAGGACCTTCCCGGCCCACTGAAGGAACTGATCGACTGGGACCAGATGCGTCAGGACGTGCAGGTCAAGTATGCGCAGGTCTACGAGCAGTTCAATGTCGAGCCCTTGATCGATAGCCGCATCCAGGAGCTTGCGACGACGCCGATCGCGCCGCTGACCAGCGCGCTGGTCGTTACCAACCTTTCAGTCAGCGACGACAGTGGGGCACGCCTCGTCGATCATGTCTCGGTCGAGATCAAGCCGAACGAGACAGTAGCGATCGTCGGGCCGAACGGCAGCGGCGCGGAAGCTTTCGCGGAAGCGCTTGGCCGCCTCGTCTGGCCGGATTCCGGCCGCATCACCATCGACGGACAGGATCTTCTGGAGCTGCCGGAAGCGATCACCGGACGGCGCATCTCCTATGCCTCCGCCGACAGCTATTTCTTCCACGGCACGCTGCGCGACAACCTGCTCTACGGGCTCAAGCATGCGCCGATGAAAGAACCGGAATATGACGGCAAGGCGGCTCAAGAATATAAATGGTACGTCACGGAATCGCAAAAGGCCGGTAATCCGACGCTCGACCTCAACAGCGACTGGGTGGACTATAAGGCAGCCGGCGCGAACGGACCTGAAGACTTGCTGAAGGCGATCCGGCCGGTGCTCGACGCGGTCATGATGTCGCAGGATATTCTGGATCTGGCGCTGCGCTCCACCGTCAATACGGAGGTTCACACGGCGCTCGGCAGCCATATCGTGGAACTTCGAAGGTCACTGCGCGAGCGGCTCGCCAAGGAAAACCTCGACACCATCGTCGTGCCTTTCGATTTCGACACTTATAACGCACAGGCGACCGTCGGCGAGAACCTTCTGTTCGGCACGATGAAGCGGCCGCTGATGAACAATCGCAGGCTTGCCGGCCATCCCTATTTCCAGCAACTCTTCCGCGACACCGGACTTAGTACCGATCTCTATGCAATGGGCTTGGAGATTGCGGAGAACGCGGTGGAACTCTTCCACGACCTGCCGCCGGACCACCCTTTCTTCCAGCAGCTCACCTTCATGACGGCGGATGACATTCCGACCTACCAAGCGTTGCTGCAGAAGCTGCAGGGCAAGCGTTTCGAGGACGCGACGCCGGAAGACCGGGCAAGTATCATTCGCCTTAGTTTCGCCTATATCGAGCCACGACACCGCTTCGGTCTTTTGACCCAGGCGCTGATGGACAAGATCGTCGATGCTCGCAAGCAGTTCCACGAGAACATTCCCAGCGACCTCGCCGAACTGATAGAACGTTATGACATCAACCGCTTCACGGCCTCCGCGAGCCTGATGGACAATGTGCTTTTCGGCCGCATCGCCTATCAGCAGGCCGATGCCTCGGACCGCATCCGCATCATCATGGGTGAGCTCTTCGATGCGCTCGATCTCTACGACGACGTACTGTCGATCGGGCTGGAGTTCGATGTGGGTTCCGGCGGCAAACGCCTGACGGGGGTGCAGCGACAGAAGCTCAATCTCGCTCGCGCCCTGCTCAAGCGCTCCGACTACTTCATCTTCAACCGGCCGATCCCGGCGCTCGACCAGCGCATCCAGGACCAGATCACCCACAACATCATTGAAGGCCTGCACCAGGAAGGCAAGCGCCCGGCGATCATCTGGGTACTGTCCAACGCCAAGCTTGCGGAAATCTTCGATCGTATTCTGCTCTTCGATCGCGGCGATCTTGCCGAGGCGGGCAACTATCCGGAACTTTCCGAGAAAAACGGGATGTTCAAGGAACTGTTATCGTAATATTCTATTGGGGCGGCAGAGACGGCGCCCGCAAGGCGTTTGGAGTTGGTTTAGCGCATGATCAAAGACCATGCGGCAGGAGGTTATAGCGCTCATGCTGTTAAGAGATGAAGTCGAAATGCTGCGGCGGGTGCCGATCTTCTCAAGGATTGCACCAGCAAAACTCAAGCTCTTGGCCTTCACCTCCGATCGTATGACCTACCGCGCTGGTCAAAACCTGTTTCGCCAGGGTGATGTCGGCGACGCTGCCTATGTCGTTCTGTCAGGCACGGCAGATATCATCGTTTCTTCGCCCGCCGGCGAGATCAAGGTCGCCGATGTCGAGGTCAATTCTATCGTCGGCGAAATCGCCATTCTCTGTGACGTCTCGCGAACAGCGACGGTACGAGCCACCTCACCGCTCGAAGTGCTGCGCATCAGCAAGGAGCATTTCCTCAAGCTTCTGAGCGATTTCCCGGAAATGGCCGTGGAGATCATGCGCGTGCTCGCCGACCGCCTCAATCACACGACCGCCGAACTGACCGCCGCGCGCGCTGCCAAGCAGCCACAGATGGCGCAGTAAAGCCCAACATAACATCCCAAACAAAAGGCCCGCCAGGTTTCCCAGGCGGGCCTTTTCCGTGTGCCGCTGTGTGCGCTATTCGCGCTGTTCCAGCGCCCTGCTGAAGGCAAGCGCCGCCAGCGTGCAGATCGCGCCCGAGAGCAGGTAGTATCCGACGAAGGCCAGACCGAACTGGCTCGACAGACTGAGCGCCACCAGCGGTGCAAAGCCGGCGCCGACCAGCCAGGCAAGGTCGGAGGTGAACGCCGCCCCGGTATAGCGATAGCCGCGGCCGAAGCGCGACGAGATCGAGCCGGTCGCCTGACCGAAGGAAAGACCGAGTACGCCGAAGCCGATAATGACGTAGGCGTCATGCCCTGTATTATCGGCGCCGATCAGCAGCGGTCCGATGAAGCTGAAGATCGCAATCAGCACCGCACAGATCGCCAGCTGCGCGCGGCGGCCGATGCGGTCCGCGATCATGCCCGAGGCTATGATGGCGACGACGCCGACGATGGCACCGATAACCTGCACCACCATGAAGGCGCCGATCGGCCGATCGCTGTGAAGGCTCACCCAGCCAAGCGGGAAAATGGTGACGAGGTGGAACATGGCAAAGCTTGCCAGCGGCACGAAAGCGCCGATCAGAATATCGCGGCCGTGGACGCGCAGCACGTCGAGGATCGGCGCAGCTTCAAGCTCATGCTGTTCCAGCAGCGTACCGAATTCCTTGGTCATGACGAGACGAAGGCGGGCAAAGAGTGCGACGACGTTGATCGCGAAGGCGACGAAGAACGGATAACGCCAGCCCCACGACAGGAAATCTTCCGCAGAGAGGTTGGCGACGAAGTAGCCGAACAGGATGCTTGCCAGCGCGAAGCCGATCGGCGCGCCGAGCTGCGGGATCATCGCATACCAGCCGCGATGGTTCGGCGGCGCATTGAGTGCAAGCAGCGAGGCGAGACCGTCCCAAGCGCCGCCGAGCGCAAAACCCTGGCCGAGCCGGAAGAGCGCAAGCAGCGCGATCGACCAGTAGCCGATTTCATCAAAGCCCGGCAGGAAGGCGATTGACGCCGTCGAGCCACCGAGCAGGAAGAGAGCGATGGTCAGCTTCGTGCCGCGCCCATACAGGCGGTCGATGGTCATGAAAACGACCGAACCGACGGGGCGGGCAAGGAAAGCGAGCGAAAAGATCGCAAAGGAATAGAGCGTCCCCGTCAGCCGGTCCGGGGCGAAGGGAAAGACGAGCTGGGGAAAGACGAGTACGGATGCAAGGCCGTATACGAAGAAATCAAAAAACTCGGACATGCGACCGATCACCACGCCGACGGCGATGCTGCCGGGCGAAACCGGCTTGTCATCGTGGATGCGCCGCGCATCCCGTTCCAGCGATGACGATGATGGTCCTAAATGTGTGGCAGTAGCCATATGAAACGCCTCCCTCGTTCAAGATGCTTTTTACAAAGCACCTCGGAGCTGATCTTGTTCCATCTTTGCAGCTTATCAAGTCCTGATTGGGCAAATAGTTACGTCGAATTCCCAAAAATCAATGTGGCCGGAAAAATCGCGTGACGCATCAGCCAACCTATTACAGAGTTTTATTGGGCAAAGCTGTGCGTTTCGGATATAAAAAGGCGGCGTCGCCAAAATTCCTTCGACTTTTTGTCAGGATTCCGAGGCTCGTGGACGCTGACTGCTCCCGCGGTGCAAAATGCATGTTGCACTGCGACCAAAGACCTCATATCGCTGCCCGTGCCAGTGCTTTAGTCGGCAATCGAACGAAACAAAAAGAGCTTAGAGACGTGCAAAAACTGTCAAAGTTTTCCCGCCTTCTATTAGTCTTGCCGCTGTTTTTTTTGGCAGGATGCAACATGGTGGTCATGTCGCCCTCTGGCGATATCGCCGTCCAGCAGCGCGACCTCATCGTCGTCTCCACGGTGTTGATGCTGTTGATCATCATACCAGTGATCTTCCTCACGCTGCTTTTCGCCTGGCGCTACCGGCGCTCAAATACGGCTGCGAACTACGCGCCCGAATGGCATCACTCCACGCGCCTTGAAATCGTGATCTGGGCAGCGCCTCTTGCCATCATCATTGCGCTCGGCGCGGTTACCTGGATCTCCACACATAAGCTTGATCCCTTCCGTCCGCTCGACCGTCTTGATGCCGACCGCGCCGTTCCGAGAGATACCAAGCCTTTGACTGTCGAGGTGGTGGCGCTCGACTGGAAGTGGCTGTTCTTCTACCCCGACCTCGGCATCGCGACCGTCAACGAACTCGCAGCCCCGGTCGACGTGCCGATCAATTTCAAGATCACGTCCTCTTCGGTGATGAACTCCTTCTTCATCCCTGCGCTCGCCGGCCAGATCTACGCCATGCCTGGCATGGAAACGAAGCTGCATGCCGTCATCAACAGGGAAGGCGAATTTGATGGTTTCTCCGCCAATTACAGCGGCGCAGGCTTCTCGAACATGCGCTTCAAGTTCCATGGCCTGAACCAGCAGGGTTTCGACGCCTGGGTGGCGCAGGTGAAGCAGCGGGGCACGATGCTGAACCGTGACGCCTATCTGAAGCTGGAAAAGCCAAGCGAGAGAGAACCGGTGCGTTATTATGCCAGCGCCGATGCCGACCTCTACAACGCGATCCTCAACCTGTGTGCCACGCCTGGAAAGATGTGCATGAACGAGATGATGCACATCGACATGATGGGCGGCGGCGGCAAGGAAAGCAAAGGAAACCGCGAAAAGCTGACCTACGACAACCGTTATACGGACGAAGGCGTTGTCGCCCCCGGCGCGACAGTGCCCGCTACCGGCGCTCCTTCCCGCGCCGAACCTCCTCGCGAGGGCGATGGCAATGGCGCGCAGCACGATATGCAGAACATGCCCGGAATGGACATGCAGCATGACGGCCATACCACGCCCGGCATGAGCAATGGCGGCGATGCGGCGCCGGCGCAGCTCAACAATGACAATTAACCTGGCGCTTTGCGTCGCAAGACATAATGAACGGGTTGTTCCATGTTTTCCAATCCTGACCTCCTGAAGTTCATCTTCGGCCGGTTGACCCTAGACGCGATCCCCTATCACGAGCCGATCCTGGTCGTGACCTTCATCGGCGTCGTCATCGGCGCCATCGCGGTGCTCGGTATCATCACCTATTTCAAGTTCTGGGGTCCGCTTTGGCGCGACTGGATCTGCAGCGTCGATCACAAGAAGATCGGCATCATGTATGTGATCCTGGCCGTCATCATGCTTTTGCGTGGCTTTTCCGACGCTCTTCTGATGCGCGGCCAGCAGGCGATCGCCTTCAATGGCAATGAGGGCTATCTGCCGCCGCACCATTACGACCAGATCTTCACGGCGCATGGCGTCATCATGATCTTCTTCGTGGCGATGCCCTTCGTCACCGGCCTCATGAACTTCGTGGTGCCGCTGCAGATCGGCGCGCGCGACGTCTCTTTTCCGTTCCTCAACAACTTCTCGTTCTGGATGACGACGGCGGGTGCGATCATCATCATGCTCTCGCTCTTCATTGGCGAATTCGCCCAGACCGGCTGGCTCGCCTACCCGCCGCTGTCGGGTGCCGCCTATAGTCCTGGCGTCGGCGTCGACTATTATATCTGGGGCTTGCAGGTTGCCGGTGTCGGGACGACGCTGTCGGGCATCAACCTGATCGCGACCATCGTGAAGATGCGCGCGCCGGGCATGACCTTCATGAAGATGCCGGTCTTCACCTGGACATCACTCTGCACCAACATCTTGATCGTCGCGTCCTTCCCGATCCTGACGGCGACGCTCGCTCTCCTGTCGCTCGACCGTTATGTCGGTACGAACTTCTTCACGAACGACCTCGGCGGCAATCCGATGATGTATGTTAACCTCATCTGGATCTGGGGCCACCCGGAAGTCTACATCCTCGTGCTGCCCGCCTTTGGCATCTTCTCGGAAGTGGTCGCGACCTTCTGCGGCAAGCGCCTGTTCGGTTACGCTTCCATGGTCTACGCCACCTGCGTTATCATGATCCTGTCCTATCTCGTGTGGCTGCACCACTTCTTCACGATGGGTTCGGGTGCCTCCGTCAATTCCTTCTTCGGCATCACCACGATGATCATCTCAATCCCGACCGGGGCGAAGATGTTCAACTGGCTCTTCACCATGTATCGCGGCCGCATCCGCTATGAAGTGCCGATGCTATGGACCGTCGGCTTCATGGTGACCTTCGTCATCGGCGGCATGACCGGGGTGATGCTTGCCGTTCCGCCAGCCGATTTCGTGCTGCACAACTCGCTGTTCCTGATCGCGCATTTCCATAACGTGATCATCGGCGGCGTTCTGTTCGGCATGTTCGCCGGCGTGAACTACTGGTTCCCGAAGGCCTTCGGCTTCAAGCTCGATCCCTTCTGGGGCAAGATGAGCTTCTGGTTCTGGCAGATCGGCTTCTGGTTCGCCTTCATGCCGCTCTATGTGCTTGGTCTGATGGGCATCACTCGCCGCATGAGCCAGTTCGATGATCCGTCGCTGCAGATCTGGTTCATCATCGCTGCCTTCGGTGTCGGCCTAATCGCGCTCGGGATCGCCTCTTTCCTGATCCAGATCGTCGTCTCCTTCATGAGGCGCGAAGAGCTGCGTGACGACAGCGGCGACCCCTGGGACGGTCGTACGCTGGAATGGTCGACCTCCTCGCCGCCGCCGGACTATAATTTCGCCTTCACGCCGGTCGTGCATGATCATGACAGCTGGTACGACATGAAGAACCGCGGCTTTGAACGCCCGCTTGGCGGCTTCAAGCCGATCCACATGCCGAAGAACACCGGCACCGGGGCGATCCTGGCCGCCATCAGCGTAGCACTTGCCTTCGGCCTGATCTGGTACATGTGGTGGCTGGTCGTCCTGTCCGCCGTCGCCATGTTTGTCGTCGCGATTGGTCATACCTTCAACTATAAGCGCGACTTCTACATTCCCGCGGAAGAAGTCACCGAAACGGAAGGCAAGCGAACCCGGCTGCTTGCGGAGCAGGTGTAAGAGACCATGAGCGATCATACTGTCGACACGGCCGAAAAGCCTGAATTCTACCTCACGGAAGACCATCATCCGGACAACAGCACCAATCTCGGCTTCTGGCTCTATCTGATGAGCGACTGCCTGATCTTCTGCGTGCTGTTTGCCACACATGCCGTGCTCGGACGCAGCTATGCGGCCGGCCCGTCGCCGGCCGATCTCTTCGATCTGACGCTGGTAGCGATCAACACGTCGATGCTGCTGCTCTCCTCCATCACCTACGGTTTTGCGATGCTGCAGATGGAGCGCAATGCAAAAGCGGAAACGCTGTTCTGGCTGGCCGTGACCGGCCTTTTCGGCGCAGCCTTCATCGGCCTCGAACTCTATGAGTTCGTGCACCTCATCCGTGAGGGTGCAGGACCACAGCGCAGCGCCTTCCTGTCGTCCTTCTTCACCCTGGTCGGCACGCACGGCCTGCACGTCACCTTTGGCATCATCTGGCTGATCACGCTGATGGTACAGGTGTCCATGCACGGCCTGATCGAAGCCAATCGCCGCCGCCTGATGTGCCTTTCGATGTTCTGGCATTTCCTCGACGTCGTCTGGATCGGCGTCTTTTCCTTCGTTTACCTGATGGGAGTTCTTGGATGACTTCGCAAGCACCCGCACATGAGGATGCCCACGAGGCTCACCACGGCCACAGCCATGGGCATCAGGCCGGCCACGGTACTTTCAAGAGCTACATGACTGGCTTCGTTCTGTCCGTCATCCTGACCGCCATTCCTTTCTGGCTGGTCATGGCAGGCGTCTTCGAAAGCCGCGTCGTTACCGCCATTATCGTTATGGCGCTCGCCGCCGTACAGATCGTCGTTCACATGATCTTCTTCCTGCACATGAACACGAAGTCGGAAGGCGGCTGGACGATCATGGCGTTGATCTTCACAATCGTCATCGTGGCGATCGCTCTTTCGGGTTCGCTCTGGGTCATGTACCACCTGAATACGAACATGATGCCGATGAGCCCCGAAATGATGAAGAACATGCCTTAACGGCAAAGGAGCGGGCGGCGGCGACATCGCCCGTTGCGGTTTATCCATGACCGACGTCTCTTCCGCCCAAAAAGACAAACCACGTTCGGCGATAGCACTTGCGATCCTCGGGCTCGGCCTCCTGGCTCTGACAGTTGCGCTGATCGCACTCGGCACTTGGCAGGTTTATCGTCTTTCCTGGAAGCTCGATCTCATCGCCCGCGTCGATGGTCGCGTTCACGCCGAACCCGTCGCGCCACCCGCTCAGGCGGACTGGAGCAAGGTCAATGCCCAGAGCGACGAATACCGGCGGGTAACGGCATCTGGCACTTTCGAAAACGACAAGGAAACGCTGGTAACGGCATCGACTGCGCTTGGCCCAGGCTATTGGGTGCTGACGCCGCTCAGGCTCGCGGATGGCAGTGCGATCCTCGTCAATCGCGGTTTCGTGCCGATCGACCGCCGCAGCCCGGCTTCACGGCAGGTCGGTCAGATTGATGGACCGGTCGATGTCACAGGGTTGCTGCGCATGAGCGAGCCTAACGGCATGCTGCTGCGCTCCAACGATCCGGCGGGCGACCTCTGGTATTCACGCGATATTGGGGCAATAATCCAGAAACGAGGCATTGCTGATGCAGCGCCATTCTTCATCGACGCAGACGCGACGCCCAATGCCGGCGGCTTTCCCGTGGGCGGATTAACCGTGCTCGATTTCCCGAACAACCACCTTGTTTACGCATTCACCTGGTATGTGCTGGCGATCACAGTGGCGGGGCTTCTTGTCTATATCGTGCGAAGCGAGATCAGGATACGGCGGAGAACATGAGCGGACCTCTCAAAGGGCACAGGCTTTCGACTTTTATGGTGAAGGCCAGAAGTCAAACTCCGTTCCGGCCATCTCTCGTCGATCCTGAGTAGCTGCTCGTTATGGGACGGAAATGTCCTTTTGCTGCTTCCACACGTTAGGTTGTCTGCCTGCTCTCTCGTATTCGACTACCGCCCGACCGATCGCTTCAGCAAGCTGTGCCTGCGAGAAGGGTTTGCCGAGCCGCGGCAAGTCGACGATACCAGCTCCTTCCGGAATTTCAGCGAAACCTGTCGCAAGGATGATCGGCATTTCCGGCCAGTTGCTGCGGACCGCTGCAGCAAATTGCGAGCCGGTCATGTGCGGCATGGCATGGTCGGAAATAACGAGATCAACGCTTTCTCGGCGAAGGATGTCGAGCGCATCGGCGCCGGCCGTCGCCTCGAAGACGGTGTGGCCAAGATCCTCGAGCATCAGCGCCGTGTTCATCAAAACCAGTCCATCATCATCGACGGCAAGAATACGCAGCGGCCGCGAACCGATTGCGGGTTCAGGCGCAGACTGTTCGAAGTGTTCGACCGGTTTTTGGGCTTCAATAACCGGAAGCCACAGCTCAGCGGTGGTGCCTTCACCGAGCCGGCTCTTCAACACCAGCCTGCCGCCCGACTGGGCGGCAAGCCCTTGCACCATGGAGAGCCCGAGACCTGTACCCTTGCCTACACCTTTGGTCGTGAAGAACGGCGTCACCGCCTGTTTCAACGTCTCTTCGTCCATGCCTTCACCCTCATCGGCGACGGCGAGGCGCACATAGTGGCCGGCGGGCAGGGGGTCGCCGTCAGGCACGACCTCTTCAGTGGCCTTGATCTTGATCAACCCACCGCCAGGCATGGCATCGCGGGCATTGAAGACGAGATTGAGCACCGCCGTCTCTAACTGGTTCGGGTCGGTAGCGATCGTCGGCAGGCTTTCGGGAAATTCAGTTTCAAGCGAGGCGATCGGGCCGAGGGAACGGGAGACCATGTCCATCATGCCGCGCAAGAGCTCGGAAACATCGATCCTCTCGACCTGCAGCTCCTGGCGGCGGGAAAAGGCGAGCATGCGCTGGGTCAGTGCAGCACCGCGCTGGGCGCCGAGCATGGCGTTGTCAACAAGAGGGGAGAGTGTCGGATCCTGCGGCATGCGTTTCTTGAGGATCTCGAGGCTACCCAGCACCGCCATCAGCAGATTGTTGAAGTCATGGGCGATCCCGCCGGTTAGCTGCCCGATTGCTTCCATCTTCTGCGCCTGAAAAAGCTCTTCGCGGGTCCGCTCGAGCGCTCGCTGCGTCTCCATCTTTTCGGTAATGTCGCGGGTAATCTTGGCAAAACCGATAATTTCACCGAAATCGTCCTTGATCACGTCGATAACGATGTGAGCCCAGAAACGCGAGCCGTCCTTGCGCACCCGCCAGCCTTCCCTCTCGAACCGCCCGTCACGGCTGGCGGTGGCCAGTGCTTGTTGAGGCAATCCGTTAGAGCGATCCTCATCTGTGTAAAAACTAGAAAAGTGTCGGCCGATGATCTCTTCCGAGCGATAACCCTTGATGCGCTCGGCGCCGGAATTCCAGCTCGTCACATTGCCCTCCGGGTCGAGCATGTAGATCGCATAATCGGAGACGCCCTGTACGAGAAGGCGAAACTGCTCCTCACGGCGCTTCAGCGCATTCTCGGCTGCCCTACGTTCCGTCAGGTCGCGGATGATCTTGGCAAAGCCGATCAACTCACCAGAAGCGTGGCGAATCGGATCGATGATGACATGGGCCCAGAAGCGCGTTCCGTCCTTGCGCTGGCACCAGCCTTCCCCCTCGAAGCGTCCTTCGGTGGCCGCAATCGCGAGCGCCCGGGCTGGCAGGCCGGCTTTCCTGTCGGCATCGAGATAGAAACGGGAGAAATGTTGGCCGAGGATTTCGGAAGCGAGGTACCCCTTGAAACGCTCGGCGCCGGAATTCCAGCTCGCCACATAGCCTTCGGGACTCAGCATATAGATCGCGTAATCGGTGATCGCATCGACGAGTACGCGAAAACGTCCCTCGTCCTGAAGAGACGTGTCGTATTGATCCAAGGCTTCCATCCGCCCCCCTAATGCTGCACCAGCGCAAAATAACGCAGGCTCGAGCTGATGGTTCCAGTCGAAAGGGCGAATTTTCCTCAGACGGCCTGGCTCTGCACGTAAAAGCGTTCCGCAATTCGTTCTGCGGCCGAGTAGGCTTGCGTGACAATCTCAGGAACGAGATCGATGTCCGGCAAGCTGCCGAGACCGAGCGGGCCAACCGCAAAGAGGCCATCGACCGCAGAACCGTCGTCGAGGAACGGTTCGCCGCAAGCATTGACCGCGAGTCCGAGCGCAAGCTCGTCGGGCATGACGAGACGCGCCGCAAGCAAGCTCTGGATCAGGGGAGCGGAAAGGTCTGGCGCATGGCAACGGCAATCGATGATACGCTCAGCATGGATGACTTCCTCGCTGGTCGAACCCGCCGGTGTGAAAAAAAGGCCGCTGAGACCCCGGCGCCCGGCGCGGCCGCGCCTTAGCACGGTATGGCCCTCTGCAAGCTCTTGCTTCAGCCGGAGATGCATCGCCTCCGGCAGACGGTTCCGATGGCTATCGTAGATGGCACGAAGATGCCTGTTGAACTGGCGCTTCTCGTGTGCCGGCAGCGAACGCCAGAGCGAGCGGGCGTGCCTGCGAAGGCCGTTCATGACCGACTGCCAGCTTCGCCCTTCCTCTTCCGCCTCGCGGCAGGCCTGGCGGATGAAGCGGACGATATCAGGCAGGCTTTGCGGCAGCGCCTCGGCCGGGAAAACCGGATCGGCGGAATTCGGCGTGTGGCTCTGCGGCAGGAAACCGTGGCGTGAAATGATCGTCACCTGCCCGGTATAGCCGGCGTCACGAAGCTGCAGCAGCTGATCCACGACGCGAATGCCGCTTCCGAGAAGCACCGTATGCGGCCGGGCGACGAGGCGCTGCGCCCTGACGGGTGAAACCTCCTGCTCTTCGGCATCCGGTCGAGGCAGGCCGTAACCCGTCGCGAGAATGACGGTATCGAAAAGCGGGTTGGAAGGATTGGCACTTTCCAGGAGGAAGCGGCTGCCATGGCTCCTGCGGATTGCCACGACCGGATCGTGGCAGACCTGGACGGTGATATCCCGGCGGGCGGCGAGCGCTTCGGAAAAGCGCTGATAGACATAATCGCTGAAAATTTCCCTGGGAACGAAGATCTGCCGGAAGCCGGGAATGGCGGCCGGCACAGCGGCGCGAAACTCGGCATTGCTACAGAGCCAATCGTTGAAATCGTCAGGTTCACCGAGCGAAACCGAGAGATCGCGAACACGCGTATTGAGAATGGTGGACGATCGCGCCGAGGAGAGAGCCTGACCACCGTTTACCGTGGAGTTCGGGTCGAAAAGCTGGAGGTGGAACGGCGCGCGTATGGTGCGCATCAGCGCGACCGCCATCATCATGCCGGAAAAACCGCGGCCGACGATCGCGATTCGGGGAACGGCGGAAATCTGTGCCGCCGCATTCGCCTTGCCGGAAAAAAGTCGCTGAACCGTCATCTCAACTCCCTTGCGGCTCATCCGCATGTGTCTCGATCAAGGTTTCAACGCAGAACATCTGAAGCCATGCGTTGGGCAGGTTCATGCGGCCGTGCAAACTTTCGCCGCCGGGCCGGGTTCCGTCACGGAACCGTGACAAGATGAAAGGCATCCTCGTCCAGCCCATAGTCTATTAAACTAGTCGTGTATGAAAGCGCGAAAAACGCGAGGTGGCAAGAAGTTTATTTTACCACCTGTCCAACTCGTTGATCCGATACGGAAAACTTGGCTATCTATGCGAGGATTTTGGCAGTGAAAGAAAAGCGTGCCGTTTCGCCTGCGGCAAGCATCATAGTGTAGGGACGCCCCTCCAGATCGTCCGAACCGCCATTTTCGGCGGCCGTCCCGTGCCAGGGCTCGACGCAGAGGAAGGGAGCGCCGGGCTTTGTCCAAAGGGCTAGGTTGGGCAGGTTCTCGAAGTTGAAATGAATGGCCGGGCCGGCTTCGGCCCCATATCGCAGGCCCGTGCCTGCCCCTTCGGGAAAGATCATCGCGTCCTGCTCGAACATCGAATGGTCGAGTACGAGACTGCCCGCTTTAAAGGGCGAAGCAAGTCTCTTCGGCGAGATCAGGCCGCCTTCGAGCCGGACGAGCGGCGGCTCGGCGCCGTTGTCCAGCGTGACGGTATGCTGCTTGTCTGCAGCACCAGGCAGCGGCCAGACGAATGCCGCGTGGAAGCCGAGACCGAAAGGCATCGGACGCCTGTCACGGTTGGTCACTTCAGCAGCAACGGTGAGCGCCTGGCCTTCGATGCTATGGATGACGGCCAGCAGGAAGTCGAAGGGGTAGACAGCCTTCGTCGTCTCCGAAGCGGCCAGTTCGTAGCGGCAGCTCGTCTCGGAGGAGGAAGCCAGTGCAAATTCGCTCCGGCGGGCAAAGCCGTGCTGGGCCATCGGTGCACTATGACCGGCAACCTTCAGCGTATCGTTCGGCGCCTTGCCGACCATTGGAAACAGAATGGGTGAACGGCCTGTCCAGAAGGCGGCATCGCCGTTCCAGACCCAGGAGCGGCCGTCGCCCGATGTCAGCGACTGCATTTCCGCCCCGAGAGAGGAAACGTCAACGGTGAGAAACTGATTTGCGATCCGGACCGTGGATGACATCGGGCGCCTCTTCGTGCTGGTTGGCGAGCGGACCTTACATGCCCGCCAGCCGGATTTCCACTGGCGATGCGGCGACGCGGCAATTTCGTTTTCGAGCTGAAGATTGCGCCTTTAACGTGTGCAGAGTGGGGCCGTACGGTAACGCTACCGTCCAAAGCGAGCAAGGCTCACGTAAAAATAACCAGCTGGTGAATTCTTTACTTGAACCCCCCGCCGGAATCGGCAAAAGTGAATGCGCTATCAATCCCTTCATGGATTTGCCGTCTTTTCGGGCCATCTGGTCCGAGCACACATCTATTGGAAAAATACCGTGAGCAGCGATGCGTCCATACGCGCGACGAAGCCTTCTGCTTCGATGGCGCTTGCAACCGCGGCAGGGTGGGGCAAGGGCCTCTACACACTGTTCCGCATTACCGTCATGGCTTTCCGCCATCCCTGGCAAGCAGGCCTCGCGATCGTCGCCACGCTGATCGCCTCGACCTTCCAGCTGCTGATCCCTCGTCTGCTTGGGCGGGCCGTCGATCATACGCAGGTGGCGCTTCACCGTGGCACGATCGGACAGCAGGCGCAGGACGCACTTCTGACGACAGCGTTGCTTCTGCTCGGCGCCAGCGTGCTGCGCGGCATCTTCACGATGATCCAGAACTATTACAGCGAGTCGGTCGGCCACCACATGGGCTACGAGCTGCGCCTTGCCTGTTACGAGAAGATCCAGCGCCTCTCGTTCTCCTTCCACGACACCGTGCATTCCGGCGACCTCATCACCGTCGGCCTGCTCGATCTGGAAGGGGTGCGCATGTATTTTTCGACCGCACTCGTGCGTGTCTTCCTGCTCTCGATGCTGATCGGTATCGGCGCCTACATGCTACTGACGACGGACGTCGTGCTCGGCCTGCTGGCGCTTTCCTTCGTGCCCTTCGTCGGCTGGCGATCATCCGTGACCCAGCTGCGGCTGCGCGCTACCTGGCTTGACCTCCAGCAGAGGCTGTCGGTGCTTACGCGCATCATGGAGGAAAATCTCGGCGGCATTCGCGTCGTGCGCGCCTTCGCCGCGCAGGAGCATGAACTTTCGAAATTCGAGGCTGCCTCGAAGAGCGCGCTGGAGCTTGCCCATCAGCGCGTCGGCATCCGTGTCACCAACACCAGCGCCATGACATTCTCCTTCTTTGCGGCGATGGGACTGGTCCTATGGATCGGCGGCGGCAAGGTGCATTCTGGGGAGATCACCGTCGGTACACTCGCCTCGTTCCTGACCTTCATGACCATCCTGCAGATGCCGGTGCGCCAGCTCGGTCTGATGGTAAACGCCTTTGCCCGCGCATCCACTTGCGGCACGCGCCTTTTCGAGCTGCTGGACCTTGAGATCGCCGTGCGTGATGCGCCCGATGCCAAAGAATTGAAGGTCACCGACGGCACCCTGCGTTTCGAAAATGTCAGCTTCGCCTATCCGAGCTCGCCGATGCACGAGGTGCTGCATGGCGTCAGCTTTGAAGCAAGGCGCGGCGAGACGATCGGCATCGTCGGTCCGCCTGGCAGCGGTAAGTCGACACTCGCGCACCTCATCCCGCGCTTCTATGATGCGACTGGCGGCAGGATCACCATCGATGGTCAGGATATTCGCAAGGCAACGCTGCAGTCGCTGCGCCGCTCCGTCGCCGTGGTGCAGCAGGATTCCTTCCTCTTCACCACGACGATCGAAAATAACATCGCCTATGGCGACCCCTGGGCCAAGGAAAGCCGCATCGAACGGGCCAGCGAAAGCGCCCAGCTTCACAACTACGTGCTCGGCCTGCCGACCGGTTACGGCACCGTCGTCGGGGAACGCGGCGTCTCGCTTTCAGGCGGCCAGCGCCAGAGGCTTTCGATTGCACGCGCGCTGATGCTCAAACCCGCCGTGATGGTGTTTGACGATTCGACCGCAGCCATTGACGCGGCCACCGAGCAGCGCATTCGCGGCGCTATGCGCCGCTATGCCGCCGACCGCGTGACAATCATCGTTGCCCACCGCCTGAGCTCACTGATGCATGCCGACAGGATCTTCTTCATTGAGGATGGCCGCATCGTCGAACAGGGCACGCATAACGAGCTTCTGGCGCTCGGTGGACGATACAAGGCGCTTTACGAATTGCAGGTGCGACCGGGCGACGACGCTTTGAGC
Organism: Rhizobium sp. BK529; assembly: GCF_014194105.1. Taxonomy (NCBI): domain Bacteria; kingdom Pseudomonadati; phylum Pseudomonadota; class Alphaproteobacteria; order Hyphomicrobiales; family Rhizobiaceae; genus Rhizobium; species Rhizobium sp. BK529. Next base: position 99,039 of record NZ_JACIAU010000002.1, on the reverse strand, counting down.
GCGTAAGAAACCGGCGCAGGAGGAAACACGATGGCCGAGGAACTGGAAACCGAGCGTCCGGACGTGCGCGAGGATGGAAGACGCCCGCCGAGAGCGGTGGTCGGATCGCACCGCATCGAAGAGGAAATCTTCGGCAAAGTCTTCGATTCCAACATCGTCAAGCGTATCTGGGCCTTCGTGCATCCCTACCGGCGCGATGTCGTCCTGTCGGTCATTTCAGTGCTGATCTTCACTGGCATGCAGCTGCTCATTCCGCTGATCATTCGCTATGCCATCGACCACGGCATGCAGCCGGGCGGCAACAGCACCGCGCTCAGCTGGGCGATCATCGCCTTCCTGATCGCCATTCTCATCAACTATGGCGCCAGCTATGCCCAGGAGACGCTGGTAGGCGGAGTAGCCGAAAACGTGCTGTTCGATATGCGCAAGGCGATGTTCTCGCATCTGCAGCGCGTCTCGCTGTCCTTCATGGACAAGACCGAGGTCGGCCGATTGATGTCGCGTCTGCAGGGCGACGTCAACTCGATGCAGGAATTTCTGGAAACCTGCGTTCTATCGGTCGGCGATATCTTCCTTCTCTTCGGCATTGTCTTCGTGATGCTTTATCTCGACTTCAAGCTCGGGCTGCTGACGCTGTCGGCGCTCCCTGTGCTTTTCGTCGTGCGTCTCTTCTGGCTGCCGCTTGCACGCAAATCCTTCATGGCCGCGCATGAGACGAATTCGGTGGCAAACGGGGCGCTTGCCGAAGCGATCCACGGCGTGCGCGCCGTCCAGAGCATGGACAGGCAGGAGGTCAACTTCCAGCTCTATGATGACAAAGCACACGCCAACCTGCTGACGCATCTGACGGCGGCCCGCTATGCCCAGGTAATGGTGCCGATCGTCGATTCGCTGACCGGCATCGCGATGGCGCTCGTCATCGTCGTCGGCGGCTCGCGCGTCTTGAACCAGGCACTCGACGTCGGCGTGCTCGTCGCTTTCCTCTTTTACATCCAGCGCTTCTTCGACCCGATCCGCTCACTGACACTGCAATATTCCGTCATGCAGCGCGCCATGGCTTCCGGCCAGCGGCTGACCGACGTGCTCGATGTGCCGATTGAAATCAAGGACGCACCCGATGCAAAGATACTGTCGCCCGACATGGACGGCTCTGTCGAATTCCGCGATGTCGTCTTCGGCTACAATCCCAAACATCCGGTGCTCAAGCATGTGAGCTTCAGGGTCAATCCCGGCGAGACGGTCGCCCTTGTGGGCCCGACCGGCTCGGGCAAATCGAGCTGCATGTCGTTGATCCATCGCTTTTACGAGGTGCAGCAGGGACAGGTCTTGGTCGGCGGGCACGACGTGCGCGAGTTGACGCAGGATTCGCTCGGCCAGCAGATCGCCATGGTCCTGCAGGAGCCCTTCCTGTTCACCGGCACCGTCTTCGAAAACATCCGCTACCACAAGACGGAAGCCACCCGGGAACAGGTGATCGAAGCCGCCAAGGCCGTCGGCGCGCACGACTTCATCATGCGCCTGCCCCAGGGCTATGACAGCATGCTCGGCGAGCGCGGTGGCAATCTATCGCTTGGCCAGCGCCAGCTTCTCTCCTTCGCCCGTGCGCTGGTGGCAGATGCCAAAATCCTCGTGCTCGATGAGGCGACGGCGAATATCGACAGTTACACTGAAATGCTGATCCAGAAGGCACTGGTCAAACTGCTTGAGAACCGCACCGGCCTCGTCATCGCTCACCGTCTGGCGACGATCCGCGAAGCGGACCGCATCATCGTGCTGCAGAACGGCGAGATCGTCGAAAGCGGCAATCATCAGCAGCTGATGAAAAACGGCAAGCTTTATTCGAAGCTCTATAACCTCAACTACGCATCCTTCGATGACATTCCCGAGGATGTGCTTGTGGCGAGCGAGGTAGAAAGCCCCAACGCCACATAGCGTCCAAGACAGTTTTGATCCACAGAAGCTTTTCTTGGTCGGGAAACGTGAGGCGGAAGGGCTCGCGCGACGTATAGACGGAGAATTTCTCAGAACATGTAGACGGGTAATTTTTACTGTCTTTTATTGTACGTCAATTTTGCTCTTACACGCGAGTATTTATTTGTTGCCATCGTCGATTAATAGGTTAGAAATACAATTGATTAATCGAAAGGCCGGCTTCCCGTAGCCACTGACTTTCCAACGTGGCGTCGCGGCCGATCGCGACGCAGCACGCAGTCTTAGGTGAAATCGGCCACCGATGTGCTCGCGGTTTGCCGAGATCGTAGCCGTAAAGCCGAGACCGAAAAGACCACGCCGACCGCCCTCGCCGCCAAACAAACAGCTTCGGTCGGCACTGGATGAGAACGCTAATCGAGCGTGCCCAGAAGACCACCACGAATGACATCTAGCGTAGGAGGATGGATGTGGTGCGGCGGCATATGTTCAGATGCCGCCTCCAAATGGTCGAGCCGACGCCGGCGGTTTGGCCTGAAGATCGTATTCCGACCCTCAGGAGCGGGCCACTTTCTCGAAAATGCGTCCGAGACGCTCGGCAAACGCACGCGAATCCGCGGGCTTGTCACCATCAAGAATACGGGCCTGGTCGAAAAGCAGCCAGGCGGCATCTTCCTTGAGCGGCGAATTATCCTCCAAGCCAGCGATTGCCCTGACCATCGCGTGATCCGGATTGATTTCCAGAATCGGCTTGGCCGCGTCCTGAAGGCGCCCGGCGCTCTGTAGGAATTTCTCCATCTGCCGATCGTAGCTTCCTTCGGGGGCGACAAGGCAGACGGCGCTTTCGGTCAGACGGACCGATGCCCTGACATCCGCGACCTGGTCGGCAAGCTTGTCCTTGGCGAAGGCAATGAACGATTCAGCACCGGCGGTCGTCTCCGGCGATGAAGCCTTTTCGTTGTCCAGCAAGGAAAATTGCGACAATTCGGCCGCGCCCTGGGTGATCGACTTGAACGTCTTGCCCTGAAATTCGGGGGCGTTCATGACCCAGAAGCTGTCGATCTGGTCCGTCAGCAGCAACACCTCGATGCCTCGGGCGCGGAATCCTTCCAATTGCGGCGATGCCCTCAACTGTTCAAGGCTGGCGCCGGCGAGGTAGTAGATCGTATTCTGTCCATCCTTGGCATCCTTCACATAGTCGGCAAGCGAACGATAGCCCTCCCCCGAAGTAGTCGTGCGGAAACGCGAAAGAGCCAAAAGCTGGGCACGGCGCTCGAAATCTTCGTAGATGCCTTCCTTCAGAACGGCGCCGAAATTCTTCCAAAGCGTAAGGAAGGTGTCTTCTTCGTTTTCCGCAAGCTTTTCGATCGCGCTGATGATCCTGCTGGTGACACCTTTCCTTATGGACGACAGGACGGGGCTTTCCTGGATCATCTCGCGCGAGACGTTGAGCGGTAGGTCGGATGTGTCGACAAGGCCGCGCACGAAACGGAGATAACGCGGCAGGAGCCCGGCGTCGTCGGTAATGAAGACCCGCTTGACGTAGAGCTTCATCCGTCCGGTGCGCTCAGGGTCGAACAGGTCGAAGGGCTGTGAACCTGGAACGAACGCAAGGGCGCTATATTCATGCCTTCCCTCCGCCCGGAAGTGCACGGTCAGTGCAGGTTCGTCATACTGACCTGAGATCCCGCGATAAAAATCACGGTATTCGTCCTTGCTGACGTCATTTTTCGATTTTGTCCAAAGCGCGCTTCCGTCGGTGATCCGCACCGGTTCGCCTCCGGGCTTATCGACAATGCTTATTGCGACGGGCACATGACCTGACTGCTCCTTCACGATCTGCTCGATCGTCCAGCGGGACGTATACTTCTTCGCCTCCTGCGTTAGATGAAGCAGGATGCGCGTACCGCGCGGCGGCGCCTCGGCGATATCGGCCGGGCTGACGCTGTAGTTACCCTTGCCGTCGGAAGACCAGAGCCAGGCCTCGTCTGAACCGGCGCGACGCGAGATGACGTCGACACGCTCGGCTACCATGAAGCAGGAATAGAAACCGACGCCGAACTGGCCGATCAATTGTGCCCCTTCGCCGGCCTTGCCGGATTCCAGCCGTTCCATAAAGGCCCGCGTTCCAGACCGGGCGATGGTCCCGAGCGCTTCGATCAGTTCCTCTCGGCTCATCCCGATCCCGTTGTCTTCGACGGAAAGCTGCCGATGCTCTTCGTCGAGCGACAGAATAATGCGGCTTTCGGGATCGGATCCGGAAAGGGATGGCGTTTCGATCGATTCGTAGCGCAACTTTTCGCAGGCGTCGGCGGCGTTCGAAATCAGTTCGCGCAGGAAGACGTCTTTGTCCGAATAGACCGAGTGCACCATCATATGCAGAAGGCGGGCGACGTCGGCCTCGAAGACGTGGCTTTCGGCAGGCTTTTCTGCAGCGGTCGGCATGAGTGCAATTTCTCCTTCAGTTTTGAAAATGGCGTCGATGAGGTGGCAAAGTCCTGCGCGAAATTCAAGAGGAACATAATAGCTCGCCATCTGCATGTGGTCGGGCTGCCACTTCAGGAAAAACAGGTGACAGCTTGGGGCAAACATTGACTCGTCGAAACGGCGCTTACTCTATGGGCTTGCCGGTACCTATGGCTGCCGGCCCAGGGAAACTCGAAAACGAACCCACCATCCCTCTGCTAGCGACTGCAATGGCGGCCTCACATGCAACCCTTCGATCAGGCCCTCCGCTTGAGCGCCATGCTTGGCCCATTGCCTAACATATATTTTCACCCATCCGGGAACCTCGCGTCTTCCACCTTGTTCGAAAGTGCTTGATGACCGAGCGAGGGAAGAAATGAGCAGCGCTGATCGCAAAGCGGGATTCGGAATGATTAAATTCGTGGTAGCGATTTGTCTTGCCGCTCTCCTTCTTGCAGGAATCTATTTCTTCGCAGTGACACCCAAGGCACCATCGCAGGGACAGCCATCTCCACACGCGCTTGACCAGAGCAGATAGGCTTTAGGAACAAAACAGCCGCACCAAGGTTGCTCTCTCAATGCGCAGATGCCGGAGTTCATCCAGAGAAAACGGCTCGCTACTACGACGATGGCGAACGAAACCCCGCGCTGTGCCCCTCTTTGCTTCTTATCGCCCACCGGAGGATACCTTGAATACCGCTAATCTTCAGCTCGAAGGCATGGTCATGGCTGTCGCATCGCTCTGCGAAGCGTTGGTCGACAAGGGTTTGCTGAACCACAAAGAAGTGGGCGCCGCATTTGAACGAGCAATGCAGGCAGTCGAACAGGATGACGCCCACCAGCTATCCGAAGCCAATCTGGCGGCCGCCACCTTTCCGGTCCGTCTTCTCAGCCTGGCAAATCAGGCGCATGAACGTGGAAAGAAATTCACCTTCTCTGACTACGCGGCCATTGTGGGGAAACTGACGTGATGTCAGTTCTTTTAGCTCGGCGTGCGTAGCGCGCGCTTGTCCGACCGGCATCTCAGTCTCCGGTTCACATCGCCCGCGGATCATCAGCCAGAAGCCAGAATTAGATGCTCGTCTTCGCTTCCGCATGTCTTCTAATGCGAAGATCTTCCTTTTTGTACGCCGGAAGAAGAAGTGCCAGGGCCGATCGGCTCATGGCATCCTCAAATTCTTTGCTGAGGAGATGGCCGCTCGCGCCGTCCTCTTGTCACGGAGAGGATTTCGTGGGGCGCTTGCAGAGCGCCCTCTCCCGAGCACGGCGCGGAGTAGCCGCGGTCTGCAGCTCAATACCTGCAGGACAGTGCGTTAGTCGGCCTGAAGCCTTGGCTGCAGGCGGGGTTCCTCGAATTCCAAGGCTGATACTGGAAATCAGCGCCACTTGTTCTTTGGTGCGTCGTGCACGAAGTAGCCAGGGCCGCCAATCCGATAACCAGTCCAATTATTGTAAGTTTGCATACACTGCTCATCGTGGTCATCTTAATGCCAGCGACTTGCCGGAGAATGGCGTAAGTGGACCGCACCGCCGACTTTAGTGGGGTCAGGGCTTCAATCCCCCGGCTGCGCGGTCCGCGCGTCTAATTCGGACTGGAGACTTAAGTTCCACCGCCAGCTGAAAACGTGAGTCACGAATATCAACTGAAATACAAACGGCGTGAAACTGGGGGAGCATACGGTTCGGGACTTCTATTTGCCCCGCCAGAGATGAAGGCTACGCGGCGCGGCCTCAGCAGATGCGATCCGCATGATTCTGGAACCAAAACTTGACGCCGGCGTTGGACACAAGCCACGCACGCTTCGCCGTCCCGTGTGCCGAGGTTCAGTGAAGATGGCGGGCAAAGGCGCGAGCGGTTCCCAAACAACATCCAGCATACGACGCTATCCTGTCGGAGCCGAACGCGTTTGCGCCGCAGTTTCGTTCCGCATCTGGGCACCGTCGCATCAGCGCGTTTACCTCGTGCTCGACGATGGCGCCGAATACCCAATGCAAGCCGAAGGCGACGGCTATTTCCGGCTCGACCTTGCACATGGACAACCTGGGCTGCTCTACCGCTTTCGTCTGGGCGACGGCAGAGAGCTATATGCTGACCCGGCATCACGTTTTCAGCCGGAGGGCCCTTCCGGCTCCTCAATGGTGGTCGACCCTTTCCACTATGGCTGGCGCGACCATGACTGGCGCGGCGTGAAGGCAGACGGGCAGGTTCTCTACGAAATACATATCGGCACCTTCACGAAAGAGGGAACCTATGCCGCTGCGGTCAAGAAACTTCCGCTGCTGAGGGACATCGGGATCACTTGCTTGGAGATGATGCCTGTCAATGAGTTTTGCGGGACCTTCGGCTGGGGCTACGACGGGGTGCTGCCTTACGCGCCGACCCACCTTTATGGCACGGCCGATGACCTTAGGTCCTTCGTGGACGAGGCCCACACTGTCGGACTGGGCGTGATAATCGACGTCGTCTACAATCATTTCGGCGCAGGCGAGCGATATGCCGACTTCACGCCCGACTATTTTACCGATCGCTACGCCAATGAGTGGGGTAGGTCGATCAACTTCGATGGTAAGAACTGCCAGGGTGTGCGCACCTTCGTTGCCGGCAATGCGGCCTATTGGATCGACGAGTTTCACTTCGACGGGTTAAGAATCGATGCTACGCACGCGCTCTTCGACAGCAGCGACGAGCACATCCTGGCGGCCATAGTGCACGAGGCTCGGGCGGCAGCGAATGGCAAATCCATCTATCTCGTCGGCGAAAATGAACCTCAGGACACGCGCCTGGTCAGACCGACAGGTCGCGGCGGCCTTGGACTGGACTCCGTCTGGAACGACGATTTCCACCATTCCGCAGTCGTTGCCCTGACGGGAAGGAATGACGCCTACTACCACGACCACCACGGAACGGCACAGGAGTTCGTTTCGGCAGCAAAATATGGCTACCTTTTCCAGGGGCAAAGGTACGACTGGCAAAACGCGAACCGTGGGCGGACGGGCCTCGGTTTGAAGGCGGCAAATTTCGTTCATTTCCTGCAGAACCACGATCAGATTGCCAACTCGGGCACCGGCGAGCGGATCGCAAGGCTCGCGTCGCCTTCGCGCATGCGGGCGATGACTGCGCTGTTCCTGCTCGGACCGCAGACTCCGATGCTGTTCCAGGGACAGGAATTTGGCGCTTCGAGCCCGTTCTTTTATTTCGCGGATCAAACTGGCGATCTCGAAGCGATCGTCCGAAACGGACGCCTGGACTTCCTCAGGCAGTTTCCGAACCTCCAAGATGAAGCTTTCAGGGTCGTCATGCCGAAGCCATGCGACCGTTCTACGTTCGAACGCTCAAAGCTGGACTGGAGTGCGTTCGACGGCAATAGCCATATCGTTTCCCTGCACCGCGATCTGCTGCGCCTGCGACGTGAGAGGGAAGCATTCGCGCGAAGTGCGAATGCTTCGAGGGTGTCGGTCGATGGAAGCGTGCTCAGCCGCTCGGCCTTCCTTTTGCGTTATTTCGCAGAGAGCGCGGCAGACGAACGTCTGCTGATCGTCAATTTCGGAGAGAACCTTCCGGTCTTCAGTCTGGCAGATCCGCTCTTTGCACCTCCTGAGGGCTGCCAATGGGTCGTTGAATGGTCAAGTGAAGACCTTACCTACGGAGGATCCGGCAAACGACCCATCGACGTTCAGCAGCGGTGGGTGCTCGATGCCGATACCGCGCTTGTCTTTGCGCCGCTTCAGGCCGCCCGACAAAAAGCGCCTGATGATAAATCGCTTCGTCGATGGCAGAAAGCGATATCGAACGTCTGAACAGGCTCGCCCCGCCAGCTTGCCGCGTCTTCATGTTTTCGGCCAGCGTGCCTCGAGTCCATCAAAGGTCTTCGCTTCGGAACGACGCCGCCTCTATCTGGAAACTCAGTTGCCGGCTCAGCCGAGAGCCGAAATCTCGCCGACATACAAGCGACAATTCCGATCGATGATTTCGCAATCGCCGCGCCGGTTGAGATGTGCAGCCCTGTCAATTCATTCTGTCTGACGCCGTCATCCGATTTCTCGGAATGTAATCGAATAGCGAAGCTTGTCGACGGGCGGGATGGAATGCTCCCATTCAGAGCGGGCCGGGCCGGAGAGGACGTAGGCGGAGCCGGGTTCGGCGACTATCGAGGCGCGCTCCCACTTGCTGCCAATGCGGCGTCTTAATCTAAAGGTGCAAGGCGACAGCAGCGAGATGCCGACCACCCTGCCGAACACCTTCTTGTCCTTGTGCCAGCCGATTGGTGCGCCCGGCGAATACTCGGTGACGAGCGCCTGTTGCAGCTGATCGGGCTCGATGCCGGCAAATGCTGCCGCAAGGCTGCGCACCCGCAGAAGGAACGGCGGGATGTCGTCCGTACGGTTCACCCGCTCCGTGTCGAAGTCATATTTCCAGCCGTAGGAGATCACTCTCCGCTTGCCCTCGAAACCGTGGAAATCGAACGGCTTCAGCGGCAATTGCGGTATTTCGCGAAGGAGGTCCGAGTGGTCGGCCTGCGGAACGATATCGGGTTCGTAGCGAAATCCCTCGGGCAGTGCCGGCGCGGCTACTGCAAACAGGTCACCTTGCGCAATAGCCATGATGGCTTCTCCTGACTATCTGCTGCCTCGTTTTCATGGCCGGTACCGCCTCCCACACTGTCGTTTCCGATGATGATGCAGTGTTATTTTTCATGTTTTCGTCGTTGATGGTCGTCAGCCAAGCTGCTCGAGGATGATCGCTTTCAGTTCGGCGCGCGTCAGCAGGCACGGGTACGGCTTCTGATTCTTGGCCAGCCGATCGGCGCCTTCGCGCTGATCGCGCGGCGCTCGCTCTGCCGAAGCAGTGGCGCTGTTTGATATGTTCAATTGGAATCCTTTGACGGCCACGCAAAACAAGAGCAGTCGAGCGATTATGCGCTCGATCGTCTGCACCTCAGGGGTCTGCAGTGGCGATGTCGTTATGTGAGTGATCTCCAATAAATAAGATGAGCCGGACGGATTACAAGGCGGGCTGCCCGTGCGAACGCGCCCCTGCAAATGAAAATGGCGCTCAACGCAATCGGCAAGCAGCCAGGATCAACCAACGCCACCCGGCCCAAACGGCAAAATGACCAGGTACATCCTGCGCGTCCTAACTGGAACATTCAAGCCGGAGGGCCGTTAGGCCCGAGTTCAACGGAGGACGCCGCATGTACCATCACGTCAAGAAGCTCATGTACACGGTCCGCGTGGATGAGCCCGATCCCCGATTCGGAAATATGCTCCTTGAGCAGTTCGGTGGCGCCAACGGGGAGTTGGCGGCAGCGATGCAATATTCGATCCAAGGCCTGAATTGCGAGGATGCCGGGCGTAAAGACCTCCTGATGGATATCGGCACGGAGGAGCTCAGTCATCTCGAAATCGTTGGCACGCTTGCAAGAATGCACCTCAAACCGTTGAAGTCGGTTCGCGAGGAGGCGGAAGCCGATCCTTTGATCGCTATTGCTGGCGGCGGCGGCGTAAACCTCTTCAATTCGATGGGTAACCCGTGGACGGCCGACTATCTCAAGATCACCGGTGAGTTGGACGTGGACTTGCGAAGCAACATCGCAGCTGAAGCCCGTGCGAAGATCGTTTATGAACGCCTCATCGACTTCTGCCGCGATCCTGGCACGAAGGATGCCCTGCAATTTCTCATGACAAGAGAAATCACCCATATTCGAGCCTTCCAGCTCGCCCTCGAAAGCTTAGGCAAACCTCCCCTCAGTGTCGGAAGAATTGCTCCCACACCAGGATTGGTCGACCAGTTCTTCAACGACTCGACTGGCGAAGGCGATCTGGGCGAGGTCGATACCCGTGGTCCGTGGAACGAGGGAGAACCCTGGAAATTCGTGGAGGCTCCAGCATTTCAAGGTTTCAAGGGTGCCGGGAACGCTGCATCGGCCATAGAAGCGAGAAGCGCACCGCCGGAAGGTTCCGAAGCGATCCAGGCGGTTCTCGTGGACGAGCTTCGCGACCTCCTGCACGCTGAAAAGCAGTTGCTGAAGGCCCTACCCAAGATGCAGAAGGCAGCGCGCTCGCAGCAACTCCGCACTTTGCTGCAGAAGCATCTTGCTGAGACTGAGGTCCAGGTCGAACGGCTGAACGAGTGCCTGCAAGTACTCGGGTCCGCGGCAAGGGCAAAACCTTGCAAGGGAATGGCGGGCCTCGTCGAGGAAGGCGAGGAGGTCATGGCAGAAGGCAAGAAGAAAGAAGACGCTCCTGCAGATCTCGCGCTCATTGGAGCGGCGTTGCGCGTCGAGCATTACGAAATCGCCGCCTATACCACTGCTCGCAATCTTGCCCTTCAGCTTGCACAGCCGACGGTCGCTCAATTGCTAACGTTGTCACTGGGCGAGGAAAAGAACGCGGGTCATCTGTTGGATCAAGTGGCCCAGCCGCTGATGTCGGCGGCAAGGATGCCTTCCACCGTCCGTTGATGTCGCGATCATTGGATATTCTCATGAGATCGACAGCCATCGCGATCATCGGCGCTGTCGTGCTTGGCGGCTGCACCGGCGTAAACTACGAAGGTGCAGGACTGACGCCTATTCCCGGAAGCATCACCTATCGTGGCCAGCCGCACGGCAGCCTCACGAAATCGCCGATCGGATGGACCTTTCCGCATGATTTTACCGACCAGTTTGGCCGCCAAATGGAGGAAACCTACATTATTCGCCCAGATCGGACGCTGGCAATCGTGGGCCGTCAATACCGGCCGGATATTTCTCGAAATGATTGAGGCTGCGATGACCATCGGAAAACCAATGGCGGAGCACTCCCTGCGCAGCAGCTTTATGCGGTCAGCCCCCCGCGGTTTGCCACGCCTTGCTTTCGGTCATCTTTTCCCGCCAGGAGCGCTCCTGCAGCTGCTCTCACCCGACCATTCAAGCTATGGCGGCCCTCTCACGAAGCGCACGATCAACTGCCATTCGTAATTGCTCCTGAGTGAATGGTTTCGTCATCCGCAACATACCGTAATGGGTTAGATCCTCCTGGAGATCAGCATAACCGGACGCAAGAATAACGGGAATGCCGGGATAGGACGTATAAATATGACGGGCCAGGTCGGCGCCTGTCATTCCCGGCATTGCGTGGTCGGTCAGCACGAGATCGCACGGATTATCATCTGCCAACAGAAGCATCGCCTGAGAAGCCGAAGCAGCCTCAATCGTGCGATGTCCCAAATCCTCCAGCATCGCGATCGTGCCTAGCCTGACGAGCGCGTCGTCATCGACCACGAGAACCGTAAGCTGGGCGGAGGTCGGTGAGACTGGTTGCGCAGCATTCTCGGGCGCTATCGGCAACACCTCCTCGACCGGTTCAGTTACAGGCAACCAAATGGAAACAGTCGTGCCTGATCCCTTACGGCTGAATAGCTGGAGCAGCCCCCCAGACTGGGCTGCCAATCCATGAACCATAGACAGGCCGAGGCCAGTCCCCTTCCCGATCCCTTTGGTTGTGAAGAAGGGCTCGGTTGCCCGAGAAAGGGTCACCTCGTCCATGCCTTCGCCGGTGTCGGATACTGAGATGCGCAAGTACCTGCCTCCCTTTAGCGAAGAAGGAAGGTCGTCATCAGCAACGGCAGCCTCCACCCTTACGCTGCCGCCGAACTCCATGGCATCTCGAGCATTGATGAATAAATTGAGCAAACCGAGCTCGAGCTGGTTGCGGTCGATCAGGATCAACGGCAGCGAAAATGGAATCTTCTTTTGGATGGCAATACGAGGTCCCACGGCCTTGCTCAAAAGGTCTTCTATACCATCGAAGAGGCTCGCGAAGTCGATTGCCTCGGGCTTTAGATCCTGCCGGCGCGCGAATGACAGAAGCCGTTGCGTCAAAGCCGCGCCACGCTCTGCGGCCTGAAGAGCGTTGGCGATGAGACGCTCGCTTCGCTCGTCGTCAGGTATTCGCTTTTTCAACAGATTGAGGCTTCCGAGGATAGCCATCAGGAGATTGTTGAAATCATGCGCCACCCCACCAGTCAGTTGCCCGATCGTATCGAGCTTTTGGGCTTCAAACAGCTGCGCAAGCGCCTCTTCCCGCTCGTGTGTCTTTTGCTCGATCCGCTGCTCGAGCTCGTCGTTCAGCTGACGCAGTTGCGCCGACGATGCCTCGAGCTCGGCCGTACGCTGGTGCACCCGCGCCTCGAGGTCTGCATTCAGACGCTCGAGCTCCCGTGTTTTGCGGTAAAGATCAGCGAAGACCCTGACTTTGGCGCGCAGGACCTCCGGAACGATCGGAACCGAGACGTAATCGACGGCGCCGGCCTCGTATCCGCGCAACCGGTCGGGCTCCGCCATCATGACGGCAGAGACGAAAATGATCGCGGTATTCTGAAAGCGCGGATGCTCTCTGATCATGCTCACGAGCTCGAACCCGTCCTGTTCGGGCATGCAGACGTCGACCAGGATGACCGCGATTTCGTTGCGCAACAGATGCTCAAGCGCCTCTCGGCCGGATTGCGCCTTGATAAGGTTCTCTCCGAGTTCTTGGAGGACGACCTCGTAACTCAAGAGTTTCGCCGGCTGGTCATCCACCAAAAGGATATTGACTGGATTCATGACCAGATCCTCAGCGATGCAGCCACATGCGGAGCGCCGACAGGAGTTGCTCCGTGTTGACCGGCTTGGCGAGATAGTCCGATGCACCGGCTTCCAGACATTTTTCCCGGTCGCCCTTCATCGCCTTGGCGGTTAGCGCCAGGATCGGCAGCCGTTGAAATCTGGGATCCGCCCGAATGATCTTCATTGTTTCATAGCCGTCCATGCCTGGCATCATGATATCCATCAGGACGATCGCCACCGACGGCTGGCTATTGATCACCTCGATCGCCTCGTTGCCTGTCGTCGCAGTGAGTATTTTCATGCCGCGTCGTTCCAGCACGCTGCTGAGCGCAAAGATGTTACGTGCGTCATCGTCGACCAGCAGAACCGTTTCACCCAAGAGGTTCTCATCGGAGCTGTGCAGTTCTTCCAGCATTGCCTGCTTGGCGGCCGGCATGTCGGCGACGACGCGATGCAGAAAGAGCGCCGTCTCATCCAGCAGGCGTTCGGGCGACTCCACCCCTTTGACCACAACGCTGCGAGCCATGCTGTGGAGCCGTGTGTCTTCCTCGGGAGAAAGTTCGCGACCCGTAAATACGACAACCGGCACCTCACCGATCTCGTGGTCGTCACGCATCCGTTCCAGCACGTCAAATCCCGACATATCGGGCAGTGACAAATCGAGCACGACGCAATCAACAGGCTCCGCCCTGAGGGCCGCGAGCGCCTCCGACCCTGAGCCGACGCTTGCAATGTCAACGTCTTCATTGCCGAGAAGTGCCGTAACGCTAATCCGCTCGGCCTCGTCGTCTTCAACAAGAAGAAGACGCTTGCGCCGCTGCCGCGTATAGGATCTCAATCGCGACAAAGCCGTGACGAGTCCTTCAGGCGTCGTCGGCTTGGTCATGAACGCGAACGCACCTTGCGTCAGCCCATGCTGTCGGTCCTCGTCGAGACTGATGATCTGCACGGGGATATGCCTTGTCTGAGCGTTCTGTTTGAGCTGGCTCAATACCGACCATCCCAGCATGTCGGGAAGGAAAATGTCGAGCGAGACAGCGGTCGGTTTGTATTGCTGCGCCAAAGCAAGGGCGTCGGCGCCGCGCGACGCGACCAGCACCTTGAAGCCGCTGTCGCGTGCCAGGTCCACCAGAACCCGCGCATAATGAGGATCGTCCTCCACAATCAGAAGAACCATGTCGTTCGGCGCAATGTGGTCCCGGTCATCGTCCACATGCTCACCGGATTTTTCAGCGCGCCGGGTTGCAGCGGCTTCTGCAAGCTGCACGACATTGCTCGTGCTTGGAAGTTCCGTCCGGGCGACCCCGCCGCCCACATAGGTCAAAGGAAGGTAGAGGACGAAGGTACTTCCCACGCCGGGCGCGCTGCGGAGTTGGATCTCGCCTCCGAGCAGGTTCGCAAGCTCTCGACTGATGGCTAGACCAAGTCCCGTGCCGCCATACTTGCGGCTCGTCGAAGCATCGGCCTGCTGGAAGGCTTCAAAAATGATGCGCTGCTTCTCGGGCGGGATACCGATGCCCGTATCTGCGACCTCAAACGCTATGACGGACGGCGCGTGCTTCAGCGATTGATGATCCGCAGACCATCCGCCTTTCACGACGTTCACGCGAAGCGTTACCCCTCCCTCGGCAGTAAACTTGAACGCATTCGATAGCAGGTTCTTCAGTATCTGCTGAAGTCTCTTGGAATCGGTGATGATACTCTTGGCGACATCGTCTCCGACCTCTACTCCAAATGTGAGGCCGCGATTGTCCGCCTCGTGGCGGAATGGCCGCGCCATCACTTCGAGCAGGCTTCGGATGAAGATTTCCTCTGCATCGACAGAGACTGTGCCTGATTCGATCTTCGACAGGTCGAGGATGTCGCTGATGAGGTTGAGCAGATCGGTGCCCGCCCCATGGATGGTCTTGGCGAACTCTACCTGTTTGCTCGACAGATTCCCCTCCGGATTGTCGCCGAGCTGTTGCCCGAGGATCAGGATGGAGTTGAGCGGTGTGCGAAGCTCGTGCGACATGTTGGCGAGGAATTCGGACTTGTATTTTGAAGTCAGCGCAAGCTCAGCTGCTTTCTCCTCAAGCGCCCGGCGGGCCCGCTCGATTTCCTGGTTCTTCGCTTCGACCTCGACATTGCGTTCTTCGAGCTGCTGGGCCTTCTGCTCGAGCTGCTCGTTCGTCTGCTGAAGTTCGCGCTGCTGGGCCTGCAGCTCGGCAGCGAGTTGCTGCGACTGTTTGAGGAGGCCTTCTGTCTGCATCGTCGCCTCGATTGAATTGAGGACGATGCCGATGGAGGTCGTCAACTGGTCGAGGAACGATACCTGCAGCTCCGAGAAACTGCCTGCGGACGCAAGTTCGATCACCGCCTTGACCTGCCCCTCGAAGTGGACGGGAAGGACGATGGCGCTCCTCGGCAGGGTCGAAAACACGCCCGAACTTATTGGAACGACGTTGTCGGGCAGGTTCGTGATCAGGATGCGGCGAGCGTCGCTTGCGCATTGTCCGACCAGTCCCTGACCGAATTCGAGGCGGTCCGGGTGCGCGGCCTCGATCCCTTGCGCATAGACCGAGAGCAACGAGAGCATCGGCCGAGACCCGTCAACGTCGTCCACCTGGTAGATGACGCCCTGATGGGCCCCTACCAGCGGAGCAAGTTCCGAAAGCAGCATTTTTCCGACCCGCGTGAGGTCGCGCTGGCCCTGCAGCATGTTCGTGAACCGGGCCAGATTGGTCTTCAGCCAGTCCTGCTCCGTGTTGCGCTCCGTTGTCAGGCGCAGGTTGTCGATCATCGTATTGATGTTGTCCTTCAACTCCGCCACCTCACCGCGTGCCTCGACCTGGATCGAACGGGTCAGATCCCCCTTGGTGACTGCGGTGGCGACCTCGGCGATCGCGCGAACCTGCGTAGTGAGATTAGCAGCCAGAAGGTTGACGTTGCCGGTGAGATCTTTCCAGGTGCCGGCGGTGCCTGGCACGTTCGCCTGCCCGCCGAGGCGACCTTCGACCCCCACCTCGCGCGCCACCGTCGTCACCTGGTCGGCAAAAGTGGCGAGCGTATTGGTCATGTTGTTGATGGTTACGGCAAGTGCTGCGACTTCGCCCTTGGAGGCGACGGTGAGATTCTGCTTGAGATCGCCATTCGCAACGGCCGTCACGACCTTGACGATGCCGCGCACCTGTTCGGTCAGGTTTGCGGCCATGACGTTGACGGTATCCGTCAGGTCCTTCCAGGTGCCGGCGACGCCAGGCACCTGCGCCTGACCGCCGAGCTTGCCTTCGGTGCCGACTTCACGCGCGACGCGGGTCACTTCGCCGGCAAATGCGTTCAACTGGTCCACCATCGTGTTGATGGTGTTCTTGAGCTCGAGAATTTCGCCTTTGACGTCGACGGTGATTTTGCGCGACAGGTCGCCTCGCGCGACGGCAGTCGTCACTTCCGCGATATTGCGCACCTGGGTCGTCAGATTGGCGGCAAGCAAGTTGACGTTGTCAGTCAAGTCCTTCCAGGTGCCGGCGACGCCAGGAACGACGGCCTGTCCTCCGAGCCGGCCGTCGGTGCCGACTTCGCGCGCCACGCGCGTCACTTCGCCTGCGAAGGACCGCAGCTGATCGACCATCGTGTTGAGCGTGTCCTTGAGGAGCAGGATTTCCCCGCGCACGTCAACGGTGATCTTGCGCGACAGGTCGCCATTAGCAATTGCGGTGGCGACCTCGGCTATATTGCGCACCTGCGCGGTGAGGTTGCCGGCCATGGAGTTGACGCTGTCGGTCAGGTCCTTCCACGTCCCGGCGACACCGGGTACCTGCGCCTGGCCACCAAGTTTGCCCTCCGTCCCGACTTCCCGGGCAACGCGCGTCACTTCGCCGGCAAAGGCATTCAGTTGGTCGACCATCGTATTGATGGTATTCTTGAGCTCGAGGATTTCGCCTTTCACGTCGACCGTGATTTTACGCGACAGGTCACCTCGCGCCACCGCCGTCGTCACTTCCGCAATGTTACGCACCTGGCCAGTCAGGTTCGACGCCATCGAATTGACGTTTTCCGTCAAATCCTTCCAGGTGCCGGCAACACCCGGCACCTGGGCCTGGCCGCCGAGCTTGCCTTCCGTGCCCACCTCGCGTGCCACGCGGGTCACTTCCGAGGCGAACCGGTTGAGCTGGTCCACCATGGTATTCAAGGTTTCCTTGAGCTCCAGGATTTCGCCGGACACGGTCACGGTGATTTTTTTCGACAGATCGCCGTTGGCGATCGCTGTCGAGACTTCAGCGATGTTGCGCACCTGCGCGGTCAGGTTACCGGCCATGAAATTCACGCTGTCGGTCAAGTCCTTCCAGGTGCCTGCAACACCAAGGACGTTCGCCTGGCCACCGAGCCGGCCTTCCGTGCCGACCTCGCGTGCGACGCGCGTCACCTCGCCGGCAAAACCGTTCAGCTGATCGACCATCGTATTGATGGTTTCCTTCAGTCCAAGGATCTCGCCCGAAACCGTGACGGTGATCTTCTTCGACAGGTCTCCCTGTGCAACCGCGGTGGCGACCTCTGCGATATTGCGCACCTGCGCCGTGAGGTTGGATGCCATCGAGTTGACTGAATCCGTCAGGTCCTTCCACGTGCCGGCGACGCCGCGTACATTTGCCTGTCCGCCGAGCTGCCCCTCCGTCCCGACTTCGCGCGCGACACGCGTGACCTCGGACGCAAACGCGTTCAGCTGGTCGACCATCGTATTGATCGTTTCCTTCAGTTCCAGAATCTCGCCCTTGACGTCGACGGTGATCTTTTTGGACAGGTCGCCGTTGGCGATCGCGGTCGAGACCTCGGCAATGTTACGGACCTGGGATGTGAGGTTACCCGCCATCGAGTTGACGTTTTCGGTTAGGTCTTTCCAAGTGCCCGCAACGCCCGTGACGTTGGCCTGCCCGCCGAGCCGGCCTTCCGTACCGACCTCGCGGGCGACGCGCGTCACTTCCGACGCAAAGGCGTTCAGCTGGTCGACCATCGTGTTGATCGTTTCCTTGAGCTCGAGGATTTCGCCCGAAACGGTCACGGTAATCTTCTTCGACAAGTCGCCGTTGGCGATCGCGGTCGAGACCTCGGCAATATTGCGGACCTGGGCGGTGAGGTTCGATGCCATCGAATTGACGTTATCGGTCAAGTCCTTCCATGTGCCCGCCACCCCTGGCACCTGGGCCTGCCCGCCGAGGCGACCTTCCGTTCCGACCTCGCGGGCGACGCGCGTCACCTCGCCGGCAAAACCGTTCAACTGGTCGACCATCGTATTGATGGTCTCCTTCAGTTCCAGTATTTCGCCCGAGACGTTCACGGTGATCTTGCGGGAAAGGTCACCGCGCGCCACAGCGGTCGTGACCTGGGCGATGTTTCGCACCTGGGCCGTCAAGTTTCCGCACATAGCGTTGACCGAGTCAGTCAAATCCTTCCAGGTGCCAGCGACGCCCGGCACCAGCGCTTGACCACCGAGTTTGCCTTCCGTTCCGACCTCGCGGGCGACGCGGGTGACTTCGGAGGCGAACGAGCGGAGCTGGTCCACCATTGTGTTGATGGCCTCCTTGAGCTGCAGGATTTCGCCGCGAACGTCGACAGTGATCTTCTTGGAAAGGTCGCCATTCGCCACCGCGATGGTGACGTCGGCAATGTTTCGCACCTGGGCTGTCAGGTTCGAGGCCATTGAATTGACACTCTCAGTCAAGTCCTTCCAGACGCCGGTCACCTCCCGCACCTGGGCTTGTCCTCCGAGCTTACCATCAGTGCCGACCTCGCGAGCCACGCGGGTGACTTCGGAGGTGAAGACGCTGAGCTGTTTGATCATCGTGTTGACGATATCGGCGGAGCGCAGAAACTCTCCTTTCAGCGGCCGGCCATCGACATCAAGCGGCACCGTCTGCAGAAGATCGCCTTTGGCGACGGCAGTAATCGTGCGGGTGACGGCGGTCGTCGGCCAGAGAAGATCTGCGATCAACTGGTTGATCGATCCTTCCATATCCGACCACGATCCATCCGAGAGACCAAATCGGACCCGTGTACTTGTCTGCCCGTCCCGGCCGACGACCTGGCCAACATGCTCCAGTTGCTGCGCCATTCGCTGGTTGGCTGCTATGATGTCGTTGAGCGCATCGGCGACCTTTCCCGTCACACCTGTCAGGTCCGACCGCATTCGAACCGAGAAATCCCCGCGGCGAACTGCCGAAAGGATCTCTAGTAGCGCACCTGCCTCGCGAGCCTCGATCCCGCTCGCCGGAGGCTCTTTTTCATCGACGCTCGCATACTGGTCACGCTCTCGCTCAGCGGTTTGATTGCTCATGGAATTTTCCCTTCAACGATGACGAAGATCTAGAGCGGCGCCTTCAAATTGCCACGGTCCGAGTGACCCTCGCTCGGTGGAAATTCTGCCGGAACACCATTGCGCCGACTTCGAGAGTGCAAATCTTAAGGGCAATGACGAGACGACCGCTTTTGAGCGGCTGGGGTCGCCTCAGACGGCCCATGACCTCTAGGAGGCGACGGCTGGCGCATTCATGGCGACTTCAGCACGGCGTTGCGGGGTGCTGTTGGAACAGCCACCCGCGTCCACCTCATTGCCGACGCCTCGCCGCAACAGGTGATGTTGTTCGCCTAGCCGGACCGGATGACCAGTTAGTGCGTGGGCAAAGTCTCGGTCGAGCGGCTTGCGCGAACGACTTGGCTTTCGGCATTTTGATTTCACGAAGGGAACAAAAAAGCAGCACATACGCTATGCTGCTGCTAACATCCTGGAACGGAACAACAAACGAGTATTCTACGTTTGACAAAAGCATTGATGGCCGCAGATTTTGCGCCGCCTTCGACGTGACATGGAACGGAGATGAACGCATGGAATTTTCATCGGATCTGGAACGACAGCTGAATGGCTACGGGCTAACCACCGCACATATCCTCTACCGCATTCCCGATTTCGAATCCGTGCTGCAGACATATGTCTGGCAGGATTATGACCTGGCTCCCGATTTTCCCGAGATGCATAGGTTTCTCGATTTCTGGCAGTCCAATCTGGACGGCCCGCTGCATTCCGTCCGATATACCCATCAGCGCCTGATCGGGCCGAACGAATGGCGCCGTGTGGACGGTGAGTTCAAGTTGCATTGAGGTCTTGAAACGGAATTTTCCCCTTCCTAGCTCTTTGCGTGACGGGGGTTCCGGCGAACTCGTTCACTATCGCACGTCTATTCGGAGTGAGATTGAGAATGGAAGAGAAGATCAAAATCATCAAAGATCTTAGCATCGAGGAACGCGAAGAGATCTTTGTCGATATCGCGCGTATCCTAGAAGGAACCGCACGCGAAGCCTTTGTCGAAGGCGACCGACGCTTTGCCGCGCTTTCTGCCAACATGGCCGAGGCGATCCGTATCAATGCCGACGAGTTGGCCCGTGACGATGTACGGAACGCTGAGCGCGTGCTGCAGCAGGCGTCCACGATGATCTCGCATTTCAACGCGGTGCATCCCTATCGCATGATGAGCCACGCGCTCCACTAGGTGCGTCGCATCTATGCGGCAGGCAAGCGCGGCATGGTTTTCGGCGGGCAGCTCAAGCTCCACGGCAAACCGGCGTTGCGGCGCAACGTCGGTCACCTCGGCACAGAGACAGCCGTCAGGATCGTGAAGGCTTGCAGGCATTCAAGTGCATCAAAAACGCGCCGCGGCGGCCCTTACGACCGGAACCGGTCGAATGCGATCATTCTGACACGCGCGGCCAGTTTCCGCGTCGGCCTTCTTGCAAGCGCCGGCGCTCTTTTGACAGGCTCCTTCCTGCCCTCCCATCTCACCTCATGGCTCTGCCCGCCTGCGACGCGTCCACGATCCTGGGCGCGGCCGCGGGAGGTGGTCGCCATACCTCCTGTCGATAACATCCAGCAAAAATGGACGTCGATTGGAGAAGTCCCCGCCGAACGAGGGCGCCAGGCACTCCTCGCAGATGCCGCAGCCGTCCTCATCCATGGTGGATTGCGGCCGGCCGCAACACAGGCAAAGGATGCCGTCTCCGAGGCAGCCCTCGCGCTCCGGCGGCAGGATTTCGATATCGTGCGTGACGATTACTTCGGCTGACTGGTCTTCCATCTCGAGTGCTCCAGTTCTCCCTTTTATGAGATGGTGAATCCTGTGCACCGGAACAAGATGTCGTGAGTTCCATGAAGAACTCAGCACATATTGCGACATCTCTCGGGATTGTTCGATCCGTGCGTAAAACAAAGTCAAATCCGCTCGGCCCTCTTTCCGGCGCTCGAAGAATTCACATCATCGTCGTTCGTTCCGGATACCCAGGCTGTACGACCGTGCAAACTAGATCACGACGGCGGCTTCTCCACAACCCGCAGGAATCCATCTCTGCCCTACCTCCACAAGCATGAGCCGCGCTTCGCGCAACAGGAACGGCGAAAGCTTCTCAGTCGCCGTCGTGTCGTGGCAACGCTCGAAGGTCCTGAACCCATGGAAGTTCAGACGAACACCAAAACTGCGCCCGTGGCTTGAGATCCCGCCGTTGATTTATTGTTCCGAGGCGTATACCAACCCGGTCGGCGTCCTTCAGCTCGCCGGTCGTGTAGATCGGCGACCCGCAGTTGGAGCAGAAGTATTGCATTCTTCGACGACCGTTGTCGGCGATCTTAACATAGAGCTTCGGCTCTCCGGCCATGATGTGGAATCTCTCGCGCGGCGCGCTCACCGTGACGCGATATGCGGCGCCAGTCAGCCTTTGACAGTCCGTACAATGGCAGATCGCCACTGCGCCGGGGTCGATGTTGGCCTCATATCTAACTTGCCCGCACTGACACTGGCCATCGATGTGCATGCCCTGTCTCCTTCCGCAACAGTCTCTTGAGATAGCGGTGGAAGCAGCTAGTGCAAGAAGGATTTTGCGGCCATTTCTTCGAACTCTGCCATTCATCGAAAACAGCGATGCCTATCGTAAGCTGCTCGCCCGCGCAGATTGACGGATCGATAACGTCACCGACGTTTGCGAATCTGTCTGTACCATTGGTGAACTGCAGCTCTCATCCCCACATGGCAGCACCGCTCGAGCGTGCGACATCCGTTGAGTTAGTGGTTTCGCCCATTTTTGCTGCGGGTCGCCTTCAGTCTGCTCTCCGCTTCACGGATTGCCTCGTCGATCAACTCGACCACTCTGCCGAGTGTCGGGCTCTTCTCGGCAATCGGCCTGGCAGACTTCAGATATCGAAGAACACGCTCCAATCGTTCCGACATGGTATCTCCATCAGAAATGGAAACCTGGTCGGATTGTAACATTTCCCGATATTGCCGAGACCCTATGCTTTCGATGGTGGTGCCGAGATCATGGGTCTACTATCTCGGCAGGGGCATTCCCATGAATGGGAGCTATGTCTGCCCGCAGTCCAAGGTGAGGTCATCATCTGCAGAATTTTCCGGCGCCCTCCGCCCGCCCGGCCGCACCAGCGACCAGGCGATATCGATGATGTCGTCACGCGAGCTTCGTAACCCGTCCAATCGCCGAACAAAAGCAAGGCAATCGCGAAGACCTCAAAACAACGAACATAATCTCAGAGCGTCATAAATAGCGGCGTGGATGTTGCGGCTCGAAATCGCATCACCGATCCGCACGAGATCGAAGCGTCCCTGATTACCGAGCTTCGGCAGGGCCGCCCGACGATTGATCAGGGCGGCATAATCAACGGTTCCAAGATTTCGCGAAAGGGGTTTCAGCTCGCGATAGAGACCATCATTGGGAAGCGTGCCATGCTCGACAACGACCTGGGAAACGCGTCGCTCCCACTGCGCGCCGTCTGCAAAATCCGATCCGAGCACAGCGACAAGGACGTTGCCGTTGCGCCGCACAGATTTGAGGCGCGTGTTGATGGTAACCCTGACATTGTGTTCTGCGAAGGTTCGGGCGTAGGGCACGTGGTTCATGCCTCCCAACTCGGGCGCGAAAAACCGCTCGGGCGATACGAGTTCGAGCTCGGCGCCGCTTCTAGCGATCACTTCGGCGGCCGACATGCCCGGATGTCCACCGTTATCATCGAAAAGCAGGACCGCGTCCGCAATCCTGACGCCGCCTGAAAGGATATCCCATGAGGAGGTCACGAGTTCATCGCCGGCATCGAGTTCGGGTTGTTGCGCAATGCCTCCGGTCGCAATGACAACGAGGTCGGGTTCAAGGCCGAGAACATCACCTGCCTCCGCATAGACATCATAGTGCATGTTGACACCCAGCCGCTCCAACTCCGATAGCCGCCAATCGATGATGCCTATCATCTCCTTGCGCCGGGGATTGCGGATGAGAAGATTGACCTGTCCGCCTGCCCTTCCGGTCGCTTCCAGAACATCCACTGCATGCCCACGTTCCGCAAGCACGCGTGCGGCCTCAAGACCGGCCGGTCCGGCACCGACCACGACGGCCTTGCGACGGAGAGGCGCCTTGGCAATCTCATGCGGGATCTGCCCTTCGCGACCAGTCGCGGCATTATGAATACACAGCGCCTCTCCGCCTTCATAGATCCGGTCGAGACAGTAGGTAGCGCCAACACAGGGTCGGATGCGCGCCTCCTCGCCAGCCACGATCTTGCGCACGATATGCGGGTCGGCGATATGGGCGCGTGTCATACCGACCATGTCGAGCTTTCCCTCGGCGATCGCATGACGGGCTGTCGCCACGTCGCCGATGCGCCCGGCATGAAAGACCGGGAACCTGGTTGCCGCCCTCACCTCGCCGGCAAAGTCCAGATGGGGAGCAGATGCCATGCCCTGAATCGGAATGACCTCGTTGAGTGCGGCATCGTGGTCGATATGACCGCGAATGATGTTCAGGAAATCGATGTCACCGGATCGCGCAAATCGTGAGGCGATTTCCACGCCTTCCTCGCGTGTCAATCCCTTCTCCCAGTCCTCATCTGCGACGAGACGCATGCCGACAATGAAATCTGGCCCGACCGCCTCGCGGATCGCCTGTGTGACCATGACGGAAAAGCGCATGCGGTTGTCGAGCGACCCGCCGAATTCATCTTCACGCCGATTGGTCGCCGGCGACCAGAAACTATCCAGTAGATGTCCATAGGCCTCGATCTCGATGCCGTCGAGGCCGGCTTCCTGCATGCGCTGTGCAGCGCTCGCATAGTCGGCAACGATACGCTTTATGTCCCAGTCTTCGGCCTCTTTCGGAAAGGCACGGTGCGCCGGTTCGCGGATCGGCGAAGCCGACAGCACCGGCAGCCAATCGCCCCGGCTCCAGCCCGTACGCCGACCGAGATGCGTGAGCTGAATCATGACCGCCGTACCGTATTCGTGACAATCGTCGGCGAGTCTCTTCAGCCAGGGCACGATCTCGTCTCGATAGGCATGGAGATTGCCGAAGGACGGCGGGGAATCGGACGAGACGACCGCCGATCCCGCTGTCATCGTGAGCGCAATACCGCCTTTCGCCTTTTCCCTGTGATAGAGCCGGTAGCGATCCGTCGGCATGCCATTTTCGGAGTAGGCCGGCTCATGAGCGGTCGACATGACGCGGTTTTTCAACGTCAGATGCTTGAGTTGAAACGGCTGCAGAAGGGGGTCTTTGGAGGACATGTCCGCACTCGTTGCGTGGGTGGGAGTGGCAATCGAACCACTATTCTGACCTATGCCGGCTGAAATGACGATCCGATCGGCGTCGCTTTCTAGCCGACGTGCGCCCGTCGGCTACAGCTGAGGTCGACGAGGTGCGATCAGTTGTTATAAACTGACGCAGCTTTCGCCGCTGGGCCTGCAAGCAGATCGAACTTAAATCGGGCGCAATTTCAGCTGATTCACGTTAAATGACCTCCAGGGCCTCTGCACGCCGAACCTCTCGAGCAATTCTGGTTGCCGCCGTAGCGATGCCCGCTGTTGCCTTGGCGCATCCCCATATCTTCGTGGATGCCAAGTTCGAGGCAGTGGCGGGCGCCGACGGAGGCTTGAGCGAAGTGCGCGACGTTTGGCATTTCGACGAGGTTTTCTCCTCGTCCGTGCTTCTCGATTTCGACAAGAATGGCAATTCGACCCTTGATCCACCCGAGCTTGCCGCCGTCGCCAAGACGGTTCAAAAATCGCTCGCGCAGTATAATTACTACACCAGTATCACAATCGGCGGCAAAGCCGTTACGCTCGAGAAACCGGAGGTTATGCACGCAGCTTATGAAGACGGAATGCTGACCCTGTCTTTCGTGCAGAAGCCGACTGTTAAAACTCCCTTGAAGGGGCTGATCGTTTTCGGGGTCTACGACCCCACGCTGTATACCGCTCTCGATTTCGCTGATGACAGCGATTTGAAGACGACGGGGACGGGCTTCGATCGCTGCACGCGCAAGATCGTCAGGCCCGATTCGAAGGAAATTCTCGCGGAAAACCAGGCGATGCTGACCACCCTGTTCTTCAATGACCCAACCGGTACGGATTATTCGCAACTCGTTGCCACGCGATTAGAGGTGCGCTGTTAAGCCTTTCGAAACCATGATGCATGAGCGTATTCGTGGATTGCCGGTCATACGCGGTTCCGTGGCCCGCTCGCCGCAAATCCTTTATGCTTTTCAGGAGGAACTCCAGTGATATCCGGATCTCGGCTTGTAACCATAGTCAGGTCTTTTGCTATCTTCGGCATCGCGTCAGCATCGGCACATGCTGCGACCGCCGAGCGAGCGCCCCAAGTTCCGGACTGGCTTAGCGCCCACGTCGGCGAAGGCAACGGCCAGATCGCCCTTCCCGTCCTGCAGCGGGCGCGCGCCCTTTATCTGTCGAAAGTCGCCGATGGGAAGGTGAAGAACTCCTGCTATTTCGCAATGGACGCCACCCGCCCGAACGATCTGACCGGCGGCGAGTCAGGCGGCCGTTTTTATATGATCTGCGAGGCTGATCAGACATTTCGGGTGATTTCGTCCGGCCATGGCAGCGGACGCAACCTGCCGGGCGTGGCAGACTTTTCCAACGGGCGCGAATGCGCGAAGAATTTCGGCAATGCGCTGGGTTCCAATCTGACGGCGGGCGGCGCCTATCTCACCAGCGAAATCAAAACCTCCTTTAAAGGTTACTATCGCTCCTCATCCGGTCAGCAGTCCTTTCTGACACGTTCCTTTGTGCAATTCGAGGGTATCGGAGAGACGGCAAATGCCAGAGAGCGTGCCATCGGGGGGCATCCGGCAGCTCTGGTTTCAGGCATATGCATGCAGAAGAAGCCAAATAGCCCCTATGCGAACAACCAGGGCTACGTGCCGCTTGGTAAATTCGTCAACTATGCCGGCGGCCGCAGCAACGGCTGCACAACCTGGTCTCCGGCAGAAGCTCCGCAGGTACTATCCGCCGTCAAGGACAATCCGACCACTCTCTACATCTATCCTGAATCCCGCGACATTCTGGCGATTTCAAAGGTCAAGTCCTCCAGCCAAGCTGGGCCTTATTGGAATGCTGCTTGCTTGAAGCAAATCGGTACACCTCGGTTCTGGAGCCAGGAAAAGCTTGGGCCGTTGATCGTCCGATACGAAAAGGACCATCCTGCTCCGCCGCCCAAGCCAATCCCGCTCTGCGAGGCGCAGTCGAACTGACGAACCTGCAAGCCGTTCTCATATCGGTCAGCGGCGGGGATTGGGCTTTGTCGACCGGGGTGACTTCAGGGATAATATCGACAGGCGAAGCCGCATCGGCTTGTCCGGTATCAAACGTAACGAGCCGTCTTTGATACTCGCTTCAAACGACACCGATCGGTCATCTCCCCGACCATCGCCGCGATCACGTCCATTCGGTAGGGCTTGGGAACGAAGACGGCGTCACCCGGCAGGTCCTCGGCCCGGAGACAATGTCCGCCCGACGTTATGATCACTGGCACGTTCACATGGATGGACGAGATCATCCTGGCGAGATCGAGCCCGCTGGGGCCTCCGGGCATGTCGACGTCCGTCACGACGGCGTCGATCCTCCGCTGCCCCAGGATGGCCACCGCCTCAAGGGCGTTTCCAGCCTCGATCACATCGTAGCCCTTGTCCGTGTCTGCGAGCACCATTCGGATGAGAAACTCGTCTTCGACGATGAGAACCGTACGCTGATACATGGCAGTCTCCGCTTCGTGGTCACGAGATGAACTCGCTTGTCCAGATTTAGATCGCCCTCGAAGCGGAGTATTTCCCGACATATTTAATAAAATGCGAACTTCTCGAGCAAGGCGTTCAGGGAGACGCGGTCTGGTTGCCGTCTACAGCGTTCGGTCGGCTCCATAGTTCTGTGACCTGATGCTCAATCAGTATTCCTCGATCATTGCTCGTCTCCTCCGCCCTTAAGCGAACTTATCATTCGCAAGTGCCGGATCGATATCGGTTCTCTGAGCATTCTATCGAGCTGGCTTAGCAGCGGCGCCAGATGCGGCATGTTCATATGGGCATCAAGGTCGGCTTGACTGGACCAGTTCTCATAGAAGACGAACGTGCATTCGTCTTCCTCGTCAACATGGAAATCATAGTTGATGCAGCCCGGCTCATTGCGCGTCGGCTCCACCTGGGCGGCCAGAAGCCTCTCCAGTTCGTCGCGCGTCTCCGGACGACTGACGACTGTTCCGATGATGGTGATGGTCATGATCAGCTCCGTTTCTGGCTGAGGGCGACCGCCAGGATGATAATGGCGCCGCGGGCAATCAGCTGCTGGCTGAATTCGAGACCCATTAGGATCAGGCCATTGTTGATAAGGCCGATCATCAATGCGCCGACGACCGTCCCGACGACCGTTCCCCTGCCCCCGAACAGGCTGGTGCCGCCGAGAACAGCTGCAGCGATCACCGAGAGTTCGTCGCCTTCGCCGAGCTGGAACCGTCCCGACTGCAGGCGCCCCGCATAAAGCATGCCGGCAAGCGCTGCAGCGCAGGACGAGATGACCAGAACCTTGAACTTGATGTCGCGGGTGTTGATGCCAGAATAGCGCGCTGCCATCTCGCCTCCCCCCGTCGCCAGAACTCGCCGCCCGAAGCCGGTACGGCGTAGGACGATGTGGCCGATTACGGCGAGAATGACCATCCAGAATAGCAGGACCGGGATACGGCCGATATTGCCGCCGCCGAAGAACCAGGAATAGCCGGGCGACAGGATCGGCACGGCCGCCGTCGCCGAGATCCACATGGCAATGCCCTTAGCGATCCCCATCATCGCGAGGGTCGTGAGGAAGGAGGGAATGCCGACGCGCGTCGTCAGCCATCCATTGAAGACGCCAACAGCGAGCCCTGTTCCAATGCCCGCCAGAATGCCTGCGAAAGGGCCGCCGACGGCAATCGCCATCGCGACCGTGACCGTCGCCAGACCTGCCACCGCGCCGATGGACAAGTCGATCTCTCCGGCCGACAGCACAAAGGTGATCGCGATTGCCATCACCGCGATCATCGCAGTCTGCCGGACGATGTTGAGCAGGTTGTTGATGTTGAGGAAGCCTTTGTCGTTCAGCGCGACCGCAAACACGATGAAGATGACGACGAAGCCGATATAGATGATGTTCTGGCGCCAGTTCGACAGGAAGGCGTTAGGCATTAGAAGTCTCCTGGAGCCTCAAGGCCCGCTGAATCTCGATTTGAAGGCGCTGTTCGGCGGCCTGGAGCCGGTGTGCTAGGTCCGTGACCGAGACGGATGGATCGTCGAAGGCCTCGCGCGGCAGATCCTGATGGACGCGCCCGTCGGCCATGATGAGGATCCGGTCGCATGCGGTCAGCAGTTCCGACAATTCGGATGAGATCATGATGATGGCTTTGCCTGCGCCTGCGAGTTCGCGGACAAGCCGGATGATCTCGGCCTTGGAGCCGATATCAATGCCGGCGGTCGGCTCGTCCAGGATCAGGATATCGGGATCGGTCGCCAGCCATTTGCCGATGACCACCTTTTGCTGGTTACCGCCAGACAGCGTCGAAACCGCGTGCTCGCGGCTTGCCGTCTTGACCGCCAGCCGCCGGATCTGCTCGTCAGTGAGTTTCCGTTCGGCTGCTGCATCCATGAAGCCAAGCCGCGACAACCGTGAGATCATCGACATCGCCATGTTCGAGGAGACGGAATGGGCAGGGATGACACCCTGCGTAGCGCGCGCTTCCGGAACGAGCGCCAGTCCGGCGTCGATCGCCTGCGTTGGAGTCCTGATGGAAACGGTCGAACCCTTGACGCGGATGGTGCCGCGCCGCGCCGGATCAATGCCGGCAAGAAGGCGGGCGAGCGAGGATCGGCCAGAACCCAGCAAACCTGCCAATCCCAGAACCTCGCCGCGATGCAGCCTGAAGGATATGTCCCGCGGCTTATCAATGCCGCTGACGTCAGCAAGCTCCAGAACCGCGTCTCCGTAGGTGGATGTCCCACGCACTACGTCGGACAGTCCCATGGAACGCCGGCCGACAATATGCTCGATCATCGTATCGATGGGCAGTTCGCTGATCGGCGCCGTGATCACATGCCGGCCATCGCGCAGAATCGTGGCGCGATCGGAAATGCGAGCGATCTCGTCCATGCGATGGCTGACGTAGATGATCGCGACTCCCCTGCCCTTGAGCTTTCTCAGGAAGGCGAAGAGCCGCTCGACATCCGAAACCGCAAGCGCAGTCGACGGCTCGTCGAGAACCAGGATCTTGGCATCCTGCGAAATTGCCTTGGCGATCTCGGTCAGCTGTTTCTGCCCCGCGCCTAGATCGGCGACGGTTGCGCGCGGATCGACAGACACTTCCAGCATCGCAAAGAGCTCGGCCGCCTTGCGTTCCGCCTCGCTGTCGTCAATCAGACCCATGCCGTTGCGGCTTTCGCGCGTCAGGAAAATGTTCTGTGCCACGGTCAATGTCGGTATCAGGCTCATTTCCTGATAATTCATCGCAATGCCGGCCGCACGCGACTCTTCAGGCGTATGGGCGCTGAGAGCACGGCCTGCCACCACGATCATTCCGCTATCGGGCCTGTGCACGCCGTTGAGGATCTTGAGGATGGTGGATTTTCCCGCGCCATTGCCGCCGAGAAGTGCGTGGACCTCGCCAGGCAGAAGTTCGAAATCGACACCTTCAAGGGCGCGCACGCCACCGAAGGCCTTCGAAATCCCGGTCATCCGGACCGCGGACAAGCCGCTGTTCATCCCACCTTCTCCCAGGTTCCGCTTTCACCGGAGCGCAGAAAAGCATCGGCCACGAGTTCCGTCAGCAGGCCATCTTCGAAGTTCGGGCTCGGCTGTCGGCCCTTGGCAATAGCGGAGAAGAAGTCGTAGCATTCGACGATCTTCGTCTCCGAATAGCCGATACCGAGGCCGGGGATCGGCCAGAGGCCACCGCCATAGGGATGGGCCGGGCCGGTATAGACCGTTCTAAATCCGCGCGCATCGGCCGGGTCGTCGGCAAACATGACCTGCAGTTCGTCGCGACGTTCATAATTGAAGTGGATCGATCCTCTGGTGCCGTGGATCTCGAGGGTTATGAAGTTGTTGCGGCCATAGGCGTTGCGCGTGGCTTCCAAACTGCCGATCGCGCCATTTGAAAACTTCAGCATCGACACCACTTCGTCGTCTACATCGACCTCGCCACGTTCAGCATCGGTCGCCTTTTCCGCCGCACCCAGCTTGTCGATGCCGCCCTGCTGCAGGGGCCGCGTTTTGTTGTAGGTCGATGTCAGGGCGATAACTTCTGCGATCGGGCCGACGAGGTAATGCGCGAGATCGACGACATGGGTGCCGATGTCGCCAACCGTGCCTGAGCCGGCGATTTTCTTCTGGAAACGCCAGGAAAGCGGCGAATCTGGATCGGCCGACCAATCCTGCAGATAGGTGCCACGGAAATTCAGGATGCGGCCGATACGGCCTTCCTCGATATATTTCCTGGCCAGCGCTACGGCCGGCGTGCGCCGATAGTTGAAGGCCACCATGTTGATCACGCCGGCTTTCTTGGCGGCGTCTGCCATGGCGCGCGCCTCGTCCACCGTGCGGGCGAGCGGCTTCTCGCAGATGATGTGCTTGCCGGCCTTTGCTGCTTCGATGGCAATTTCGGCGTGGACATTGTTTGGCGTGCAGATGTCCACGACATCGATATCGGGGCGGTTGACGACGGAACGCCAGTCCGAAGACGCTTCTTCGAAGCCAAATCGTTCGCGGGCCTCACCGGCCATGCCGTCGGTCACGTCAACCACCACCTTTCGATGGGGAATGGCCGGCGCGGGCCAGAAGAACATGGGCATCGACGCATAGGCCATGGCATGCGCCTTGCCCATGAAGCCACCGCCGATCATGGCGACGTTCATAAGTTTCGTCATCTATCTCTCTCCTGAATACTGGCGCACAGGCGCCACGTCGTTGTCACGACCGGTGCGGAGGAAACCTCCGCACCGCCAGTCCGACTATTGCCCGAGGCTGGTCTCGATATTGGCCGTCGCTTCGGTGGAGTAGACGCTCTTCCAGGCGTCGAGCAGGTTGTCGCGCGTGACGGGAAGGGCCGGAAGAGCCACGAAGGCTGGTGCGTCCTTGCCGACAAGCGCGTAGCCCGCAAGCTTTGCCTCGACAACACCCGCATCGAACGGACGCTGTGCGCCGAGACCCTTGACGAAGCTGCCCTGTGCCATGGAAATCGCGACGTTCTCGCCGAGATCGATCGTGGTGATGACGAGATCGTCACGACCGGCGTTGCGAGCTGCGGCAATCACGCCTTCGGCCGGTACGTCCCAGACGGCCCAAATGCCTTTAACGTTAGGATTTGACGTCAGAATTGCGGAAGCCGCCTTCTCTGCGTCACCGGAGAAATCCGGTCCGCCAATGCCCTGCTCGGCAACAATCTTGATCTTCGGATAATCTGAAGCGATGGTTGCCTTGAAAGCGTCGTAGCGCTGTTTCGTGACGAAGAAGTCGGCTGCGTGGAAGACTACGCCGATCTCGCCTTCGCCATTCAG
Organism: Rhizobium sp. BK529; assembly: GCF_014194105.1. Classification (NCBI taxonomy): domain Bacteria; kingdom Pseudomonadati; phylum Pseudomonadota; class Alphaproteobacteria; order Hyphomicrobiales; family Rhizobiaceae; genus Rhizobium; species Rhizobium sp. BK529. The sequence goes on along the minus strand of NZ_JACIAU010000002.1, from coordinate 67,170 downwards.
AGCTTTCGCCATCAGATGAGCGGAGGCGACGCCATTGCCGTAATTGTCGGCGGAGACGACGGACACGTAGTCGGTTCCTGCCTTGAAACCTGCCGGAACGTTGTCCATGAACACGAGCTTGGCGCCGGCGTCGGCGGCAGCCTTATAGGCCTTCGCGGTCGCTGTCGGGTCGGTCGGGATCGAAACGATGATATTAGGCTTCTGCGCCATGATCGTTTCCAGATCGGCCACCTGCTTTTCCGGTTTGAAGCCCGCATCGGTGACGGCGATGACTTTGATGCCCATAGCCTTGAATTGCGTCTGCAGACCGTTGATCTGGGCCCGCGACCAGTCGTTGCCGCCATAATGCATAACGATGGCGGCCGTCGCGTTCAGCGACTTGATCTTGCCGAGATCTTCATCCGAGAGTTTGATATCCGCTGCAGGCGACGGGCTTTCGCCCGAGGGACCTTTCGATAAAACGGTTTCCTGCAGCTTTGCCAGCGCCGAGTCCGGATCGGCAAAAACCGGGCCGCTCAGGCCGATCGTCAAAAGGGCGGCGGCACCACATATCAGCATGCGTCTATTGATCATGTTCTCCTCCCAGAGTTTGGGGCCTGTGCCCGATCGTGGCCCTCAGGCCGATTTGAGATAGGTGATGCTGGCCGTTGCGCCCTCCAGCGGATCGGCCCAGGCATCGAGTTCTGTGCAGACCCAGCCATTGAAGTCGACATCGCGCATAGCGGCTATGATCTCGTCGGTCGGGACATCGCCGCGATCAAGTGGCGTGAACGCGAACGGGTCCCTCTGAAATCCCTTCAGGTGGATGTAGCTGATGCGGGAAGCGTGGTCGCGGATGAGCTTGGCAGGATCGCCGCCAGCGGCAGCGAGATGCGCTGTGTCAGGGCAGAAATCGATCGAGGTCATGGAGAATATCTTTGCCACCTCATCCGGACCCTCGACGATCGTCGACAGGTGGGGGTGATAGTGGGCGCGAAGACCCCTGCTATCGGCGATTTCCTTGACGCGATCGAGTGCCGCGGCGAGCTTGTGATAGTCGGGTTCACGCACGCCATCGAAGCGTTTTGCTCCGCCGCCAACGACAAGATGGGGAGCGCCGAGCTCGGCAGCCCGGTCGGCAGCACGCGTCACGCGCGCCAGCTCTTCAGGCAAAATGTCGTCGAAGATGAAGTTGCCACCGGCATAAGTCGCAACGAGCGCCAGTCCGTTATCTGCGAGGAGTGATCGCATCTCCCCGGCCCTGAAATCGAGGAGGTTTCCGTCGAAGAGTTCGACGCCTTCATAGCCAGCGCTGGCGATATCGTGGAATGCGCGGCGCATGTCGCCGAACGTGCGGTAGCTAAGCTGGGTGATGGACGTCACGCCGGCGGCGCTGCCACCAAGGTCTCCCCAGCAGTTCGCATGATATGCAAGCTTGAAATCCGTCATCCCTATTCCTCCCGATGCCAGCGATGCGACGAGGAATATGCGTAGAAAAAACGGATGTCAACCATATATCAACAAAACTTAGCATACTTTTGCTGATTTAATACAAAAGTTTGTTGTTGCACGCCTTAAAAGGGCGATCTATCAAGTTGCTCGACTAACTTCATAAGGAAGGCTGGATGTCCTCTATGGCAGACTTGGACGCCGGCGCGGCAGTACGAAAAAAGGGCCGTCCCAGGACATCCGAGACGGCGGCGCCAAGCTTGGTTGAAATTCTCAACCTGGTCCGCACGGAGCGCTCGACGACCCGTCAGGAGATCGAACGCGAGAGCGAGCTTGGCCGCGCCATTGTCTCCGACCGTCTTGGAACGTTGATCGATTTGGCCCTTGTCGATGAGAGCGAGCTCGGCGCCGCAACTGGTGGGCGCGCACCGCGTCTGGTTCGCTTTTCCGCCGATCGCGCCAACATCCTGGTCGCAACGCTTGATCAGACGGCGTTGGGGGTAGGAATTGCGAATCTTTCGGGGCGGCTCATCATGGAGCATCATGAAGAGGCGGACCTAACCGAGCCGGTATCCAGCCTGTGCGACCGCCTGACCTCCTTGTTTCGCTGGATCGTGGAACGTCAGGGCGATCAGCATGACCTCTGGGGGATATCTATTTCCACCCCCGGAGCCGTTGCCGATGGAAGCGAAACGTCCTTTCAGCTTTCGACACCTCCCGCCTTACCTGGTTGGGAGCGCTTTCCGATCGTCGAACGCCTCGTCGAAACCTTTGACGCGCCAGTTTGGCTGCGTTCCAGTGTCGAGACGATGACCATGGGTGAATTGCGCGCCGGTGCCGGCATCGGCCATAAAACGATGCTCGTCATCAAGGTCGGAAAACGCATCGGCGCTGGACTGGTCAGCGACGGCAGCTTGTTTCGCGGCGCGCAAGGGGCCGCAGGCTTGATCGGCTCCGTTCCTGTCAGCATCGGCGACAGAATCGGTACGCTCGAAGGAATGGCAGGATCGGATGCAATCGCCGAGGAAGGTCGGCGCGCAGCCGAACGAGGTCAAAGCCCGATCATTGCGGATCTTATTCGCCGCGGCCAACAGATCACCGCGATTGAAGTTGCCCAGGCGGCACAAATGGGCGATCGCGGCGCAATCGACATCCTCTCGCAAAGTGGCCGGTTGATCGGACAAGTCGTCGCCACGCTGGCAAATATGCTGAACCCTGAGATCATCGTTCTCTCAGGCTCGATCGCTCAGACGAACGACATTCTTCTCGCCGCCGCCCGCGAGGCAATTTACGGTGCCTGCCACCCCCTCGTCAGCCGCGACCTGCAGATCATCCGATCGCAGATGGGTAGCTCGTCAGGCCTGGTCGGCGCCGCGATCACAGCCGCCGAAGGCCTGTTTGCACCGTCGACCTTGCGGGAATGGATCATGGCGGGCCGACCGCAGGCCCACCCTCTCTTTGTCGATCTGAAAAGACGGATCTCTGCGAAAAAGACCAGCGGGGCCGAAGCACCTCACCCGCCTGAAACGAAAAAGGGGAAGCGATGACAATCACCGGTCTCGGACCCCATGGAGAGCGTGCGGCAGCACCCGAACGTGTCCTCCTCTTGCCGGAAGACGTGGCGCGCGCAAGAGCTGAAGGGCTCCGGGTCGCAATCGTCCTCCACACGACGTCCAGCGACTGGGCAAAGCAACTTCTTGCCGGCCTTGTCGGCACGCTTGGCGCTTGTGGGGTCGTTGTTATCGACGTCGCCGACTGCGCCTTTGCGCCGGATGCGCAGATCCAGGCGCTTGACCGGCTCGTCCGCGACCGGCCGGATGCAATCATTTCCCTGCCCGTCGCCAATGCCAAAGTCGCGGAAGCGCACAAGCGTGTTGCAGCCGCCGGCATCAAACTCGTACTGCTCGACAACGTGCCAACAGGCCTCTTGCCGAACAAGGACTACGTCTCACTCATTTCCGCCGATAATTTCGGGCTTGGCAAAATGGCTGCGGAGAGCTTGTCCCCCCATCTGCCTGAGGGGGCACAAGTAGGTGTGCTCGGCTACGACGCCGACTTCTTCGCGACAAACGAGCGGGAAATCGCCTTCGTCAAATGGATGGGGATCAATCGCCCGGACATGAAGATTACGATCCGCCGGTTCTCGGCCCTGTCAGACGCAGCATCCGTCACCGAAGCGCTTCTGAAGCAGGTCCCCGAGCTCGACGGTCTCTTTGTGGTCTGGGATACGCCGGCCACCGCGGCAGCCAAGGCCACTGTGAAAACCGGAATGACAATTCCGATCGCGACCATCGATCTTGGCCGAGAAGCGGCCATCGAGCTTGCCGCAGGCGGCCCCATCGTAGCGATCGCTGCCCAGCAACCCTTTCGGCAAGGCCAGATTGCGGCGTCGACGACGGTGACGGCGCTGCTCGGTCGGCTCCCACCGGCATGGGTGGCGCTACCGGGCGTGCCTGTCACGCCTGACAATGTCGTCGAGTCCTTCCAAACCGTCTGGCAGACCTCCGCACCGCGCGAGCTACTGCGTCGCAAGAAGCTGGTGCGATGAGTTTTGCGCGCCGCGCGGGTCACCGGCGGCGTCGGCCGATGCAGGCGCATCGCGACCCTCGCAACGCCGCGCCGGTTAGGGAGCCGCTGACAACAGCCGAGCTCTTTGCTCTTGATGAGATACGAACCGCCATAGCCCAATGGTGGTGAAGCCGTTCAAGCGAAAAACACGTCAGAACCAAATCGAAGCTTTGCCCCTTGAGCGCGCACCGAGGCGCATTCCGCCGGGCATGATGGCATCACTGAACAATAGTGCGGCGTCAGGATGTTGCTCCAGACGTTCCAGCGCCTCCCGACCGTTAGAGACGATCCCTCGAAAAATCTCAGATGGTATGTAGAGCTGGGCCGTTCGGGCCCGTCCGGCATACTGACCGACATGGAGAAGCATCGGCGACGTCTGAGACAGCATGTCGCCGGCAAGCCACGCGCGCTGCGTACCGGCTTGCCGACGTACGGGGCGAAAGCTTCGAGGAGGGTCGAGGCTTAGGCCGCTTTGGCGATGTCGTCGCTGTGGCGAATTTCGGTTCCCAGTACCTTCAGGCACTCCCTCATGAAGGCCGCGAGAGCCGTCCACCCCTTCGCCGAGACCATCGTGCCGTCGACATAGGCTTCGGTTGGCGATAGATCGATGTAGGTTCCTCCGGCAAGCGTGACTTCCGGCTCGCAGGCGCCGAGGGCACCAACTTTCTTGCCGCGAACGACGCCGTCGACGGCCACCAGGATCTGCACGCCATGGCAGATGGTAAAGATCGGCTTCTGCTTTTCGTGGAAATGCCGCACGATTGCCTGGACCCGTTTGTCGGTGCGGATATATTCGGGACCACGTCCGCCGGCTGCGTAGACGGCATGATACTGGTCAAGCTGCGCCTCGGCCTCTGAGAAGGTCTTGTTGATGGTGAAGAAGTGGCCAAGTTTTTCGGTATAGGTCTGGTCGCCTTCGAAGTCGTGAAGGGAGGTCTTGATCAGGTCCCCTGCCTTCTTGTCTGGGCAGATGACGTGGACCGTATGACCGACTGCCTCCATCGCCTGCTGATAGACGTAGATTTCATATTCCTCGGTGAACTCACCGGTCAGCATCAGTATCTTCTTGCCTGGCATGATTTTACTCCTCTTTGCTCATGCGGTGGGGCGGCGGACGCCGCCCCGTCTCAAGTTGTCAGAAGGGCGAATCCGGGAAGTAATATTCCTTCGCATTTGCCTGGGTGATAAGGGGGGCGTCCAGTTTGACGCTGCCTCTGATCGGGGCTTGGCCGATCAGATTGGCGACCGTCATGTAGATTGCAGTTTTGATCATTGCAGGCGGATAGGGTGTTTCGACCGGCGTCATGGCGTCACCGTCAATGACCTTCTTGACGATATCCTTCATCCCATTGCCGCCAAGCGCAAGCTTGATGTCCTTGCGCCCCGACTCCTTGACGGCTTCCAGCACGCCGAGAAGCATGTCGTCATCATTGGCCCAGACGGCATCGATCTGCGGGTACTTGGCAAGGTAATCCTGCATCAGTTTGAAGGCATCGTCGCTGTTCCAGTTCGCATACTGAATGTCGAGAACCTTCAGATCGGTGCCCTTGATCGCATCCTGGAAGCCCTGGATGCGCTCGTCGTCAATGACGGTCGGAATGCCGCGCAGCACGACGAGATTGCCCTTGCCGCCGAGTTTGTCGATCATGAACTTTGCAGTGTTACGGCCGACCGCGATATTATCTCCGGCAAGATAAAGGTCCTGGATCGTCGGGTCATTCAGACCGCGGTCAACGACCGTGATGAAGGTTCCCGCATCCTTGACCGCCTTGACAGGGGTCGTCAGCTCCTCGGACGTATAAGGCAGGATAACCAATGCATCGAGCTTGCGACCCGCTGAAAGGTCTTCGAGCGCACTGACCTGTGCCGTGGCCGAAGGCGACGTCTTTACCACGACTTCAACGTCCGGGAAGGCGGCATTGATTTCCTTGGCGGCAGCCTGCGCATGGTAGACGATCCCGGCCGTCCAGCCGTGGTCGGCCGCCGGGATCGAAACCGCGACGATCTTCTTTTCCGCGCCGAACGCATGACCCGCGAGCAGCACCGTGCTTACGGCAAACGCCGCAACCCATTTCCCTTTCAACATTCATTCCTCCCAGAATTGGACCGACAAGCTTCAAACCCCGCGCGGTCCGGACGCGGTTATTTCGACAGCCTCTGAATGAGCATGGCGATAATGATGATGACGCCCTGGACGCCTGCCACGAGATATTCGGAAACGAAATCCGAAAGCACCATGAGGTTCGCGATCAGTTCCAGGATCACCGCACCTGCGACCGTTCCCCAGACATGACCCTTGCCGCCGCGAAGCGCCGTCCCCCCGATGACGACCGCGGTAATGACCTGCAGTTCCCAGAGGACGCCTGTGGTCGGGGTCGCGGCTCCTAGGCGGGGCACGTAGCAGATCGCAGCGATCGCAACGCAAGCGCCTTGGATCGCATAGGCGATGGTGCGGGTCTTGACGGTCGAAATTCCAGAATAGCGCGCGACGTCCTCATTGGCGCCGACTGCTGCGCACTTTCGGCCATACTTCATCTTGTAGAGAATGAAGGAAGCAACGACGGCGACGGCAAGCGAGATAAGGATCGGGATCGGTATGCCGGCGACGGTACCGAAATAGACTGGACGATAGGCATCGCGCAGGCTGCGGTCGATCGGGATCGTGCCGCCGTCGGACATGTAGGTGATGAGCGCCCTGAATATCCCCATCGTGCCGAGGGTGGCGATGAACGGCTCGATCTTGCCCACAGTGACGATCAGGCCGTTCATCAATCCGCAGAAAAGGCCGACGACGATCGCCACCACCATTCCTGCCGGGATTGCGGACACACCCCAGTCGGGCGCCATCCGGTTCATGAACATGATCGTGATCCCGGTGATGAACGCCGCCATGGAGCCGACGGAAAGATCGAGGCCACCCGAGGAGATGACGAACGTTGCCCCGACTGCGATAATCGCGATGAAGGCGCTTCTGGTAATAACGTTGCTCAGATTTGTTGCCGAAAGAAAGTCCGGATTGATTGCAAAGCCGATCGCCATTAAGGTAACCAGGGCCACGAATGGCCCGACATCGGTCCATCCGATACTCCATTCACGCTCCGGTTTGATCGGGGTCGAACCCGTAATGACAGTCATTCTTTTCCTCCCTCATCGATTTCTGGCGCGATGTCGCTTGTTGCCAGAAGCGCGACGTTGTGTTCCGTCATGTCATCGCCTGAGACCTCACCCGTGATACGCCCCTCCCGCATCACGAGGATCCGATCGCAAATGCCGATCAGCTCCTGCATTTCGGACGAGATGACGACGCACGCCTTGCCCTGCGCCACCAGCCTCTGGATGAAGGCGTAGATCTGAGCCTTGTTGGCGATGTCGATACCGCGGGTCGGCTCGTCGATGACGACGACGGATGGCGTTGTCAGCAACACCTTTGCCAGCAGCAGTTTCTGCTGGTTGCCGCCCGACAGTTGTCCCGCCTTAACCCCCAGGCTCCTCAGGCGAATATCGTATTGATCGATCGCCTCGGTCAGGGCCATCCGCTCGCGCCACCGCCGCATCATGAGACCCGGATGAAACCGCTGAAGCGCGGAAAGGGTAAGGTTGGGGGCCAGCCGCTCCTGGAGCAGAAGACCTTTTCCCTTGCGGTCTTCCGTCAGATAGCCGATCCCGGCATCAATTGCCGCCCGGGCAGAACGGACATTGATCGGCTTTCCGTCGAGTTCCACCTCGCCGGAAGCCTGCCTCAATCCGACGATTCCCTCGAAGAGCTCTGTGCGTCCGGCGCCGATCATACCGGCAAATCCAAGGATTTCGGATCTGCGAACGTCGAAGCTGATATCCCTTGCGAAGCCTGGCACCGACAGGTTCCGGACTGAAAGCAGTTTTTCTCCGGCAACGGCGCCGCTCTTTTCCGGATAGAGCGCTGCAAGCTCGCGGCCGACCATGAGACGGGCCATGTCCATCTGGCTGAGGGTATGGCCGGGATGTGTGCCAACCATCTTGCCGTCGCGCAGCACCGTCACTCTGTCGGCGAGGCGTTGCACCTCGTCAAGGCGGTGGCTGATGTAGAGAATGGCGATACCCTTCGCTTTCAGCTGCAGGATGATCGAGAGAAGTCGTTCCACCTCGCCGCCGGTGAGAACGGCGGTCGGCTCGTCAAAGATCACTATCCTGTGATCGTCGAGCAGGGCGCGTGCGATCTGCACGAGCTGCCGATCGGCAAGCGAGATCGTCCGCACCAGCGCGTTCGGCGACACAAGGCACCCGAGTTCCTTCAGTTTCTCGACGGCCAGACGACGCATGGTGCGGTCGTCGACGATGCCGTTGCGCATCAATTCACGCCCGAGAAAAAGGTTTTCAGCAACTGTCAACGCATCGGCAAGCAGAATCTCCTGATGGACCAGAACGATCCCGGCCTGCTGAGCCTGCTCCGGCCGGGCAAAGCGAATATCGCGGCCGCCCATGCGGATCGACCCTGTCGTCGGCTCCGCATAGCCAGACAAGAGACGCATGAAAGTCGATTTGCCGGCGCCGTTTTCACCGATGATGGCGTGTATTTCGCCTGGCAGAATGTCGAGCGTTACATCCGAAAGAACCGTCACCGTCCCGTATTGCTTGGAGAGGTTCTGAGCCTGCAGTACAGGACTGCCCCCGGCGTCTTCGGCCTGGACCATCGGCGGATGTCCTTCTCTCTTGATGCTGACGACGCTCGACATCGAAAATCCTTCAATCGAAAGCCGGCAACAACCGGTCGCGAGAATGCTCAAGGTGGACACGCATCGCTTTTTCAGCCGCAGCAGGATCAGCGGCTGCGAAGGCATCGAGAAGCGCCTCATGTTCGTCGAGCGCCTCTTCGGTGACGCGCGAATGGAACATCAAGCGAAAAATATGGAAGTGGGTATGCTGATGATTGAGCGTTTCACGGATGAGTTCGTTTCCGGCAAACTCGAGAATGCGGTCATGGAACATGGCGTCCTGCCGCGCGAATGTCGAATAACGCACGCGCTCGTCGGTACCATCCCGGCGCCCCATCACGCCGGCTGCTTCGCGCAATATCTTAAGCTTTTCGTCATCCATCGCGATGGCCGCCCGAGCCGCACTGTCGGGCTCGAGGAGAAGGCGCAGGTGATAAAGTTCATCAAACCGTCGGCGGGCGATCTGCGGGGCGGCGCTATAGCCGATCAGATGTGTCTTGACGACAAGTCCCTCGCCGGCGAGGCGGCCGAGCGCCTCCCGGATCGGCGTCTGGGAAACGTTGAGCTCACGCACCAGATTGTCCACATTGATCCGCGCGCCAGGGGGGATCTTCAACGACATCAGCTGGGCGAAGATCGCCTCGTAGACGCTTCCAGCCAGACTGTTGTTTCGCGGAATGAACCCGGCGGCGTCGGGTGCGTCCTTGAAGATCGAAGGTGTTCTGTTCTGCATCATCTATTGCCTCTTGACAGAACCAACCGCTACCACGATGCTCGCCTATATACAATACCATATCCTATAGGATTTTATTTTGAAGAAAGCTGGGACGGCGGGAGGAACGGGGATGGGGGCGACGACGCGCCGGGTCAGCGGGCAAAACAGCCCATGCCTTGCGCAAGGTGAAGGGGAGGCGGCCCGCTTTGCGGCGTTGTGTCGGCGCCTTTTCAAAGAGGCAAGTTGCGGGTGTCTTTACGGGGCATGGGGACCGTGATGCCCGTCGCGCGTAAGTTTCACAGTGTTGGAGGAGGTTCGGCGTTGGACCTTGCGGTCGCCCTCAACCGGTTAGACCGCGGGGGCTCAATCCGCCAGCCCAGCCAGAACGCTGATCGCCCTTTCGAGAACCTCAGCGACGGTGTTCCGCCGAAAGGCACTTCGAGATGCGATCACGCTCTCCTCACCTGCAGGCGGACAGACAGACTGCATTTTCCTCTTGAACCAAGCTCTAGCCAAAGGACATCAACGATGACCCTTTTCGCCGCCATCCGGCTCCCACAGGAAATTCTCTTCGGGAAGGGACAGCGCCACGCGCTGCCGCTTGTCGCGGCAAGGCTTGGCAGGCGGGCATTGATTTGTACGGACCAGAGGTTCGCAAGCACGCCTCTCTTCAGCGACATCGTCAAGGCGCTCGAGGCTGCATCAATTGCCGTTTTGATTCATGACGACGTTCAGCCCGACGTTCCAAGCGAGACGGTCGCTGTCTGCGTCGAGGACGCACGCCCCTTCGATCCTGAGCTTGTGATCGGTATTGGCGGAGGAAGCTGCCTGGACATGGCAAAGTGCGCTGCACTTCTTCTGAGCCACGGCGGGCAATTGCGGGACTACTACGGCGAATACAAGGTACCGGGTCCAAGCCTTCCCATCATCGCCCTCCCGACGACGGCCGGAACCGGATCCGAAGTTACGCCGGTCGCCGTCGTCTCCGATGCAGAACGCACCCTCAAGGTCGGGATATCCAGCCCTTATCTCATTCCAACGGCCGCAGTCTGCGATCCTGAATTGACGATGACCTGCCCGCCTCGATTGACAGCCATCGCCGGAGCCGACGCCCTCACCCACGCGATCGAGGCCTTCACGGCTGCGCGGCGCGGCGCCGATCCCCTCTTGGCTCAGGACCACGTGTTCATCGGCAAGAGCGCCCTGACCGATCATTTCGCGCTGCTGGCCGTCAAGCTGCTAGGCCGTAGCCTCGAGAAAGCATATAGGGACGGTTCCGACGAGGATGCTCGAGCCGACGTGATGATGGGTGCGCTCGCCGCAGGCTGTGCATTCGGAACCGCAGGAACCGCTGCCGCGCACGCTATTCAATACCCGGCTGGTGCGCTCACCCACACGGCTCACGGCCTCGGCGTCGCCACCGTTATGCCGTATGTGATGAACTTCAATCGATCGGCGTCCATTGCCGAAATGGCGGAGATCGGAACGGCTCTCGGTCTCGGACAGTCGCCAAATCGCGAGAAACTCGCCACCGCCGCAATCGAGGAGATTCGCAGGCTGTTTGCGGCAATCGGTATCACCCGGACGCTTGCCGATCTCGGCTTGGCCGCTGACAAGCTGGACTGGACCGCCGAGCAGGCCTTCGGGATCGACAGGCTCATCAAGAACAACCCGAGGCCCTTCGATCTCGACGCCATGAAGCGGCTTGTCAGGGCTGCGTACGAAGGCGATCTCGCCGCATCCGCCATCTAATAATTGAGGAAACATCATGACTATTGCCCAACACCGCGCCCCAGTCGATCATCAAATGCCGGACGTCAAGTCCGCCGCGCGCGGCCTCTATATCAACGGAGGCTGGCATCCATCCCGATCAGGTCGACTGATCGAGGTCGTGGACCCATCCACGGGTGCCGTTCTCGCCGAGGTGCCGGATGCCACAGTCGAGGACGCGCATGCGTGCGTCGAGGCCGCTTCGGCGGCGGCTTCCGTGTGGCGCGCCACTGCGCCGCGCAAGCGCTCAGAAATCCTGCACCGCTGTTTCGAATTGATGATCGAGCGTCAGGACATGCTGGCGACGCTGATTTCGATGGAGAACGGGAAAGCTCTGCGCGACGCCCGCAGCGAGGTTGCCTACGCCGCCGAATTCTTTCGCTGGAACGCGGAGGAGGCTGTCCGCATCACCGGCGAGTTCGGTATCGCTCCGTCCGGGACCAACCGCATCATCGTCGACTATCAGCCGATGGGCGTGTGCTTGCTGATTACCCCATGGAACTTTCCCGCCGCCATGGCGACCCGAAAGATCGCTCCGGCGCTGGCTGCGGGATGCACCGTAATATTGAAGCCCGCCAGCGAGACGCCGCTGACTGCCTTTGCCCTTGCTGCACTTTACGAGGAAGCCGGTGTTCCTCCAGGCGTCGTCAACGTCGTCACGACGAGCGCGCCCGGTCCCCTGACCGCCGAAATCCTCGCAGATCCCCGTGTCAGAAAGCTTTCCTTCACAGGATCGACCGGTGTTGGGCGTCTTTTGCTCGCAGAGGCTGCCAAACATGTCATCTCCTGCTCGATGGAACTCGGCGGCAACGCACCCTTCGTTGTCTTTGACGATGCCGACCTCGACGCAGCGCTCGACGGAGCAATGATCGCCAAGATGAGGAATGCCGGCGAAGCCTGCACCGCCGCCAACCGGTTCTATGTTCAGTCGGGAATTTACGACGCCTTCGCGCACGGACTCGCAAGCAGGATGTCTGCTCTGAAAGTAGGCTCCGGCGTCGAGCCCGAAACCGAGTGCGGCCCGATGATCACCCGCAAGGCCGTCGAGAAGATCGACCGCCTGGTGAGCGAATCGAAAGCGAGAGGCGCACGCGTTCTGTGTGGCGGCGAGGCACTCTCGGGCAACGGCTTTTTCTATCCTCCGACGGTCATGACCGGTGTGCCCGATGATGCCGAGATGGCGCATGAAGAAATCTTCGGCCCCGTCGCTCCCCTCTATCGATTCGAGACGGAAGATGAAGCGATCGACCGCGCCAACAATACCGAATACGGCCTTGCGGCCTATGTCTACACGAGGGACCTCGCAAGGGGCCTGCGCGTCTCCTCCGGGATCGAGGCGGGGATGATTGCGTTGAACCGTGGCCTGGTGTCCGATCCTGCCGCGCCGTTCGGCGGCGTCAAGCAGAGCGGCCTCGGGCGCGAGGGGGGACAGCACCATGGCATCGCCGAGTTTATGGAAGCCAAGTATATCGCCACCAGTTTCTGACCGGGAGCCAAACTTGGAGACCGATCCATTTCGCATCCGCGACCACGTCGCCGACTTCGACGACATCGTCGGGGACATCGTCGAACGTAGCGAAAGAACCCGCAGTTCACTGCCAATGATGGGGGATGTCGCTTATGGTGACGGCCCCGCCGAGAGCATCGACATCTTCTTCCCCAGTGGCCCGAGGAAGAACCTGCCGGTTCACATGTTCATCCACGGTGGCTACTGGCGGATGTTCTCGAAACGTGACTATTCCTACATCGCCGACACCGTCACACAGGCAGGCGCGATTGCCGTCATCGTCGACTACGTGCTGATGCCTGGTCAGCGAATGGCGGTGCTGGTCGATCAGGTCCGGAGAGCAAAACGATGGGTGCTTGAGCACATCGCCGAACTCGGCGGCGACCCGTCGTCACTGACGGTGAGCGGACACTCGGCAGGTGCCCACCTCGCAACGTTCCTGTTCACGCGGGAGCCTGAACCGTCCAACCTGAAGAGCGCGCTGCTGCTCGGTGGCCTGTACGATCTCGCGCCGCTGCAGCAGTCGTTCCTTCACCATGAGATCGCTCTGACGGAACAGGAGGTCAGTCGGTTCACGCCTTTGTCGCAGCGACATGATCGGGCCTGCCGCGTGACACTTGCCGTCGGGGAACAAGAGACGAGACCCTTTCATTCGCAGCTCGATGCGTTCAAGATCCACCTGCGGGACGAAAGCGTGCCCGTATCCGTCAGGGTCTTGTCGGGACGCAACCACATGGACTCGGTTCGCGATCTCGGAATCCCGGGAACCGAGGCAGGCGATCTCTTGAGCGCCCTGGTGAGCGGCCGACCCTGACATTCGTTTTCGTAGACATAAAATAAACGGGCCTTACCGGACCTAGCACCGCGTTCTGTCGTCAGCTCTGCCATCAACGCCCGCGCTTCGCGGTCCAGCCCAGTCAGAGCCTGCCGACTGACGCCGTCGCACCGATCTCGGCAAATCGGTCGAGGCGAGCAAAAAAAGAGCGCGCCATTGATGTCGATATCGGCAGCCATCGCATCGCCTCTTAAGAATAGGCGGCCTCGTGAAAGTCGATCTCAAGACGTTGCACATGGCCAAATATGGCGCTCAACCGCTTCCGCTCGGCCGAATCCATAGTCTCGCCGGCCTTGTCCAAAACAGCCCTCAGCCAGCGCGCCTGCGCCTCGAACTCGGGTTCTGCATGAAGCGTAACCCATTCCTTGAGAAGAGGATCGCTGATTGCCGTCATATTCGCGGTGATCGACCAGGTCCAGTACATCCATTCTGCGGCGAACATGGCAGCAATCGTATCGAGGAAACCGCCATCGCGGGCAATTGCCAGCATACCGTCGCGGAAGGCCGCGACATCCGCCCGGCCGGTATCATAGCAGGATGGATCGATACCGCGCGCTGCGAATGTTTTTTCGAAATAGGCGATCTGCTGGTTTGCAAGCGAATCCAGAACGCCGATCAGCCAGCGCTTCTGTTCAATGCTCTCTGCCTTGGCGGTCGCATAGGAGAAGATCGCAATCGCCGTGTCGACGAAGTCGCCTTCGAAGACCAGGTATCGCTCGAAAGCCTCCTTCGAAAGGCGGTCAGCCTTGATATCCTCGACAAATCGATGGTTCACCATCGCTTCGAAGACGTCGCGGTTTTCATCGAGCATCTGTTGCGAGAGGGTGCCGGTCATGCGCCTTAGGCCTCCAGCCCAGGTTTTGCAGCTTCGACGAAGGCTGCAACGCGCGCAGGCTCGACGGGATTCCACCAGACGCCGCTTTCCTTGAGCGACGAGGCGACGATGACGCCGTTGGTGCGCTTGAGGATTTCGACGACGTTGTCCTTCGTCACGCCCGACCCGACGAGCAACGGCAGATGGGTAGCGGCACCGATCTCCTCGATCTCTTCCATCGTCGCGCTGTTGCCCGTTCTCTGACCGGTGGCGATCACCACGTCGGCATCGAAGAAGGCCAGATCGCGGGTCAATTCGTCGATCGTGCGATCGGCGGTAATGGCATGCGCCCCGTGCTTCACATGGCTGTCCGCAAACACCTTGATATGCTCGGCGCGCAGAGCCGAGCGATAGCGCATCGCCTCGGCTGCCCGGCCTTCCATGAAGCCTTCATTGGCGACATAGGCATTGGCCCATTGATTGACGCGGATGAAGCGCGCGCCGCCTGCCATTGCGATCGCGAAGGCAGGAATCGGTGCATTGGCAAGCACGTTGATCCCGAGCGGCACGCCAGCGGCGCGCGCGATGCGATCGGTCACAACCGACATGAAGGCTGCGGTCTCGTGGCCGATATCCTCGGGCTTGGAAAAGGGAATATCGCCGTGATTTTCCACGATCAATCCGTGGATGCCACCTTTGACGAGCGCGTCCGCGTCACGCATGCACGCATCGTAGATCGTCTCCATCGCCGCGCTGCGATAGCGTGGGGCACCCGGAAAAGGCGGGCAATGGATCATTCCGATCAACGCCTTGTCAGTGCCGAATATTTCCCGTATGGCGCTTGTGGCCTTATCCGATATCTGCTGCATTTTCTTTCCTTTCTGAAAGCCAGCCATGCGTGCCTATGTCATCGGTAACGTCGCCGTCGACGAAACCATTTCCGTAATGTCCATGCCTGAAGCGGGCGCCTCGATCCTTGGTCGAGAGGAAACCCGCGACCTTGGCGGCAAGGGCGCCAATCAGGCCGTCGTAATGGCCCGGACGGGCCTTCCCACGACGCTTGTGACGGCCGTCGGCGAGGATTTCCGCGCTCAGACGATCCGCGACCAGCTTGCCGGCGAAGCATTAGATGCCCGTCTATTGGGCAGCCCGAACCGCACCAGCGATTTCTCCATCATCTTCACCACACCGGACGGCGAAAACGCCATCGTCACCACGACGGAATCGGCCGAAGCCCTGACCCTGTCAGAGGCGCTTGCCCCGCTTGGCGATGCCGTCAGCGGCGACCTCGTCGTGCTGCAGGGCAATCTCAGCGAAGGCGTCACCCGCGGCATTCTCGCCGAAGCCAGACACCGCGGCCTCAAGACTGCCTTCAATCCCTCGCCGCTCCGCTCTTACTTTGCCGAGCTCTGGCCGCTTATCGACATCGCCTTTCTCAACAGGGGCGAGGCTGAAAGCCTGACCGGATCCTCCGGCGAGGCCGCGATCCGTCACCTGGCAGAAGCCGGAGTGGCACAGACCGTCCTGACGCTCGGCGGCAGCGGCGCTATCCTTGCAAGCGGACATCAGGTGCTTGCAACCGTTCCCGCCTGCGTCACCGAGGTCGTTGACACGACCGGCGCCGGCGACACGTTCATGGCCGTGGCACTTGCCTCGGCCGCGCTCCGCTCCACAGCACTCGACGCCAAAGCGATCCATCACGCAACCGCGGCCGCAGCCATCACAGTCGGCCGCCGGGGCACGCGCTCGGCCTTCCCGAGCAAGGCAGAGCTTGCCGGCATTCTTGCTGGCAAGTAACAGCTATTTCGCCTCCGTCAGCCAGCCAAGGATATTCTTCCAGAGACGCCCATAACCTTCCCATTCGCAGAAGGCGGGCGAAAGCCAGTGCGGACCGATATCGGACGTCCATGCGGCAGTCTTGCCCTTGCCGAAACGGCCGGTCACCAGGAGCGGATGACCGCCCTCCTCGGCAGGCAGACGAGCGATGACCTCCACATCGTCACGCTCGCGCACTTCCACCTCGTTCACTCCGAGAAGAACCGGCCATTCCCCCGAGAGGCCGGCGACGGTCTCGTGACCGGACTTGACGAGGACAGCTGCCGTACCCTCGGGGATTTCGACCCGGTCGTCATAGGGAAGGCAGGTGACGGGGAGAACGTCCTCGACCGGTGTGCGGCGCCAGCGCGCCTTGCCATCAATGCCCTGGAAGGAAAAATAGCCGCCGACCATCAAGAGGCCGCCACCCTTCTCGACCCACGCCTTGATGAGTTTCAGGCGGTTCGGAACGGTCTTCGACTGCAGCCAGACCGCAGGCGGAAGAAGCAGCGAATTGGCGCCGATATCAGACAGGATGATGGCGTCATAGACATCGAGCCCTGCCATATCGAAAGGGAATTGTTCGACCGCTTCGTGGGCCGGCATGTAAGTGAGCTCGAATGCGCTACCCTTGAGCGCCTTGACGAGCGGTTCGGCACCGAGATGGAAGGTGACGCTGCCGAACTGATCGAAGCCCTTGTAGTGCGTAGCCGAGCTGACCCAGCTTTCGCCGACGAGAAGAACCTTCTTTGTCATGATGTTTCCATTTCTTTTTATGGTTTGCGGGTCAGGCACCCGCCTGAAAGACCGATCGCGGATTGGCGCGCATGAAAATGTCGAGCGTCGCATCATCAAGACCGTGACGCTTCAGACGCGGCAGGAAGTGACGCAGAATGTAGGCATAGCCGTTGCCCCCGTAATGCTTGAGCATCATCTTCAGGAACACGTCGTGGGACAGGAGCAGACGGTCGGCATGGCCCATCTCGACGAGTTTGACGAGCGCGCGCGCCGCCTCCTCGTCGCTCGGGCACTGCACCTGCTGGTCGGCGTAGAAGAAATCCATGCCGATCATGTCATATTCGAGAAAAGCGCCGCGGGCAGCGAGCTCGGACTGGTATGCGAGATCGTCATGCGACGGGTTCATATGGCAGAGCACCGTGTGCCTGAGATCGCCACCTTCGGAGGCAACCACGTCCAGGACCCTGTGCCCCAGGCGAAACCAGCCCGGAAGATGAACCATCAAGGGCAGGCCGGTGCGTACCTGCGCCTGTGCGGCACCCCGCAACGACTTTTCCTCCTCGGCAGTGAAATCCGACGACACCCCGATCTCGCCGATCAGGCCGATTCTGACATCGGTGCCGTCAGCACCAACAATTGCCTCGGAGACGATCTCGTCGGCAATCTGCCGAACCGACATGCCGGCAACCTTTTGTGGATGCGAGGAACCGAGATAGAATCCAGCCCCCATGACGATGTTCAGTCCCGTCGCCCCGGAGATCCGACGCAATGCAGGCGGATCGCGGCCGATGCCCTGGCATGTCGGCTCGACGACCGTGTGGCCGCCAAGGCCGGCAAAATCCTCGAGCTCGGTGACAGCAAGCTTCTCGTCGTCGAGCGTGATGTTGTGCTTGTTGACGAATGGATCCTGCCTGAGTTCACTGAGGATCTCCATGCAGACGAAACCTTCGGCAAGATATTGCCGCTCGGGTTCCTTCGGTGCGTGCCACCAGCAACGGCAATCATTGAGGATGTGCTCATGCATCAGCGTGATGCCGATGTCCGCCACTGGAACTGGCCCCCGGACCGTCATCACATTGCCGGAGCGTACGTGGCCCGGCGATAGCTCGTTTGTCGCCATCAGCTCTTCCTCCTTGCCGCCAAGCGGAAATTGGCGGTGAAGATGCGGGTGTTCAGCCAGATCGCAACCAGGATGATTGCGCCGGTGACGATTTGGGTGAAGAAGGGCGAGATATGCATCAGGATCAGGCCATTACCGATGACAGCAATCGTCATGGTGCCGAGGACGGTCCCGATCATCGTGCCGCGCCCGCCCATCAGCGAGGTGCCGCCGAGCACGACCGCGGCGATGACCTGCAGTTCGAAGCCGACGGCCGCATTCGACGAGCCGGAACCGAGACGGGCTGCAATCAAAAGGCCCGCCAGGGCAGAGGCCACACCCGATACGAGATAGACCGAGGCGACGATCCATTTTGCGGGCATGCCGACCCGGCGTGCGGCCTCCATGTTGGACCCGACCGCCACGATCTGCCGTCCGTATTTCGTAACGGCCATGACGACATATCCGACGATCGCGACCAGAATGGCAATCAACGCCGGGACGGGAAAGCCGGCCAGTTCGCCGCGACCCAAATAGAAGAAGCCCGGCTCGTTGTTGATCGGAATGGAATAGCCCTGTGTCAGATAAAGCGCCACGCCGCGTAGGATGGAAAGCCCGGCAAGAGTGACGATGAAGGCAGGAATATTCTGATAGGCGATGAACCATCCCTGCAGAAGGCCGACGATGCCGCCGAGAGCGAGCATGCCGAGGCAGACGACCGGCCAGGGAATGCCGGTGGCGAGCGCAATGGCAGCGACAGCGTTGATAAGGGCCAGCATGGAGCCGACCGACAGATCGATGCCACCGGTTACGATCACGAGCGTCATGGCGACCGCAACGGCGAGGATGGGTGCTGCCTGCCGCACGATGTTCAGGATGTTTCCTGCCGTCATGAAGGTGGTGGTCGTCAATGAAAAGAAGACGAGGCATGCGAGAAAGAAGAAGGCGATCGACAGGACCTGGGCATTTTCGCTCAGGAAGTCAGCCATCGGCGAGCCCTTGGCGCGTTCTGTGTAGACGGTCAATGTCTTTCTCCCCCGACGATGAGCTTGACGAGATCCTCGAGATTGGTTTTGGCGATATCGCGCTCGGCGACCTTCGTACCCTCATACATGACGGCGATCCGGTCGCAGACGCGGAACAGGTCCTGAAGACGGTGAGTAATGAGGACGACGGAAACGCCCTTTGCCTTGACCCTGTTTATCAGGGAAAGCACGGCTTCGACTTCGGCGACCGCGAGGGCAGAGGTCGGCTCGTCCATGATCAGAACCTTGGGGTTGAATGATGCCGCTCGGGCGATCGCAATCGCCTGGCGTTGGCCACCCGACAGCTTCTCCACCTTGGCAGAGAGACGCGGGATGCGGATCTCGAGGGCGTCCAGCATCCTGCGCGCCTCGCTCATCATTTTCCGACGGTCGAGAAACGGTCCTCTGGTGAGCTCACGGCCGAGAAACAGATTGCCGACAACATCGATGTGATCGCACAGGCTCAGATCCTGGAAAACCATTTCGATATTGCGATCGCGGGCATCCGCAGGCCCGGAAAAGCGAACCTCTTCGCCGTTGAGCAAAATTGTCCCTTCGTCCGGCAAGTAGGTTCCGGAAATGATCTTGGTCAGCGTTGACTTGCCGGCGGCATTATCGCCGACAAGGCCGAGGCATTCGCCAGGGAAGAGATCCAGGTCAACGCCACGTAGCGCCTGATGCGAACCGAAGGTCTTGCGAATACCGCGAAGGGAGACGGCAGGCGTTCGCGCGGACGAGCCGGAGAAATGCGGAGAGGCTTGCGCCTCCCCGGCTCCGGCATGAACAGGCCGGTTGTCACTCATCATTTGAAGACGGCCCGGTATGGCTCGACATTTTCCTTCGTCACGATGGTAATCGGGACGGAGATGTTCTTTTCGACGCTCTGGCCCGCGGTCAGCTTGGCGAGGGCCTCGACCGCCGCCTTACCTTCACCGGCAGGATCCTGCTGGACGACAGCAACGACGTAGCCATCATCAAGGCCGGAGATCGCCTGCGCGGTCAGATCCCAGCCGAAGACCTTGATGCTGTCCTGCTTGCCCTGGCTCTGAACGGCGGCGATAGCGCCGAGAAGTGCCGGCTCGCCGGTTGCGTAGATCGCCGTCATGTCCGGATTGCCGGTGATGAGGTTTTCGGCGGCGGCAAGTGCGTTGTCCTGGATATTCTGGCCGTCGACGACCCCAGAGGTCTCAATGCCATCGCTCTTGATGGCATCCTCGAAGCCTTTCTGCCGAAGGTTCTGAATGTAGGAGTTCAAGGCGCCGACTATGCCGACCTTGGCCTTGCCGCCCATGTTCTTCCTTACGTAGTCGAGAAAATAGGCGCCCATGTCGGCGCCGGCCTTGCCGTTGTCGACGCCAATCTGCGACTTTTGAGGACCGTCCGGCAGGACCGCGTCGATGGCAACGACCGGGATGCCGGCATCCGACGCTTGTTTGACGGCCGGCATGATGCCGTTGACATCGATCGCCACGACGATCAGTCCATCGACCTTCTGCTGGATATAATTTTCGATGGCGCTGTTCTGTGCGGAAGCGTCATTATTGGCGTTGAAGATGACCAGCTTGTCGCCGGATGCATCGGCCGCCTTCTGGGCGCCCTCGTTGATCTGGTTGAAGAAAAGCGCCTGCTGATTGATCTGCACAAGCGCATAGGTCTTGCCGGCAGCCTGGGCCAGGCTAGCGCAAAGGGTGGCGCCGGCGAGCGCGGTGAAGGCAAGAGCGGCAGTAAACGCCCGACGTCTGATCTGTTTCATGTTCTCATCCTCTGGTTTCGTTATCGTTGCTTATTATGGGTCGACGGCGGCGCAACGGAGTTCCGCACGACGATTTCGACTGGCACGAGTTCCTCGATGGCGAGCGATTTGCTCTCTTGCCAGTTTGTCTCGAGAAGAAGGGACAGGGCACGACGGCCGATGGCGCGCACGGGCTGCCTGATCGCGGTCAAAGGAGGCGCGAAGAGATGCAGCGGGCTGACGTCGTCAAAGCCGATGAGCGACAGGTCCTCAGGGATAGAAATACCTCTTTCCCGCAGGACTTCGATCATGCCGATTGCGATTTCATCGGAGCTGGCAAAGATCGCCGTCGCCGGCATGCCTTCGTCCAGGAACCGGCGCGCCATATCGCGCCCGCAGTCGATCGTATATTCGCCGCTGTAACGCCTTATCGATATACTATCTCCGAATCGCTCCCGAAGCCCTTCACGCAATCCTTTAAAACGCCGTTGAGTACTGATCATAGCATCGGGACCGCCGACATAGAGTACGTGGCGATGGCCAAAATCGGCCAGATGACGACCCGCTAGATGGCCGCCTTGAAAATTGTCGCAGAAGAGCTTGGGAACGGCGGCAAGGGGAACGTCTTCGTCGACGACGATGACCTTTCCGGTCCGGTTGATGAGCGCCGCCAGATCGCCGTTGTCGGGGTGATTGGTGACGAAGACAAGTCCGTCGACATGATTGTGCTCGATCAGCCTTAGATAGGCGACTTCGCGACCCGTTCTGTTGAGCGTGGCATAGAGCGAAACGGCAAGACCTCTGTCATTTGCCTCTTCCTCGACTGCGGCCACCATGGTTGCAAAGAACGGATTGGCGATATCGGGGACAACGAGGCCGATCGTGTCGGAACGACCGCGGCTCAGACGCCGGGCGTGCGGATTCGGTTGGTATTTGAGCGAGGCAATGGCGTTTTCGATGCGCTGCTTGGTAAGAGCTGGCAGATCCAGTGAGCCGTTCAGCATGCGCGAGACGGTCGTCACCGAAACGCCGGCGGCTTTCGCAACATCTTTTAGCCCTGCAGTTCGTTCCTGCGCCATTGAGGCCGCCTCTTGTAAAACGCTTTAGTAAAGCGGTTTACTTACTTTCCACCGAGGGACATGAACTGTCAAGAGAGGCAAGACGACCACGTTGCGCATGCTCGCTGGTCACTGGCCGTCTCCGACGAGATCATCGTCATGAAGGACGGCGAAATCGCCCAGAAGGGTGCTCCGCGCACCCGCTATGACGAACCGGCGTCGGCCTTCATCGCAGACTTCATGGGTGAGGCCAACGTGGTGTCGTGCAACGTCGTCGATGTCGACCGCTGCAAGGCCACGATCAAGGTCGAGGGCCTTATCCATCGGCTGACGGGCCGCAATGTCCGCCCCGGACCGGCCAAGCTCGCAGTTCGACCGAACGCCATCACGCTTTCGCCGAAAAATGGCGGCGCATTCAGCGGCGAGGTCACCCACGCTGCTTATCTCGGTGATCACGTCGAATATGAAGTCAAGACGAAGAACGGCACGCTCTTCGTCGTCTATCCCGAAGTCGAAAAGCCCCTTGCAATGGCAGCCGAAGTCGAGATCGGGTTCAAGGACCGCGGCCTGGCGATCGTAACTAGCTGACGACTGCTGGCGCGACAAAGGCGCATGTCATCGCAGGGGCCGGAGGGCCGCCTGATCGACCAGCGACGGCTGCCTCCCATGCCCAGATCTTGGGATTATACCGGCTTCAGGCTTTTGTATGTCTGGCGGCAGCGAGAATGGTTGCCCCGATATCCGCAAAACCGAGACCCGCCGGACGGTTCGAAATCCATCGAGGGGCATGGGGTAGCTGCGGCAATACCGACAGGACATTGTTCACGCCGAAAGAGTTGCCGATGTAGCCGAACATCGGTGCATCGTTGCGGGAATCGCCGACAAAGGCCGTCACCCGCGCAACGTCGTCCGGACTCACGCCGAACTCATGGATGAGGACACGTTCACTCATTGCGCGCTTGTCGTAGTTGCCAATCCACGTGTTGATGTGAACCGAGCTGACGGCAACCGTTGCCCCACGGGCGCGCAGCGACCCCGCGAGACGGTCAACCTCCGCCGCAGGGTGGCCAACGATATCGACGGCGACGTCCGCCAGCCGAAAGGCTTGATCGTGCGCAATCTCAAACGGCAGGCCCTCCCGTGCAATAATGTCGACCACAGTTTCGAGATGACGCCGTTGCCGCTCGCTTTGGGTTGCCTGCCCCTCCCAATAGTCGAAGACCACATTGCGTCCGCGGCGGAACACGGCGTAGGCGCCGCTTTCGCCGACGACGGCCCTGACGGGCCAGGCGCGGACAATGTGCTCGCACCAGCCCGCCGAACCGCCCGTGACGGGAATGACGGCAATGCCGGCATCGTTCAGATCCCAAAGCACCTGATAAGTCTCAGGCAACAACTGCCCTTCGGTTGTGAGCGTGTCGTCAATATCAGTAAAGAGAAAGCGGACGCCCCTTAGTTCGTCTGCAGATGGCGCTCGATCAACAAAAGTCATCAATTTTCCTCGTCGCTCGTGACGATTTCGACGCCGCTTGCGGCAAGTGCTTGCCGGCTCTGCACATCGCTTGGCAGGCGGTCGGTGTAGAAGCGGTTGAGTTGCTTGAACGGAGCGACGCGAACAGCTGCCGTTCGCTCCCATTTACTGACGTCAGCAACGAGAAAACGCGTTTGCGAATTCTCGATCAGCGCATTGGTGATCTGCGCCTCGCCGTAGCTGAAATCCATGATCCCGTTGGCTGCGCTCAGCGCACCGGCGCCAAAGACCGCGTAATTGGCGTAGAACTTCTCGACGAACTTGACGACATCGGCCCCGACCACGTCGCGGTCGTCGTGGCGCAGCAGCCCTCCCGTCAGATGCACTTCCACACTCGGCGCATCGCAAAGGGTCAGCGCGACATGGATATTGTTGGTCACCACCGTGAGGCCCTTGTGGTCGCGAAGCGCCTCGGCCACAAACTGGACCGTGCTGCCGATCCCGAGAAAAACCGTTGCATCGGGGCCGATATCGCTCGCCAGGCGCCTGGCAATCGAGCGCTTGGCCCGCTTATTGAGTTGGGCGCGCGCATTGAGCGAGATGTTGCTACCCTCGACGGGAAGATCCACTCCGCCATGAAATCGCCGTGCGAAACCAAGGTCGCACAAGGTGTTGATATCGCGGCGGATTGTCTGCGTCGTCAGGTCGTAACGGCGCGCGAGCTCCTCGATGAACTGGGTTCCTTCATTTTCGATCAGCGTCAGGATTTCACGCTGTCGCGCCGAGATCGTGCGCTGCGCCATCGGCCGTTCCTACTTCAGAAAAAGGCTCGGATCGTCGGTTATCACGCCAGTCAGTCCAGCCGACCAGAAGGATGTCAACAGACGGGGATCATTGCAGGTCCACGCACGCACTTTGATGCCACGACTGGCTGCATCTTCCAGGAAGCCGATGCTCAGCGATTTGTAGAGGAGATGGATCGTCCGTGCCGGCACGGCTGCAAGGCGGTCCGCCCAATCCTCGGGCAGCTTGCTCCAAAGCATCGCGAGATCATAGCTCGCGTCCAGTGCATGCATCGCCCTCAATGCGTCCGGATCGAAGCTGGAGATCATCACCTGTGTTTGAGCTGCGCGGTTTTGCAGGTGCTCGTGGACTGTCCTGGTCAGGTGCTCGAGCGATGTCTGATGCGGATGCTGCTTGATCTCTACGTTGATGTTAAGACCGAGGCGCCCCAACTCCGGCACGACATCGGCAAGCAGCGGGATCCTCTCGCCCTTGAACGCCTCTCCGAACCACGAGCCTGCATCGATCCCCGAGAGATCGGCGGCAGTCATGTCCTTGAGGTGCCCCTTCGAAGAGGTACAGCGGTCCACGGTCACGTCGTGAATGACGACGGCGGTTCCATCGCCTAGAAGCGCCACGTCCAGTTCAACCCATTGGGCGCCCTGTTCAGCAGCTGCCTTGAATCCGGCGATGGTGTTTTCGGGTGCGACGGCAGATGCGCCGCGATGCGCCTGGATCTCGTTTCTTGCTGGGCCCGTAGCCATTCGGTGCTCTGTCATCATGTCCACTTTTCAAAATGAAGATCGGTATCGTTGACGTTGTTTACTATGCTGCGACGTGTGGGGACTTATCTGTTCGTTTGCCTGTCTGGCGATCGAAAAGATGAAGAGCTGAAGCGCGAATATAGACGGGGATCCTGGCGGCTTCGCTGAGGTCTGGTCGTCCAGGCACCGTCAGAACGGCCGTCTGATTACTATCACCCAAGCGGATGTGCAAATGACTTTCGCCACCGATCGGCTCCAGCAGCTCCACCGTCGCACCGAGGCGGATTGAAGGCTCACTCGGCTTCTCTGTTAAGATGTCGTCGGGTCGGATGCCGATCGTGTCCGTTCCGGCCGGCAGCTTCAGCAATCCACCATCGTCGGCTTGCATGAGGAGGTCGAGCGGCAGGATGTTCATTGGTGGCGAGCCGATGAAGCTCGCGACAAAAAGGCTGGCAGGACGGTCGTACACATCAACAGGTGTTCCTACCTGCTCGACAAGGCCGCCGTTCATCACCACGAGGCGATCTGCCAAAGTCATCGCCTCGAGCTGGTCGTGGGTGACATAGATGCTGGTCGTCTTCAGTCGGCGTTGCAGGCGGCGAATTTCCACCCGCATCTGCACCCTCAGCTTGGCATCGAGGTTGGACAGCGGCTCGTCGAAGAGGAAGGCGGCCGGCTCGCGGACGATGGCCCGTCCCATGGCGACGCGCTGGCGCTGACCGCCAGACAGTTGGCGCGGCTTGCGCTCGAGCATCGGGCCGATCTCCAGGATATCGGCGACCTCTGCGATCCGGCGATCGATTTCCGCCCGTGGCGTGCCGCGGTTCTTCAGGCCGTATTCCAGATTCTTGCGCACGCTCATATGCGGATAGAGCGCATAATTCTGAAACACCATGGCAATATCCCGTTCGGCAGGCTCTGCCCTGTTGACGTTGCGTCCGCCGATCTGGATCTCACCGCCGCTGACTGTTTCCAGCCCCGCAATCATTCTCAACAGGGTCGATTTTCCACAGCCCGACGGCCCAACCAAAACGATGAATTCGCCATCTGCGACCGAAAGATTGATGCCTTTGACCGCAGGGACCGAACCATAGCTCTTCTTGATGTCGATTATATTGATCGTTGCCATTTCATTTCTCCGTTTCGACCAAGCCCTTAACGAAAAGGCGCTGCATGGCGACGATGACGAGGACAGGGGGAAGAGCCGCCAGAATGACGGCCGACATGACGAGGTTCCAGCGTGGCTCTGCATCAGCGACGGCCGCCATGCGCTGAATTCCCATCACCACGGTATAGAGACTCTGATCGGTGGTGACGATCAACGGCCAGAGATACTGGTTCCAGCCGAGCACGAAGAGGATGATGAAGAGCGCGGCGATGTTGGTAACCGATAGCGGCAGGAGGATGTCCCAGAAGAATTTCATCGGACCCGCGCCATCGACGCGAGCCGCCTCCATCAGTTCGTCGGGTACGGTAAGGAAGAACTGACGGAACAGGAATGTCGCCGTGGCCGACGCAATCAACGGGACGATAAGGCCGCCGTAATTGTTGAGCATGCCGAGATCCGCCACAACCTTGTAGGTCGGGACGATCCGAACCTCGACCGGCAGCATCAGAGTGATGAAGATCATCCAGAACGCCAGATTCCTGAACGGAAATCTGAAATAGACGATCGCGAATGCCGACAGGATCGAAATGGCGATCTTGCCGACTGCGACACCGACTGCCATGACCAAGGAGTTCAGCATCATCGGGCCGATGGGCGGCGCGCCCGCATTCGTCATGCCGGCGCTCAGCATCGTGGAATAGTTTTCGATCAGGTGCGAGCTCGGCGTGAGCGGCACGACACCAGAGAGAAAGTCATTGGACCCATGGGTCGATGCGATGAAGGCGACATAGACTGGGAAGACTACGACAACGACGCCGACAATTAGAACCAGATGGGCAAGGAAAGTAAGAAAAGGACGATTTTCGACCATTGCCGTGACCCTCAATACTGAACGCGCCGCTCGATGAATCGGAACTGGATGGCCGTCAGCGCGACGACGATCAGCATCAGGATCACGGATTGGGCGGCCGAAGAACCGAGATTGAGGCCGATGAACCCGTCAAAATAGACCTTGTAGACGAGGATTTCGGTCGCCCGTGCGGGACCGCCTTGCGTCGTTGCATGGATAATGCCGAAAGTATCGAACATCGCGTAGACGATGTTGATGACGACGAGATAGAAGGTCGTCGGCGAGATCAGCGGCAAGACGATCGTCCAGAAGCGTTTGAGGGGACCCGCTCCGTCAATAGCTCCCGCCTCCTGCAGCGATTGCGGTACGGACTGAAGCGCGGCCAGAAAAAACAGGAAATTGTAGGAAATCTGCTTCCAGGTCGCGGCGATGACGATGAGCACCATCGCATCGTTCGGATTGATCAGATGGTTCCAATTGACGCCCATCGATCGCAACAGGTAGGCAATGATGCCGATCGATGGATTGAACATGAACCACCACAGAATGCCCGCGATCGCGGGCGCCACGGCATAAGGCCAGATCAGCAGGGTCGAATAGACCCGTGAGGTGCGCAGCACGCGGGTTGCCGCCGCTGCCAGGATCAGGGCGATCGATGTCGACAATGCTGTGACCAGAACGGCAAAGACCAGAGTATGGCCGAAGGCGTCGAGATAGAGTGGATCGGCAAACAGCCGTCGGTAGTTGTCAAACCACACGAAGCTGGTTTTGAAGCCGAAGGCGTCCTGGCGCAGAAATGATTGCCAGAACGCCGTTGCGGCTGGCCAAAGAAAGAAGACGACGGTCACAAGGATCTGCGGGGCAATCAGCAGATAAGGCAAAAGCTTGCCTGGAAAGACAGTCCGTTTGGTTTGCATAAGTCCTCACGTCCCGATGGGTTTGTGGAAAGGGCCGGCGCAAAAGCCGGCCCTTGGGTGCGGACTATTGATTGGAGGACTGGAAGTCGCGAAGCTGTTCGTTGCCGCGTGCCACGACGGAATCGAGCGCTTCCTTGGCCGTTTTCTTGCCCGACAGAAGAGCGGCAAATTCATCGTCGATGATGCCGCGGACCTGTACGTAGTTTCCGAAGCGGATGCCCTTCGAATTTTCCGTAGGGGTTACGCGCGTCAGCTGCTTGATGCCGATATCAGCGCCGGGGTTCTTGTCGTAATAGCCCTGCTCCTGTCCGAGCTTGTAAGCAGCTTCGGTGATCGGCAGGTAGCCGGAGAACTGATGCCAGTCGGCCTGGACTTCGGGCTTTTGCAGATAGCTGTAGAACTTTGCGACACCCTTGTATTCTTCCTCGGGCCGCCCCTTGAGCGTCCACAGCGTGGCACCGCCGATGATCGAGTTCAAAGGCTGCTCGATGACATCATTATAGTATGGGAGAGGCGCAAACCCGACTTCGAAGCCCTTGGCATTGTTCACGACACCAGCCCGGCCTGCGGACGAATTCATGTACATGGCGCATTCCTGCGAATAGAACATCGGCGGGGCGTTATCGCCGCCGCCAGGCCCGCCGAACTTGAACAGGCCTTCGTCCTGCCATTTTTTCAGATTGCCCCAATGGCGAACCGTCAGCTCGTTGTTGAAGGTGAATTCGGCGTCGAGACCACCAAAACCGTTGGCCTTGGTCGAATAGGGCTTGTCATGCAGTGCATTGAGGTTCTCGGTCTGGATCCAGGAGATCCAGGCGCTAGTAAACCCGCATTTGGCCGCGCCCGATTGCATGATCTTGCGCGAAAATGCCTCGACATCGGCCCAGGTCTTAGGTGGCGTTTGAGGATCAAGTCCCGCTTTTTTGAAGACATCCTTGTTGTAATACATGATCGGGGTCGAGGAATTGAACGGCAAGGACAGGACATTTCCGTTCGTGTCCGAATAATATCCTACGACGGGAGCGATGAACTTGCTCTGGTCCCAAGCTTCCCCTTCGTCCTTCATGAGTTCGTAGACGGGATAGATGGCGCCTTGCGCTGCCATCATCGTTCCGGTTCCCACCTCGTAGACCTGAACGATTGCCGGCTGCTGGTTGGCGCGGAAAGCAGCAATGGCTCCGGTAAGGGTCTCGTCATAGGTTCCCTTGAAGACGGGGACGATCTCATAATCGGTCTGCGACGCGTTGAAGTTCTTGGCGATTTCCTCAAGCTTGGCGCCGTTCTCGCCACCCATCGCGTGCCACCATTGTATCTTGGTCGCCGCCATGGCTGGCACAGTCAAAGACAGGCTGAGCAGGCCCGCAGACAGATAATAAGCAGCCTTATTCATCTCTCACTCCCAATGTTGATGTTTGGAGCCTCCCGCTCCGAACGCCGCACAACCCTACCAGCTGACCTTCCTATTGCAACAAGGAAATGTTCAAATGAACATCTTCGACACGTCTTCGAGCAAAAGAAGCGTCAAAACGCGGGGAATATGTTGGCATTAAGGAGCAACATCCCCCCTGGCTGAAAACGGGAAGCTCTCTGGAGGGTGCCGGCCCAAAGAGCGAAGACCGGAATGTTCAAATGAACATTGGCGGCGGGAACATTTCGGACTACTGTATCCACTGTCGCGCCGTTGCCATTGCGACGGCGTCTCGGTGTCATTGCCGTCCCCTGCGGGCCTTACTAGGTGCTTGATTGAGCTTTGGGAGATAT
Source organism: Rhizobium sp. BK529 (assembly GCF_014194105.1). NCBI lineage: Bacteria > Pseudomonadati > Pseudomonadota > Alphaproteobacteria > Hyphomicrobiales > Rhizobiaceae > Rhizobium > Rhizobium sp. BK529. The sequence goes on along the minus strand of NZ_JACIAU010000002.1, from coordinate 37,721 downwards.
GACTTGCCTGCCGCTGGACGGCGGACTGCGCATTTAGCAGGAATGAATTTCGGTCCGATGTCGTCCTATGCGGCGTTTGGACAGATTGAGGTGATGGCGCATGATGAAAATCGCTCGGAGCAGAAATCGGGGCGTTCTCACACGATCGCGGCGGCGTCAGCCAGACGAATGCCATCGACGACGACTAGTTCCGGCGGAATACGATTCCTCCACCGCACACGTCCGCCGCTGGGCAGCCCCCTCCGCCGATTCCCAATATTCGGCCTGAGGTACCGGTGCAGCTGATCGCGCCGCTGGTAACGCAACGAATGGGCGCGGAGACAATCGCTTCTGATGGGCCGCGCAGTGCTTTAGTATATTCCGGGCCTGGCGCACGGGGAGGTGCGTCAGAGGGCGGCGTCAACGGACCACCGCCCGGCGTCTGGGGTCGCATCTTTGGCGCCAACAGCGATCTTGGTCCCATCGGGCGTTATTTTGAGGGTTGCGCCGATACTGACGGAGGGTCTGCCTTAAAAGGCGCACGATTTGAACGAACAAACGCCGTGCTCACGCATTTATATTCCATGGGGCGTTTGAGACTAAATGGAGAATGCCATGAAGAAAATTATTAGCAGTCTGTTGATCGCGACGGCCCTGCTGGGCGCAGCCATTCAGCCTGCTGCCGCGCGCGACCATCATCACCACGACAATACGGGGCGCATCATTGCCGGCGGCGTTGCCGCAGGTGTTGTGGGCGGCCTGGTCGGTGGTGCGCTCGCCAATAGCGGACCGCGTTATGTCGAGGGTCCTCGTTATTATGATGCAGGCCCGCCGCCTCCGAGATGCTGGTATGAGGACCGTGATGTCCGGAACCATTACGATGGCGGCTATCATACGGAAACAGTGCGGGTCTGCGACTAGCCATCCGCCGACCCATGGCCGGTTAACCCAGGTCTTGTAGCGGCGCTGGCTCGATCATTCGTCACTGCCGCTGAACTCTGCCCCTTTGTCGAGATTGCATCCGGCAATCTCGACTTTCCACGACAGCTGAGATCAACGAGCGCCGCCGTCCGTCGCTGCGAAATCTGATGCCTTTGCGAGCGATTTTATTCCTCTGTCATTCGCGTCGAGAACGATGTCGATACTTGGCTGGTCAACGGCTCGCGGAGCCTCTTTTCAACGGTCCGCGTCCTCACGCCGGCTCCTTAGCGATGCCTTTCGTTCCTCCGGAAAATCCCGCGGAATTCAAAGCCAGCGCTTTCGTCGGTGCTCGGGTGTCGATTTACTGCCATTGCTTCTCTATACAGTGGTAGGGAAAGCCGATGAGCAACGGCCCGTAATGAACGACACGAAGGCGACGAAAAAAGACCGCATGCGCTTCGTGAGCGCCGAACCGGTGGCGCAACTCGCCGGCGTTTCCCGCTCGGCGGTCTCGCGTACACACCCGGGGCAAGCGTTGCGCCGGCAACGCGCGAGAAAGTGCTGCGCGCTTTCGAGGAGCTCGGCTACCACGTCAACGATCTCGCGCGGCGTACTTGCGAACCAGAGTCGCCTCGTCGGTTGCCACCAGCCGGAAGTCGGCTTTCGTGCGCATCTCGCCGCAGCACTTGCCAAATTACTTATTCAGCGTGGCAGCATCCCTATCCTCATCGATACCGGCCAGACCGAAGACGAACTACTGCTCGCCCAGAAGATGCTGATCGGCCGTCGCGCAGAAGCAATCGCCATTTCTCCGGCTGACCGCCCGCAAGTTCCTTCCAGCTCGCGCAGCGCAACGGTCAGCCGCCATCGTCATCGGCTGTTCCGAACCGGACGCCAATCATGTGCGTGCCGAAATTCGGAAGCCTCGCGCAAGGCGGCAACAGTGTTTTTCGAGGCTGGACCGCGCCGGTTGGCGGTCGCCGGCTCCAACACGGGCACGCCGAGCATGATCGAGCGCGAAAGCGCTTTCTTGCCGATCGCCGAAGGACTCGACGCCGAGGTCTTCACTCGGTCGCCGAGCGGATTCGGATTACGAGAGCGCATGACCGCGGGCCGCGCGCCGTTTTCGAAAACCGTGCGCCGGACGTCGGAGAGGCTTCCTCCTAGGCGCCGCCATACGCTTCCCCGGCAGCCCGTCCCATGCAAAGAGACCCGGCACCGTTCGTGCCGGGGCTTTCGACATTAAAACCCTCAAGCGCCGCGTGGTACGGCGTCACGCTGTTTGCGCGCCATCATCATGGCAACCGCAAATACGAGCAGGGCGCCGGCGGCAAGGCAGACCGCCAGGAAGAACATCGGCGCAATCGTGCTTCCGGTTTCGTCCTTGATCCATGGCACGGCGTTCTGGGCGATGAAGCCGCCAAGATTGCCGACGGAATTGATGGCGGCGAGACCTGCCGCGGCGCCCGCTCCTTTCAGGAAGCGGGAGGGCAGGCTCCAGAAGACCGGTTGCGGCGCGAAGATGCCGGCTGCAGCAATGCAGAGAAAGATGAACTGTAGCGTGTTATTGGGAAGGAGCGCCGAGAGCAGCAGGCAAGCCGCACCGATGAAGGCCGGGATGACGATATAAGGCGTCTTCGCCTTCACTTTGTCGGCGGCAGCCGGCACCGCCCAGAGGGCGATCGCCACCAGTATCCACGGAATGATATTGAGGAAACCGTTCACGGTGTTGCTGACGCCGAAGGCCTTCACGATGGTCGGCAGCCAATAGCTGAGGCCATAGGCGGCCAGCGGAAAGGCGATGTAGCAGAGCGCCATCAACAGGACACGGGGGTCGATCAGCGCCTTGAAGCCGTTTTCGGCATTGTGGTCCATGCCGGAATTCTCTGATGCGAGCCGGTCTGCTAACCAGCTCTTCTCCTCACCACTGAGGAAGCTCGCATTCTCGGGCCGATCCCAGAGATAGAAGAAGGTAACGACACCGGCGATCACAGCCGGAATACCCGTCGCCAGGAAGACCCATTGCCAACCGGCATGGCCAAGGAAACCATCGAGATCGAGCAGCATGCCGCCAACAGGAGCGCCGACGGCGTTGGCGAGCGCACTGAAGATCATGAAGAGCCCCACCATGCGGCCGCGATAGTCCGACGGGAACCAGAGCGTCAGGAGATAGAGGACACCCGGAAAGAAGCCTGCTTCGCAGACGCCGAGCAGGAAGCGCAGGATATAGAACATCGGCGCGTTCTGCGTATAGGAAAGCAGGATGGTGACGATGCCCCAGGAGACCAGAATACGCGCGAACCAGACACGCGCGCCGAACTTTTCAAGAAACAGGTTGCTCGGCACTTCAAAAAGGAAATAGCCGATGAAAAAGAGAGAGGCGCCAAGCCCATAGGCATATTCGCTCATACCGAGAGCGTCGACCATTTGCAGCTTGGCGAAACTGACGTTCTGACGATCGATATAAGCAATGAGGTAAAGGATTCCGAGGAATGGCATGAGCCGCCAGGTAATTTTCGAGATCAACTGCTGTTCGTTGACCATGCAAATTCTCCAAATGATTGTTGATTTTCCCTTTGATAGATAGCCGCATAGGGACGATTATCAATCGCACCGAACGGAGAGGTGTTGTCGCTGCATTGACAAGCGATATGTCGACAGTCAAGCGTATGAGAGCGGAAGCCATCCTCCTGCCCGTGTCTCCAGAGAGATCATCATGCCCCTGTCCTCCCCCCGCGATTTCCTGACGAGCCTGTTTTCGACAGCCGTGCGCGCCGCCGATCCGCTGACCGGCATCACCGCGCATCTGCCGAAAAAACCAAAGGGCAAGACGGTGGTGATCGGCGCCGGCAAGGGTGCTGCGCAGATGGCGCGTGCGCTGGAAAGCGTGTGGAATGGGCCACTCGAAGGCGTGGTCGCCACCCGCTATGGCTATGGTTGCGAAACAAAACACATCGAGATCATCGAAGCCGCCCACCCCGTTCCGGATGCAGCCGGCCTCGCCGCCTCCAGGCGGCTGACGGAAGCCGTTGCCGGACTGAGCGAAAACGATCTCGTCATCGCCCTGATCTGCGGCGGCGGCTCAGCACTGCTGCCCTCTCCGCCCGAAGGCCTGACGTTGCAGGACGAGATCCTGCTCAACGAGCTGCTGCTCGCCTCCGGCGCGCCGATCTCGGCCATGAACGTCGTGCGTAAGCATCTTTCCACCATCAAGGGCGGCCGGCTTGCCGCCGCGACCAAAGCCCGGGTCGTCAGCCTGATCGTCTCCGATATTCCCGGAGACAACCCCGCCCATGTCGCCTCAGGGCCGACCGTCCCCGACAACTCGACCCGGCATGACGCGCTTCAGATCATACAGCAATACAGTCTCAAGCTCCCGCAGTCAGCCATTGATCATCTGAACTCCTCGAAAGCCGATGCGCCGCGGCCGGACGATCCGGTCTTTGTCCGTCACGAACATCATATCATCGCTTCGGCCGGCGTATCGCTCGAAGCCGCAGCCGCGCTCGCCCGCGCGCAAGGCATTGCGCCGGCGATTCTGTCGGATTCCGTCGAAGGGGAATCACGCGACGTGGCGCTGGTGCATGCGGCGATTGCCCGAGAAGTCGCCGGACGCGACCGGCCGTTCAGCAAGCCGGTTGTCATCCTCTCCGGCGGTGAGACGACGGTGACCTTACGCGCCAAGGGCGGCAAGGGCGGACGCAACGGCGAGTTCGCGCTCGCTTTGGCGCTGGCGATCGACGGCTATGACGGCGTTCACGTGCTTGCGGCCGATACCGATGGGATCGACGGTTCGGAGAAGAATGCCGGTGCCTTTGCCGATGGTGGCACGGTCAAGCGGCTGCGCGCAGCCGGCTTCGGCCCGCGCCACCTGCTCGACACCAATGACAGCTATTCCGGCTTCAAGGCCATCGGCGACCTGTTCGAAACTGGCCCGACAGGCACCAATGTCAACGACTTCAGGGCAATCCTGATCGTCTGACCGCTCGCCTCCGAAAGTCCCCGCGGCTTACCGCTTTACCGGTGCGTTCTCGGGTAGGGATTTGGCTTTGGCGGCGTCCAGTCGGCGAGCGTCGCCGGATCGGCCTTCCAGATTTCGACCTTCAGCGGATGGCAGGCAGCTGCATCGCTGGAATGGCCTGCACCGCAATCGCCACCCGGGCAGGCCGATAAGGCGCCGATAAGATCGATCTCTGCAAAGAATTCGATGAAATCTCCTGGCCGAACGGGACTGGCCTTCATGAAATATCGGTGTGTATCCTTGGTGAAGCCGGTGCACATGAAAACGTTGAGCACATCATGCACATGCATCTCTGCCTGCTCAAGCGGCATGCTCCTGTCGGCGGCAAGCGCTCGGGTCAGGTTCGAATGGCAGCAGTGATGGTAGTTGTCGCCCTTCAGCAACCGGTTGGTATAGGGATCGCAACGGGTGCCGATAACATCATGAACGCCGGCGCCATCATCGTCCCAGCCGTACCAGCCGAGGCTGTCATAGGTGATGGTCGCCATGGGGCGCAGGTATGGCAGCGTGCTCCAGAGACGATCACCGACACCGACATGCGTGGCATGCAGTGCCCTCGTCTTGCCGCTGAAAAACCGTTCGGTGAGATCCGCGGCGTTCCACAGATTGAGGTCGCCGACCTGCGGGCCGTCCACGCTGACGATTCGAAAAAAATGCCCCTGCGGAACATGGAAGCTGCCTGCTTCGCGCGGCGGCACGATCGTTTCACCGACCTTCGTCAATGTTTGGCGGGCTGTCTCAAGAAGACTGAGATCGGCCGACGGCAGTGTCTCGACGGGATAGACGACGACGGGCGGTGCCGAGCGTCGCTCGGCTGCGTCAGAAGGAACTGGCATTTTCGACTGCTTCGGCATCCTGATTTCCGTTTTACTGGCAATCGGCACGCGGCATGCCGCCGCGCCCCACGATAAGTTGCGATCACTCTTAACGAGGCTACGCCTTTGGGCAACCGAGATGATCCTTGCCCTTTGAGCAAGTTTTACTTAGTCATACCATATGAGAAATTTCCCCCTCGCATCGTTGCGGGCTTTCGAAGCCGCCGCGCGCCACGAAAGTTTCGTCAGGGCGGCGGACGAGTTGAATTTGAAATCCGCCGGCATCAGCCAACATGTGAGAGCGATGGAGAACTGGCTTCGCGTTCCCCTGTTTTTGCGCCATAGCCGCGGCGTGACACTGACGGCTGCCGGCAGGGAATTCGGCGCAGCGGCCACGCATGCGCTAGCCCACATCGAAGTCGCCGCTGGGCAATTGCGGCTGGAGGCAAACAGTCGGCCGGTCAGTGTTGCCTGTATTCCTTCCATGGCGGTGCGCTGGCTCATTCCGCAATTGCCTCGGTTGAGAGCGGCCTATCCCGAAATCCGGATCAATATTGTCTATGCGCTCGATGCCAGGACACCGGAGGCGGCAGGCGCCGACCTCCTGATCTGCCACGGCCCCCGGCCGAGTGCCGGCGCGATCAAGCTCCTGAATGCCGAGACCAGACCCACCTGCTCGGCGGGATTTCTCGCTCAGCGCGGTCCGTTTCACGCGCCGGTCGACCTGCTTGCCTGCGAACTCCTGCATGACGAGACGACCGACGCCTGGGCGCGCTGGTTGTCAAGCGCGGGCATTCATTCCGCACCGAAAGCCGGGCCTGTCTTTGCCGATTTCAATCTCATGATCGGTTCGTTGATCAGCGGTCAGGGTATCGGCCTTTGCCCGACTGCGTTGATCGCAGAAGAGATCGCCGCGGGCACCCTCGTTTCCCTCTTCGAAAGGGCGTCCGATATGGACAAGGCCTACTGGCTGATCGAGGCGAAGGGGCTCTCACGCGAGGCAGGAATCCTGCGTGATTGGTTGCTGGTGACAAGACAGGACAATGGCTGACCGCCCGGTCAGGCTTTGGCCCGTTTGAGAACAGGCCCATCCTCCGACATCATCTGCCAAGTGTTGCGACCATCGGCCTTGGCGCGATAGAGCGCCCGGTCCGCCTCCTGCATGAGCGCTTCGCCATCGGACCCGTCGGCGGCGGCAATGCCGATGCTCACTCCAAGCCGGATGGCAAGACCGTTGATGGCGAAAGGCTCCTCGAAGGAGGCGATACAGCGTTCGGCCAGGTCAACCGACTCGGCTCTCTCGCCGGTCATCAGGATTGCAAATTCATCGCCGCCGAGGCGGGCAACCAGATGCTCTCGTGCCTGTATCTGCAGCCGCTTGGCGACACTCTTTAGCACTTCATCGCCGGCCGCATGGCCAAACGTGTCGTTGACGGGCTTGAACCCATCCAGATCCAGATAGCAGATGACGACCTTTTCCCGCTGCCCCGACACAAGCGCACCTGCGAGCGCCTTGTAGAACTGCATTCTATTCGGCAAGCCCGTGAGAACATCATGATGCGCCAAGCGATTGGCTTCGGCCTCTGCAAGAATTCTGTCGCTGACATCGGCCACGGTGAGCAGCAACCGGCGCTCGGAGCCCTCGTAAAGCAGCCGGACATAGATCAGCACATGGCGCTCCAATCCCTCACGCGTCGTCTGACGCCAGATCGTTCGCGCATCGCAGTGACCTTCCAGGTCGAGCAAAGCCTTCTCGAAAGCGTGGACTTCGCCTTCAGCATGCATGTCGCACGCCCGCTTCGACAGAAGGTCCGAACGCTGGAAGCCGTAGAAATCAACGGCTGCCTTGTTGGCCTGAAGAATGGCGAGGCTGTTGCCATCGCATAGAAGCATGGGCATTGGATTGGCATCGAACAATTGGCGGAGCCAGTCCTCCCGCTGCTTGAGGTCGGTAATATCGATACGCATGCCGATCGCGCCGCCGTCGGGCGTGCGCCGGTCGTCGTGGCGCAGCCACCGGCCATCCCGCAACTGCTGCTCCTCTTGCGCAACAGGCTGATGGAATTTCTTCATGCGCTCTCTGAACCAGGCTTCCTTGTCCTCGACAAGTTCGCGCATCTCGCCGCCGGCAAGACTGATCCTCAAAATTTCTTCAAAGGCAATACCGGGCCTAAGGTGCTCCGCAATGTCAGCATAAAGCTCGGCATATTTCTGGTTCCAGAGCACATAGCGGTCACTCGCGTCGAAAACGCAGACCGCCTCCGGCAACATCTCGATGACATAACGCAGGCGCAAATTGGCCTCGCGCGCCGCATAGCCTGCCGGGCGCTCGGCATCGGCAGGTTCGAGGAAAATCACCGTGGCCGCCTTCGTACCAACCGGCCAGTTCATCACCCGCACGCGGCATAGTTGACGATGACCGAAGCGATCGCAGACGAAGGCAGTGGAGACACCCGAAAGCAAGGGCCATTCCGGCATAAATCGGGCGATATCCATGCCGACAAGCCTGTCTTCGAGATGGATAAGCTTCCCGGCTTCATTGACAAAGATGATGCGGCCGGCAGTGTCGAGCACGAGCACCGTCATCGGACATGCCTGCAGGAATGCGAGGATCTCGGCACCAAGCATCGTTATCTCAACCGTAAAGCCGCGTTAGCGGATCTTTCGGACGTGACTTTAACAGCGGAACGTAAAGGAATGTAACCATTCTGCACCGAAGGAGGTTTTCATCTACTCTCCGAAGCAAGACAGGGTTTCTGGAAAGTTAAGAGAAAGTCCGGTTGTAGGTTTATGTTACGAAAGGCTGGGGGATTGTATCGGCTTCGCTGCTCTGACCTCGATCTCATCGAAACTTCAGACCACGTCTTCTCGCCCGTACCGAAACTAAACCTGTCTGCGGCAAGCGACGTCGGCACCCATCTGGTCTTTTCCCTTGGTATGATTTTTCATGAACCGGCGAACGAAAGGAATAAATAGTCTATAGATTCTATAGAAAATTAGACACCCTCTCTGTCATCGCTCCCTGCCCATTGCAACCATAAACGGGAAACATCGACGATGACACTGGCAAAGACATTGGGAACGGCTGTGCTTGGCCTCGGCCTCATCTCCCTCGGCATGTTCGGCAACGCGGTGGCCGAAACGAGCGCACCACTGCTCGACAAGGTGCCACCGGAAACGGTTCTGACAGTCGGTGACCCGGTCACGCAGAAAGCTCTAGAGGTTTCCGGTCTCATTAAGGAACTGACCTTTGAGGTCAAATGGGCCAATCTCAGCGGCGGCCCACAAACCTCGGAGGCCTTCCGCGCCCACGCGCTCGACGTCGGCTCCGTCGCCGAAATCCCCTCGATCTTCGCGAACTGGAACAATCTGCCGGTCCGCAATATCGCCTATCGCGAACGGAAGGACCCGATTGCCAATCCGATCTACCGTTTTGGCATAGCACCCGGTGTCGACGTCAAGTCGCTGGCAGATTTCCGCGGCAAGCGCATCGCCTTCAGCCCCGGCCAGGCGCAGGGCACCCTCGTCCTTCGCGCGCTCCATGCCGCGGGACTGACGAAGAAGGACGCCACCCTCGTCGAACTGCCGAGCACGGGCGATGTCTATCCAAAGGCACTGGCAAGCAAGCAGGTCGATATCGCGCCCCTCGGCGGCGTCTATATCCGTCGTTATATCGCTCAATACGGTCGGGAGGGCGCCACCCTCATCGAACATGGCCTGCGGGACGACCCGTCGCATCTCTATGCACCGCAATGGGTGCTGGATGATCCTGCCAAAGCGGCCGCTCTCGCCCAATATGTCCGCCTCTGGGCACGCGCCACCGAATGGATCGATCAGCATCCCGACATCTGGATCAAGGAATATTATATCGGCCAGCAGGGCCTGAGCCGCGAGGATGCCGAATTTCTCGTCGAGCTCGCCGGCACGCAGGTGATCCCCGATAGCTGGGCCGACGTGAAAAAGCGCCACCAGGACACCATCAACCTGCTGGCTGGAGAGCTCGGCTACAAGCCGTTCGACGTCGAAAAGATCTTCGACAACCGCTTCGAAAAAGTCGCTGCATCCGCTCTGAGCAGGAGCCAGTGACCAGCGTGCCGTCCCAACAGGCATAGATTGAGGAGATCGGAAGCATGGCAACCACTTGGGATGCAGATAACGTCAAGACACGATGGACGTCGGCGCGCGAAAGCGTTGCCGTGCGCGCGGCGCCGAAGCCGGGCCACGCCCGCGCCCGCCGCAGGCTCGGCCCCGGACGCGAAATACCCTTCGGACTGCAGATCGGTCCGGCCCTGCTGGTGCTGGCATGGGTTGCCGGGTCGGGGCTCGGATGGATCGATCCGCGCATTCTCTCGGCACCCTGGACGGTCGTCGAGGCCTTCGGGCGTCTGATCGCCGAGGGCCGCCTGCAGGACAATTTCGTAACATCTGCGACCCGTGCGCTGCTCGGCCTCAGCATCGGCCTGGTCGTCGGCACCGCCCTCGCGCTCATCGCCGGCCTGTCGCGCATCGGCGAGGCGCTAATCGACGGACCGATCCAGATCAAACGCGCTATCCCGACACTGGCGCTGATCCCGCTTTTCATTCTTTGGTTCGGGATTGGCGAAGGCATGAAGGTCACGACCATCGTGCTCGCCGTCGTCATTCCAATCTATATCCACACGCATAATGCCCTGCGCAGCATCGACAGCCGCTATGTCGAGCTCGCGGAAACCCTACGCATGAGCCAGAGGGATTTCATCTTCCACGTCGTGCTACCGGGTGCTCTGCCCGGTTTTCTCCTCGGCCTGCGCTTTGCCGTCACCCTGTGCTGGGTGTCGCTCGTGGTAGTCGAACAGATCAATTCCACCAGCGGCCTCGGCTATATGATCGACCTCGCCCGCACCTACGGCCAGACCGACGTCATCCTCGTCGGCCTCGTGGTCTATGTGCTGCTCGGTCTCGTTTCGGATGGCATCGTCCGCCTCATCGAACGGAGGGCCCTCAAATGGCGCCGCACCCTGGCCAACTGAAACCTGCCGTCCACGTCGAAAAGCTCGTTCGCCGCTTTGCGGCAAAGACGATCCTCGACGGCGTCGATCTCGATATTGGAGAGGGCGAGTTCGTTGCCCTGCTCGGAAAGAGCGGTTCGGGCAAGAGCACCTTTCTGCGTGCCCTTGCCGGTCTCGATCATGAGGTCGAGGGAACCGGCGCGCTGGAGACGCCCGAAAGGCTTTCGGTGGTGTTCCAGGATGCGCGACTGCTGCCATGGCGTACAACCATCCAGAATGTCACGCTCGGTCTGCCGGGCGGCGCCGGACAGGAAGCCGGTCGCAAGGCGCTCGCCGAAGTCGGTCTCGAAGGACGGGAAACGGCCTGGCCAAACCAGCTATCGGGCGGCGAGCAGCAGAGGGTGGCCCTTGCCCGTTCGCTGGTACGGGAGCCGGCCCTGCTTCTCGCCGACGAGCCGTTCGGCGCCCTCGACGCGCTGACCCGGCTGAAAATGCATGACCTCTTGCGCGAACTCTGCGCCAGGCACCGTCCCGCCGTTCTCCTCGTTACCCATGATGTCGATGAGGCGATCTCGCTCGCCGACCGGATCCTGGTGCTCGACGAAGGGCGTTTCGTCGAAGATCTGCACATCGATCTGCCGGCGCCCCGTGATCACGGCGATCGGCGTTTCGCACAAATCCGGACCCAACTGCTTGGCCGGCTCGGGGTGAATGTTCCCGGCCGCCGCGCTGCCTGAAACTCAACGGAGATCATCATGGCTAGTCAGAAAAGACAGATGCGGCTTGGCGCATTCATCATGGCAACGGGCCATCACATCGCCGCCTGGCGCCACCCCGATGCGCAGGCCGATGCCGGCCTCAACATCGATCACTATCGCGAGCTCGCGCAAACTGCCGAGCGCGGCAAATTCGATTTGGTCTTCGTTGCCGATAGCCCGGCCGGCTGGGAGCGGGCAAAAGATCCCGAGGCGCTGCGCCGAACGGCGCAAGGCGCTCATTTCGAGCCGGTCACGCTGTGGGCGGCGCTCTCGCAGGTAACAAGCCATATCGGCTTTGTCGCAACCGCCTCCACCACCTATGAAGACCCCTATCTGCTTGCCCGCAAGTTCGCTTCGCTCGACTATATTTCCAAGGGACGGGCAGCATGGAACGTCGTCACCACGGGAGCGGATGTCTCCAAGAACTTCTCAATCCCCGGACATCCCGCCCATGCTGACCGTTATGCGCGTGCTGAGGAATTCGTCGATCTGGTGAAGGGTTTGTGGGATTCCTATGAGGATGACGCCTTCATCCGCGACAAGGAAAGCGGCGTCTATCTCGATCCCGACAAAGTGCATCAGCTCGACCATAAGGGCCAGTTCTTCACCGTCAGCGGTCCCCTGAATGTCGGCCGCCCGGTTCAGGGTTATCCCGTCATCGTCCAGGCCGGCGCATCCGAACCGGGGCGCGAGCTCGCGGCGCGTACTGCCGAAATGATCTTTACCGCCAACCAGACGCTGGAAGACGCCCAGGAATTCTATTCGGACGTCAAGGGACGGCTTGCCCGCTACGGGCGTAGCTCCGACGAGCTGCTGATCAGTCCCGGCATCTTTCCCGTCCTCGGCGGCACGCAGGCTGAGGCCAAGGCGAATTACGACTACATCCAGTCGCTCGTTCACCCCTCGGTCGCCTGGAATATCCTGTCCCGCCATTATAAGGGCGTCGATCTCTCCGGCTACTCCCTCGACGATCCGGCCCCGCCGCTGCCTGACACGACCGAACTCAACAAGAGCCGTCTGAAACTGGTCACCGACCTCGTCTCCCGCAACAACATGACGCTGCGAGAATTCTATCTGGCGGTCGCCACGGCTCGCGGACATCGCACCGTCGTCGGTACGCCGGAACAGGTGGCCGACGCGATGCAGGAATGGTTCGACAATGGTGCGGCCGATGCCTTCAACATCATGCCGCCGATCCTGCCGACAGGACTGACGGATTTCGTCGATCAGGTCGTGCCGATCCTGCGCAAGCGCGGTCTTTTCCGCGAGGAATATGAGGGCACGACGCTGCGCGAGAACCTCGGCCTGCGGCGTCCCGCAAACGCGCTCGCACTCAAGGCCCGGCAGAGCGAAGCGGCTCGCGCAGCGGGATAGTTTCTTGTTTCTGCCACGCAGGCGACAGGGCTCGAATTGGAGCCCCGTCGCCCATCCTTCGAACCGGTAAAAACCGCAGGCGCATCGCATGAGCAGCAACCCGGAATTCCTCTGTTATATCCCCAATGCCGTCAAAGCCGGCCACCGCGGCGATTCCGCGGTCGAAAACCACAACAGCCTGGAAACGCTGACGAGCCACGCCAAGGCGCTTGAAGAGCATGGCTGGAAGGGCGCGCTCATCGGCACTGGCTGGGGCCGCCCGGACACCTTCACGGTCGCAACGGCTCTTGCGGCCCGCACGACCACTTTCGAACCGCTGATTGCAATCCGCCCCGGCTATTGGCGGCCGGCCAATTTCGCCTCGGCGGCTGCCTCTCTGGATCACCTCACCGGCGGACGCGTGCGTGTCAACATCGTCTCGGGCAAGGACAATCTTGCCGCCTATGGCGACAACGAGGGTGATCAGGCCCATCGCTACGCCCGCACCAAGGAGTTCATGCGCCTGGTGCGAAGGCTCTGGACCGAAGAAAATGTCACCTATGCAGGTGAACATTTCGGGGTCAGCGACTCCACTGTCGTGCCGCGCATCGAAGCCCGCGGAGTGCGCCGTCACCCGAAACTCTATTTCGGTGGGGCATCGGAAGCAGCCGAGCGAGTTTCGGCCACAGAGGCCGATATCCAGCTGTTCTGGGGGGAGCCGCTTGACGGCGTAAGGGAGCGGATAGAGCGTCTGAAGCAGCTTAGCCGCGACCTCGACCGCGATCTGCCGCCGCTTGAATTTGGACTAAGGATCACGACACTCGTCCGCGACACGACGGAAGAGGCCTGGGCCGATGCCGAAGCCAAGGTGGCCGAAATGGCAAAAAATAACGGTGTCGGCTGGCATGATCACCAACGGGCGGTCGCCGTCGGCCAGCAGCGCCTGCTCGACCTGCATCAGCGCGGCGAAGTGCTCGACGACAATCTCTACACCACGCCCGGCAAGTTCGGTGGTGGTGGTGCGGGCACCACCTGGCTGGTGGGCTCCGCTGCGGATGTCGCCCGCTCGCTGCGCAAATACCAGGCGCTCGGCATCAGCCATTTCGTGCTTTCCGACACGCCCTATCTCTCCGAGATCAAGCGCCAGGGGGAGCAACTATTGCCTTTGTTGAGAGTTGTCGCACCCTCCGCCGCGGATCTACAAGCAAGACATCAAGCCGACGTCGCCCAAGCGCTCGCGTGAGCTCACCCGGCCGTCTCCGACCGGTGTTGGTTGCTGCAGATCGTCTGGTTGATATGTGCTGGACAGGTGCCTCAATGGGCGCCTGCGCCTCCGCCAGCCTGTGGCTTTTTGGTGAGAAGCAGAGCAATTGCCGCCAGAGCCAGCACCACGCCGATGACAGCAAACGTATCGCTGAAGCCCATGATCAGCGCCTGGCGCTTGACGACCTGACCAAGCGCGACGATCGCCTTCTGCGATGCGACCGCCGGATCGGTGACACCATGCTGGGTGAAATAACCTGTGAGCTGGGTCAGGCGGTCGCGGACTTCATCACGGGTCAACGTAATCGACTGGCCGATGATGTTGGAATGGAACTGCTCCCGCTTCGTCAGGATCGTGCCGAGCGAGGCCGTGCCGACCGCGCCACCGAGATTGCGCAGCATATTCGTGAGGCCCGAGGCGGCGGCGGCATCTGCGGGCGCAATGCCGGCCGTGGTAATGGCCGTGATCGGGGTCAGCACCAGGGCCTGGCCGATGGCGCGCACAATATTCGGGATCCAGAACTGGTCGCCGGCATTGTTGGCCGAGAGCGTGATGTTCATGAAGCAACTGATCGCAAAGATCGAGATACCAAGGAAGCCGATATAGCGAGCGTCGAAACGCTTCATCAGAACCGGCACGAGCGGGATGAGCAGCAGCTGCGGCAAGCCGGTCCAGGCAAGCACATTGCCGATCTGCTCGGCATTGTAGCGCTGCACCTGGCCGAGATATTGCGGCAGGATATACACCGTGCCGAAGAGCGCCACGCCAACCAGCACATTGACCAAGACGCCGATGCCGAAGTTGCGTTGCGTCAACAACCGCAGCTTGACCAGCGGCTTCTTGACCGTCAGCTCGATCCAGATGAAGGCGGCAAGAAAGACGAAGGCGACGATGCTGAGCTTGACGATGAAGGGCGAGGAGAACCAGTCATCCTTATTGCCTTCCTCGAGCACGGTCTGCAGCGCCGAAAGGCCGATCGCCATGGTGATGATGCCGGCCCAATCCCCTTCCTTCAGGAGATGAAGCTGCATCGGCTGCTTGTCGAGCGTCAAGGCAAGAGCTGCCGCCATGATAAGGCTCGGGATGGTGTTGATGAAGAATATCGTCTGCCATCCGTAATTTTCCGTCAGGTAACCGCCGATCGTCGGGCCGATGGCCGGAGCGAAGGTGACCGACAGGGCAAATATGGCAAGGCCAAGCGGCTGCTGCCCCTTCGGCAGCTTGGTCAGCACCATGGTGAAGGCCATAGGGATCAGCACGCCGCCGGCAAAGCCCTGCAGGCCGCGCAGCAGGATCATCGTGCCGAGGTCATGGGCGAAGGCACAAGCCATCGAGAAGAGCGGGAAGAGGATGGAATTGACGAGAATATAACGGCGGAACGAAAAGACATTGCTGAAATAGGCCGTCAGCGGTATGACGACGATCTCGCCGATCAGGTATGACGTGGAAATCCAGGCGCCGTTGTCGACGCCCGTCCCGATGCCGCCCTCGATATCGAGAAGCGAGGCATTGGTAATCTGGATATTGAGGATCGCCATGAAGGCACCGATCATGCCGGCGAGGACGGCGATCCATTCTTTGGCGCTGGCGCTCGGCTGCGGCGTAGCGCCTGATGTTGCTGCGATACTGGACATGACACGATCTCCTGCCCTCAGCGCTTAGCGGCTGCCGGCATCGGCTTTGGTGTCGATGCTTGGCTGGACGGACATTCCGGGACGTAGATCATCTTTTTCGGTGGCATCGCCATCGAGGACGATCTTGACCGGGATGCGCTGGACGACCTTGGTGAAGTTGCCGGTGGCGTTGTCGGGCGGCAGGAGAGCGAATTCCTGACCGCTTGCCGGAGCAAGGCTGTCGACATGGCCGTGATAGGTGCGGCCTGGGAACATATCGACCTCGATATCGACAGGCTGACCGGCGTGGACGTCGGTGAGCTGCGTTTCCTTGTAGTTGGCGACGATATAAGCGGCCGTCGTCGGAACCACCGCCATCAGCTGCGTGCCGGCCTGGACGTATTGGCCGACGCGCAGGGTGCGATTGCCGACCGTGCCGTCGACCGGTGCAACAATCGTCGCGTAGGAGAGGTTGAGCTCGGCCTGATGCGCAACGGCCTGGTCATGGGCGAGTGTTGCGCGCGCCTGGGCAAGCTCGGCATTCAGGAGATCGACCTGTTTCGCTGCGGCTTCGAGCCCAGCGGTGTCGCGCACGATCGTTGCTTGAGCCGCCGCGATTGCCGAGGCAGCCTGCTGAGCGGTCTGAACCGGCGCATAGCCGCTGGTGGCAAGATTGCTGTAACGCTTGCTGTTTTGCTCGGCAAAAGTCTCATTGGCCTTGTCGACATCGAGTGTGGCCCGGGCGGCAGCAATCGTCGACTGCTGGATATTGAGCGAAGCCTGCTTGGCATTGACGGTCGCTTCGGCAGCTGCGACATCGGCCTTCGCCTGATCGAGTGCTGTGCGGAAATCGCGGTCATCGATGCGGGCGAGCGGCTGGCCGGCCTTGACCGTTTCATTGTCGCCGACGAGAACTTCGGCAAGATAGCCGGAGACTTTCGGAGCGACCGTGGTGCTGTCGGCCTTCACATAGGCATCGTCGGTCGAGACTTCAAAACGGCCGACCGTCCAGTAATTGTGCCCATAATAGGCGGCCGCGGCAATGATGGCGATGGCAGCCACGCCGAGCAGCAGAGAACGGCCGCCGCGCTTGCGGGCTGGTGCTTCCGCAGCCGGGGCAGCGACGGCCGGCTCGATGACACGCGACGTCTTGCCGGCATCGAGCTCTGCGGGCATGGCTTCGGCTGCCGTTTCGGGGGCCGATGCATCGACCGGCGTGGCGTTGTTGTTCAGGGCATGCAGCTTCTTGACGGACATTCTCTCTCTCCTGGTGAAAGGTCGCTGTCATCTCGGCCGCGGCCTTGAAATCTGGCTCAAGCACCATTTAGGAAACTTGATGTTTTCCAAAATATGCGCTAAACAGAAGATGTCAACTGGAATTTGGAAAATCGAGATGGTCCAAAATCACGAAATCGAGAAGAGACCGCGTGGCCGGCCGCAGATCCGCTGCGACGAGGACACACGCAGCGTGATCATCGAGGCCGCCAACAAACAGTTTCACGAGAATGGTTACGCAGCGGCCAGCATCGCCGCGATCGCGCAGGAAGCCGGCGTTTCGACGAAGACGCTCTATCGCCTGTTTCCGACAAAGGCAGATCTGTTTTCCGAAATGGTTTCGGATCGAACCGGACGCTTTCTTCTGGCGCTCGACCCCGGCACGCTTGCAACCGCCGAGCTACGGCAGGGGCTGGAACGCATGCTGATGGCCTATGGCATGCTGACGCTTTCACAGGACACGATTACCGTCACGCGCCTCGTCATCGGCGAATCCGACCGCTTTCCGGAAATCGCCAATTCCTTCTACGAGAAAGCGATCGTCAGAACCAATACGTCTATGGAAAACTGGCTGCGCCGCCAGGTAGAGCACGGGCTGATCAGGCTCGAGGACCCGCACGCAGCCTGCGGCATGCTGCGCGGCATGATGATCATGGAGCCCCAACGCGCGGCCATGCTGCGTCAACTTCCGGCGCCCAATATCGAAGAAATCGCTGCAAGGGCAAGAATGTGCGCGGATATCTTTCTGAAGGGATGTGCCGTTTAGGCGGCGGGAACAGATCAGACGACGGGCATGGCCAGATGATCTGCCGAATATCCGCAGGCGACGGTCAAGCTATCAATCACCGAAATGCCCGCCTCATATCGTGAGCCGTCACAGTGATATGGGAGTACCGCCGCGATACTGGCGGCGGCACCCGGTGAATTTGCGCCAAATCAGGCCGCGAGAACCCCTGCCTTTTTCGCCGTCCAGGTAGCGATCGCGTCCATCAGCGCGGGTGAAAGGCAATCGTAAGGCTCAAGCCCAACCTCCCTGAGCCGCGAGCGTACGGCGCCCATTTTACCGGGGTCGTATCCGCTTTCGATAATTGA
Source organism: Rhizobium sp. BK529 (assembly GCF_014194105.1). NCBI lineage: Bacteria > Pseudomonadati > Pseudomonadota > Alphaproteobacteria > Hyphomicrobiales > Rhizobiaceae > Rhizobium > Rhizobium sp. BK529. The sequence continues at coordinate 19,642 of NZ_JACIAU010000002.1, read as the reverse complement.
CGATACGAAGGCCGCAAAGCCGGGTGCTGCCCAACTCTTCTCCTGGAACCGTTCGGGGTGGACGAAGGAAAGGCCCTGGAAGGCATGCTCGCGCTCAACCGGCCCGTACATGTGAACCCCGCATTCCTTGCAGGCGTGCCGCTGGATCAGTGCGGAGGTATCCACGACCGCGAGTTTGTTCCCATTCTCTAGCACCTCGATGTTGCTGGTCGGCGCCACTGCAACCACAGAAAAGACTGCCCCATTCGGCTTCCAGCATTTCGTGCAGCCGCAGGCATGGTTATGGGCAATGTCGCCCTTGACGCGGACTTTTACCGGATTGTTCGCGCAGTTGCATACAAGCGTGCCCCCGGCGAATGATGCATCGGTCGCTCGGTATCCCGAATCCACGATCGGGTGGATCGCTACATTAGTCATGCTTTGTCTCCTTCCCTTCCTGGGCCGAAGCGGGATGCCGCGGCCAAGCCCCATGCATCGGGGCGCCGCCGCGAGGCAATAATCTCTGAAAGCGCGGCGCCGTTCTCTGCCTCGCAATATACGTCTCGCCTTGGGGAGAGTCGAACCGGCCAAGCTCCTGTGCCGCTGCTGTTCGGAAGGCCCTACAGGCGTCCCTCGCTCAAGTCTGGAGCGTCCGCACGGGTCCTGTGGATTCGCGCAGGATGAGCTCGACCGGCCAAAGCTCATGAATTTCCAGTGGTGAACGCCCGGCCAGAAGCTGCAGCACAAGATCGGCGCACCGCGTTCCTGCGGCGCGCATCGACGAACGGGTGGCCGAGAGCGACGGGACCATGTTGTCGGCCGTCAAATAGGGAAAGACGTCATCGTGGGCGATAACCGAAACGTCGCTGCCGACCTGAAGACCGAGTGAACGAGCGGCCCGGTAAACGCCGAGCGCCGTCATCATGGACCCGGCGACAAACGCGGTTGGCGGCTTAGGTTGTTCGAGGAATGATCGCGCAAAACGGAAGCCAAGCTCATCGGTAAAATTGCCGTTGGCGATCAGCTGCGGATCGACTTCGATCCCGTGGCTCTGCAACGCGCTGCGATAGCCGATATCGCGATGCAGTGCATAGGTCGCTCCCTGGCGGCCGTTGATCATCGCGATCCTGGTATGACCAAGATCGAGCAGATGTGAGGTCGCGCGGCGCACGGCCCCTTCATTGTCGATATCGAGCCAAGAGTGCGGCACGTCGATGTCGGAACGGCCATGAACGAGAAACGGCATTCCGAGCTCGTGCAGCAGCGCGATGCGCTGGTCGTTGGGTCGGGGCGAGTGCACGATGATTGCATCGACCCGCTGGCTTTCCGCCAACCGCCTGTAAAGTTGCATCTCGGCATCGTGTTCAGGATCAGCCATCGGAATGACCAGAATGTCGGTGTCTTCCGTCACAAGACGTTCTGCCATACCGGCCATGAACTCCGCGAAATGGAACTCACCGGCGCGCCCCATGACGACGCCGATGGCGCCGACCCGCCCGGTCTTGAGCCTCACGGCGTTGACGTTCGGTCGATAGCCCAGGCGCACCGCCTCCTGAATAACGCGGGCGCGCGTTACCTCGCTCACCTCGGGATACCCACTGAGCGCACGACTGACGGTCGTCGGGGACAATCCAAGTTGTTTTGCGAACTCTTTGAGTTTCATTGACTGAAATGACTTTCACCACCTGCGTTGCCTGGCTCTATACCATCGGCGCCCCGAACTCGACATTCTATACCGTCAACTATATTTTCTCAAATCGATTTCAATTTCGTTGCCACCGGAACGAACAGCCGTGTCCTTCAAAAAACATCATGTCCAGCATTCTCATTGATTTTAAACGAATTTTCGCGGTTATTCACAAGTTATAGTCGCGAGCAGAGCCAAGTCTTGACATGATACCGGCCTTCTGACAGTTTTTCCTAACCAAATCGATTTCAATTTGGTCTTTGGGAGGGAAAAATGAAGTTTCGTTTCACAGCAGTCGCCGTGGCAGCTGCACTTATTGGCGCGACATTGCCGTCCTACGCCGCCGAGATCAGTGTTTCAGCGAGTTCCACCGGCAAGAACCTTGATCTGTTCCGCAAGCAGCTTGACGCCTTCGAAAAAGCGACGGGCAACAAGGTGAAGATCGTCACCATGCCGTCCTCGTCCACGGAACAGTTTTCGCAATATCGGCTGTGGCTCGCGGCCGGCAACACGGACGTCGACGTCTACCAGACGGATGTCATCTGGGCTCCGCAGCTCGCCGACCAGTTCATCGACCTGAAGGACGCCACCAAGGACGTCGTCGGCGACTTCTTCCCGGCGATCGTCGCATCGCAGACCGTGAATGGCCGCCTGGTCGCGATGCCGCTTTACACGGATGCGCCGGCGCTTTTCTATCGCAAGGATCTGCTCGAGAAATACGGCAAGCAGCCGCCGAAGACCTGGGACGAGATGGAGGCAACCGCCAAGGAGATCCAGGAAAAGGAGCGCGCTGCAGGCCAGAAGGATTTGTGGGGCTACGTTTTCCAGGGCAATGCCTATGAGGGCCTGACCTGCGATGCGCTCGAATGGGTGAAGTCTTCGGGCGGCGGTCAGATCATCGAGACGGACGGCACGATTTCGATCAACAACGAGAAGGCGGCGGCAGCACTCGATCGGGCTAAGGGCTGGGTCGGCACGATTTCGCCAAGCGGCGTGCTTGCTTATCAAGAAGAGGAATCCCGCGGCGTCTGGCAGACCGGCAACGCCGTGTTCATGCGCAACTGGCCTTACGCCTACGCGCTGGGCAATGGCCCTGACAGCCCCGTCAAGGGCAAGTTCGACGTCACGACCCTTCCCGTTGCCGCCGAAGGCGACAAACCTTCCTCGACGCTCGGCGGATGGAATCTTGCCGTCTCGAAATACTCGAAGAGTCCGGATGTGGCCATCGCACTCGTCAAATTCCTCACATCGGAGGAAAGCCAGAAGCAGCGCGCTATCGAGCTTTCCAACCTGCCAACCCGGTCTGCGCTTTACGACGACAAGGACGTCGCTGCTGCCCAGCCGTTCATGCCGAATTGGAAGCCGATCTTCCAAAATGCCGTACCGCGTCCCTCTGCAGTCGCGAAGGTCAAGTACAACGAGGTTTCCGCAAAGTTCTGGACCGCGGTGCATAACACGCTCTCCGGTAACGGTACCGCCGAAGAAAACCTCGAACTTCTCGAAGCCGATCTGACCACGCTCAAAGGCGATTCCTGGTAATCGATTGAACCGGCAGCGGCTGGCCTTCCGCCGCTGCCGACCCAACCATACTTCCGTCGACGTCCCATGAAGCGGATATTCCATGAGTGAAGTTGCAGTCTCGCAAAAGCTGAGGGCGGGCGTGCGCGCCAAAAGCGTCTCATCGGAGTTGCGCTTTGAACGCGTCCGGTCCGCCTGGATGTTTCTGGCACCAACCCTGTTCATCCTTGCGGTCGTTGCCGGCTGGCCGCTGTTTCGCACGATCTATTTCAGCTTCACCAATGCGTCCCTGACGAACCTTGGCGACGCGAAGTTCGTCGGTTTCGACAATTATCTGTCCTGGGTCACTCTGAAGAGCGGGCGCACGGTCTATAAGGGATTGCTGGCTGATCCCGCGTGGTGGGGTGCCGTTTGGAACACGGCAAAGTTCACGCTGCTGTCAGTGATGATCGAAACCGCACTTGGGCTGATCGTCGCCCTTGTGTTGAATGCTCAATTCGTCGGTCGCGGCATCGTTCGCGCCGCCATCCTTATCCCCTGGGCGATCCCGACCATTGTCTCGGCCAAGATGTGGGCCTGGATGCTCAACGATCAGTTCGGCATCCTGAACGATATCCTTCTCGGCTTCGGGCTTATCAGCCACAAGATCGCATGGACGGCCGATCCCCAGACCGCGATGATTGCCGTGTTGATCGTCGACGTCTGGAAAACGACGCCCTTCATGGCGCTTTTGATCCTCGCCGCTCTGCAGATGGTTCCAGCCGATATCTACGAAGCGGCAAAAATCGACGGCATCAATCCGATCAGGGTATTCTGGCGCCTGACGCTGCCGCTGGTGCGCCCGGCAATCATGGTCGCGGTAATTTTCCGCATGCTCGATGCTATGCGCATCTTCGACCTGATTTACGTGCTGACGCCCAACAACGCGCAGACAAAGACCATGTCGGTCATGGCGCGCGAGAACCTGTTCGATTTCGATAAGTTCGCCTACGGTGCGACTGCCTCCACCGTTCTCTTTCTCATCATCGCTTCAGTCACCGTGCTCTACATCTGGCTCGGCCGCGTCAGACTCGGGGGGAGTGAACGCTGATGCTGCTAACAGCCACAAAAAACACCCTGTTCTATCTGCTGGTTGCCGTCATCGTCATCGTCGCAGTGTTCCCGTTCTACTACGCGATCCTGACGAGCTTTAAGGCCGGCACAGCCCTTTTCGACGTGACCTACTGGCCGACATCGATCTCGCTCGAGAACTATACCGGCGTGCTGACGACAGGCAGCTTCATCCGCAGCCTCGGCAATTCACTGCTCGTTGCCTGCATCGTGGTCGCCGCCTCAATATTGCTCGCCGTGACTGCATCCTACGCGCTTGCCCGTGTACATTTCCGGGGCCGTGCACTTCTGATGCTGACCATCCTGTCGGTGTCGATGTTTCCCCAGATTGCCGTGCTGGCAGGGCTTTTCGAGCTCATTCGCTGGATCGGCATCTTCAACACGCCCTTCGCGCTGATCTTTTCCTACATGATCTTCACCCTGCCCTTCACGGTCTGGGTCCTGACCACTTTCATGCGCGATCTGCCAATCGAGATCGAGGAAGCGGCCATCGTCGATGGCGCCTCTGCCTGGGTCATCATCACCCGCGTGTTCATGCCGTTGATGTGGCCGGCATTGGTCACCACGGGCCTGCTCGCCTTCATCACGGCCTGGAATGAATTTCTTTTCGCCCTAACCTTCACATCATCGGATGCCCAACGGACAGTGCCCGTCGCAATCGCTCTCTTGTCAGGCGGAAGTCAGTTCGAAATTCCCTGGGGCAACATCATGGCGGCCTCGGTCATCGTCACCGTGCCCGTCGTCATCCTGGTTCTTATTTTCCAGCGCCGCATCATTTCCGGTCTGACGGCCGGCGGCGTCAAAGGCTGAAGAAAGCGCGATATGGCAAGGATCAGATTAGACAATATCCGCAAGAGCTTCGGTGCATTCGAAGTGATCAAAGGTGTGACCCTGGACATTCGCAAAGGCGAATTCATGGTCTTCGTCGGTCCCTCCGGCTGCGGCAAGTCCACCCTGCTGCGACTGATTTCCGGACTGGAGGACATCACGTCAGGCACGCTCTCCTTCGACGGCGAACCCGTCAATCGGCTGTCCCCCTCCAAGCGCGGTATCGCGATGGTTTTTCAGTCCTATGCGCTCTACCCGCATATGACCGTCTTCGAAAACATGGCCTTCGGCATGAAGCTCTCCGGTCGGAGCAGAGAAGAATGCAAGGCGCGCGTCGAACAGGCGGCCGGCATGCTGCAGCTCTCGTCCTATCTGGAGCGCCTGCCGCGCCAGCTTTCGGGCGGCCAGCGTCAGCGTGTGGCGATCGGCCGTGCCATCGTTCGTGACCCGCGGGTCTTCCTGTTCGACGAACCATTGTCTAACCTCGACGCGGCCCTGCGTGTCGCGACGCGGCTGGAGATCGCCAAGCTTCACCGCAGCATGCATGACACGACGATGATTTATGTCACCCACGACCAGGTCGAGGCGATGACTTTGGCCGACCGCATCTGTGTGCTTCGCGACGGTGTCGTCGAACAGGTCGGGACACCGATCGAGCTCTATGAGACGCCGAACTCGATCTTCGTCGCAGGCTTCATCGGCTCGCCGAAAATGAACTTCCTCTCCGGACCTTTCGCGGCGCCCCATCATGCCCACACCATCGGGGTCAGAGCAGAGCATATCGAGTTCACGGATCAGGAACCTGTCTGGAGCGGCACCGTTATCCATTCAGAGATCCTTGGGTCGGACACATTCGTCTATCTCGACATCGGCTCAGGCGAACCTCTCGTCGTTCGGGAAAGTGGCGTATCGGGCCACCAGCCCGGCCAGCAACTGGGCGTATCGCCGGCCAGGGATCGCATTCATCGTTTCGACCAATCCGGGCGTGCACTCGAGAGGATACCTTTCAAGGGCGCAGCCTGACCACCATCATATAAACAGGATCTGACCGCCTCCCATCGGTTCCGGTCCGCCATTTGCTATGAAGGAGCAGAAACTTGTCTATCCGCACCGTCGTCTGGGGTGAGAACATCCATGAGACAACCAATGAGATCGTCCGAGGCATCTATCCCGAAGGCATGCACACGACGATCGCCAAGGCGCTGAATACCGATCCGGCCATTTCGGCCACGACCGCAACGCTGCAGGAGCCGGAACACGGCCTGAGCGAAGCCCGGCTTGCCGAGACCGATGTCCTGACCTGGTGGGGTCACAAGGACCATGGCGCAGTGTCCGACGTCGTCGTCGAGCGTGTCGCCAAGCGTGTCTGGGAAGGCATGGGCCTGCTCGTGCTGCATTCCGGCCATTTCTCCAAAATCTTCAAACGGCTGATGGGCACGCCCTGTGCGCTGAAGTGGCGCGAGGCGGGTGAACGCGAGCGTCTATGGACCATCAACCAGCGCCATCCGATTGCCGCCGGCCTTGGAGAAAACTTCGTTCTGGAAAACGAGGAAATGTACGGCGAGCAGTTCTCCGTGCCGGAGCCGCTGGAAACGGTGTTCATCTCCTGGTTCCAGGGCGGTGAAGTCTTCCGTTCGGGCCTGACCTGGCGGCGTGGTGCGGGCAACATCTTCTATTTCCGCCCCGGCCATGAGACCTATCCGACCTATCACGATTCCAACGTGCAGAAGGTGCTGATCAATGGCGTGAAGTGGGCCTATAACCCACACGGCGATCTGAAGAGCATCACCGATGCGCCGAATGTGCCGGTAGAAAAAGCCCTGGAGCCGATCGTCGAACGTGGTCCCAGGCTGCATCAGGCCGGCGAAGCCGGTTACCGCTGAGGAGATTAGCAATGCGTCTACTCGTTCTCGGCACGGGCGTCATGGCCAGAAACCAGGTTGCCAACTTCCTTGCCATCGATGGTGTGGAAGTCGTCGGCGCCGTCGATACCGATCGGACACGGCTCGATGAGTTTGCCGATCATTTCAATATCGAAAAACGGTTTAGCACCCTGGATGAAGCGATCGCCTGGGGTGACTTCGATGCGGCGACGAATGTAACACCCGACCGTATCCACCACCCGACCAGCCTCGCACTGATTGCCGCCGGTAAGCATGTGTTCTGCGAAAAGCCATTGGCGGAGAATTACGGGCACGCGCTGGAGATGACCGAAGCTGCCGAAGCCGCTGGTGTCATCAATATGGTGAACCTCACCTATCGCAATGTCGCACCGCTGCAGCGCGCCCGCGAGATGGTGCTGGCGGGCGAACTCGGTACGATCAAGCATGTTGAAGCCTCCTATCTGCAGAGCTGGCTCGTTTCGCGCGCCTGGGGCGACTGGCGCACGGAGTCGCGCTGGTTGTGGCGTTTGTCTACTGGTCACGGTTCGAACGGGGTGCTCGGCGATGTCGGCATCCATATCCTCGATTTCGCAGCCTACGGCGCCGCAACCGACATCGATCATGTCTTTGCACGGCTCAAGACCTTCAACAAGGCGCCGGGCGGCCAGATCGGCGAGTATATGCTCGACGCCAATGACAGCTTCACCATGTCGGTCGATTTTGCCAACGGTGCGCTCGGCGTCATTCATGCCAGCCGCTGGGCGACCGGCCACCTGAACGAGCTGAAGCTGCGCATCTATGGCGAGAAGGGCAGCCTCGAGGTCATCCACCGCCCAGACGGCTCCGATCTTCGCGGCTGCTTCGGCGACGACATCGAAAACGCCGTCTGGCGCGGCATAGACGTGCCGCCAGTGCTCACCAACTACCAGCGCTTCGCCGAAGCAGTGAGAACCGGCAAGCAGGACGATCCCAACTTCCGGCATGCCGCCAACCTGCAGAAGGTCATCGACCTCGCGATCGTCTCGGAGAAAGAACGCCGGGAGCTCAACCTGCTGGCCTCCGACAGGCCGCCCGCCCAGGAGCAGGAAAACAAGACCGACGATCAGGGGCCGACGCTGGCTCTCGTCGTTTGACGGCATGGTGAAATATCGAAGGCCCGGGTGACCGGGCCCTCTTTGAGTTCAAAGCTCATGCCGTTTAAGCATCGCTGCCGCTACGCTGCATCGAGTGCAAGGGTGAGATCGGCAATGAGGTCGTCTGGATGTTCGATGCCGATCGACAGCCTGATCGTTGCATCGAGAACACCGATGCGCTGGCGCACCTCGGCCGGCACGCCCGAATGCGTCATCGTTGCCGGATGCGATGCCAGGGATTCCGTTCCGCCGAGGCTGACGGCGAGCTTGAAGATTTTCAACGTGTTCAGAAACAGGAACGAGGCCGGTTGACCACCCTTGATATCGAAGGAGAATGTCGAACCAGCGCCGCTGCACTGGGCCGCGAACGTTCTGCCAACAGCGGAATCGGGATCGTTGTATGGCAGGTAGTGGATCGTCTCGACCTTGGGATGCTGCCTTAAGAAATCGGCCACCGCCTTGGCATTGCTGTCTGCCCGCTCCATGCGGATCTGCAGCGTTTCGAGTGAACGCCCGAGCATCCAGCATGAATGCGGATCGAGCTGCGTGCCGATTGCGCCGCGAAGCGCCTTTACCTGCTTGATGAGTGGCCGACTGCCGAGTGCTGCTCCGGCGATCAGATCCGAATGACCGCCGACATATTTGGTCAGGGAATAAAGGGAAACGTCCGCGCCGTGCTTGATCGGGCGCTGGAATACCGGACCGAGCAACGTATTATCGCAGGCGACAACAGGCCTGTGACCTTGCTTCTCACCGATAGCATCGGCAATCCGCCGGATCATCGCGAGGTCGACGAGGCTGTTGGTCGGGTTTGCGGGCGTCTCGACGAGGATGACCGAGACACGGCCTTTGGCCATCGCCTCCTCGGCTGCAGCTTTTACCGAGACTTCGCTGACGCCGTCAGCAAAACCGACAGCGGAAACGCCGAGATTGAGGAAGGTCTTCGCAAGCAATGTTTCCGTCCCGCCATAGAGCGGCTGTGAGTGGAGGATCGCATCTCCCGGACGGACGAAGGCAAGCAGGAACGTCGCAATGGCTGACATCCCCGATGAAAATACCGCGCCGCTCTCGGCCTGCTCGTATACCGCCAGACGATCTTCGACGATCTCACTGTTTGGATGGTTGAATCGTGAATAGACGAGGCCCGCACCCTTGCCTTCCGGCGGCTCCTTCCGACCCGAGACGTAATCGAAGAAATCGCGACCATCTTCGGCTGAGTTGAATACGAACGTCGACGTCAGGAAGACGGGCGGCTTGACCGCGCCTTCGGAGAGTTCCGGGTCATAGCCATAGTTCAGCATCTGGGTTTCCGGATGCAGGGCATGATTGCCGATGTGGGTTCTTGGAGGATGCGGTGCAGTCATGGATCGTCTCCCTCAATGAGCGGCTTGCCGGCATCGATATGCCGGCGCCTCGCTAATATCTGGAGCGCCGCAGCGGCAGAAAAACACCCCTTGCGAATGACTAAGCAAATTTATCGGATTGAACGACAGGCAACAGAGACGCCCCAGCCGCAACCTTCTCATTAAGCGACCTGTGACGGCAGTGGTTGATTAGAAAAGTGAGCGACCAGGTTGGCACAACCTCGTCATAGGGCAGTTCTCCTCGCAAACCACGGACCTGTCGTTACTGGAAGCTCGCTGGAGAGTGCGGTGTTTGAGGCAGAAGAGCTGGAGGAAACGGCCAAGCTGCTCATTCTTACACAGGGATGGCGGCGAACAGACTTAGTAGCGAGAACATCCGTGAGCTGGAAGCAAGCTTCGATCTTGCATGATCCTGATGTGTCAACATCGTTTGAGATCGACGATTGCCCGTCAAGCGCTCCGGCTCGGCGTAAAAGCCGAATGCGCCAGTCGCGAAATTATTATATTACTTTCGGTTGCATTTTGGCACAAACCTCGCAATGATCATCCGCGACCGGAGGTTCCAGCCATGAAGGCCAAATCGCCTACATCGATCGATACCTATGTCGGCAGCAGAGTACGAGCGCGCCGCAAGCTTCTCGGGCTATCGCAGGTCGGGCTTGCCGAGCGGATTGGCGTCACCTTCCAGCAGATCCAGAAATATGAAAAAGGCACTAATCGCATTGGCGCCGGCCGGCTTCAGACGATCGCCAAAATATTGGGCGTACCCGTTCAATTCTTCTTCGAAAATGACACGGAGCCAACCACCTACAGCCTTGTCAGCAACGGCCGCGATGATGTGAATGCCTTTTTAATGTCGAAGGATGCGCAGGCGCTCAATCGCGCGTTCATGGCGATCGAGAGCCCCGAGATTCGACAGAAGCTCATTGCCTTGGCCAAGAGTCTTGCCAAGAGCACGAGTTCTGACATTGATGATGTCGTCCATCCAGAGGCCAGCGCCTGAGGAATTTTCGTGCTTCATCTCCAGACCTTTGGCGAGTTGCGACTGACAGACGGCCTTGGTGCGCCGATTCGTTATCCAGTCAAGGCTCTGGTGATGCTGGCCTATCTGTATTGCTCGCCGGATCATCAGCGCAGCCGGCAGGAACTCGCACGGTTCTTGTGGAACGAGAGCGGAGATCATCTTTCCGATCTCAATCTGCGGAAGCTGATTTCACGCATTCGCGAAACAACAACCCCATTCGAGGAAGAGATCCTGAATTTCGGGCCGCCTTTCGTCCGCCTGAACAAGAACGCCATATCGGTTGATCTCGACATATTGCGCACGGAGAAGCCGCCGGTGGCACGGCTGGGGGCAGTCAGCGACCTTGTGCAACGCGGCTTCATTCCCGGCCTCAGCGCATCGACCAAGGCAATCGATGGATGGATCGAGCGCGAACGGCAGCTGCAGGTGCTCACTCTCAGGGATATTTTCATCAAGGCTGCAGATCATATTCGCGACGATGAGGAACGCCGCCTTCTGCGCCGCTCGGGACTTCAACTCCTTGAAACCTTTCCCGGTGACGAGCAGATTCGCTCGATCCTTCGCGGAACGGCAGATGATCATTCGCAGCGCCGCCTGCAGGCGACAGGATCTGTGGCAATCGCCAGCGGTCGCATCGCCGAGCAACAAGACGGCACCTTACCGCAAATCATGCCCGCAACACCTGCGCCGCGGCTTGTTTTGTTGCCTCCAGGCGCCCCGGCCCTCACGCAGCAGGCGACAATTGCCGACGCTCTTATCGAGGATGTTACGATCGAGCTCTGCGCCCTGCGCAACATATCTGTTGTCGCACCCCATACAGCCGAGCAAATCCGCCGTGATTCCGACAAGGCTGCCATCGTGGAGCGGCATTCGATTTCCTACCTCCTGGATACACGCCTTTCCGGAGAGGGGCTTTATGCACAGCTCATCTATTTTCCGACCGACGAGATCTTGTGGGCAGCCCGGTTCGAAATGGCGGTCGAAACGCTGCCGACGCAAAGGCGCTTGATCGCCCATAAACTGGCCGACGCCGTCTCGGGACAACTAAAGCGGAACGAAAGCATTCGTCTCCGCAACGAAGCCGACCCACAAGCCTATCATTCCTATCTCGTCGGCGCCGGCTTCCTGACCAAGTTCAGCCTGCCGGATATCCGGCGCGCGCGGAAATACTTCAAGCGCTCATTGCAATTTTATCCGGATTACGCCCCCGCTTTCACAGGCCTGTCGCGAACATTCACCAGCGAGTGGCTATTGACCACGCAAGGCGATCCCGCCCTTCTGAAGCTTGCCGAGGATCAGGCGCTTCGGGCGATAGAGACGGATTTAGAATCGGCAGCCGGTCATCGCGAACTGGGTGTAACGAAGCTTTACCAGGGTGCCGTCGATGAAAGTGTTGCAGCGCTTGAACTCGCGGAAGGCCTCAGCCCGCATTATGCCGACGTCATCTATAGCCATGCGGACACGCTGGTCCACGCGTCGCGACCGCAAGACGCGCTGGAGAAGATCAAGAAAGCGATCTCGCTCAATCCGATCGCACCCGACGCCTACCTCTGGTGCGCGGCCGGAGCGAGCTACTTCCTCGAGCGCTACGAGGAGGCGCTTGCCTATGTCGATCGAATGAAGGACAAAGCTCCCGCATACCGCATCGCGGCGGCCAGCTATGCGATGATCGGCGATCGAAAACGGGCGCAGTTTTATCGGCAACGCGCCGAAGCGCTCAATCCTGCTTTCGAGGTCGAGAAATGGCTCGCCTTGGTGCCCTTCAAGGAGCAATGGCAAAAAGAACTTTATCGGGACGGTCTTTTCAAGGCGGGATTTTCAAGAACCTAAAGGAGAAGTTATGGCAAAAGTTGTTGTACTGGGCCTGTCGGGCGATAACGGACTTTGGCTGGTGGATATCGACGCAAGGACCGTGACACCGCTGCAGGTGCCTGCCAGCGGTGATCTGGCGACAGCCGTCCAGCAGCGCGATGCCGGCGGCACATTCATCAAGAATGTCGATTTTGCAGTCGCCGTCTCATCGGCGCAGGTGGTCTTCTCCGGCCATGTGGACGGTTGAAGGACAGCGACGCTGATCGCTCATCTCAATCCTTATTCTGATCGAACAATCGCGCCGCGAGACACATTGTCCCGCATCGTTCCCTATTTAGAGGCAATGGGTATCACGCGCCTGTCGCGACAGACGGATCTCGATTGTGTCGGTGTTCCGGTCTGGTGCGCATATACGCCAAACTCCCGCTCCATTGTCATCGCACAAGGCAAAGGACTTGATGACATCGACGCGAAGGTATCGGCGGCGATGGAGGCGCTGGAACGCGCCGTGGCGGGCGAACCCATTACCATAACAACGGTTTCCTCGGCACGAGACCTAAGACGCCGCGGTCGTGTCGAACCGCTCGATTGTCTCACCGCAAGCGGTGAGCAAGTCGTGGGGGAAGATGAGGAGTTGGCCTGGAGCATGGCAACCGAACTGCTGCACGACCAGCCGATCCATGTCCCGCAGGATGCCGCCCTCCTCGACCGAACGAGGCATAATCGGTTCTGGATGTCGTCGGATGGACTTGCCGCTGGCAACACCCTCGAGGAGGCAGTATTTCATGGCATCCTGGAGCGGATCGAGCGCGATGCCTACGTCCTTTGGCAAATCGTCAGCGACGACAAGCGCGATGCATGCTGTGTCGATCCGAGAAGTTTTGCCGACGCCGCGCTTGCAGGCTTGATCGACAGGATCGAGACAGCCGGACTTGTCGTGAAACTGTTCGACGTCACCAGCGATATCGGCATTCCCTGCTATGCCGCGCTCGTCGCCCCACCAGCGGTCAACAGCAAAGCGCCGCTTCGGTTCGTCGAGGTCACCGGAGGAAGCGGCGCTCATCCCTGGGCCGTGCGGGCGGCAATCCGCGCCGTGACGGAAGCGCTTCAGTCGAGACTGACCTATATCAGCGGCGCCCGGGACGATGTCTGGCCCGAACTGTTCACGGCGCCTCTACCGGCACAGACCCGCAGCGCCTTTCTTGCCACCCCTGCCCTCGTATCTGCAGCCGCCATCCGAAGGCCGGCCGGCACTGTGTCGACGCTGTTGAGTGAATTGCTGGCCAGACTTCGCGCCAGTGGCATCAGTTCGGTTATCGCCCTGCCTCTCACGTCGACGGACCTGCCATTTTCGGTGGTGAAGATATTCATCCCCGATCTCGAGAATCCGGCAGGCAACAGGCTCCATCGCTTCGGCAAACGTGCCCTTGCAAAGGCAATGCGCGCGTGAAGGTGATCTTCATCGGCCCGAGCTTACCGGATGCGGCAAGCCACATTTCAGGAGACATCGTTCTCCGTCCGCCCGCCGTTCAGGGAGATGTTTTAAGGGCGGTGGAGGATGGCGCCAGCGTCATAGGCCTGGTTGACGGCGGCTTTGAACATACCGCACCGGTTTGGCACAAGGAGATCCTTTTTGCTCTCTCCCTCGATGTCACGGTCCTCGGCGCCGCCAGCATGGGCGCCTTGCGTGCCGCCGAGTGCTCCGCGTTTGGCATGATCGGTGTTGGCCGGATATTCAACGATTATGCCAGTGGAACAATCGTCGACGACTCCGATGTTGCGCTTCTGCACGAACCAAGGGAGTTGGGCGGCAGAGCGTTGACCGTGCCGATGGTCAATGTGAGAAGCACCCTGGACGAGATGGAACGGCTACAGCTCCTCGATAGAGCATTTCGCCGCGCTCTCGAACAAACAGCTGCCAACCTCTTCTTCAAGAAAAGAAGCTGGGCCCTCATTGTTGAGGCATGTGCGGCAATATCGGAATCGCAAAAGCAGTATTGGCTGGGTATGCTGAAGACCCATGCAATCGATCAAAAGCGAACCGATGCCTTGGCGCTTCTCGAAGCTGTTGACGGCGCAGATAACCAGCGCGTGCCCAAAAATCGCCATTGGGAGTTCCGGAAAACCGCGCTTTGGACAGAACAACTAGCCCGCTCAAAATCTTAAGACGACTTGCAGCCATGACGTGTTTCACGCGTTTTTCACGCACTTTAGTACCGAACTGTCCTTATGGTCATCTCCGTAATCTGGAGATGGATATGTCAGTCATAGGTTCGGGAATGCGTAAGCAAGCATTAGCGGCAGCCGCCACGGATGATCTTGACGAGTTGGTGGCTTTGGCTCGCATGATCACCTATGCAAGAGCGCTGGCGGAAGATTTGAAGATCGAACTCGGCGCCCAATCTCTCGACCTTGCATTGACGGCGGTTACCCGGGAGCTGCGCAGGGCGACGGATGCAGATCTTGCCGGTCTGGAACCGCTGCTCGCAGACGTGAATATCGAGCTGCATTGATCGGCACTGCGGCTGGCTCAGTTGTCATCCGATGCAAGACGAGAGCTGGCAGATGCGATCAGCCGAAAGGCAGGATCTGAACAATTTCGAGATGCGCTTTGCAGGCGCCCATCATGGCGGGCACTCCAGGACCCGCCATGATATTTGTCGAAACAGGATTCGGTTCTCCCGCTCGGATGTAGACCTCCGGCTCGTTCATGGCCTCGATCAGGTACGATTTATCTCCAGGTCGATAATCTCCGGATATTGTCAGATCAGCAGGCCGTCCCCATCGAAGTGGGCGTTATGCGCGTGGGAGTCGATATGGTGCCATGCCACGTCAGGGATATGATGGTGCGAAGGTTCGCTGCCGCCGGCATCAGGACCTGAGGGATCAATGGCTCTGCTCGCGTTGTCGTAATCGCCATGGGTCGAATTCAGACCGTGTGCGTCAGAATTGTTGCTCGCAAAGTGACGAAAGTGGAAGGCATCGTCGCCGTTATGGGCAACATCCTTGTGATTTCCGTCGGCCTTGTCCGACGACATCTTCACGCTGTCGTGGGTGGAGGCGGCCGCCGGGTCTGCGAGAGTATGCGTGGCGTCAGCAGCAAGTGTGTGCGCGGGCTGGGCTTGGGTCGCATCAAACGTCTGGTTATCGCTGACGGTAAACGTGTTTGAGGCCACGATCGTCGGAGATATGTAGGTTGGCGTCACATCGCTAGCAATGAGATTGTCATGGAAAGAGCCTGAGGCAGGCCTGTCGACTTTCAGTGCCGCGTTAGACAGATGGTCGAATGTGTTCCCGTAAATATCGATCCCTTCGCGAACATAGGGCAGGGTACTGGCAGCGCTGACCGAAACACCCCAGACACCATTATGGATATGGTTGTCCGATATTGTGTAGTTCCGCGTATCACCCTCATCGCCGAAACCGATAGCGTAGGACCAGCTATAGCCGCCATATCCGGAGATATCATTGCCGTGGATATCTATATTCGTGCCGGCCTGCGCACTGATCCCAAAGCCGCCACCGAGCAGCGCATTGTTTTCGACGACGGCATTTTGAACCGTGCCGAGCACCAGGACACCCTTCGGACTGGTGGCATTTGTCTGGTCGAAGGTATTGCCGCTGATGAGAACGTTGCTGCTGTGGTCCAGCTGAACGGCATCAGCCGTCTTTCCATGGGCATTGGTGACGGTGTTGTTGATGAGGTTGACGCCGTTGATCTTTTCGATCCACATGCCGTCACTGTTGACGTCGCTGATCCTGCTGTTTTCGATCGTGATATTCTGACCGGTCCTGAAGAAGACGGAGCCGGCGGCACCCGACAGTCCTGTATGTTCAACATCGACGTTGTTGACCGTCCAGTTCGAGACATTGCTCGCCCAGATGGCGGTGCCTGCAGTATCGGCGATCTTTATGTTCTCGATAACGATGTTCGACGTATTTTGGCTGGCAATGCCATTACCGGCACTGCTGTGGATAACAGGCGCTTCGCCCACCCCGTAACTGCCAATCGTGATCGGAGCAGCTGCGGTGCCGGAATATTTGATATCAAATTGCTCGTTAAAAACGCTTCCAGCAGCAAGAAGCACGCTATCGCCGGGCTGCAGTCTCAAGGACTCTACCTTGGACAAGCTCGCAAAAGCGGAATTTTCGCTTGTGCCAGTGTTGGTGTTGGATCCTGTTGCGGAATTTACATAATAAATCGTCATTGCGCCCTTGCCTTTCGCGCAGCCCTTGGGTCCGGCTGTGATTGAACGGATCAGATATGGTGGGGCCAATGCCACGCCAATGAGGCGCTTTCGTGTTGTAATTGCAGCGGCATTAAGCTGATAGAAAAACACCCTCTGTGGTTGAGTGGGCCGAGGTGGTGGCCGTCCGGTTACGCCACATCATGGCGTTTCCAGGCCAGGCCGACGGCAGGGCGATCGAGTCGATTGCGTCGTCAGCCAGACACTGTCGCGAGAGTGGACAGTGTGTGGCCTCCGCAGTGCGTTGATGGCACGACCATTGCAACGCCGCCCCTCGTTACCAGGCCGGAAACGGATCTTCGAGAACGGACCAGTCGCGCGGATTCGCACTGGCCAGACAGGCTTCCAATGCGATCCGGATGCCTGTCTCGTCCATGTCCATGCCGATGAACACGAGCTCCTGCCGACGATCCCCCCAGGCGCTGTCCCATCTGCTCTGGAGATGTTGCAGGAACTGCTCATGACTCGGCCAGTCCTGCCGGGGAACGGCGGCCCACCAGAGCCCCATCGGTTCGCAGCGCCGTTGTATGCCTGCAGCCGACATCAAGCCTACGTGACGCGGGCGCGTAGCAAGCCAGAAATGGCCCTTGGCACGCAACACTCCCGGCCAGGGCCTGTCCAGGAATGCCCGAAACCGCATCGGGTCGAACGGTCGTCTCGTCCGATAGACGAAGCTCGATATCCCGTATTCCTCCGTCTCCGGAACATGTTCGCCGGGACTATAGAGCTCCTTGTGCCACAAGGGATGCGCCGCAGCCTTTGCTTCATCGAAGAGATCCGTATTGAGGACGGCTGCCAGAGAAACGTTGCCGAAATCGGTCTCCACCTGACGCGCATCCGGATTGAGTGCGGCAACTGTCTTGCGGACTTCGGCGCGCATCTCTTCGCTCACGTCCGAGATCTTGTTGATCACGATAACATCGGCAAACTCGATCTGGTCGACCAGCAGGTCGATAAGGGTGCGCCGATCCTCACCATCCCGCTGCAGGCCGCGGTCTGCAAGCAGATCAGCGCTGCTGTAGTCGGCCAACAGGCTCGCCGCGTCGACTAGGGTGACCATCGTGTCCAGTTTGGCAAAATCAGAAAGCGAAACACCGTTCTCGTCGCGGAAGGAAAAGGTTGCCGCAATGGGGCGTGGCTCGGCAATGCCAGTTCCTTCGATCAGCAGATAGTCGTATCGCCCCTCTTCGGCCAGTCGCCGCACTTCCGTCAGCAGATCATTGCGAAGGGTGCAGCATATGCAGCCATTGCTGAGCTCAACCAACGCCTCCGTCGTGTGTGACAGATTACAACCGCCGTCTCGAATGAGACTGGCGTCAATGTTCACGTCACTCATGTCGTTGACGATGACGGCAACCCGCAGGCCCTGACGATTGTTCAGGATGTGACTGAGAAGCGTCGTCTTGCCAGCGCCGAGAAAACCGGCAAGCACCGTCACCGGCAGGCGCTCCCTGTTCAGCGGCACCCCTCGATTAGGGACATTCGCAGCGACCGTCGCGACGGCCGGGAGTTGCATCCTATGAGCCTCATTCAAACCCGTTCCCGCCCTCCTCCGATGCTTCATGCGGCAAGCTGCGGCCGGAAGACCACATCGGCATAATAGTTCGCTGAATCGAATGTGCTGGTCGGGAAGAGACCTGTGGTGGCGGATCCTCCATAGGAATAGACGCCGTTGCCACCGGCAGCCGCACTGGATAGTGCCGACAGCGGCCCGTTGCTCACACCGTTGGTGAAGAAGCCATCGGTCGCCACATAGGTACCGGTGGTGTGGTAGGAGGCGACATAGGTGGTGTTGGCGGCGATAGTGACGGGCGTTGTAAAATTGACCGTCTGCCAGCCGCTTGCCGTGGTGTTGGTGAAGGTGGCGCTGGCAAGCTTGGTGCCTGTGGAGCTCCACAGGTCGACGACGTTCTGGCCGTTGTCATTGGCGCTGCGGTAGAACTTGATGCCGGTGATATCGCCTGCGACGTTCGACGTGAACTTGACGCCGAGCTCGAGCTGCTGGCCGTCGTTGAGGTTCGTCTGGGCCGGCGTGCTGGAGGCGTTGAATAAGCTGTAGGTCGCCGACGCCGTCGTCGCATTGATATTGAAGGTCTCGTTGGCGGCGAGACCGCCGAGATCGGTTGCCGTCACCTTGACGCCGTAGGTCCCGGCTGTCGTCGGCGTGCCGGAGAAGGTGCGCGTCGTGGCGTTGAAGGAGAGCCAGGCGGGAAGTGCCGTGCCATCGGCAGCCGTTGCCGTGTAGGTCAGCGTGTCGCCGCTGTCGACATCGGTGAAGGTCGTCGTCGGCACTGCGAAGGAGAAGGCGGAGCCTACGGTGGCATTCTGGGTCGTCGTCTGGACGGCGAGCACCGGTGCATCGTTGGCGCCATGGATGGTGATGGTCAGGTTCGCCGTGGCAGTGGCGCCGGCGCTGTCGCGCATCGTGTAGCTGAAGACATCGCTCAGCGTGTTGGTCGACTGGCGCAACGCCTGGACGGTCGCATTATTCTCGTTGATCGCATAGCTATAGGCGCCCGATGCATTGAGCACGAGGCTGCCATAGGTGCCGGCGAGCGCCGTGCCGAGCGTGCCCGCCGTCGCACCGAAATTGACTGCCGTCACCGTCTTGGTGTCGCCGGCATCCGGATCGGTGTCGTTGGTCAGCACGTTGCCGCTCGCAACCACGCCGCCCGAACCATTGGCGACACCACCCTTCTCGGTCGCGTCCCCCGTATCGGCTACCGCCGTCGGCGTCGTGTTGCCGGGCGTGGTCGAGGGACGGAAGACTACATCGGCCCAATAATTGGAAGCACCGAAAGTGGCATTTGGGAAAATGCCAGCGGTGGCAGAGCCGCCATAGCGGTAGACGCCGTTGCCGCTGGCTGTCGCCGTCAGCGGGCCGTTGGTGACGGCGGTCGTAAAGAAATTGTTGGTCGCCACATAGGTACCGGTGGTGTGGTAGGAGGCGACATAGGTGGTATTGGCGGCGATAGTGACGGGCGTTGTAAAATTGACCGTCTGCCAGCCGCTTGCCGTGGTGTTGGTGAAGGTGGCGCTGGCAAGCTTGGTGCCTGT